>NZ_JBIKNZ010000012.1:0-66363 GCF_044358365.1 Phenylobacterium sp. | reverse complement strand
TTGCGGCACGGCCATCAAGGCTCCCCAGCCAGGCCATGACCCCGTAGACAACCATAGACCAAGGTCAGTCCAACAACGAACCTGAGGCAACCGTGAAACCAATTAGACAACACTTTACTTAACCCCCCGTCGCCGCTGCGCGCCGACAGAATATGCATGATCTTCGGGATTGCCCGCTACCTTATGGAGGCCATCACCTCTCCTGCGGCAACACCACTGCGCCCAACAGCTCCTGCAAAACCGGCGTCTTTGGATAGGGCGGGTGGCGGTACTGGCGGAAGCCTTCGGCGTATTCGACGCCGGCGTTGCGGCCGACGCGGCGGGTCCAGGCGACCATGTCGGCCAGGTGGTCCACGATGCCGTGCTGTTTCGCCACCCAGTCGGCCTGGCTCTGGTGCTTGGCCAGCATGGCCTGTTTGGCGGCGAAGGTCGCGCTCACGTCCACGGTGAAGTGGCGGGGGATGCGTACGCCGTCACGGTCGCGGCCTCCGATGGAGTCCATGAAGTAGAGCGCCGGGATGTGATCGAGCGCCTGTGACGTACCGGTACGGTAATTTGCCACGGGCGCCGCGAAGCAGGCGTCGCGGGCCAGCAGGCTGATGGCCTCATGGTCCGGATGATAGTCGATGGGCGAGGCGGTGATCACCAGGTCGGGGCGGACGCGGCGAATGAGTTCCGTTACCGCGCGGCGCGAGGGATCGTCATTGAAGACGCCCAGGTCAGCGAACCCCAGGCAGAGATAGTCGGCGCCGATCAGGGCCGCGGCGGCGGCGGCCTCGGCCTGGCGGAGGGCGCCGGTTTGAGCCGGATCGTGCACGGCGGAGCCGCCCTCGCCCGCCGTGGCGGTGGCGATGGTCACCGCATGACCCTGGCCTGCCAGCAGCGCCAGCGTACCGCCGGCCAGGATCTCGATATCGTCGGGATGGGCGTGAACGGCGAGGACCCGGGCCATGCGCGCCTACCGGTCGAACTTGGTGGAAAGCACGATGGAGGAGTTGGTGCGCTCGACGCCCTTCACCGCGCCGATCTCGTCGATCGCGGCGTCCATCTCGGCGACATCGGCCGCCTCTACCGTGGCGATCAGGTCGAAGGGGCCGCTCACCGACTGAAGCCGCCGCACGCCCGGCATGCGCCTGAGGGCCGCGGTGACGGCGGCGGCCTGTTTGGGTTCCACGGTCAGCATGATGAAGGCATGGACGCGCGTAGACCCGTAGGCATTGGCCAGCCGAACCGAATAGCCGGCGATCACGCCGCTGCGTTCCAGTCGGGCGAGCCGGCTCTGGATCGTGGTGCGCGAGAGGCCCAGCGCCCGCGCAAGCTCGGCCACCGGCGCCCGGGCGTTTTCCCGCAACCGCGCCAGCAGGTGCTCGTCAAGATCATCCATCGTCGTTTCGCCGAAATGACTATTCGTTTCGCCGAGAATATCTCACCACTTCGCCGAAAGTGCAATTGTCATCGACTCTGAAGCCCGAAACTCTCGGGAGCAGGATGTCTGGAGGATGAACGATGCGCAGAGTGGCCATTATCGGAGCCGGGAAGATCGGGTCCACGGTCGTGGATCTTCTGGTGGCGAGCGGGGACTATGAAGCCCTGATCGTCGATCAGTCCGAAGACGCCCTGATGACATTTCGGGAGCGACCCGGCGTGTCTGCCCTGGCCATGGCGATCACCGGCGCCGATGCCCTGGCCGCGCGGCTGAAGGGCGTCTTCGCCGTGGTCAATTGCGCGCCCTACCACCTGACCACCGTCGTGGCCCGGGCGGCGAAGCTGGCGGGCGCCCACTATCTGGACCTTACCGAGGATGTAGCCTCCAGCCGCATCGTCCGCAAACTGGCCGTCGACGCGACCACCGCCTTTGTCCCGCAGTGCGGGCTGGCGCCCGGCTTCATCACGATCGCCGCCTGGGACCTGATCAAGCACTTTGACCAGTTGCATGACGTGCGCCTGCGGGTCGGCGCCCTGCCCCGGTATCCGTCCAACGCCCTGAACTACAATATGACCTGGTCGACCGACGGCGTGATCAACGAATACTGCGAACCCTGCGAGGCCATTACCGGCGGCGTGCTTAGGGAAACCCCGGCGCTGGAAGAGTGCGAGGCCTTCGCACTGGATGGCGTGGCCTATGAAGCCTTCAATACCTCCGGCGGCCTTGGCACGCTGTGCCAGACCCTTGAGGGCAAGGTCCGCAACCTCAACTACAAGACCATCCGCTATCCCGGCCACGCGGCGATCATGAAGGCGCTGCTGAACGACCTCAATCTGCGCAATCGCCGCGATGTGCTGAAGGACATCCTCGAGAACGCGGTGCCGGCGACCCTGCAGGATGTGGTGATCGTGTTTGTCACGGTCTCGGGCATGAAGGCCGGGCATCTGATGCAGGAGACCTATGTCAACAAGGTCTTCGCCAGGTCGGTGGGCGGTGAGGTGAAAAGCGCGATCCAGATCACAACCGCCGGCGCCATCTGCGCGGTGCTGGACATGCTGGCCGACGGCGCCTTGCCGCAGACGGGCTTCATCCGTCAGGAGGACATTCCCCTGCCGGCCTTCCTGGATAACCGCTTCGGACGCTTCTACGCGCCGCAAGCCACCCCCTTTCGCGACGCCGCCGAGTAGGTCATGACCGTCCAGATGAAGATCACCTCCGTCGCGGCGGACGCCGCCGCCGTTCTCCGCCGTCTCGGCGTGCAGGAAACGCTCTGGACCGGCGGCGCCCGGCCCGTTCGCTCTCCCGTGTCCGGCGAGGTGATGGCGCACGTGCATGACGCCGCGCCTTCGGACGTCGCCCGGGCCGTCGAGATCGCCCACGCCGCCTGGCTCGACTGGCGCAGCGTGCCCGCACCGCGCCGGGGCGAGTTGGTTCGCCTGTTGGGAGAAGAGCTGCGCGCCGCCAGGGCGGACCTCGGCGCCCTCGTCACCCTGGAAGCCGGCAAGATCACCTCCGAGGCGCTGGGCGAGGTGCAGGAGATGATCGATATCTGCGATTATGCGGTGGGCCTGTCGCGGCAGCTGTTCGGCCTGACCATCGCCACGGAGCGGCCCGAGCACCGGATGATGGAAACCTGGCGGCCGCTGGGCGTCGTGGGGATCATCTCGGCCTTCAACTTCCCCGTGGCGGTCTGGTCGTGGAATTCGGCCCTGGCGCTGGTCTGCGGCGACACCTGTGTGTGGAAGCCGTCGGAGAAGACCCCGCTGACGGCGCTGGCCGTGCAGGCGCTGTTTGAACGCGCGACAGCCCGGTTCGGCGCCGCGCCAGAGGGTCTGTCCGCTGTTGTGATCGGCGGGCGCGAGGTGGGTGAGGCGCTGGTCGAGCATCCTCTGGTCCCGCTGGTGTCGGCGACCGGGTCCACCGCCATGGGCCGCGCTGTGGGGCCGCGCCTGGCCGCCCGGTTCGCCCGCGCCCTGCTGGAGCTGGGCGGCAACAACGCCGCCATCGTGGCGCCGTCGGCGGATCTGGACCTGACCCTGCGCGGCGTCGCCTTCGCCGCCATGGGCACGGCCGGCCAGCGCTGCACCACGCTGCGGCGACTGTTCGTACACGAGAGCCTGTACGACGCCTTCCTGCCGCGCCTGAAGGCGGCCTATGCCTCGGTCAGGGTGGGCGATCCCCGCGCGCCCGACACCCTGGTCGGCCCTTTGATCGATCAGGCCGCCTTCGACCTGATGCAGCAGGCGCTGGCCGACGCCCGCGCCGCCGGAGGGATCGTGACGGGCGGGGAGCGGGTCGACGCCGGCGGCGGGCTCTATGTTCGCCCGGCGCTGGTAGAGATGTCGGGGCAAGCCGATGTCGTGAAGCGCGAGACCTTCGCGCCGATCCTGTACGTGATGCCATATTCCGATATGGCCGCCGTCATCGCCGCCCAGAACGACGTGCCGCAGGGCCTGTCGTCCTCGATTTTCACCAACGACCTGCGGGAAGCCGAACTGTTCCTCTCTGAACGTGGATCGGACTGCGGCATCGCCAACGTCAACATCGGCCCGTCCGGCGCCGAGATCGGCGGGGCGTTCGGCGGCGAGAAGGAAACCGGCGGCGGCCGGGAAGCCGGCTCCGACAGCTGGAAGGCCTATATGCGCCGCGCCACCAACACCGTGAACTATGGTCGCACCCTGCCGCTGGCGCAGGGGGTACGGTTCGAGGTCTAGAACGTAGCGCGCGTGAGGAGCGCTGCGGTCAAATCGCCCTCCACGAGTCAGGCGTGAGCGCGCAACTCCTGACGATCTTCGTTCAGGAAGTCGAAAAGACGCCTTAACGGCACGGGCCGGGCCACCAGATAGCCCTGCGCCTGGTCACATCCCATGGCCGACAGGAGGGAGAACTGATCGTTGGTCTCGATGCCTTCGGCCACCACCTTCAGCCCAAGGCTATGGGCCAGATCTATGGTGGAGCGCGCGATCAGGGCGCGGCGCGGCGCGGGCCTGATCGAGCCCGACCACAGCGCGCTCGATGGCAAGCCCCACGGCGCCGTCCTCGATCGGGGCCAGACCCACGCTAAGGGCCACGTCGATGACCTTCAGGGACTGGTGGATAGATCCGCCCGAGGTTGTACGGGTCAGTCCGGAAGCGCCGACCGCGTCCGACAGGCCGTCCTTTGGTGAGCGAAGCAGCACCCGCGCGGTCAGCGGGATGGCTGACAGCTGTTCCAGAGCGCGCATTTCCCGACCGTCCAGCCGGACAGCAATCACCACCCAGCCCATCAGTTCCGGCGACAGCACCGGCGCACTCACCATCTGAAACGGCTGCCCGCCAACCAGAAACACACCGGACGGGTCATCGGACGCCGCGAATGACCGGACGAGACGCTGGCGATCCGCCTCGGGGAGGTTTGCGCCGATCACCCGACCGTCCGTATCGACCATGAAGGCGAGATCAACTCCCATGCGGCGACGCAGGTTTACCACGGCGGAGCCGATCGCCGCCGCGTCGCGCGACGCGGCGGCCTTGCGAAAGCCGAAGTCCCGCGACAATAGCGTGGCGCCCTCGGCGAATCGTTCCGAACGCATGGTCCAGACGCGGTCAAACACTGTCCCGGTCGCGGCAAGTTGCATCCGGACCGGCCGTTGGGCCGCGCTGGAGATCTCCAGGAAGACCGCTGCCGAAATGATCAGAAGCACCGCGCCGAACATCGCGGCGTAGAGCACGGTCAAACGGGTTGAGAGCTTGCTGAACATTTCAGTAGCCGCCGCGCCGGAGCCACGGGGACTTCAGGACACCGGTCAACGCCAGGGTCAGGTTCCCGTTTGTCGGGAGAACCACACGACGAGTTTCGTCGCAATCATAGAGCTTGGGTTCAGAGGTGTGGGTCAAGGGGAAGGGACCCTAAGGTCTTGCCGCGCCCTGCACGCCAGCATCCGGGCGCACCGTCACGTCCGCGTCCGCAACAGGTCGACCGGCGCCTGTTGCAGGCGTTAGATCAAGCCCTGCCGCCCGCGAATTGCCCGCGAGACAGAGGACGACCGCAGAGAGCGCGAACCGAAGCCTGCGCTTCCCGCCTGCGCGCTCTTGGTGAATTCGCCGTAAAGCTTGATCTCAAAGGGAATGCACGGCAATCCAAACGCTTGTTTGGCGTCCGGCGCGCCCTATTCGAAAGATCGAGCCCTTGAGCACTTCCATGACGACCGCGCGCGCAGCAGGCGCGGCCGATCCGTTGGCGTCGGTGGACGCCCTGATCGAGGGCCTCGGCGGCGTCGGCTACATCGCGTCGCGCCGGATCGCGACCGCGCTCTACATGGCGGTGAATCTGCAGAAGCCGATCCTGGTGGAGGGCTCTGCCGGCGTCGGCAAGACCGAGCTGGCGCTTTCGACATCGGCCCTGCTCGGCCTGCCGCTGATCCGGATGCAGTGTTACGAGGGACTGGATGAGTCCAAGGCGCTGTACGAGTGGAAGTATGGCAAGCAGCTCCTCTACACCCAGATCCTGAAGGACCGGATGGGTGAGGCGCTGGCCGACGCGCCCGACATGGACGCCGCCATGGTTCGCCTGCACGGCATGGGCGACCTGTTCTTCTCCGAGCCCTTCCTTGAGCCCCGCCCGCTGATGAAGGCGCTGCGCGAGGACGACGGCTGCGTCCTGCTGATCGACGAGGTCGACAAATCGGACGAGGCCTTCGAAGCCTTCCTGCTGGAGGTGCTGTCGGCCTATCAGGTGTCGGTGCCCGAGCTGGGCGTGATCAAGGCCAAGACTCCCCCTCTGGTGTTCCTGACCTCCAACAACGTCCGCGACCTGGGCGACGCCTTGAAGCGCCGCTGCCTGCACCTGCATATCCCGCTGCCCGAGGCGTCGCTGGAAGAGCGCATCGTCGCGACGCGGGTGCCGGGTATCGAGGCGGGCCTGACGAAGGAGCTTGTCGCGTTCGTCCAGACCCTTCGCACGCTCGACCTGCGCAAGCCGCCGTCGATCTCAGAGACGGTCGACTGGGCCCGCGCGCTGATCCTGCTGCACGCTGACAGCCTGAGCCCCGACATGGTGCGCGACACGCTGAACGTGATCCTGAAGTTCGAGCAGGACATCGAGGCGATCGAGCCCCAGATCTCGGAACTGATGCACCGGCGATGAGCCCGCTCTCACCCTACCGCCGGGATGAGCGTTAGTGCAGCACACCCTCGAACAGTTTTTCCGCGCCTTGCGGGCCGCTGACGTCCGGATTTCTCCGGCCGAGGCGATCGACGCCAGCCGTGCGGTGCTGGTGACCGGTTATGGCGATAGGCAGCTGTTCAAGGATGCGCTCTGCGTGACCCTGGCCAAGACCGCCGACGAGGTGGATCGGTTCGAGGGCGTGTTCGAGACCTTCTTCAGCCGCGACCTTGTCACCCTGCCGCCGGGCGGCAAGGACTCAGAGCAAGGCGAGCCTTCAGAACAGGACATGGCACAGGCCGAGGGCTCGCCCCTGGCTCAGGCCGTACTGCAGGGTGACGCCACCGCCATCCAGCAGGTCATGGAATCCGCCGCGGCCCGCGCCAATGTCGCCGACATCCGCCTCACCACCCAGCGCTCGCGCCTGACGCGGCGGCTGCTGGAAGAGATGGGGCTGGAGGAGATCGAGCGGATCATCGCCAATGCCCGCCGTATGCCGGATGGCCAGGGCGAGGGCCTGGCCAATCGCCTGGACGAGGCCCGCCGCAGCCTGTTCGAGCAGGCCCAGACCTATGTGGCCCGGCAACACGACCTCTATGCCGCCGGCTCGGCCCGGGAATTGCGGGAGGAGCGGCTGCTACGCAAGCAGTTGAACGCCGATGGCGGGGTCGATCCTGTCGACTACGTCCTGATGCAGGCGATGGTGAAGAAGATGGCCAAGCGGCTGGCGGCCAAGTATTCGCGCCGCCGCCGGACCTCGCGAAAGGGGCATCTGGACGTCCGCAAGACCCTGCGCCGCTCCATGGGTTATGGCGGCGTGCCGTTCGAGATCCTCTGGAAGGTGAAGAAGGTCGACAAGCCGTCGATCGTGGCGATCTGCGATGTGTCGAAATCGGTGGCCGCCTCGGCCCAGTTCCTGCTGACCTTCCTCTATTCGCTGAACGAGGTGGTCGAGCGGATGGAGGCCTTCGCCTTCTCTGGCCGGATGATCAGCGTCAACGACATCCTGGATGACCACGGCGTCGACACCGCCATCCTCAAGGTGCTGCAGCAGATCGGCTTCCAGCAGACCGACTACGGCCGCTCGCTGCAGGATTTCGCCGAGCAGCATCTGGACAAGATCGACCGCCGGACCACGGTGATCTTCCTGGGCGACGGACGCTCAAACTTCGCCGACCCACGGCTGGACATCATGCGCCAGATCCACGATCGCGCGCGTGCCGTCATCTGGCTGAACCCCGAACCCGAGAGCTACTGGTCCCAGGGCGACAGCGTCATGCACCGCTATGCGCGCTTCTGCCATGTGGCCAAGCAGTGCGGGAACCTGGAGCAGCTGGAGCGCATCATCGAGGACGTGCTCAGGAGCTACGTCCCGCGCTGACGTCCTCGGCGCGTTTGATCTTGAGCGCGGCGGCGATGTCCTCGTGGCGTGTCCGCGTGATCACGTAGGGCAGCAGCATCACGGCGGAGACGATGGCCAGGATGGCGGGCAGCGGCCCCCACAGGATCATCAGGTGTCGGATCAGGTCTTCCGGCAGGACCGCGCCCACCTGACGGCCGGCTTCCTTGGGGAAGCGCAGGATATCCAGGGCGACACCGGCCAGAAGTTGGCCGATCCCGGCGGCCGACTTCGCGGCAAAGCCCAGCCCTGCGAAATAGAGCCCCTCGCGACGGGCGCCGAACTTCACCTCATGCTCGTCGGCCGCGTCGGCCATCATCGAGGGATAGGCGATGGCCAGGAAGCCCGTGCCGACGCCGGCGATGAAGATATTGCCTGCCAGCCAGGGCAGGGCGTCCGTTCCGGTCGGGGTCAACACGCCTGCAGCCCTCAGGCTGGGCAGAGCGATCCAGGTGGCGATGACCATGGCCAGACCCAGCAGGACGGCGGACCGCTTTTCCAGCCGTCGGAGCAGCAGCGGCGTGATCGGCACGCCGATCAGCAGGCCGAAGAGGTAGGCGAATGTGATCGTCTGGATCGTCGCCGGCTGAATCCGCCAGGCGAAGACATAGGCGTGGCTGTTCAGCGTCGCGTTCATGCCGACGCCCACATAGATCACCAGGGCCGAGAAAAAGAGCGTCCGGAACGAGGCGTTACGGAAAATCTCGAGGAGCTCCGGTCCCAGGGAGCGCAGCACGGATTGCCTCGCCGTTATCGGCTGCGGAAGGCTGGCTGCGAAGCGCCAGATGCCCAGGCAGCAGATCGCGCCGCCGACCAGACACATCGCCGCCATGGTCCAGCCGAACGGCGGATAGTTGGCCTGTCCCTGCAATCCGCCCGACCGGGAGAAGAATATGGAATAGGCCAGGATCGTGATCAGCACGCCGACCAGAATGCCCGCCACTGTGCGCCAGGCGACGACACTGGATCGCTCCACATAACCGTCGGCCATCTCCGCGCCGAGGGCGAAGTAGGGAAGGTTGAACACGGAGGCGAACCCTCGCAGCGCCATCTTCATCACCGTCAGCCAGAGGAACAAGACGAAGGGCGCCAGGGCCAGAGGCGGCGCGAACAGCAGGCCGAGCGTCAGGGCCATGAGCGGCGCGCCCATCAGCATCATCGGCAGCCGTCGCCCGAACCTGGAGCGGATATTGTCTGACCAGGAGCCGATCAGCGGATCCAGAATGGCGTCGATGACCGTGCTGATGGCCAGCGCCAGACCGACCATGCTGCCGGAAAGCCCCAGCACCGCCGTGTAGTAGAAGAAGATGAAGGGCGCGACCGTGAGGTAGCCCGACTCCACCGTCTGCCCGAAGGCGTAGAAGAACTTGAGGCCGATTTTCAGCCGGGGTGGATCGGAAGGTGTCGCTGCGGGTGAACCGACTGCGCGCTCATCTGCCAGATCCAAAGACGTTTCCCCTTGAAGTCATTGTGTTTGCGAGACGGTAGGCTCTGGGGGGCCACTGGCAACCGTGACCTTGCGTCATGCGGTGTGGCGCGGCCGAAACCTGCGGCTCGCGTCTACCAACTGTCGATCCACCGCAGCTTCTTGCCCGTCCGCGGCGGAACTGGCGGCAGGCTCTTGAGGCCGCCCATGATCCAGCGGCGCGTCTCGGCGGGATCGATGACATCATCCAGCTGTACGCCGCTGCCCTGGCTGAGCGCCTTGCCGCGGGCGTAGGCCTGGGCGACCATTTCGTCGAACTTCGCCTTGCGTTCAGCCGGGTCGGCGATGGCGGCCAGTTCATTGCGGTAGCCGAGCTTGACCGAGCCCTCCAGCCCCATGCCGCCGAACTCGCCGGTGGGCCAGGAGACGCAGAACATGGAGCCCTGATAGCTGCCGCCGGTCATGGCGATGGCGCCGAGGCCGTAGCTCTTGCGCAGCACCACCGAGAAGATCGGAATGGTCAGGTTGGCGCCGATGACGAACAGCCGTGAACAGTGGCGGATCAGGCCGGTCTTCTCGGCTTCCGGGCCCACCATGTTGCCGGGCGTGTCCGAGAGCGACACCACCGGAATGTCGAACGCCTCGCAAAGCTGCAGGAAGCGGGCGGCCTTGTCGGAGGCGTCACTGTCGATGGCGCCGCCCAGATGCATCGGGTTGTTGGCGAACACGCCCACCGGGCGGCCTTCGATCCGGATGAAGGCGGTGACCATGGCCAGGCCGAATTTCGGGCGCAGCTCCAGCACGCTGTCCTTGTCGGCGATCAGCTCGATGACCTTGCGGATATCGTAGACGCGCAGGCGGTTCTCCGGGATCGCGCGGCGCAGCAGGCGCTGGTCGGCGCAGGACCAGTCGCTGAGCGGACCCTGGAAATACGAGAGATACTTCTTCGCGACATGGACGGCCTCTTCCTCGTCTTCCACCAAAACGTCGATGGTGCCGTTTTCCTGCATCACCTTGATGGGACCGATTTCCTCGGGCCGGAACACGCCCAGGCCCCCGCCCTCCACCATTGCCGGACCGCCCATACCCAGCGCGGAGTCCTTCGTCGCGATGATCACATCACAACAGCCAAGGATCGCGGCGTTGCCCGCGAAACAGCGGCCGGAATTCACCCCCACCAGCGGCACCGCCCCTGACAGTCGCCCCCAGAATTCAAAGCCGCGCGTAAAGCCGCCGCCCTCGGTGTCCCCCGGCCGTCCGCCGCCGCCCTCGGTGAAGAACACCACCGGCAGCCGCCACTTCTCGGCCAGCTCGGCCATGCGATCGAGCTTCCAGTGGTTGTTGCCGCCCTGGGTGCCGGCCAGCACGGTATAGTCATAGCTCATCACGGCGCAGCGGGCCTTGTCCTCGGGGAACAGTGCGCCGTTGACCTGGGCCAGGCCCATGATCATGCCGTCAGCCGGGGTAGTGTCGATCAGCTCTTCCAGGGTGTTGCGCCGCCGTCGGGCCGCCACCACCAGCGGGCCGTACTCGACGAAGCTGCCGGGATCCACCAGATCGGCGACGTTCTCCCGCGCTGTCCGTTGCTTCGTCTTGCGACGCCGGGCCACCGCCTCGGGTCGCGCCTCATCCAGGGTGCGACGATGGCGGTCCAGCACCTCGGCCAGATCGGGCCGGATGAAATCGAGGTCGATCGCCTCGGCAGCGACCTCGTCGCCACCCTCGATCCCGGTTTCCTCGATGAAGGCCAGCGGATGGTCGTCAAACACGGTGTCGCCCGCCTCGACGCTGACCTGGCGGACAATCCCCGAAACCTCGGCTGTGATCACGTGCTCCATTTTCATGGCCTCCATGATCATCAGCGGCTGGCCCGCGCGGACGGTGTCGCCGACCGCGACCGAAACGCTGATCACCGTGCCCTGAAGAGGCGCGCGTAGCGGCCGGGTTCCTTCCGGGCCATCCGGCGCGTCGTCGATCTCGGCGACTTCGACGGTTTCCTTCCCCAGCGCCAGCACGGCTAGCGGATCGACCGCATCGATCTGATAGCCCGCCCGTTTCGGAGCGGCCCTGGCGCCTGAAGGCGCGGCGTCGAAGTAGAGGCGGCGGTGGGCGTCCGGCGTCACGGCCAGCTCGGCCATGTGCTCCTCGATGAAGCGGGTGTGGACCTCACCGGCAGACACCGCCGGATGGGCCAGCAGGGTCTGCAGGAAGCCGATGTTGCTGGCCGAACCCTCCAGGCGGAACTCCGACAGCGCGCGGTAGGCCTTGGCCACGGCGGCCGACAATCCGCCCATCCCCGCGTGAACGATCAGCTTGGCCAGCAGACTGTCAAAGCGGGCGCTGGTGCGATAGCCGGCGTAGCCGAACCCATCCACCCGAACCCCTGGACCGGCGGGCGGTTCGAAGGCGCTCAACTGGCCGCCGGCCGGCCTGGCCGATCCATCGGCGGCCATGGTTTCCAGATTGATGCGGACCTGTACGGCATGTCCGCGCGGCTTCGGCGTCTCGGCCTGCGTCAGGGCCAGGTCCGGCAGCGTGGCGCCGGACGCGATCCGGAGTTGCAGGGCCACCAGGTCCAGGCCGAGGATTTCCTCGGTGACGGTGTGTTCGACCTGTAGCCGCGCATTGCCCTCGATGAAGACCAGGTCTTCGCCATCGACCAGGAACTCCATGGTCCCCAGGCTGCGATAGCCCGCAGCCTGGCCCAGCGCGACGGCGTGATCGAACAGCCGCTGACGGACGGCGAGCGGCACCGTATCGGCGGGGGCGACCTCCACCACCTTCTGGCGTTGGCGCTGCAGCGAACACTCGCGGTCATAGAGATGGCTGACCATGGCGCCATCACCGATGATCTGCACCTCGATGTGGCGGGCGCGGGCCAGAAATCGTTCGACATAGAGGTCGCCGTTGCCGAAGGCCGAAAGCGCCTCGGACGCACACCGCTCAAAGGCCTGTTCCAACTCGGCCAGGGTGGTGGCTGGCCGCATGCCTCGCCCGCCACCGCCGGCCACCGCCTTGACCATCACGGGCCCATGGGCGGCGAGAAAGGCCTTCGCGGCCTCCAGAGTTGTCGGACCATCGGTCCCGGCCAGCACCGGAACCCGGCACTGCTGCGCCAGCGCCCGCGCCCTGCCCTTGTCGCCAAACAGTTCCAGCGTCTCGGGCGTGGGGCCGACGAAGGTGAGGCCGGCCACGGCGCAGGCTCGCGCAAACGCAGCGTTCTCGCTCAGGAAGCCATAGCCTGGATGCACCGCGTCGGCGCCGCTGGCCAGAGCCGCAGACACCACCTGATCAATATCGAGATAGGCCGCCGGACCGGAGCCCTTGAGGCCCACTGCAGTGTCGGTCTTGCGGGTATGTAGCGAGGCGGCGTCGTCCTCGGAATAGACCGCCATCGTGACGATCCCCAACTCGGCGGCGGTCCGCGCAATCCGCACGGCGATTTCGCCACGGTTGGCGATCAGAAGCGTCTTCACTGGTTTCATCCCCTCGGCCTCAAGGCGCCGTTGGGCCATCATGCGCATGCGGCGGCCGACGCCAAGCGCCTTTGGCGACAATTGCGCGCGGCCTGTCCAAGGGAAGCGTCTTCGGACCTGCAACAGAGCCGATGCCGGCGACGGCGCCACCATCGAAGATTCCAAACAGGCCACCGGAAAGCTGATGACAGCTTTCCGGCGCCCCCAGATCATCCTCTATCCGGGAGCCTGAACCCGGAGGTTCAGGCCTTCAGCATATCCGTTTGTATCGGCAGGCTGCGGATGCGCTTGCCGGTAGCCGCGAAGATGGCGTTGGTCAGGGCCGGAATCGCCGGCGGCAGGGCCGGTTCGCCCAGTCCCGTCGGCGGGAAGTCGGTGATCACGAACTTCACCTCCACGGGCGGCGCCTCGGAGATCCGCATCAGCTGATAGTCAGTGAAGTTGTTCTGCTCCACCCGACCGGCATCGATGGTGATCTGCTGGTGCAGCGCCTCGGACAGGCCGTCCAGCACCGAGCCCTGGACCTGGTTCAGCGCGCCGTGCGGATTGATGATCTGGCGGCCCACGTCGGCGGCCACCCAGACCTTCTTGACCTTGATGGCGCCATCCGGCGCCACAGCCACATGCGCCACCTCGGCGAAGTAGCCCATATGGCTGTAGTAACAGGCCACGCCCATGCCCTCGCCCTTGGGCAGCTTGCCGCGACCCGCCCAGCCGGACATTTCACCAACGGCCTTCAGAACGCCGACCATACGGCCCGCACCATAGGATGCCGGCGCCGTGCCGACCACGGGCTTGTCGCCCAGCAGCTTGATCTGGAAGGCGAGCGGATCGGCCTTGGCCGTATGGGCCAGCTCATCGATGAAGGACTGGAACACGAAGGCCAGCGCATTCGAGCCCGGCGCCCGCAGGGGACCGGTCGGAATGCCGGACGGCATCATGCTGATCTCGTAGCGCAGGTTGGGCACGAACTGGGCGGGATACTCCGCCGCCGCCATGCCCGCGCTGTTTGAGGCCGCTGTGCCGTTGCCGAAGGTCACGAAATGATCGTGCAGGGCCACTAGATTGCCCGACGCATCAACCCCGCCGCGGAAGGTGTGGAAGCCTGCCGGACGATAGTGGTCATGCTGCATGTCGTCTTCGCGGGTCCACAGGAGCTTGACCGGCGCGCCGGTCTCCCGCGCGATCCAGGCGGCCTCGACCATGTAGTCGTTGGCCAGGCGCCGACCGAAGCCGCCGCCGGCCCGCACCATGTGAACCGTAATGTCCTCGGGCTTCATGCCGAGCGTCCGCGCGCAGAGCTGGCGGCCCGGTTCCGGGTTCTGGGTTGGCGCCCAGATCTCGAGCTTGCCGTCCTTGAACTCGGCCGTGCAGTTCTGAGGCTCCATGTTTGCGTGGCTGAGATAGGGGTAGAAATAGGTCGCCTCGACGGTCTTGGCCGCACTGGCCAGGGCGGCGTCGACGTCACCATCGTTGCGGGTTGTACGCTGCCCCTTGCCCGCCGACAGCGCCTTCGCCTGGGCGGCAAAGCCCGTGCTGGACTGGCTGGAGGTCGGGTGATCGGCCCAGGTGATGTTGAGCTTGTTTCGACCCTTGTTGGCAGCCCACCAGGTGTCCGCCACAACCGCCACGCCGGGCAGCAGGCCCTGGCCAAGCGAACCGGGGGGCGACATGGCGTCGGCCGTCCCTTCCACCACGAAGGCCTTGCGCACGCCTTTCACCGCCAGGGCGCCGCTCACATCGGCGCTGGCCACCTTGGCGCCGAACACGCCGGCCTTCTGGTAGGTGGCGAACAGCATGCCGGGCCGCACCACATCGATGCCGAACAGCGGCTGACCGGTGACGATCTTCGCCACATCGTACTGCGGGGTCGCCTTGCCAATGATCCGGTAGGTCTTGGGATCCTTGAGCGTCAGCGACCTGGGGTCGGGCGGGGTGATCGTGGCGCAGGCCAGCGCCAGCGAGCCGTAGGTCCGCGACTTGCCGGACGCCTTGTGAAGCACGTTGCCCGGCGTTGTTGAGCATTCTCCGGGGGGGCAGTTCCAGGCTAGCGCCGCGGCCTGGATCAACATGGCGCGCGCCACAGCGCCGACCCGGCGCAGTTCTTCCCAATGCAGCGGCGTGGCCATGCTGCCGCCGGCGAACTGGCGGCCAAACGTCTTGGGATCGCTCAACGCCTGTTCGACCCGGACGTTCTCCCACGCCACGTCCAGTTCCTCGGCGATCAACATGGGCAGCATCGTCTTGACGCCCTGGCCGAGCTCGGGGTTCTTGGCCATGATGGTGACGACGCCACTGGGCGCCACCCGCACATAGGCATTGAGAGGCGTCACGCCCGCACCCTGGGCGCCGGCCTTGGGCGCCACAGCGAACGACAGGGTCAGGCCGGCGGCGCTGACCGAGGCCAGGATCTCGCGGCGGTTCGCCTTCACGTCATGATAGGTCATGGCTCAGGCCTCCTTCTGGCCGGAGGCGCGCTTGATGGCGGCGCGGATCCGCGTGTAGGTCGCACAACGACAGATGTTGCCGTTCATGGCCTCGTCGATCTGGGCGTCGGTGGGCTTTGGCGTCTTTGACAAGAGCGCCGTCGCCGACATGATCTGGCCTGGCTGGCAGTAACCGCACTGGGCCACGTCCAGCTCCATCCAGGCCGCCTGCACCCTCTTGCCAATGGCGTGGGTGCTCATCCCTTCGATGGTGCTGATCTTTGCCTTGCCGACGCTCTCGGTCGGGATCTGGCAGGAGCGCATCGGTTGGCCGTCAACGTGGACCGTACAGGCCCCGCAGGCGGCGACCCCGCATCCGAATTTCGGGCCCAGAATTCCCAGCGTGTCGCGCAGGGTCCACAGCAACGGCGTGTCACCGTCCACATCGGCGCTGAGCGCCTTGCCGTTGACGTTCAGAGTATAGGCCATGGCCCGTTCATCTCCCGATTTTGAGGAGATGGTAACGCGCGATCGGGGCGCCGCAAAGCGGCTCTGCGTGTCCAGTCGAAAAAGAACATGCGGTGCAGCGACAGCTAGGCCGGCGGCAACACCACAACCGCGTCAGAAAGCTCATTGGGGTTGTCATCAGGCCGCGCGGGGAAGCCATGCTGCAGGACGTCGGCGCACTGGCCGATGGCGGCGCGGAAGCCGCCGACGGCGTCGCCGCGCCTGAGCCCCTCGATCAGCGCCGCCATGGCGATGTCCCAGGTGCGCTCGGCGACCTGGGCGTGGATGGTCTCGTCGGCGATCAACTCCGCCATCCGCTCGGCGAAGGACACATAGATCAGAACGCCGGTGCGCTCGCGCGTGGTGTGCAGGTTCCTGGCGAGGAACTGCTCCTCGGCCCGCTGGCGCACCTGGCTTCGTTTCATACCGGGCGGGGTCAGGGCGCGGCGAATGGGCCGGATCGAGACCAGCAAGACGGTCGCGACAAACAGGAAGGCCTGGAGCACGAGGGTCCCGATCAGAGCGGCCCGGGCCGCAGCCTCGCCGACATCCTCGACCTGGGATGCGGTCCAGCCGCCCATGGAAAGCGTATCCGGCGCGCTGACCTGGAGGCCCATGGCCAGCAGGATCGCCGGCGCCAGCAACGCCACGCCCGCGCCCCAGGCGATGGGGGTGGCGTGATAGTCCGAGCTGTCCTCGGCGACGACGCAGTAGATCTCTCCGGACGTCCGGGTCTCGGCCTCGCGCACGGCCGCTTCAATCGCCGACAGATCCGCAGGTGTGAGACGATCAGTTTTCATCCTACCAGCGTCCCGACGCGCCGCCGCCGCCGCCCGATCCGCCGCGACCGGAGAACCCGCCGCCGCCGCCGCCACGTCCCGCGCTGGACATCAGGACCGAGGCCAGCCACCAGAGGCCTACGCCAGTCCGCCGCACGCCGAAGACGCGCATCAAGACGCTCAGGATCAGGAACACAACGACCATCGCGACGAGCAGGGCAATGCCCGAGCCCCGGGGCATTGCTTGCGATGCGCCCTGCGCAGCCGCCTGAGCGACAAGGGCCCGGGCTTCCGGGTCCGGAAGTTCCAGCTGCTTCACCAACGCCTCGGTCCCGGCGACGACGCCGTCCTCAAACCGGCCTTCGCGGAAAGCCGGCAACAGGGCGCGGTGGATGATCACGCTCGACAGTGCGTCCGTCAGCACCGGCTCGAGGCCATAGCCGACCTCTACGCGGACAGCCTTTTCATTGGGCGCCACGATCAGGATCACGCCATCGTTCTCGGCCTTTCGGCCGATGCCCCAGGTGCGGAGCAACTGATAGCCGTAGTCCTCGATCTCATAGCCCTGAAGGGTTGGCAGGGTGGCGACCACCAGCTGGCGGCCGGTCTTCTGTTCCAGGGCCGCAAGCTCGCCGGTCAGCTTCGCTTCGGTCTGTGGCGACAGGAGCTGGGCGTTGTCGACCACACGCCCGGTCAGCGGCGGGAAGGTCGGCGCGGCAAAGGAGATCGCCGGGAACAGAAGGATCAGGAACGCGAGGACCAGGCCCTGCGCGCCTGCCATCGCCGTCACGGCTTTGCGGGTTCAGGCGGCGCTGAGCCAGGCGCCGCGCCGGCCGGTGCGAAGTCTACGCCGGGCGCGGACTGGGCCGAGGCCGTGGCCTGGAACAGCTCCATGGGTTTCGACGAGGCGTACATGGTCTTGGCCCAGATCACCTGAGGGAACGTCCGCAGCGTGGTGTTCAGATCACGCACCGCCTCGTTGTAGTCACGGCGCGAGATGGCGATGCGGTTCTCGGTGCCTTCCAGCTGGCTTTGCAGCGCCATGAAGTTCGTGTTCGACTTCAGATCGGGATAATTCTCCTGCAGCACCCGCATCGGCGCCAGGGCCAGCGAAAGGCTGTTCTGCGCTGCTGCATAGCGCCGGAACGCCGCCGGATCGGTGGTGATGCTGGCGTCGGACTTCACCTGCATGGCGCCGGCGCGGGCTTCAGAAACCCCGATCAGGACCGAGCTCTCCTGGGCTGCGTAACCCTTCACGGTGGCGACAAGGTTGGGGATCAGATCGCTACGGCGCTGATACTGGTTCTGGACCTCGGCCCACTGGGCCTTGGCCTTCTCTTCCTTGGTGGGGATCGCGTTGATCCCGCAGGCGCCGAGCGCCAGCGGCAGCAGCATCACCAGCGCCAGGCGCTTGAGGTTCCGGGTCAGGTTGGTCATGGGCTCTCCCCTGTTAGTCTGGCGGATATGTGGACCCCGCATTGATCTGGCGCAACGGTGCGGGCACAAACAAACGATGGCGAAGACGAGGTCCTACTATGGCGACGGCGCGCTGAGCGCCGCCTACTACGACCTGATCACCGCCGCTGACCTGCGTCTGCGCGGCGACGAGGAGATCTATGCCGGCCTGGCTGAACCCGGCGCCACGATCCTTGAGCTGGGCGCAGGCACCGGGCGGCTGACCTGCAATCTGGCGCGACGGGGTTTCACGATCACCGGCGTGGATATCGCCGCCGCCATGCTGGCGCAGGCGAAGCGCCACGTCGAGGACCTGGAGCCCGAGGTGGCGGCCAGGATCTCGCTGCGTCTGGGCGACCTCACGTCTGTGGATCTGAAACAGACTTTCGATCTGGCAATCTGCCCCTATCACACGCTGGCGCATGTCCCTGCGGGCGCAGCCTGGCGAAACGGCTTTCGCAACGCGGCGCGCCATCTGGAGGGCGGCGGACTATTCGCCGTCCATCTGCCCAGGCTGGAGTTGATGCGCAGCCTCGGGCCCATTGACCCTCGCGCGATGGTGAAGGATCTGCCGCTGCAGGACGGACGCCGTCTGCGCCTCTATGTGCGGGAACGACAGTTCCGCGACGGCATCAACCGGCTGGATCAGGTGCTGGATTACACGGTGGCGGACGATTCGGGCGCGGAGCTGCAACGCTCCTCCGAGCGCCTGATCCTCTATATGCAGGACCCGGTCATCTTCGCCACGGAGGCGGGGTTCGTCCTGGATCGTCCCCCGATCGACCTGCACGGCGACGGCGACATCTGGGTGTTCCGGAAGGCCGACGCGCCAGCCGCGAGCGCGGGATAGTACCGGGGCGCGTTGGGGGCCGAAACCGAATATGGACGCAATACTGAACACCTGGCCGCTGGGCCTGATCGGCCTCCTGAGTTTTGCAGGTCTGATGGGGGCCTGGGAGTTCGGGGTCAGACTGGGCTCGCGATCAGCGGACGATCCGCATCGTGACGCGGCGCACGGATACATCCTCTCCGGCGTGTTCGGGCTGCTGGCTCTGCTGATCGGTTTCACCTTTGGCATGGCGCTGGACCGCTATGAGACGCGGCGCACTCTGGTGGTGTCGGAAGCCAATGCGATCGGCACCGCCGAGATGCGTGTCCAGTTGCTCGAGGCGCCGGCCGGGCCGGCGCTGTCCGCCCTGCTGCGCGACTATGCACGGACCCGTCTGCTCTACGGCCAGGCGGACGCCGCCCGGAAGCCGCAACTCGCCGCAAAGTCTGAAGTCCTGCGCGAACGGCTCCAGGCCGATGCCCTGGCCGGGGTGGCGCCGATACGGACCACACCCCTGGCGGCCCTGGTAGTCAGCGCCATCAACGAAACCATCGATATCGGCGGCGAGCGCGAAGCGGCCCATGCCGCCAGACTGCCGGCGACCGTCGCCGTTGTCCTGTTTGTCTATGCCGTCGTCGCGGCAGGGGTCGTGGGGTTTGCGCTGAGCGGCTCCAGTCGAAGCCATCGGCCGGTCTCGGCGCTGATGTTCCTGCTGCTCACCCTGGCGCTCACCCTCATTCTGGATCTGGATCGTCCGCGAGGGGGAACCATTCAGGTGAGCCAGGCGCCGATGGAAGGTCTCGTCGCCAGCTTCAGGCCGCCAGCGACGCCGGGGTCACCACCGTCACCGGCCACGCCGGTTTCGCCGGCCGGCGCCGCACCTTCTCGCCCTTGAGCCAGATCCAGAGCGCCTCCCAGTGGATGGCGCCCACCACGCCCAGCGTCATCAATGGATGGGTAAGCCAGGCGCGGGCCAGCGCCCGGTCGGTGAGCTCCTGTCGCGTCGCCACAAATCCCGTGGACAGCACCCGGCCCTCGGCGTCATCCACGTCCACCAAGACCTGCACCTGCTCGCCTGGCGGGCGCACCCGGAAGGCATAGCTCAAGTCCATGTCCATGAACGGCGAGACGTAGAAGCCCTTTTCGCAGGCCTGCTTCACCACCGGCGCGTCGTTCGCAGGGATCAGATAGCTGTGACGTTCGCCGAAGGTATTGTTGACCTCGTACAGGATCGCACTCAACGCCCCGTCCGGGCGGTGACAGAAGAACACCGTGATCGGGTTGAACCCCATCCCCAGAATGGTCGGCATGGCCAGCATCCGGATGCTTCCGCCATGCGGGATACCTGCCGCGGCCAGTTGCGCCTCGACCTGGGCCTTGAGCGGTGTGGACGAGCCATCGCCGTGCCGGGCGGGATTGAATCCCACCAGATTGAAGCGCCTCAGCGAAAACAGCTTCAGGCTCCGGTCCAGCGCTTCCAGTTCGTCCAGATCCAGCAGCAACATGAAGATGCGATAGCCTAGCGCGTGGCGTCGTGGCTTCAGCCGGGTATGGCTCACCACCCCGGCATAGAGCCCGGAAGCGAACATCAGGCCGCCGCCTCCGCCTGCGGGGGCGGCCGCACATGGATGCGGCTGCTTTCATTCTCGACGGTCCAGGGGCGACGCACGCCGCCAAGCTGTTCGGCCACCGCAAGGCCCGACTGCAGCGCATCCTCGTGGAAGCCGTGCCCCAGGTAGGAGCCGCAGAACCAGGTCCGCCGGGCGCCCTGGATATCCCAGAATTCCTGCTGGGCGGCGATGGCGCCGGCGTCAAACAGGGGATGCTCGTAAACCTCGGTCTTGATCAGCTTGTCGGCGGCGATTTCCTTGTTGGGGTTTAGAGTGGCGAACAGGTCCGGCGCACCCTGCAGGCTCTGCAAGCGCGTCATCCAGTAGGTCACCGACCCTTCGCCCGGCGCGCTGCGCATTCCGATGTGGTTCCAACTGGTCCAGGCCGCCCGGCGCCTGGGCATGAGTACGGTGTCCGTGTGCAGGGCGATCAGGTTGCGGCTGTATCTGAATGCGCTCAGCAGGCGTTTCTCGTCAGGTGTCGGATCATCCAGCAGGCCCAGCGCGGCGTCGCCATGGGTGGCGATCACCACATGGTCGAACCGTTCCCGCGAGCCGCCGGCCAGGCGCAACTCCACACCGTTGGCGTCGCGGTGGACGCCGGCCACGCGCACGCCCTTGCGCACCTCGCCCTGGAAGGCCTCCGCCAGCCGGGTCACATAGGCCCGCGAGCCGCCCGCCACCGTGCGCCACAGCCCGCGGCCGGTGATGGTCATCATGCCGTGGTTCTGGAAAAACCGGATCAACGACGCGGCGGGGTAACTGCCGATCTGGTCAAGCGGGGTCGACCAGATGGCGGCGGCTTGCGGCAGCAGATGGTCGTCCCGGAACGCCGGGCCATAGCCCTTGGCCTTCAGATAGTCGTCCAGCGGCGTGGCGTTGCGCTCCAGTTCGGCGACGTCGCGCGGCGCCGTACGGAAGAACCGCGAGATATCCAGCAGGAGCCGCCAGAACCGGGGCGACAGCAGATTGCGTTTCTGGGCGAAGACGCCGCCAAGACCAAAGCTGGAGTACTCGAACGCCCCGTCATCCAGCGAGACGCTGAGGGACATGTCAGCGTTGAGGCTGGGCACGTCCAGATGATCCAGCAGGGCTGTGAAATTGGGGTAGTTGCCCTCGTTGTAGACGATGAACCCGGTGTCGACCGGCACAGTTCCATGGTGGCCGGGCGCATCGGCGGTGTGCGCGTGGCCGCCCAGGCGTGGATCTGCCTCGAAGAGCGTCACCTGATGTTGGCCAGACAGCAGCCAGGCGGTGGAGAGACCGGCAATTCCCGCGCCAATGACGGCCACATTCAACCGCAGGTTCGAACTCGTTTCCACGCCAGGTAATCCCTATCTGTGAGAGCGCAAAGTACGTGCGATCCCCACGCGCTTCTGCTTAGCAAAGCCTACGGCCGGATCACAGTCCTGGATGCGTCCGCACCCGGGACGTGGTCGTATGGCTGCAACAGGAGTGTCCGATGCTGTTGGTGATGGTTCCGGGTGTGCTGGCGGCGATGCTGGGTGTGATGCTGTCGGCGTGGGCTTTCGGAATGGCGCGGCGCAATGGCGGCTGGACGGACGTGTTCTGGACCTGGGGCACCGGCTCCGTCCTGGCCGCGGCGGCGCTCTTTCCTGTCGGCGACGCGGCGCCGGAACCTCGCCAGTGGCTGGTGGCGGCGTTCATGCTGATCTGGGGTGTCAGGCTGGGGCTTTATCTGACGCCGCGTGTCGCGGGCCACCCTGAGGATATTCGCTATGCCGCGTTCCGCGACGGCGACCCCAGGACCTACCCGTTCCGGATGCTGTTCGTGACCCTGCCGCAGGCGCCGGCGACGGCCCTGCTGGCGATCTCCGTGGTGCTGGCCGCCCACCGGCCCGAGGCGGCGCTTGGCCTGCGCGATGCGCTCGGCGTCGCGATCTTTCTGATCGCGATTGTCGGTGAGACGGTTTCCGACAACCAGATGAAGGGATTTCGCGCCAGCCCCGACAACAAGGGCCAGGTGATGGATCGCGGCCTGTGGGCCTGGTCGCGGCATCCGAACTACTTTTTCCAGTGGCTGGGCTGGATGGCCTATCCAGCCATGGCTCTGGTCCCGACGCAGCCTGTCACCTGGCTCAGCCTGACCGCGCCGATCGTCATGTACGGCCTGCTGCGGTACGTGTCGGGTGTACCGCTGCTGGAGCAGACGATGCTGAAATCACGGGGTGACCTGTTCCGCGCGTATCAGCAGCGCGTGAGTGTGTTCTTCCCCTTCCCGCCCAAGGCGCGCTAAGCGCGAGCCTCAACCCGAGTTGTCGAGTCTTCTCCCGCATGAGCCTGATCGCCGCCACCATCGACGCCTTTGAGGGCGCGCCGCTTCCCGATGTCATTCGCAGGACCGCCATCACCCTGCTGGTCGCCAATGCGCGCCGCCAGCTGGTCGGGGCCGGCCCAGGCACGGAGGCGGCCTTTGCGCGCGAAATGGCCGAGCGGCCGATCGCCGAGCACGCTGACGCCGCCAACGCCCAGCACTACGAACTGCCAGCCGAGTTCTTCCTGAACTGCCTGGGCCCGCAACTGAAGTATTCCAGCGCCCTGTACCTCAATCCCGGCGACACCCTGGCCCAGGCCGAGGAGCAGGGCCTGCGCGAGACCGCCGAACATGCCGACCTGCAAGACGGCCAGCAGATCCTGGAGTTGGGCTGCGGCTGGGGCTCATTGTCGCTCTGGATGGCCAAGACCTATCCCAAGGCCCGCATCACCGGTGTTTCCAATTCCGCCAGCCAGCGCGAATTCATCCTGGCGCGCGCCGCCGAACGGGGCCTGACGAACCTCGAGATCATCACCTGCGACATGAACGACTTCGAGGCGCCCGGCGCCTTCGACCGCGTGGTTTCGGTGGAAATGTTCGAGCACATGGCCAACTGGCGTGCCCTGCTGAGCCGGGTGAAGACCTGGCTCAAGCCGGATGGGCGGCTGTTCATCCACGTGTTCACCCACAAGACCGCGCCGTATCGCTTCGACCTGAACGATGAGGCCGACTGGATCGGCAAGTACTTCTTCTCCGGCGGGGTGATGCCCAGCCACGGATTGATCGCCCAGTTCCCGGACCTCTTTGTGCTGGAGCAGGACTGGCGCTGGAGCGGCAGCCATTATCAGAAGACAGCGCTCCACTGGCTTGAACTCTACGACAGCAATCTCGCGAAGATCCGCCCGGTTCTGGAGACCGTCTACGGCAAGGACGCCACGCTCTGGCATCGACGCTGGCGGCTGTTCTTCCTGGCGACCGCGGGACTGTTCGGCCACCGCGGCGGCACAGAATGGGGCGTCAGCCACTATCGGCTGCGCCCAGCCTGACGACGGGGCGACGAGGCCGTTCGTCAGGTCGTCGCCTGGCGTCTCTGAACAAAGGCCTCAAGCCCATCCAGCACGCGCTGCAGACCGAACTCGAATCTTTCCGTTCGCTCGTCGGGTGAGCGCCTTTGTTCGCGGCGCCCTTCGCTGATCTGGCTGATGGTATGCAGGTGCTGCTGGTCCAGGTTTTTCTCCAGCGCCGGCCAGACGATGGAAAACCACTGTTCATCAGTGAGCCCGGTTACTTGTTCGGCCTCGCGCGCCTCCCGCGCTGAACGCAGGGCGCCGGTGATGTAGTCCTGCAACAGATCGGCGGCCAGGCCCGTCTCCTGAGGCGTCAAACCCATGGTCACCACTGCGCTCAGCATCGCCAGCGCCTTTTGCATCATGTTGGGCCCGAGCGGCGGCCTGTGGGTCGCCAGATCCAGCAGCCAGGGATGGCGCTCACTGAGCGTCCATCTTTCGCGCGCCATGAACGCCAGTTGCTGACGCCACCCGATCACCGTTTCGTCGGGGTCTGCGGTGTCGCCCAGCACTCGGTCGAACATCAGGTCCAGAAGCTCGGCCTTGGAGGGCACGTAGGTATAGAGAGACATGGGGGACACCCCCACGGCTTCGGCCACCTTGCGCATGGACAGGGCCTGCACGCCCTGTTTGTCCGCCAGCGCGATAGCCGTATCGACGACCTCGGCGGTCGACAGGCTTTGCTTCGGCCCGCGCCGTCCCGGCTCCTGCCGGCCCCAGAGCCGTTCAAGACTCCGTTGGGGGTCGCCGCGGTCGGTGGAATCCGAAGTCATGTCACCTCTGAACATCACATATAAAACACTTTACATCATACGGAGTTTCCGGCAAATGCCGATTTGCAAGGGTCCGAAGAGACCCTGTGGGGATACGCACAGAATGCGCGATGCACCGGCGCTTTGCGCGCCGCTCTCTGTTGACCAGCCGCGTGAACGATAACCGAATGCGACTTGCCACTATCGCCTCTGTGTCGCTGGCCGCCCTGGCGCTGGCCGGGTGCGTGACGCCGCGCAAGGCTGATCTGGCCCTGCCGACGGCTTACGAAACGCCCGCCGCGCCGGCGGGATCCATCGCGCTCGACACCTGGTGGACCGCCTTCAACGATCCCGAGCTGACCACCCTGATCGAGCAGGCCCTGGTCCGCAATCCGGACATCCGCACGGCGAGATCCCGCCTGGACGAAGTGAAGGCCCAGCGGACCAGCGCTATCCTGCAGTACCTGCCCACGGGCAGCGCCACGGCCGGCGGTCGCGAGACCACGACCGAGCAATTGTCCGGCACACGGGCCAACATCCCCGGGTTCACGAACGATGGCACGTCGGAGAACTATTCGGCGAACTTCAACGTCAGCTGGGAAATCGATCCCTTCGGCCGCGCCTTTGCGGCCGGCAAGTCGGCCAACGCCGAGGTCGACACGGTCCGGTTTGCCTATGAGGCCGCCCGCGCCGGAATCGCGGCCCAGACCGCTGACGCCTATTTCCAGGCGCGCGGCCTGGCGATCCAGCTGGCCGACGCGCAGGAAACCGCGCGAATCCAGACGCAGCTTTACGAGGTGGCCAGCAAACGCGCAGCCGTCGGGCTGGCAGCCTCGACAGAGCCAGATCGGGTCGCCGGAGACCTGGCCCAGGCGCAGGCCCAGGTGGCGGGCCTGGAAGCCCAGCTCCAGATCCAGAAGCGCGCCATCCTGATCCTTGCCGGGCGAACGGTCGAGCCGACGGTGAACGTGGCCGCCCCTCCCGTCGTCGGCGAGGCGCCGGCTGTCCCGGTCCTGATCCCCAGCGACCTGCTCCAGCGACGTCCGGATGTCCGCCAGGCCCAGCAGCGCCTCCGGTCGGCGGTCGGCCAGGAGCAACTGGCCGCGCTCGCGTTCTTCCCGACCTTCACCCTGTCCCCGGGAATCGGGTGGTCGAAGATCGTCCAGCCCAATTTCTCGTCCGAATCCCAGAACTGGTCGATCGGCGGCTCCATCTCCCAGCCGGTTCTGTCCATTCCGCGTCTGATGACCGAACTGAAGGTTAGCAACGCGCGTACGGAACAGGCCGTAACCGCCTACGAAAAGTCCGTGCAGACAGCGTTTCAGGAGTCCGAGAGCGCCCTGGTCAGCCTCGAGGCCGACCGCCGGCGCGTCGTCCTGCTGACCGACGGTGAAACCCGCGCGGCGCGCGCCTATCAGGCCTCCGCCGCCGGCTACAGCCGCGGTCTCACAGACCTTTCCACCACACTGTCGGCTGAACGTTCCTGGCGCGCCGTCCGCGCCCAGCTGACCGCCGCCCAGGTCCAGGCGCTCCGGCGCTCCGTGCAAGCCTACAAGGCGCTGGGCGGAGGCTGGGCGCCCCAGTCCTACGCCAGGGCCCGATGAGACAAAGCCGCATGCATCCCATCAGAACCTCTCTATCGATCCTGGCCCTGCTGGCGCTCGCCGCCTGCCAGAAAGCCGAGCCCGCCAAGCAGACCGAGGCCGATCAGGCGCGCGCGGTCCGTATCGTGACGGTCGAGGCTCGACCGATCACGGGCGCCCTGGCGGCCTCAGGCGACATGATCGCCCGCGAGGAGGCCGCCGTTTTGCCGGAGGTCAACGGCTACCGGGTCGCACGGGTCCTGGCCGATGTGGGTGACTATGTTCGCGCGGGGCAAACCCTGGTGCAACTCGACCCGACCTTGATCTCCTCCCAGGTGGCGCAGGCGGAAGCCATCGCCGCCCAAGCCGAGGCCAACGCCCTGCAGGCCGAGGATCAGGCCAATCGCGTCCGCGATCTGGACGGACAGGGCGTGCTGTCGCAGGAACAGATCGAGCAACGCCGTCTGCAGGCCCGGGCGGCCCGCGCACAGGCCCGCGCACAGGCCGCCAATTTCAGCGACCTGAAGACACGCTCGGCCAAACTTGCTGTCACGGCGCCTGTGTCAGGATTGATCCTCGAACGGAATGTGCGACCCGGCGACCTTTCTGCCGGCGGCGCCAACCCCTGGTTCCGGATGGCGCGCGACGGTCAGGTCGAACTGGCCGCTGACCTCAGCGAAGACGACCTGGCCCGTGTTCGCCCGGGGCAGTCCGCCACGGTAACCCTGCCCAGCGGCGCCAATGTGCAGGGTCAGGTGCGGCTGATCAGCCCGCAGATCAACCCGCAGACCCGGTTGGGTCGGGTGCGGGTGCTGCTGCCAGTACGCCAGGACGTTCGGGTCGGCGGCTTTGCTCGCGCCGTGTTCACGGATGCCAGCAGCGTGGTCCTGACCGTGCCCGAGACGGCGATCCGCTACGACGCTGACGGGGCCAGTCTGATGGTGCTGGGCGCCAACAATCGTGTGAAGCGGGTGCTGATCCAGGCCGGCCAGCGCGGCTCCGGTCTGGTGCAGATCGTCAAGGGGCCGCCCGCCGGATCGCGGGTGGTGGCCAATGCCGCCGCCCTGATGCTCGACGGCGATCTGGTCAAGCCGGTTGAAGGCGCCGCCCCCGGGCCCGCACCCAAGGCTGCGGCGGCCAAACAATGAGCGACCAGGGCTTCCCGATATCAGCCTGGTCGATCCGGAATCCGATTCCGGTCACGGTGCTGTTCATCGGCCTCGTACTGGCCGGGCTGATCGCCTACAGCGGCCTGCCGGTGAAGCAATACCCGAACATCCAGTTCCCGGTCGTCGCCGTCACCATCACCCAGAACGGCGCAGCGCCGGGCGAGATGGAAACCCAGATCACGCGTCCGGTCGAGGATGCGGTGGCCAGCGTCTCCGGCATCAAGACCATCCAGTCCAGCGTCACCCAGGGCGTCTCCACCACGTCCATGCAGTTCGACCTGGGCGAGGACCTGCAGAAGAAGACCGACGAGATCCGCTCCAAGATCGACCAGGCGCGCGCCGTGCTGCCGCGCGACATCGACGAGCCGACCGTCAATCAGCTGGAAATTGATGAGTCCGCACCCATCCTGACCTACGCGGTCTCGGCGCCCAACATGGGCGATGACGAACTCTCATGGTTCGTGGACGACACCCTGAGCCGCGGGCTGCAGGCTGCCAAAGGCGTGGCCCAGGTCAGCCGCGTGGGCGGTTCGGCGCGCGAGATCAACGTCGTGATCAACCCCGACAAGCTGGCGGCCAATGGCCTGACGGCGGCCCAGGTGAACAACGCCCTGCGCAGTTTCCAGGTTGACGCCCCGGGCGGCCGGGTCGCGGTGGGCGGGCGCGAGCAAACGCTTCGGGTCCTCGGATCTGTCAAGACCGTCGCCCAGCTTCGCGAGATCACCGTGCCGACCGGCGGCGGGCGTTTCGTGAAGCTGTCCGACGTGGCCGATATCGGCGACGGCGCCTCGGAGGCGCGTGGCTTCGCCCGTCTCAACGGCCGGCCGGTGGTTGGATTCCAGGTGTCCAAGACCAAGGAAGCCAGCGACGTCGACACCGAAGATGCGGTGATCAAGAAGCTGGCCGAGATCGAAAAAGCCAACCCCGGCGTCAAGTTCTCGAAGATCTTCTCTGCGGTAGAAGAAACCCGGGCCAGCTTCCAGGCGACCAAGAATGTCCTGCTGGAAGGCATGATTCTGGCGGCGCTGGTGGTGTTGTTTTTCCTCAGGGACTGGCGCGCGACCCTGATCACGGCGGTCGCGATGCCGATTTCGCTGATCCCCACCTTCCTGATCATGGGCCTTGCCGGGTTCTCGCTGAACATCGTGACGCTGCTGGCGCTGACGCTTGTGGTGGGCATTCTGGTCGACGACGCCATCGTCGAGATCGAGAATATCGAGAAACGCGTCGTTCGCGGCGCCCGACCCTATGACGCGGCGATCCAGGGCGCGGACTCCATCGGGCTGGCGGTGGTGGCGACCACCATGGCGATCGTGGTGGTGTTCACGCCGGTCAGCTTCATGCCGGGCATCCCGGGCCAGTTCTTCAAGGAGTTCGGGCTGACTGTGTCGGTCGCCGTGCTCTTCTCGCTATTGGTGGCGCGCCTGGTGACCCCGCCCATGGCGGCCTATTTCCTGAAGGCGGGCGCTGTCGCACAGCCGAGGAAGCCGTTCGAGGGCTTCTATCGCAACGCCCTGGAGTGGTGTCTGGCGCACCGGATTCTGGCGTCGATCTTCGGGGGCGTGATCTTCTTTGGCTCGGTGGCCCTGGTGCCATTGCTGCCCCAGGGCTTCCAGCCCGCCGGCGACCCGGACTTTGCCTATGTGAACATCCAGGGGCCGCCGGGCGCGACCGTGGACGACATGAATGAAATCGCCGCAGAGCTGAACGCGCTGTTCCGCAAGCAGCCTGAAGTCAACGACGTCTTCATCCAGATCGGCTCGACGGTCTCCAACTTTGGGCCCGGCTCCTTCGGCGGCGGCGGCGGCGACCTGCGCACCGGAACGGCAACCATCCTGCTGAGGTCCGACCGCAAGACAACGGGAGACGAGATGCGGGCGCGCCTGCGCAAGCAATTGCGCGCGATTCCCGACGCCCGGCTCACCTTCCTGAGTGCCGAGGGTGGATCCGGTTACCAGCAGATTCTGACCGGCTCCAATCCCGATAACCTGCTGGCGGCCAGTCTCCAGCTTGAGCGGCAGATGCGTGGCCTCAGCGAACTGGCCGATCCGCGCCCGACCCGCCCGCCGATCGGTCCCGAAATCATCATCCGCCCCAAGGCCGATGAGGCCGCGCGCCTGGGTGTCTCCTCCGATGTGATCGCCAATATCGCCCGTGTCGCCACGGTCGGCGACATCGACGCCAACGTGGCCAAGTTCAATGACGGAGAGCGGCGCATCCCGATCCGTATCCGGCTGCCGGAATCCGCACGCGCCGATATCGAACGGATCCGTTCATTGCGGGTGCCGACAGCGAACGGCGGATCGACAACCCTGGAAAGCGTCGCGGACATCACCTTCCAGGCGGGTCCGGCCCGGATCGACCGGCTGAACCGCGAGCGGCAGGTCACCATCCGCGCGGAACTGAACGGCGTGGAAGCAGGCGAAGCGCAGAAGGCCGTCAACAACCTGCCCATCATGAAGAACCTGCCCGAGGGCGTGCGGCCCGCCGCCATCGGCAACCAGGAGGCCATGGCCGAACTGTTTAGCGGCTTCGGTGTGGCGATCTTCAGCGGCGTATCGATGATCTACGCCGTGCTGGTGCTGCTGTTCCGCAGCTTCTTCAAGCCGGTGGTGATACTCTCGGCGCTGCCGTTGTCGGTGGGCGGGGCCTTCCTGGGCCTGCTGGCCTTCAATCTGTCACTGTCGATCCCGTCGCTGATTGGCTTCCTTATGCTGCTGGGTCTGGCCGCCAAGAACTCGATCCTGCTGGTGGAATACGCCATCGAGCGTGAGCGCGAAGGCATGAGTCAGCACGACGCCCTGATCGACGCCTGCCGCGAGCGGGCGCGACCGATCATCATGACCACCCTGGCCATGGCCGCCGGGATGTTGCCGACAGCGTTCGCCCTGGAGGCCGGCGCGGAGTTCCGCCAGCCGATGGCGGTCGCCGTGATCGGCGGACTGATCACCTCGACGGTGCTGTCGCTGGTGCTGGTGCCGGTGGTCTACAGCTTCGTGGACGACTTCGAGAACTGGCTGAAGCCCAAGCTGGCTCGCCTGGTCACACCGCGGGAAGCGCCAGATCCGGTGACCGTGAGCGACCGGACCTGACGACGCGGCTCAGGGTTGGAGCGCTCCCGCCGGGGCCGGCGCCGTCGCCGTGCGCAGGATGAAGGCGATGATGATCGCCATGGCCGCATAGAGCGCCTCGGGGATTTCGCTGTCCAGTTCGACCGTAGCCAGAGCGGCGGCGAGGGCGGGATTCTGTTCGATCGGCACGCCGTGCTCACGGGCGGTATCGATGATCCGCTGGCCCAGCTCTCCACGGCCGATGGCGACCACGCGCGGCGCGTCCGGGGCGTCGTAGCGCACGGCGACGGCCAGCGGCGGGGCCTGGGGCTGGCTCATGAGGTGATGCTAACGAACTGACCGCTCGGCGGCGGCCTGGCGGGCGGCGCGCCGGAGCGGAAGGTCACCGGCGCGGGAAATGCGCCTGCAAGCTCGGCAATGTGGTCACGCAGCTGGCTCAGACCTGCCTCGCGTTCCGCCCAGATTGTCGCCGAGGCGACGCCGTCTTTCAGGAGCAACTCGGCATGAACCGGACCCAGCGGGTCGATATCCAGCGAGACGCGGGCGCGCCAGGGACGGGTCGCCTCGGCCGATTGCGACCCGCCATGATCCTGTTCAATCTCGAATTGCGCAATGGCGACGCCTTGATGTGTCACCAGCGGAAACTCGAACATCCAGGCGGACTTCGCCCCCTCGGGGAGCGAGGCCATCTGGTGCAGTACCTGGCGCGCCAGGGCCTGCTCCACGTCCCGACCAAGGATTTGCAGCGCGGGCTGGCGTTCTGTCTCGCGCGTGATCTCCGCGTCGACCGCCGGCTGCCCGGCAAGCGCGGCGTCCCGCGTGGGCGGCGGCGCGATGGCGGGCCGTGGCGGCAGTCGGGGCTGCGGCGCGATGTTCTCACCCAAAGCCTGCTTCAGGATCAGCAGCGCGGCCTTGAGATCCGGGGTCGGCGCCTCCTCGGCCAATCGCACTTCATGAAACAGGCCGGAGCGCAGGAATGCCTGGCGGACGGTTTGCGCGCTCCAGTCCGCAGTCGCCGGGGCCGGAAACGCCAGCAGCTGCTGGATCGCGGCCCTGACCTCGACTGGCAAACCCGCAATGGCGCGGGCCTGGGTCAGGTTGGCGAACAGCGGCGCCAGGCCGCCTTGCCGGACGGCAGCCTGGACTCTTGCGGTGTCCAGCAGGGCCTTCGCCGGATCAATGGCCTGAGGCGAAGATGGGGGTGCGCTGCGTTCTGCGGCCGCGGCGACCGCTGCCTGAGCCTCGACCTGCGTCACGTTCGAGACCAACGCACGCAGTGCGTTGTCCAGCGAGGAGGTCCGCGATATGGGAGCGTCGCTCATGGTCGGTCTGAAACCCGGCGATTGATTCGCTTCAGGCTAGGCTCAGGCCATGAAGAGCGACTTAAGCCGCTGTCAAAGCTCGCCGCGCAGCACGCGGGCAAACAGGTCCGGGTCGACGTTGCCGCCCGACAGCACCAGACCCACCGTCTTGCCGCTGTAGCCGCCGATCTTGCCGGCCAGCAAGGCGGCCAGGCCGACCGAGCCGCCCGGCTCCACCACCAGCTTCAGGACGCTGAAGGCATAGCGCATGGCCTCGGCCACCTCGGCGTCGGTGACGACGGCGACATCCGCCACCGTCTTCTGCAGGATCGGGAAGGTGAGTTCGCCCGGGCACGGCGTCTCAAGCGCATCGCAGAGGGTGCGATGGGTGGGTTTCATGGGCGTACGCTGGCCGGCCTGCAGCGATTTCAATGTATCGTCATAGCCCGCCGGCTCGACCCCGATCACCGCCGTACGGGGCGAGAGCGCCTTCACCGCCGTGGCGATCCCGGACAACAGGCCGCCACCGCTGCACGGCGCGATGACGGCGTCGATAGGTGCGCCGAGGGCCTCGGCCTGCTGGACCATTTCGAGGCCCGCCGTGCCCTGGCCAGCCATGATGTGCACATCGTCAAAGGCCGGGACCATGACCGCGCCGCGCGCGGCGGCGATGGCGGCCGAGATCGCCTTGCGGCTCTCGGTCAGGCGGTCATGGAAAACCACCTCGGCGCCATAGCCTCGCGTGGCCTCGGCTTTCACCGTGGGTGCGTCGCTGGGCATCACAATGACGGCGGGCATTCCCAGCAGCTTCGCCGCCAGCGCCACGCCCTGGGCGTGATTGCCGGACGAGAACGCCACAACGCCGCGAACCCGTTCCGCCGCGTTGAGCTGAACCAGCCGGTTATAGGCGCCACGAAACTTGAACGCCCCCACCCGCTGCAAGGTCTCGGGCTTGATCAGGACCCGCAGGCCGAGCCGTTCGTTGAGCGCCGTACTCTCGATCAGCGGGGTTCTGACGGCATGGCCCTCCAGGCGGGCGGCGGCGGCCTCGATATCGGCAAGCGTGATCGTCATTTCGCAAACACCTGCGCGTCATCGGCAAAGGCCTTGAACTCCAGCGCGTTGCCGGAGGGGTCCAGGAAGAACATCGTGGCCTGCTCGCCCGGCGCGCCGGGAAAGCGGATGTGCGGTTCGATGATGAAGCTGGTCCCGGCCGACTTCAGCCGCGCGGCCAGCGCCTCCCATTCCGGCAAGGTCAGCAGCAGGCCAAAATGGCGCACGGGCACCTGGTGGCCATCGACCGCATTGGTCGCAGCCCCGCCTGCCTCGCCCGGCGACAGATGCGCCACGATCTGGTGACCGTGGAAGTCGAAATCCACCCACTCGGGACTGGAGCGCCCCTCGGGGCATCCCAGCAATTCGCCATAGAAAGCGCGGGCCTCGGCAAGATCGCGCACCGGGAAGGCGAGATGAAAACGCGGAATGTCCATGATCGCCTGATAGCGCGGCAAACGCTTGAGGACGAGGTCCAGCTGGTCTAAACCGGCTCCCGAATTGATCTCCGCCCGCTTGCCGAGCACCTGTCGAAGGGCTTGCGGGTTTTTTCCGGGCAGGTCGGGAGATCGTATCCAAAATGGCCAATGTCACGGTAATCGGCGCCCAGTGGGGCGACGAGGGCAAGGGCAAGCTTGTCGACTGGCTGTCCAACCGCGCCGATTTGGTCGTTCGTTTCCAGGGCGGTCACAACGCCGGCCATACCCTCGTCGTCGGGAACCAGACCTACAAGCTGTCGCTGCTCCCCTCCGGCGTGGTGCAGGGCAAGCTGTCGATCATCGGCAATGGCGTGGTGGTGGACCCCTGGCATCTGCTGAAGGAGATCGCGACACTGGGCGGACAGGGCGTGGCGATCACTCCCGATCTGCTGGTCGTGGCCGATAACGCCTGCCTGATCCTGCCGATCCATCGGGATCTGGACCAGGCGCGGGAAGCCGCTGCGCTGAACAAGATCGGCACCACCGGACGGGGAATCGGCCCGGCCTATGAGGACAAGGTAGGCCGCCGCGCGATCCGCGTCGCCGATCTGGCCGACCGTGAGGCCCTGGAGGCCAAGATCGACCGCTTGCTGGCGCACCATGCGCCCCTCCGCCGGGGGCTGGGCCTGCCGGATGTAGATCCTGCCGCCCTGCTGGCCGAGCTGGAGGCGATCGCGCCCAAAGTGCTGGTCTATGCCCGTCCGGCCTGGCTGTTGCTCGACGAGCTGGTGAAGGCGGGCAAGCGCGTGCTGTTCGAGGGCGCGCAGGGCGCTCTGCTGGACGTGGACCACGGCACCTATCCCTATGTCACTTCGTCCAACACCGTGGCCGGGCAGGCCGCCGCCGGATCGGGGCTTGGCCCCAAGGGGCCGGGCTATGTACTGGGTATCGTCAAGGCCTATACCACCCGGGTTGGCGAGGGGCCGTTCCCCACCGAGTTGTTCGACGCCGTGGGCCAACACCTGGGCACGGTCGGACGCGAGGTCGGCACTGTAACCGGGCGTTCGCGCCGCTGTGGCTGGTTCGACGCGGCGCTGGTGCGACAGTCGGTGGCGCTGAACGGGATTGCCGGTATCGCGCTCACCAAGCTGGACGTGCTGGACGGCCTGCCTACCCTGAAGATCTGCACCGGCTACCGCCTCGGCGATCAGGAAATCAGCTACCTGCCCGCAGGCCTCAAGGCCCAGAGCCAGCTTGTTCCGGTATACGAGGAGATGGAGGGCTGGAGCGGCACGACCCAGGGCGCGCGCTCCTGGAAGGACCTGCCGTCCAGTGCGGTGAAGTACGTCCGCCGTATCGAGGAATTGATCGGCGCACCGGTGGCCCTGCTGTCCACCAGCCCCCAACGGGACGACACCATCCTGATGCGGGATCCCTTCCACGACTGACGGCCCGCTGCATGAAGGCGGAATTTACTGTTTCTGCGGTATGAGCCCGACGCCAACGTGGGAGCCGCATCTTGTTCGACGGTGAGAAACGTAGCTACGCGAAGATGCAGCCGTTGCTGAAACGCGTGCTGATCGTAGACCCGCAGCCAGCCGGTGCGCGGCTGCTGGTGGATCTGATGCGTGATTTCGCGCGGTCCTACTGCTGGGTTGCGACCGACACCGAGCGCGCGCTGAAGATTGCCCAAACCTACGACCCACAACTTTTGGTGGTGGAGGTCGGAGACCCCAGGGTTGATGGGTTGGCCATCACGCGCGCCCTTCGCCGCAGCACCTGGAGCGCGCGTCAGGCGCCGGTCATCGCCATCGCGGGCTTGGCCACCGCCGCCTCGATCCTGGCGGCGCGCGACGCCGGCGTGCATGAATTCCTGCGCAAGCCCTACAGCCTGAAGGACCTGGTACGCCGCCTCGAGGCGGTGACGCTGCGAGAGCGGGATTGGGTTGAGGGCATACGTTACATCGGCCCCGACCGGCGTCGCTTCAACTCGGGTGAGTATTCCGGCTCGCTCAAGCGCCGCGACGATGGATCCGAGACTCCCTATCAGCAGAAAATCAATCAGGCGCTGAAGATCATCCAGGCAGCGGTGGCCGCGTCCGAGACGGATCCACAACAGGCCTTGCGCGCTATGCTGGCGCAGGCGAACTTCCTGCAAACCACTGCAATCGATTTCAGGATTACTCTGGCTGCGTCAGAGATCTACCAGAAACTGACTCGCGCCGTCCAATCGGGCGAACGACTGAGCCGCGCCGACGCCGAGCGGTGGGCCGCCCCACTTCTGGCCTGCCTGAAGGAAGACGCCGGCCTCGCCGACGACGCCGAGGCGGCGTAAGGCCCCCTACTCGCCGGCCTCCGCCGCCGCCTTGTTCAGGTCCGGCGCGTTGGGGGAGTTCATCGCCGCGCCCGTCTGCATGCCGGCCTTCAGCGCCGCTGCGGCGCCCTCGTGCGACATGATCTTGCTGAGCACCGCCTGCCCCGCGCGGTCGAACCACTCGCGGTTTTCGATAACGTACTGGCGTGAGGTGCGATAGCCTTCCAGCAGGCCCTGGACCTCGGGGATCACGTAGCGCGCCACCAGGTCCCAGCTCTTCGCGGTGTTCTCACGGTTGGCCCAGTCGTGGGCGAAGCCCAGCACCGTGCCGAAGCCGCCGGCGGACGCCGAAAGTTTACGGATCGCGGCCACCAGATCATCCGGTGTGCCGATCACCGAGGCGGCGCCATCGACAAACGCGGTCTGGTCGACCGCTTCGCCGGGCGACTTGAAGGGCAAGGCGCCCGGCCGCATCAGGGTGCCGACGGTGTATTCGTTGTGCCAGTGCATCAGGCCCTTGCCGGCCTGGGCGCGAGCTTCCTCGCGGGTTTCGGCGATGTGCCAGCTCATCAGCACCCGCCAGTTGGCGCGATCCACGGTCTTGCCCGACCTGGCCGCCGCCTGCTCGGCGAAGCCCCACTGGGTCGGCAGCGCGGCCAGGCCCGCGTCGGAGTTGGAGCCGATGGACAGCACGCCCATGCCGTACTTTCCGGCCAGGGTCATGCCCGACGGGCTGATGGACGAGGCGGTCACCATGGGCATCTCTTCCTGCAAGGGGAAAAGCTGCAGGCGCGCGTCCTGCAGGGTGAACCAGTCGCTCTTGTGGCTGACCCGCTCGCCTGCGAACAGGCGCTTGATCACGCCGATGGCCTCATCCTGGCGGTCGCGCTGGGTCATCGGGTCGATCCCCAGCATGTGGGCGTCCGACGGCAGGGCGCCGGGGCCGGTGCCGAAGATCACCCGCCCGCCGGTCATGTGATCCAGCTGCACCATGCGCTGGGCGATGGTGAAGGGGTGGTGATAGGGCAGCGAGACCACGCCGGTGCCCAGCCGGATGCGGTGGGTGTGTTCCCCCACCGCGGCCAGGAACATCTCGGGCGAGGCGATCATCTCCCAGCCGGTGGAGTGGTGCTCGCCGACCCAGAACTCGTCGTAGCCGAGGGCGTCGAGTTGGGCGGCAAACTTGATGTCATTGCGCATCTGCAGCATCGGGTGCTCGCCGATCGGGTGATGCGGGGCGAGGAATGCGCCGAACTTCATGCGGGCCATCTGGGGTCTCCGGAGTGAACGATCTCTTCTTGCACGCTGAGCGGCATAGCCCAATGACCCCACGGCGCCGCCACAGTTTTTCTGAAAGGTTGGCTGCCGACTTCCCGCCGGGCCGAGGCTCCTACGCTGGTGACAGCGCAGGCTCCGGCGTTCTCGCCTCATCACCCCGGCTGATCAGCCAGTAGGTCACCGGCGTCGCCACCCGCGACAGGAACGTTGACGTCACCAGCCCGCCCATGATCGCAATGGCCAGCGGCGAGTAGAGGCCGGATCGTTCCAGCGCGAGCGGCAACAACCCGAGGATCGCCGTCACCGAGGTCAGCAATACCGGCAGGAATCGCACCTCGCCGGCCTTCTCGATGGCCTCACGCAAAGGCACACCCTCGCGGCGCAACTGCTCGGTGAAGTCCACCAGCAGGATCGAGTTCTTTACCTCGATCCCGATCAGCGCGATCAGGCCGATGGTGGCGGTGAACGACAGCGAATTGCCGGTCAGCCACAGCGCCGCCACCGCGCCGAACAGGCCCAGCGGGATCACGCCCGCTACCACCAGCGCGGTTCTGAACTTGCCGAACTCCAGAACCAGCACCGCCAGGATGCCAAAGATCGCGATCAGGATCGCCGCGCCCAGACCCGAGAAACTCTCCGACTGCGCCTCGGCCTGGCCGCCCAGGCTCAGCGCATAGCCGGGGGGCAGGTCCAGCGCCTTGTCCAGGCGCGCCTTCGCGTCCGCGGTGACGGCGGAGGTCAGAAAGCCCGTCCCGACCTCACTGGTGACCGTTACGGTTCGCACGCGGTCATACCGGGTGATCCGCGCCGGGCTGGACTGGAAGCGCGGGGTGGCGATGGCGCCCAGCTGCGCCGCCTCACCGCCCGTCGTGGGCACAAATATGTCTTCCAGCGCCGAGAGCTCGTTCCGTTCGCCCATGGGCAGGCGCACGCGCACGGCATAGTCGTCGCCGTCGGGATCACGGAAGCGGGCGGTCTCCTCGCCGGAGAGCGCCAGTCGGGCCAGTCGGCGCGGGGCGCCGGCGGCCACGCCCATGGCGGCGGCCTTGCCCTCGTCCACCCCCAGATTGAGGTCCGTGCGCTCGACGCTCAGTGGATTGTTCACATCGCGGGCGCCGGGTGTGGCCTTCAGGGTCTGTTCGGCGCGCGCCGCCAGCGCCTTGAGCACGCCCATATCCTCGCCGCTGATGCGCACGGCGATCGGGGCCTCGACCGGCGGACCGTTGACGAAGGTGATCAGGCTGATCCGGATGCCGGGGTAGAGTGCGAACTCCTCGCGCAACCGATCAAAGAGCGCCGGGGTCTCGTCCGGCTTCCAGGCGTCGAGCGAGGCGAATACCTCCGCATAGCTTGACCGGGGCTGGCCCTGGCTCTGGTTGTAGAAGATCTGCGGATTGCCGCGCCCCAGGTTGGCGGCCGTCCAGCGCACATCCGGCTCGCGCGCCAGCCGGGACTCGACATAGCGCAGCGCCCCGTCGGTGCGGGACATCGATGTACCTTCCGGGGTCTCGATGCGGACCAGGAACTGCGGCGTCTCGGCGGGCGGGAACAGGCTGGACCCGATCGCCCCCAGCATCGGCACGGTCGTTGCGCAGATGACGGTGATTATCCCCATGGCCAGCCATGGCCGGGCCAGCGCGCGATGCAGGATCGGGCTGTAGATCCGGTGGATGGCCCCGCTCACGGCGCGCAGGATGACGTTCCCCTCCGGGTCCTCGTGGCGTGACAGCATCCGGCTGGCGAGGAATGGAATGATCGTCAGGGACACCAGCAACGAGGCGCCCACGGTGCAGAGGACGGTCACAGGCAGTGAGCGGATATAGGACCCGGCTCCACCCGGCAGCGCCAGCAGCGGCAGGAAGGCCAGCATCAGCGTCGCCGTGCAGCCGATCACCGCCAGCGAGATCTGCCGCGTCGCCTGGATCGCGGCGGTCGTTCGATCGAGGCCCATCCGCAGGTGACGCGCGATGTTCTCGGTGACCACGATGGAGTCGTCGACCAGCAGACCAAGGGACAGCACGAACCCGGCGATCGAGAGCTGGTTCACGGTAAAGCCGAGGATCTGGAGCGTGGCCAGTCCGATCAACAGCGACAGCGGGATCGAGACCATCACCACTGCTGATGCTCGCAGTCCCAGCGGCAACAAGGTGATCAGCACAAGCCCGAGCGCGATGCCGAAATCCCGGAACAGATTGCCCAGCCGATGCTCGACGTTGCGCGACTGGAAGAAGCCACGCTCCAGCTTCACGCCCCCCGGCAGCGTCTTTTCGAACTCGGCCAGCTGGGCCTCGACGCCCCTGGTGATCTTGCCGACGTCGGCGCCGTCCTTCTGCGCGACGGTGACGAAGACCGCGCGACGGCCGTTGAAGCGGGTCACATGCTGGGATTCCTGTTCGGCCCACTGAACCTGGGCTACATTACGAACCCGCACCACCTGGCCGCCAACCTCGCGCACCGGTGTGGCGGCGACATCCTCCACCTCGCGAAAGGCGCCGCCGGACTTGACGTTGAAGCGCCGCTCACCCGCATGGACTGCGCCGATGGGGGCGTCCGCGCCGGCCGCTCTCAGCGCGTCGGCGACCGCCGTGGCGGGCAGCCTCAGTTCGGCCAGTCGCGCCAGATCCAGCGAGACGCGGAGCTCCGACGGCGCCGCCCCCCAGTACTCCGCCTTGCGGACACCCGGCACCCGGTCCAGCCGTTCCCGTAACCGGTCGGCGACCTTCTCGAGGCGGCGCATGGGCATGCTGTCGCTGACCAGGGCCACCTGGATCACCGCCACTTCGGTGGTGCGCGCGCGCTGGACCTGAAGCTGGGTCAGGCCCTGGGGCAGGGCGCCGCGCAGGGCGTTCACCTCACGCACGACCTCGTCATATTTCCGGTCGACGTCCACGTCCCAGGTGAAGTCGACACTGATGATCACCGCGCCGTCGGTGCTGGTGGAGGCGATGGTGTCCACATCATCAAGGCCGGACAAGGCGTCCTCGATGGGATCGGCGACCAACTGTTCCAGTTCCGCCGGTTCGGCGCCAGGCAGGACGGCGCGCACGATCATGGTCGGGATCGGAAAGTGCGGATCTTCCGAACGTGGCGTGGTCAGGAACGCGCTCACGCCCAGCATCGTCAGCAGGGCGAACGCCACCAGGGTGAATTGCCAGCGGCGGACCGAGAACGTGGCGATGTCGAAGGTCATTTCGTGGGCGCCGCAGCGGTCATCAGCCGGGTAGGATCAACTACCCTCACCTTCTCGCCGTCGCCTACGAAGCCGGCCCCGGCGGTGATCACCTGTGCGCCCGGCGGCAGGCCGCCCACCAGGGCGAAGTCGCCTTCAAAGCCGTTGAAGGTCACGCTGCGGCGACGGGCAGTCGAGGTTCCGGGTTCGACAATCAGCACTGTGGCCTCGCGGCCCCGGGCCTCCAGGATCGCCTCCGCCGGCAGCCGGACAAGGCCCGTCGCCGCCGCCGTCGTCGCGCTCCCCGCCTCAATGCGAGCGGTCGCGATCTGGCCGCTGCGGAGCGCGGCCGAAGTCGGCAGTTCGATCTCGATGTCGACAGCGCCGGTCCGTGCGCCGGCGCTCTGACCCACCCGCGTCACCCGCCCCGTCAGATCTGACGGCGCGCCCTCCAGCTGCACCTGGGCCCGGGCGCCCACCCGGATGCGCGCGGCGTCGCGATCCGGCATCGGCGCGCGCAGAACAAACGGGCTGGCCTCATCGGCCACTCGAACCACGGCCTGACCGGGCTGAACCACCTCGCCGCCCTGACCGTTGCGCGCCAGCACCACGCCGCTCACCGGCGACACCAGCCTGGCCCATCGCCGATCAAAGGCGGTGGCGTTGTAGGCCGCCTGGGCCGACTTCACCGCACTGGCCCGATCGTCCAGCCGCGCCCGGCTGACAAACCCTTGGTCGAACAGTTTCTGGTCGCGGGCCAGATCACGCCGCACGCGTTCCAGGTCGGCGGCCGCACGCTGTTCGGACGCGGTCACGGTGGCGGGATCCAGTGTGGCCAGCACCTGCCCGGCCCGGACCCTGTCGCCAGCCTCGACGTTCACCCGCGTCATTACCCCGGGGATCCGGAACGACAGATCCATTTCACGTCGCCGTTCGATCCGCCCTGTGGACTGGACCGTTCCGTCCAGACGCGCAGCGCCCACAGTGACGGCCTCAACGGCAGGTGCCGGGACAGTCTGGACCGACGCCTTCGGCCCGCCGCATCCCGCGATCAGCAGAACCGCCAGGAGACTTGTCAGTAGTACAGGGCGGGGTCTGGTCACGGGCTTGCCGATTGTCTATCATTGATAAGTGATCGATGATCGGTAATCTGTCGGAATTGTCAAGCCGTCCCGGATCGTGAAAGGAGCTCGGCATGCCAGGAACGCTCCATCGTTCACCGCGCAAGGCCAAGGGCGCTGGCGCCGAGCGTCGCGAGGAGATCCTTGCCGCGGCGCTGCGGCTGTTTGGCGAGTACGGGCTCTACGGCGTCTCCACGCGCCAGATCGCCCAGGCCGTGGGCGTGTCGCAGCCCACGCTCTATGCCTACTTCACCTCGAAGGACGAGATCGCCGCAGAGCTCCACGCCCGCGCGTTTCGCGAACTCGAGGCGCGGCTGAAGCTGGGCGTACGGGATGTCGACACTCTGGAGGCGGTCGCAGCTAGCCTTCGCATCTACATCGACTTCGGCCTTGAGAATCCGGATGCCTATCGGGTGGCCTTCATGATCGAGGGGCCGCACGGGCGCGTGGCTGTTGAGGGGCCAGCGGATGAGTCGGACGTCTCGGTCCCCGGTCATACAGCGTTCGACATTCTTCGCCGGATGATCGCCGACCTGCACAGGCGCGGGCTGGGCGCGGGAGATGACCCCGAACGCATGGCTCAATCGATCTGGGCCGGTATGCATGGGCTGGTGTCGCTGCTGATCGCGCGCCCGGGATTCCCCTGGGTAGAGCGCGAGGCCCTGGTGGCGGGACACGTGCGGATGCTGGCCGCCATGGCCATGCGGCGGGACGGATAGGGCCAAACCGCTTTACGCCGCCTTCGAAGTGTAAGAAGCGATCCTGAACCGACCCACCAGGATCTGCCCGATGACCACCCTGATCGCCCCGGCTTCGGAAGCCGCCATCACCCGGCTGGAGATCCGCCGCCCCGACGACTGGCATTTGCACCTGCGCGATGGTGAGGTGCTGGCTTCGGTGGTCGACCACACGGCCCGCCAGTTCGCCCGCGCCATCGTCATGCCCAATCTGGTCCCGCCGGTGACGACCGTGGCCGCCGCAGAAGCCTACCGCGCCCGCATCCTGGCCGCCGTCTCGCCGGGGCTGGATTTCACCCCGCTGATGACCTGCTACCTCACCGACGGCATGGATCCGCAGGAGGTCGAGACCGGCTTCGCCGCCGGGGTCTTCACCGCCTGCAAGCTCTATCCGGCGCACGCCACCACCAATTCGAGCCACGGCGTCACCGACATCCGCAACATCTACCGCGTGCTTGAGACGATGCAGCGGATCGGCATGCCCCTGCTGATTCACGGTGAGGTGACCGATGTCCACGTCGACATCTTTGACCGCGAGGCGGTGTTCATCGAACGCATCCTGACCCAGGTGGTGGCCGACTTCCCGGGGCTGAAGATCGTCTTCGAGCACATCACCACGGCCGAGGCGGTAGATTTCGTCAAGGCCAGCGGTCCCAACATCGCCGCCACCATCACGCCGCACCACCTGGCCATCAACCGCAACGCCATGTTCCAGGGCGGCATCCGCCCGCACCTCTACTGCCTGCCCATCGTCAAGCGCGAACGCCACCAGCTGGCGCTGCGGGCCGCGGCCACCTCGGGATCACCGAAGTTCTTTCTGGGCACCGATTCCGCCCCTCACGCCGTTCAGGACAAGGAAGCCGCCTGCGGCTGCGCCGGCATCTTCAACGCCCCCTTCGCCCTCGAAAGCTATGCCGTGACCTTCGAGGAGGAAGGCGCGCTCCACCACCTCGAAGGCTTCGCCTCCGAGCACGGCCCGCGCTTCTACGGCCTGCCCCTCAATGACGGGAAGGTGGCTCTGGATCGCATTGATTGCGTCGTGCCGGACGAGGTCCGGGCAGGCCCCAACGCCGTGGTCCCGTTCCACGCCGGCGAGACGCTGCCGTGGCGGTTTGCGGGTATCGTTGCAGACTGATCTCGCGCAGGAGAAAGGCGGCCGGGAGGCCCCGACCGCCTGATTCATTCGGCAGAACGCTGCCCCTACGCCTCGATCAGGTGCTTCTCCAGCGCCGCTGCCCGCATCGACTTCTGCAGCTTTTCAAACGCCCGCACCTCGATCTGGCGGACCCGTTCGCGGCTGACGCCGTAGTGGCCGGCGAGGTCTTCCAGGGTGGTGGGTTCGTCCTTCAGGCGGCGTTCGGTCAGGATGTGGCGTTCGCGGTCGGTGAGCTCGGTCATGGCGGCGCCCAGCAGATCCATGCGCACGCTGTTTTCCTGGGCGTCGGCGACCACGGTTTCCTGGCTCGGCGTCTTGTCGTCGACCAGCCAGTCCTGCCACTCGCTCTCGCTGTCGGCGCGCATCGGCGAGTTCAGCGAGGCGTCGCCGCCCGCCAGCCGCCGGTTCATCGAGATCACTTCCTCGTCCAGCACGCCCAGCTTGGTGGCGATGGTCGTCACCTGATCCGGGCGCAGGTCGCCCTCCTGCAGGGCGGCGATCTCGCTCTTCACCTTGCGCAGGTTGAAGAACAGCTTCTTCTGCGCCGCCGTCGTGCCCATCTTCACCAGCGACCACGAGCGCAGGATGTATTCCTGGATCGAGGCGCGGATCCACCACATGGCGTAGGTCGCCAGGCGGAAGCCCTTGTCCGGGTCGAACTTCTTGACGGCCTGCATCAGGCCGACGTTGCCCTCGGAGATCACCTCGCCGATCGGCAGGCCGTAGCCGCGATAGCCCATGGCGATCTTGGCCACGAGACGCAGGTGGCTCGTCACCATGCGGTGAGCGGCCTTCGGGTCCTCGTGCTCCTGCCAGGCCTTGGCGAGCATGAACTCCTCGTCCTTGGCCAGCATCGGAAACTTCCGGATCTCGGTCAGATACCGGCTCAGTCCGCCTTCCGGCGACATCACGGCGATCGCATTTGCGGCCATGGTCTTATCCCCTCGTTTTGTCGGACATACGGGCCGATGCGCGGTCTGCGCGCTTCGACGTCTCGCCCCCTCTAACCCCTATGTAGGCATCGGGTTGCGCGGGCGGAAGGTCGCGGGGAGGAACGACCCGAAAGTCCGACTTCTGAAGTCAGGAATATCCCCGGAAATGGGGCGCCTTCAAGGCAGGCTTTCTTGGGGTGACGATAGGGAAGCTGAGGGCGGATTTTCACAAGGCCTCCAGAAGTTGCTCCAGCTGCGCCATGTCCGCCGGCAGCGGGCTTTCGAACCGCAGCGTCTCGCCGGTCACCGGGTGCACAAACCCCAGCACGGCGGCGTGCAGGGCCTGGCGCGTCAGGCCCACCGCCTCCATAGCCGCCCGCACCGTGGCCGAAGGTCCGCCGGAGCCATAGACCGGGTCGCCCAGGCAGGGCGTGCCGCGCGAGGCCAGATGGACGCGGATCTGGTGGGTGCGACCGGTCTCGAGCCGGCATTCCAGCCGGGCGGCCAGCGGCTTGTCCGGCGGCCCGAATGTACTCACTACCTTGTAATGCGTGATAGCGTGGCGCCCGCCGGATTTCACCAGCGCCATCTTCTTGCGATCATGGGAGGACCGCGCGATGGACCCCTCGATCGTCCCCTTGTGGGGCCAGGGCGCACCCCGGGTAAACGCAACATAGACACGCTCGATATTGTGAATAGCAAACAGACTGGAAAGTCCCTGGTGGGCCGCATCGGTCTTGGCCGCGACCACGACGCCCGAGGTCTCCTTGTCGATACGGTGGACAATGCCCGGCCGCGCCACCCCGCCGATGCCGGAAAGGCTGGCACCGCAATGGTGCAGCAGGGCGTTGACGACGGTGCCGGTCTCGCTGCCGGGCGCGGGGTGCATGGCGATGCCCGGCGGCTTGTCGATGACGATCAGGTAGGCGTCTTCGTAGAGGACGGTGAGCGGAATGGCCTCTGGCAGCGGGATGGCCGAGGTGGGCGGCGGGATCTCGAGGCGATAGGTTCCCGCCTGGGCCTTCGCCGAGCCGTCCGTCACCGGAACCCCGTCGCAGGTGACCCGGCCTTCGGCGATCAGCGCCTGGATGCGGCCGCGCGACAGATCCGCAAGGCCCGCCGCCAGCAGCTTGTCGACCCGCCCGTTGGCGTGGCCCTGGCTGACGTCCAGCAGCCGCAGGCCCGGGGGCTCATCGTCGGGGTCCGGCTCACCGCTCATGGCCCGGCGTAGCGCGGAGCGACCCGCCCTGGCAATGCCACGGGGATTTCAGAGTTGGGCAAGGGCTGTCGCAAGCCTGTGTTATGGCTCTGCCATAAGAGGCGGCTGAAAATGGGGAGAACCGTCCATGAAGATCGATCGTCGTACAGCGCTGGGCCTGATCGGCCTGGGCGCCACATCACCGGCCGCAGGGCAGACCGCCGCCGGCAAGGTCAGTTTCAAACACGGCGTCGCGTCGGGCGACCCGTTGCAGGACAGGGTGGTGCTCTGGACCCGGATCACGCCGGCGACGCCTGGCGGCCAGATCAGCTATCGCTGGGCCCTCAAGCCGGTTGGCGCCGGCGCCACGAAGACCGGAACCGGCGTTACCGGCCCCGAGCGGGACTATACCGCAAAAGTTGATGCGACGGGCCTGGACGCCGGGCGCGCCTACACCTTCACCTTCGAGGCCGAGGGCGTCACGTCGCCGACCGGTCGTACGATGACGCTGCCGGCCGGGCCGACTAAGGATGTGGTGTTCGCCGTGGCGTCCTGCTCGCTCTATCCGCAGGGCTATTTCAACGCCTACCGCGCCATGGCCGACCTGCCGCGCCTGGATCTGGTGCTGCACATGGGCGACTACATCTATGAGTACGGCGGCCCGGGCACCTATGGCATGGATTCCGCTGTGGCCAAGGAGCGGGCGCACGCGCCCGCGCACGAGATCCTGAGCCTCGCCGACTATCGCCAGCGTCACGGTCAGTACAAGTCCGACCCGGACCTGCAGGCCGCTCATGCCCGCGCCGCCTGGATCGTCGCCTGGGATGACCATGAGACCACGAACGACAGCTACGCCACGGGGGCCCAGAACCACCAGCCGACCACCGAAGGCGACTGGACGGCGCGCAAGGCCGTGGCGCTCAAGGCCTACTACGAGTGGATGCCGATCCGCGAGCCGAAGCCCGGTCAGTCCCTCGCCGAAGCCGCAGCCCGCAGCTTCAAGGTGGGCGATCTGGCCCAGATCATCATGCTGGAAACCCGCCTGACGGCCCGCGACAAGCAGCTGACCTATGACAACGACATGCCGATGGCCGACGGCAAGCCTGACCTCGCCGCCTTCCGGACCAAGCTTTACGACCCCACCCGTCGCATGATGGGGCCGGCGCAGGAGGCCTGGCTGGCCGGAGAGTTGGCCGGCTCGGTCAAGGCCGGGCACGCCTGGCAAGTCATCGGCACCGGCGTGTTCATGGCGCGGGTCAAGATCCCGGACCCGGCAAAGGATTTCCCCGCCGATGCCCTGACCTCTCTGGACGAGGCGGCAAGGGGCCGCTTGCGTCGCTGGGGCGCCCTGGCGGGCCAGCCCTATGGCCTGGACATGTGGGACGGCTACCCCCTCGACCGCGAGCGGGTCTACGACATGATCAAGCAGGCTGGCGCGCGCCCCATCGTGGTCTCCGGCGACAGCCACGCGTTCTGGGCCAATGAACTGGCCGACGCCTCTGGCAAGCGCGTGGCCTGCGAGTTCGCGGGCACCTCCATCACCAGTCCGGGCGGCGGCGACGCCTTCAAGACTTTTGATATCGGCGCGGTGTTCGCCAAGGCGAGCGACGAGGTGATCTACAACGACCAGTCCTCGAAGGGCTTTGTGCTGGTGACCCTGTCACGGGACGCCGCGCGGGGCGATCTGGTGGCGGTCTCGACCATCGTCGACAAGGCGTTCACTGTCCGGACCGCCAAGAGCTTCCAGGCCACGCCTGAGGGGAAGGGGATATCCGGGCTGAAGGAAATCTGACCGCGACGACCCTCGCCCGGCTCTCTGGCGATGTCGGCCGGGCGATGGTTCGGCCGACAGCCAGATGGCTTCAGCGCGCGCGGCGAATCTGGGCCAGCTCCTCGGCCAGACTGCGGATTTCCTCGATCGCGTTTTCGGCGGGTCCCCTCATCGCCGTCAAGGTCGACTCGTTCATGGGGCCGGCTGTCAGATTGAGACGGGTTGTGCGGGCGCCGGGATGTATCTCGAACGTAGCGGAAAAGGCGTCGCCCTCGGCCGGGCCGTACTGATCATAGTCGAACTGCAGCAGCCGGTCCGGCTCAAAGGCCGCGATCCGGCCCGACGCCCGCACCGTGCCGTTGGAGGTCTTCCAGGTGAACTTGTCTCCGGCTTTCCACGTGGTCTGGATCGACAACCCGTCCATGTACGCTGCCGCCCATTCCTTGACGATCTCATTGGTGGTCAGGATGCGCCACACCTCGTGGGCCGGGGCGGCGATCTCTCGGGAGCATCTGAGCGTCGGCATGATGTTTCTTTATCTGCACATACCCAATGATCGAGCGACCTGGAGGTTCCGCCATACGGATGCGCTCCGGTTAATGCGAGGTTGAGCCCGGACTGCCGACCGCTGCCGATCAACCCGCTCAGCCCACCGCCGCGCGTTTCGGCATCACGCCATTGGCCTCGCGCAGTATGGCTTCCATCTCATCGGCCGGCATCGGGCGTGCGAAGAAGTAACCCTGCATCCGGTCGCAACCGGCGGAACGCAGGAACAGTGCCTGCGCCTCGTGTTCAACACCCTCGGCGATGATGCGGACACCCAGCGACCGGGCGGCATGCAGCATGGAGGCGACCAGTTTGGAGACGCGTGGGTCGCGGCCCACATCGTCGATAAGCGAGCGATCCAGCTTCACCGTCTGGATAGGCAGGTGCATCAGGGCGCGCAGGTTCGAATAGCCAGTGCCAAAGTCGTCAAGGGCCACGTTCACCCCTCTGGACGCGAGCCTTTCGATGTGGCGTCGCGCCAGGGCCATGTCCTGCAGCAGGAAGGTCTCTGTGATCTCGACGGTGAGCGCAGTGGCCGGCAGGGCCGTCTGTCCAAGCCGCTGGATGAGCTTTCGCGAGAACGCCGGATCCAGCAAATCTCGCGGCGAGACGTTGCACGACACCACCTCGATCAGGTTGTCGGCGACCCAGGGTGCGGCGCGGGCGCAGGCGGCCTCGAAGATGGCTTCATCGATGGCCTTGATCAGGCCCAGTTCCTCCGCCATCGGTACAAAGGCGGCGGGCGAAAGCAGTCCCTGGTCCGGGTGCCGCCAGCGGGCGAGCACCTCGACGCCGACCATGCGGCCGGTCATGGAATCAATGATCGGCTGGAACCAGGGCTCGATTTCACCGGCCGGTATGGCGCGCCGCAGCTCAGCCTCCAGAGTACGGCGACGCAGGCTCTCGTTGCGCAGGTCGGCGTCGAAAACCGAGCATCGACGGCCGCCCAGGGTCTTTGCGCGATAGAGCGCCATATCGGCGAACCGTTGAAGGTCGCCCGCATCCTGAGCGTCCCGGGGATAGAGCGCCACGCCGACGGAGCCACTCGGCGTGACCGGCCGCCCATAGATCGTATGGGGCAAGGTCAAAAGGGAGATCAACCGGGCTGCCCGTACCGAGATATCGGTATCGTTGGTGATCAGGGCGAACTCGTCTCCGCCCAGCCGCGCCACCAGATCGCCGGGCCGGGCCTCGGCGCGAAGGCGCTCGCCCAGTTCGGCCAGCAGCTGGTCGCCGGCATGGTGCCCCAGGGTGTCGTTGAGGTTCTTGAAGTGATCCAGATCAATGATGAACAGGGCGACCTGCGCCCCACTTTCACGGGCCGCCTCGAGACGCTCGCAGAGCCCGGATGTAAAGGCGCCCCGGTTTACCAGGCCCGTAAGCGAGTCGGTCTGCGCCAGCCTCAGCGTCAGCTCACGCTCGGCTTCCAGCTCCGCTACGCGGGCGGCGAATTCAGTCAGGCGATCGGCAAGTCGCGGCACAGGAATCGATCTGGGGTCCAGCAAAGGATCCCAGCTTCGCTGATCGAAGCGAATGTCGGGTTTAGCGACAAGGTTTACGCGCGTTAGGCTACCGGGCCTGCCGTCAGGTCTTGGCCGGGCCCTCCTCCGGATCCTGGATCTGGCCTTCCCACTTGGCCACCACCGCCGAAGCGACCGTGTTTCCGATCACATTGGTGGCGGATCTGCCCATGTCGAGGATGTGGTCCACGGTCAGGATCAACAGCAACCCCGCCTCCGGCAGATCGAAATAGGCGAGGGTCGCGGCGATGACGACCAGCGACGCCCGGGGCACGCCAGCCATGCCCTTGGACGTGACCATCAACAAGCCCAGCATGGTCACCTGCTGGGCGACGGACATCTCGATTCCGTACACCTGAGCGATGAACAGGGTCGCGAAGGTGCAGTACATCATCGACCCGTCGAGATTGAACGAATAGCCCAGCGGCAGCACGAAGCTGGCCACCTTGCGCGAGACACCCCATTGCTGGAGCGCATCGAGGGTGCGGGGATAGGCGGCCTCCGACGATGCGGTGGAGAAGGCGAGCAGAGTTGGCTGGCGCACCGCGGCGATAAGTTTCAGCGCCCTTGGGCCGATAATAATCACGGCGGCGCCGATCAACAGCGCCCAGAGAATGCCCAGCGACAGGTAGAAGCCGCCGATGAACTTCACATAGGTCCAGAGCACCTCGATCCCCTGGGTGGAGATCGTTGCCGCCAGGGCGGCGAAGATCGCAAGCGGCGCCGTCGTCATGACGTAGCCGGTGACCTTCAGCATGATCTGGGCGACCTGTTCGACCAGGGCCAGCACTGCCGGCGCCTTGTCGTCGATGGCTGCGACGGCGGTGCCCACGAACACAGAGAACACCACGATCTGCAGGATCTCGTTGTTGGCCATCGCCTCGACGATGGATTTCGGCACCAGATGGGTGATGAAGTCGCGCAGGGTGAACTTTGCCGTATCGACGGCCGCACCGGTAGTGCCCGCATCCGGCAGGGTGAGGTTGAGGCCGGTGCCCGGCTTCAGGATGTGAACCATGATGAGGCCGATGGTCAGCGAGACGATGGAGGCGGTGATGAACCAGCCCATGGTCTTGACGCCGATCCGTCCGACCGCGCCGGCGTCTTCCATGTGAGCGATCCCGGCCACCAGGGTGGCGAACACCAGGGGCGCAATGATCATCTTGATCAGGCGCAGGAACACATCGGTGATGATGGTCAGGTTGTCCGCGACGGCGGCGGCGCCCTCGGTCGGCATCGTGACGTTGACGATCCAGCCGACCAGCACCCCAAGGATCATGGATCCGACGACAAAGTAGGTGAACAGGCGGTTCATTTGGCCCCCAGGGAAACGCGCTCCTCCCTTTGTCGCCAAGATTGGAGGCCTCGTCCAGCAGGACGCGCTCGCAAGCGTCACACAGAGACGCTATATTGCTCCGGATGAACAAGACAGAAGCAGCCGACATCGTTGATCGGCTAGAGACTGAATATCGCCAAAGCGTCGAGTCTCTCAGCACCGCCCTCAAGACTTTCCTGGCCGGGGGTCCCGCGCCGGACCCCTCGGCCCGCCGTGCAGGAGCCTGGGTGTACCCGGAGTTGCGCCTGAAATGGCCGCCCGGGAAGCCTTTCCCCCGGATCAGCCGCGCCTATGCCCGGATCGCAGCGCCCGGTCGTTATGCGATCACCGTCACCCGGCCGGAACTCTATCGCGACTATCTGATCGAACAGCTGTCGCTGTTGCAGGAGGATTTCGAGGTCGAGCTGGACGTAGGTCGTTCCACCCAGGAGATACCGTTTCCCTACGTTCTGGATCCGGCGGACATCGCCAAGGCCGACGTCAGCTCCGTAGAGATCGGCCAGCACTTTCCGACCACGGAACTGGCGTTCATCGGCGACGAGATCGCTGACGGGGCCTGGATCGGCGCGGAAGACGAGGCCCGTCCGCTGGCGCTATTTGGCGGCCTGCGGACCGATTTCTCTCTGGCGCGCCTGGCCCACTACACCGGTACGCCAGCCGAACACGCCCAGCAGTACATCCTGTTCACCAACTACCACCGCTACGTGGACGAGTTCGTGAGCTGGGCCGCCGCCCAGTTGAAGACGGGCGGCCCCTATACCGCCTTGTCGGCGGCAGGCCACGTGATGATCACCGCCGATACTCCGGACCCTGAAGCCACCGTTGCGGCAGGAACCTGGCGCAAACATCAGATGCCGGCCTATCACCTGATGGCGCCCGGCCGGACGGGCATTACCCTGGTCAACATCGGCGTCGGCCCCTCCAACGCCAAGACCGTGTGTGACCATCTGGCCGTCCTCCGGCCCCAGGCCTGGCTGATGATCGGCCACTGCGGCGGCCTGCGCGGCTCGCAGAAGATCGGTGACTACGTCCTTGCCCACGCCTACCTGCGCGACGACCATGTGCTTGACAAGGTGCTCCCGCCGGAGATTCCGATACCGCCGCTGGCCGAAGTCCAGGTGGCGCTCAACGGCGCGGCCGAGCGGGTCACCGGGGAGACCGGCGATGTGCTGAAGCGCCGCCTGCGCACCGGCACGGTGGTCTCAACCGACGACCGCAACTGGGAACTCAAGTATTCCTCCAGTGCGCTGCGCTTCAACCAGAGCCGCGCTGTGGCCATCGACATGGAAAGCGCCACAATCGCCGCCCAGGGCTATCGCTTCCGGGTGCCGTACGGGACCTTGCTGTGCGTGTCGGACAAACCGCTGCACGGCGAGATCAAGCTCCCCGGCCAGGCCAACGCCTTCTATGACCGCGCCATCGCCCAGCATCTGCAGATCGGCCTTGAGGCCATCGATCTGTTACGGGCCGAGGGTTCAAGACTGCACTCTCGCAAACTGCGCAGCTTCGATGAACCGCCATTCCGGTAGGTCCAGCACAGCAGTAGTGTATCGAAACTGTCGCCCAACCGGGATACCGACCTGCCCATGACCCGACACATCCCCTTTGACGGAATCGATAACTTCCGCGACTTCGGCGACTATGCCGCTGGCGCGCGTCGGCTGCGCTCGGGCGTGCTTTACCGGGCGGCTCACCAGGCCCGGGCCACCGACGCGGACCTCGCGAAGCTGGCGGAGATGGGCCTGTCGGTGATCGTCGACCTGCGGCGGTCCAATGAACGCGAGCGCGAGCCCAGTCGGCGGTGGGACGGGTTCTCCGCCCAGGTCATCGAAAATGATATCGGGCAGGAAGCAGCCGATGAGTGGTCTACCTTCATTGCGTCGTCTGACCTGAGCGTCGCTTCGTTTCACGCCTACATGCGCGACTACTATCGCGCCGCGCCCGGCCAGCGTCGCCACATTGATCTGTACACCCGCTACTTCCGGGCTTTGGCCGAAACCACCGGCCCGATCCTGGTGCATTGTGCGGCAGGCAAGGATCGCACAGGCATCATCTGCGCGCTGACCCACCATGTGGCCGGCGTCCACGACGACGATATCATCCACGACTACCTGCTCACCAACAATCACGAGCGCATGGTGGCGCGCCTGCCTGTCATGCGCGAGCACGTTACCCAGGCATCCGGTGGACGGGAGCCTTCCGACGAGGCCTTGCTGACCGCCATGCGCGTCGAGGCGGAATATCTGGAGGAAGCGTTCCGTGTGATGCGTCGCGACCACGGCTCGCTGGATGGCTATCTGGACCAGGCGCTGGGGCTGACGCCGGCCCTGCGCGAACGTATCCACGACCGCTTGCTGGCCTGATCCGGTTGCCATCGGGGGCCTTGACGTCCTAAGCACCCGGCCTCTGAGTTAACGGGGAGCCGCCATGCAATCCTTCCAGCCACCGCGCCGGGTCCTGATGGGGCCGGGCCCCTCCGATGTAAGCCCGCGGGTGCTGGCCGCTCTGGCGCGGCCGACCATCGGCCATCTGGACCCCGAGTTCCAGACTCTGATGGAGGAGATCAAGGCGGCGTTGCAGCGGGTGTTCAATGCGCCGGATCACGCCTGCGTGCCGCTGCCCGCCCCCGGAACCGCCGGCATGGAAGCCGCCATGATGAACCTGCTGGAGCCCGGTGACCGCTGTGTGGTCGCGATCAACGGGGTTTTCGGCGGTCGCATGGCTGACATGGCCGGACGCGCGGGCGCCACGGTGGTCACGATAGAACATGAATGGGGCCAGCCGGTCGATCCGGCGCGCGTCGAAGTCGCCCTGGCCGAAGCTCCGACCAAGGTCCTGGCGTTTGTGCATGCCGAAACCTCCACCGGGGTCCGCAGCGATGCGTCGGTTCTGTGTGGTCTGGCGCGCAGGCACGGCGCGCTGTCTGTCGTTGACTGCGTGACCTCGCTGGCCGGGATCGCGGTGGACGCCGCCGCCTGGGATGCCGACATTCTCTATTCGGGAACCCAGAAATGCCTTTCGGCGCCTCCGGGCCTCTCACCCATCGCTATCAGCAAGCGCGCCCAGGCCGCGATCACCGGGCGCAGGGAAAAGGTCCGGAACTGGCTGCTCGATTTCAACCTGCTGATGGCCTACTGGGGCGGCGAGGGTGGCCGGACCTATCACCATACCGCACCGATCAATGCGCTCTATGGGCTGCATGAGTCGCTAGTGGTGCTGTTCGAGGAGGGCCTGCAGGCCTCCACCGTACGACATGCCCGCACTCATGAGGCTTTGGCGGCCGGTCTGGAGGCCGCAGGTCTGAAACTTCTGGTCGATCCGAAGTGGCGGTTGCCGCAACTGAATACGGTGCTGGTGCCCGAGGGTGTCGACGAGGCTGCGGTTCGCGCCCATGTGCTGAACACCTGGGATCTGGAAATCGGTGCCGGTCTCGGTCCACTCAAGGGCAAGGTCTGGCGGATCGGGCTGATGGGCGCCTCGGCGACCCCCTGGCATGTGCGCCTTTGCCTGACGGCGCTCAGCGAGGCATTGGCGGCCCAGGGTGTGAAAGTGGATCGTGCAGCCGTTCTGGCGGCCATGGACGCAAGTCTCGCGGCATAGTCGACCGGGCGGCGCTGTCCCGTTCCTTATCCCCCTCGACAGACGAGGGCTGCCCGCTACGGTGAGCCTCATGGTCGCCGCAGCGTGAAGCGGCGCCGGGGGAAATCCAGTGACAGACACCGCCGCCGCGCCTGACCGGAGCCCGGACACGAATCTCAATCGCGGGGGCGTCTCCTGGGCCATCTTCGAGGGCGGACAAAGCCCGTTCGTCATCCTGATTATCATCTACATTTTCATGCCCTACGTCGCAGGCGCCATGGTCGGCGACGCGGTGCGCGGCCAGGAGATCATCTCGCAGTGGCAGCAGTGGTCGGGGTGGGCGGTGATGGCCACGGCGCCGTTCCTCGGCGCATCCATCGACAAGCTGGGACAACGCAAGGGGATGCTGGGCGTGATCGTCGCCCTGATGATTCCCCTGACCGCTGCGCTTTGGTGGGCCAAGCCGGACGGCACAGGCCTGACTGTGGCCATGACGATGCTGATCGCCATGACGGTGCAGGTGCTCTTCAACTATGCCGGGATCCTGCAGAATTCGCTGTTGATCCGGGCAGCGGGTCTGAACAACGCGCACAAGGCCTCGGGACTGGCCCTGTCGCTGGGCAACCTGTTTTCGGTCCTGGCGCTCGCGTTCACCGCCTGGGCGTTCGCCCTTCCCGGGGTGGTAGACTGGCCCTGGGTACCAGCGGCCCCGCTTTTCGGACTGGATCCTGCGACCAATGAACCCCAGCGGGTCGTAGCGCTGATGTCGGCGGGCCTGATGTTACTGGGCGCGATCCCGCTCTTCCTGTTCACGCCGGACGCGCCGCCGACAGGTATCCGACCCGTGCGGGCGGTCATGGAAGGGGCCGTAGAGCTCTGGAAGATGCTGACGGCGATCACCCACTACCGTGACGCGGCCATCTACATCGGCTCGCGAATGTTCTTCGTGGACGGCATGAATGGGGTGCTGGTCTATGCCGGGGTCTATGCTGTGGGCGTCATGAAATGGGGCGCCCTGGAGATGTTGGGCTACGGCATCCTTCTGAGCATCGCGGCGGTACTGGGCGGCTATGTCAGTCGCTGGCTGGACGCCGGCATCGGGCCCAAGAACGCGCTGAGGATCGAGATTTCGATGTCGATGTTGGGGCTGGCTGCCATGCTGGGAATGCGACCCGACCTGATCCTCTTCTTCTGGCCCTACGATCCGTCGGCCCATGGACCGCTCTGGAACGGACCCGTCTTCACCCATATACCCGACGTGGTGTTCATCCTGATCGGCTTCGTGAATGCCATTTTCATCACCGCACAGTACGCCTCCAGCCGCACACTGCTTACGCGCCTGACACCACCCGAGCAAACGGGGACCTTCTTCGGCGTCTATGCCCTCTCCGGCGTGGCTACAGCCTGGCTGGCGCCAACGATGGTCAACCTTGGCACGCGCGTCACCGGCACCCAGCAAGGGGGATTCGCCATGCTTCTGATCTTGCTGATGATCGGTCTGGCGGGTTTGTCGTTCGTGCGAGGTGGCGGACGGGGCCATCAATTTCACGCATGAACGGCTATTGCCCGGGATCTGAATTCGATCCGTGGTTGACCGAATTTCATAATGAATTCCTGATCATCATCTACAGAATTTAGGGATGTGACTTTATCTCGATTTAAGTCTGGCGGCGCAATCTGTGCGTGTTCTTAGGGGCGAGCAGGCAATCGCTTGAAGCCCCAACCACCTGCTCGCAAAATAGGAGATAGAGCCAATGTCGAACTTCATGAACCGCTTCCTGAAAGACGAATCCGGAGCCACCGCCATTGAGTATGGCCTGATCGCCGCCCTGATCGCCGTTGTGCTGGTCGGTTCTCTGGGCGCAGTCGGCACGAGCCTGAAGGGCAACTTCGAGAAAGTCGCCCTTGCGGTCAAGGTCTAAGCGCGGCGCAGTCGCCTTAACCGGGCCCCGGCGGAAACGCCGGGGCCCTTTCTTTTTGAACCGTGGCTGCAACGCTCCGTTCATCGACGGCGCGTAAAAGAGGTCGAAACAGGCCCACAGGAAATGTTCCCGACCCTCGCCGCCCTCCCCGCCCTGGTGTTTCTCGGCCTCGTCCTCACGGCGGCGGTCGAGGATGCCCTGTCGTTCACGATCCCCAACTGGATTTCCCTGGCGCTGCTGGCGGCGTTTCCGCTCGCGGCCCTGACCGTCGGCATGCCGCTTGCGTCCGCGGCGATGAACCTCGGGGTCGGCGCAGCGGCGTTGGCAGCCGGGATGGGGATGTTCGCGCTACGCTGGGTGGGCGGCGGCGACGCCAAGCTGCTGGCGGCGGTGTGCCTCTGGCTGGGCCTGCCAGCCCTCGGTCTGTTCCTGCTGGCCACGGCGCTGGCCGGCGGCGCGCTGGCCATCCTGCTGTTGACCCTCAGGTCGGATCAACTGCGTCCGCTGATTCTGCTCGGCCCCCGCTGGATCTCCAGGCTCGCCGATCCAGGCGAGAGCGTGCCCTACGGCGTGGCGATCGCCATCGGCGCGCTGGTGGCTTTCCCGCAGACCCTGTTCGGTGCCGGTCTCGGGTTCTAGGGTGTCAGCATGAGCGACGTGATCCTTGAAACCTTTGACGGCCCGACCGTCCCGATCCATGCCCTGACCGAGGCCGAGACGACGGCGGCTCTGGCGACCGATGCGTTTGCCGCCGCCCTGGCCCGCACCGCCGACTTCAAGGGCAAGACCGGCCAGTTGCTGCTGGTTCCCGATGCGCAAGGCGCACTCGACCGCGTACTGTTCGGCGCCGGCGACGCCCAGCACCCCACGGTCTACCGGACGCTGCCGGCGAAGCTGCCGCCTGGCGTCTACCAGATCGCCGCCCGGCCGCAGGGCGTCACCCCCGACCAGATTGCGCTCCATTTCGCTCTCGGGAGCTATCGGTTCGACCGCTACAAGACACCTGCCGCAGAGCAACCCAGGCTGGTGGCCGAGGGCGCCGACGCGGCTGAAGTCCGACAGGTCGCCCACGCCTGCGCGCTGGCCCGCGACATGATCAACACGCCCGCCAATGACATGGGTCCGCGCCAGATCGAAACCATCGCCCGCGAGATTGCCGAGCAACACGGCGCCCGGATCAGCGTGGTCGAGGGCGACGCCCTTCTCACCGAAAACTATCCCGCTGTGCATGCTGTGGGCCGGGCCGCCGATTCATCCCGCGCGCCCAGGATGATCGAAATCAGCTGGGGTGAGGGTGACAAACCTCTCGTCTGCCTCGTGGGCAAGGGCGTGGTGTTCGATACTGGCGGGTTGGACATCAAGCCATCGGTCGGCATGCGCAACATGAAGAAGGACATGGGCGGCGCCGCCCACGTACTGGCGCTGGGCCGGATGATCATGACCGCGAACCTGCCGGTGCGCCTGTCGATCCTGGTTCCGGTGGTGGAGAACGCCATCTCGGGCGACGCCATGCGCCCGGGCGACATTCTGGCCTCCCGCAAGGGTCTGTCGATCGAGGTGGGGAACACCGACGCCGAGGGCCGCCTGATCCTGGCCGACGCCCTGACGCGGGCTTGCGAGCTGGAGCCGGCGCTGACCATCGACATGGCCACCCTCACCGGCGCCGCCCGCGTGGCGCTGGGCCCGCAACTGCCGCCCTACTTCACTGACGACGAGGGCCTGGCCACCGATATCGAGGCCGCCGCCCGGGCGGAGTGGGATCCATTGTGGCGCATGCCGCTCTGGAAAGCCTATTCTGATGCGCTCGATTCCGACGTCGCCGGGATCAAGAATGATCCCGACGCCTGGGCCCAGGCCGGTGCGGTGACAGCCGCGCTCTTCCTGCAGCGATTTGCGCCGACGGGCGCCTGGGTGCATCTGGACGTGTTCGCCTGGAACCCCCGTGCCCGGCCGGGCTATGCGACCGGAGGCGAGGCCCAGACGATCCGGGGCCTCTACCGAATGATCCGGGAACGTTTTGTGTGAAGCACGACCCCCGCATCACCCCCTGTCGCGACGGTATCGCAGCACGCCGGCTGGAAGGCGTGCTGGAGGCCGAGGTCTATCTCGACACCCGGGTCATGACCTGTACCGCGCCGGCGGCTTCCATCCGCGCCGCGCCCGACGCCGAGAGCGAACAGATGGATAAGCTTCTGTTCGGCGAGCGGTTCGAGGTTCTGGAGGAAGAAGGCGTCTGGCGTCTGGGTCAGTCGCTGCGTGACGGATATGTGGGCTTTGTAGAAGCCGCCCTGCTGGCGCCGGCTGGATCTTGGCCCACCCATCGGGTCGCTGCCATCCGCACCTACGCCTTCTCCGGACCCAGCATCAAGTCACGTGCATCTGGCCCCTATTCGATCAATGCATTGGTGACCGTCGAGGCTATCGAGGGTCGTCTGGCCAAGGTTTCGGGCGCCGGCTGGATGACCGCTGACCACCTTCAACCCATTGGCGTGGGCGACGACGACTGGGCGGCTGTGGCCGAGCGTTTCCTCGGAGCTCCCTATCTGTGGGGTGGCCGCGAGAGTTTGGGGCTGGATTGTTCGGGACTAGTCCAGCAAGCCCTGTTTGCCTGCGGCCGCGCCTGCCCGCGGGATGCGGATCAGCAAGAGGAGTTGGGATCTGCCATCCCGGCGGATGCTTTCGGACGTGGCGACCTGGTCTTCTGGAAAGGCCACGTGGCCATCGGTCTGGGCGACGGCCTGATCATCCACGCCAATGGGCATCACATGGCGGTAGCCGTTGAGCCGCTCGCCGAGGCGATCGGACGGATCGGCGACACAGGGTCTCAACCGACCAGTTATCGGCGTCTCTGAAGGAGAAGCCGGCCCGGGCGTTTCGGAGCCGGCGCCCTTACTTCTTGGCGGGAACCGCGGGAGCCGCTGCCGCCGGAGCTTCGGCTGCCGCAGGTGCGCCGGCGCTTGCCGGTGCTGCGGCGTCTGTCGCTGCCGGAGCCGTCGTCGCAGGCGCGGCAGCCGCTGCGGCTGCGCCTGGCGCGCGCGACGGGTCGGGCGCCGGGATCGGTAGCGTACCACCCTGGCTCTTCATGTAGGCGATGACGTTGACACGGTCTTCGGGCTTCTTGAGACCGACAAAGGTCATCTTGGTCCCGGGCATGTATTTCGCCGGCGCCTTGATGAACTCATAGAGGCTGTCGTAGTCCCAGATCGCCTGCTTCGCGCCGAATTCGGCCATGCCCTTCGAGTACGCAAAGCCCGCATGCGAGCCGGGTTTGCGCCCCTCGACGCCCCAGATAGCCGGTCCGGTTCCGTTCGCTCCGCCTTGTGCAATCGTATGGCAAGACGAGCACTTGGCGAAAACGGCCTTGCCGGCCTCGATGTCGGCGGTCGGGAGCACCGTGCCCCAGTCGGGCAGCATCTCGACCACAGCGCCGCCGCCACCCTCTTCGGCGACCTCGACCAGATACCCCGGCTTGGCCGGTTTCTCGGGCCCGAATACGCCCGCGGAGAGTTGCCCGAGGCCAATGATGGCCAGACCCGTGGCCAGCGCAGCGCCGGCGATCTTGTTGAACGTAAGTTCGCTCATAGTCCCCTGGTCACGCCTCTCATAGGCCGTAGGTCATCACCCACGAACACGCGGGAATCCCGCCCCTTATTGCGTGCGGCTCTCTTACACGCTACCGGCGCTCGCGCAACAGGCCTCGCGCGACATTACCCAACGGCATGAACCCGATTGTCATCATCCCCGCGCGCATGGCCGCGACCCGACTGCCCGGGAAACCTCTGGCCGATATCGGAGGTTTGTCGATGATCGTGCGGGTGATGCGTCAGGCCCAGGCTGCAGACATCGGTCCCGTCGTCGTCGCAGCGGGTGATCGCGAGATCGTCGACGCCATCCAGCTGGCCGGCGGCCGCGCCGTCCTGACCGATCCGAATCTGCCCTCGGGCTCGGACCGGATCCAGGCCGCCCTGGCGATCCTCGACCCGACCGGCTCCCACGACGCCGTGATCAATCTGCAGGGCGACATGCCGTTCGTGGCGCCCCGGATCCTATCGGCGTGTGTGGGCCTGCTGGCGGACGAGCCATTGTGCGATATCTCCACCGTCGTCGCGCCCGAAGTCTCTCCCGCCGACCGTTCGAATGAAGACGTGGTCAAGGCCGTGCTGGCGATGCTGCCGGACGGCCGCACGGGCCGGGCCCTGTACTTCACCCGCTCCACGCTCTACGGCGACGCGCCGGTCTGGCGACATGTCGGCATCTACGGCTACCGTCGCGCCGCGCTCGAACGATTCAACGCTGCGCCACCGTCGCCACTGGAAACCCGCGAGAAGCTCGAACAACTTCGCGCCATGGAACTGGGCCTCTCGATCTGGGCAGTGGTGGCGCCGGACGCGCCGATTTCCGTCGACAATCCCGCCGATCTCGAGCGGGCCCGCGATTACGCAAGGACGCTGTCATGACCAAGGGGCGAATCGCCTTCCAGGGCGAACTGGGCGCCAACAGCCATGAGGCCTGCATGGCCGCCTTCCCTGATATGGCGCCTGTACCACACCCAACTTTCGAAGATGCATTCGAGGCGGTGAAGGCGGGTGACTGCCAGCTGGGCATGATCCCGGTTGAGAACTCCATCGCCGGAAGGGTCGCCGACGTGCACCACCTGCTGCCATCGTCAGGCCTGAAAATCATCGGCGAGCGGTTCAAGGCGATTCATTTCCAGCTCATGGCCAATCCGGGGACGCGGCGCGAGGATCTCAAGACCGTCGTCTCCATGCCCTTCGCCTGGGGCCAATGCCGCAAGGTGCTCCGGACTCTGGGCGTGACCTTGGAGGCCGCGAGCGACACGGCGGCCTCCGCGCGGATCGTCGCTGAGCGGCCGGATCCCACGCGCGCGGCGATCGCCCCAGCCCTGGCCGCCGACATCTACGGCCTCGATATCCTGGCCCGCGACATTGAGGACACCCACAACAACACCACGCGGTTCCTGATCATGACCGCAGACCCTGAGCCTGCCCCGCCGCCGCCGGGCGCGACGTGCGTCACCAGCTTCGTGTTCCGGGTGCGCAACCTGCCAGCCGCGCTCTACAAGGCCCTCGGCGGCTTCGCCACTAACGGCATCAACATGACCAAGCTTGAGAGCTACATGGAGGGGGGCGCCTTCAGGGCCACCTTCTTTTATGGCGAGGTCGACGGGCGCCCCGAAGACCGTGCCTTGACGCTGGCCTTCGAGGAACTCGCCTTCTTCACGGACAGGTTCGAAATACTGGGAACCTATCCGGCTGATCCGTTCCGGAGCCGCTGAGGGGGCAGGCTACGCCACCCCCTCTGTCACGGCGTGAAGCCGAGCGTAGGCCCCGCCCTTCTCCACCAGCTCGCCATGGCGGCCTTCCTCGACGATCCGACCCTCGTCGAACACCAGGATCCGGTCCGCCCCCCGGATGGTCGAGAGCCGGTGGGCGATGACGATGGTGGTGCGCCCCACCATCAACTCCTCCATCGCCGCCTGCACCTGACGCTCCGTTTCCACGTCCAGCGACGAGGTGGCCTCGTCCAGCACCAGGATCGGCGCATCGGCCAGGAAGGCGCGCGCAATGGCCACCCGCTGACGCTCGCCGCCTGACAGCTTCACCCCGCGCTCGCCCACCAGGGTGTCGTAGCCCGCAGGAAGTCGCGCGATGAAGTCGGCCGCCCTCGCCCGCCTGGCGGCCAGCGCGATCTCCTCAGGCGTTGCGTCCGGCCGCGCGTACCTGATGTTGTCGGAAAGCGTGCGGTGGAACAGGGCCGGGTCCTGCGGCACCACGGCGATGGCGCGCCGAAGCGAACCCTGACTGACTTTCGATACATCCTGACCGTCGATGACGATCGCGCCGCTCTCAAGATCGTAGAGACGCTGCACCAGCTTCACGAACGTGGACTTGCCCGAGCCCGTGGGGCCGACCAGCGCCACCCGCTCGCCCGGCGCGATGCGGAGCGTGAACCGGTCATAGAGCGGCCGATCGGCCGACTTGTAGCGGAACACCACCCGGTCGAAGACAATCTCGCCGGCCTCCGAACGGAAGGCGGGCGCCTGGGCGGCGTCGGCTACCTGCGGCTCGGTGATCGCGAAACGGGCCACGTCCTCCGTATCATCCAGGCCGCGCTGCGCCATGCGGATGTTCTCGCCGATATTGCGCAGGTAGCTGGTCATCAGCATGAACGACGTGATCGCAAAAGCGATGTCGCCGGTGGTCGCCAGACCCTTTTGCCACTGCATCAGCAACAGCCCGGTCAACCCCGCCTGCAGAGCCACCAGGATCAGGTTGTGGAACAGCCACAGGTCCGTGAACCGGTTCCAGGTCTTGATGGTGACGGTCCGCCACATTTCGGTGACGCTGGCGATCCGCGCCTCCTCCCGGGCCTCGGCGCCGAAGGATTTGACAGTAGCGTTGGACGAGATCGAGTCCGCGATGGCGCCGCCGATCCGCGAGTCCATAGCCACCGACTTCAGGTTGGAGGGCCGAGCGTAGAGGGCCGTGAGGAAGATGTTGGACGCGACGTAGAGCACCACGATGACAAAGGCGAAAAGGCCCACCACCGGCCAACGCATCGCCATCATGCCGCACAGGCCGAACAGCACGATGATCGCCGGGCCGAACCAGATCAGCGCCGCGTCGGTCACCACGTCATAGCCCCACATCGCGCGGCTCAGCCGCCGCACCGTAGCGCCGGCGAAGCTGTCGGCGTGCCAGTCTGCCGAGAAGCCCTGCACCCGCTTGAAGGCCTCATCGGTCATGCGCTTCATGTTGTTGGCCGACATCGGGATCAGGAACCGCATCGAGGTGTTGCGGATCACCGAGAACGCCAGGTAGACGCCCACGAACACGGCCCAGGCGCGCCAGACCGGGTCATGATTGGCCGGGCCGGCGGTGACGGCGTCGACCAGCCGGCCGGCCGCCCAGGGCAGAGCCAGGTCAAAGCCAATGGCGATCAGCGTCAGCACTATGGTGCCGGTCAGCAACCAGGGCGTACGTAACCAGTAGCGGGAAATGAATCCCAGCACCTGCTTGTTGGAGAGCACCCGCTGGCGGTTCTCGTCCTCGTCTTCGTAGTGGTCAGTCATGGGTCAAGTCCCGGGATGGCGGCGACGGACGGGGACGCCCTCAAGCGGGAGTCCCCACAGTTCCGTGTTGGAAAGGTAAGGAGATTTGGCGGAGCGTTGGAGAAAGGGGCCCAGAGGGCCTTGGGCGCGCAGCGTGACTTCAAAGACCGGCCGAAGAAGGCCGTTCAGCGAAGCGGTTTGATCGACCTAAAGGTGCGGCGGCCCGAGGCGCGTGCGGGGAAACGTCTTTGTGACAGCTGGCATTCTGACGAACCTCCCTGCTCAAACCTCGAAGGTCGGAAAGCTAGGCGGGGTTTGGGGAGGGGTCAAGGAACGGGGTTCACACTTTGGCTGGTGGCGATTGATGGTGGCGGTTTGGCCACACCGGGGATCTTCCTCCGGATCTGGCCAGGCGCAGTTCGACCAGGCAAGAGGGCGTTCCCACAACAGCGAGCCGCTGCCGATCCACGAGACATACGCTCACGAAGCCGTCACTGGCGCCGCATTCCTCCCTGCGAACGATCTCGCCGTCCAAGGGATCCGCCCGTGCGGCGCGGCAAGATCAGTAGACTCGCTAAGGGCTGGGATGAGAACCTGGGGCTGGATGCCACACAGAGTGAGAAGGCGATGACGAAGGTCAGGACATATACCGGCGGATGTCTTTGCGGCGATCTGCGTTTTGAAGCGACTGGCCCGGCGGCGAAGCCGCACACCTGTTCCTGCCGGATGTGTCAGCGGCACAGCGGGGCGCTGACCACTGCCTGGGTCGAGTTCCCGCGCGAGGCCGTCCGGTGGACGGGACCTGGCGGCGCGCCGTCGCTCTATCGCTCGTCAGACTATTCGAGCCGGGCGTTCTGTCCGACGTGCGGCAGCACGCTGGGCGCGGTGGATGACGCTCCGGTTGTCGCTCTGGTGCTGGGCGTTTTCGACAAGCCGGGCGCCAAAGAACTGATGCCTACATCACATTCCTTTCGCGGCGCGAGGCCGCGATGGTGGCATGTGGAGGTCGGCGGCTCACCACCGGCAGGATGACAGCAAAACGGCGGCCGTCCCTGGGGCGGCCGCCGTCCTGAATTCGCTGACGCACGAAGGCGCCTCAGGTCACCCCATGCGGTGAAGCGCGCAAAGCTTGTTTCCATCAGGATCGCGCAGGTAGGCCAGGTACATCTTGCCCATGCCGCCTTCACGGACGCCGGGGGGATCCTCACAGGTGGTTCCGCCGTTGGCGACACCTGCCGCGTGCCAGGCGTCAGCCTGTTCGGAGGTGGCGCAGGCGAAGCCGATAGTGGCGCCGTTGCCGTAGGTGGCCGGCGCGCCGTCGATCGGTTGGGACACCGAGAAGATGCCGGTGGGGGTGATGTAGAAAATCCGATGGCCGTCGACCATCGCCGGACCGGCGCCCAGCGTGCCGAGCACGGCGTCGTAGAATTTCTTGGAGCGCTCGAGGTCGTTACCGCCGACCATAATGTGCGAGAACATGCTTGAATTCCTTCCCTTGGAGAGGGGCGCACATGAGCGAAGAATCGTAACCGCGACAATCCCGGCGAGACGATTCAGCCAGAATAAATTGTGCTGGCATGTTCCCGCAGCCTAACCTGTCCGAAAAGAAGGAAGCGCACCATGAACCTGCCACCGGAGCTTGTCGAACTCGCCGGCGGCGCCGTCGATACCGACGCCCTCCATGCCCGATACCTTTCCGAGCGCGACAAGCGCCTGCGCGAAGACGGCAACGCCCAGTACACCGAGGCGAAGGCCGAGTTCTCGCGCTATGTGGAGGACCCCTATGTCGAGCCGGGCTTGACGCGCGCGCCCGTGACCGACGAGGTGGAGTTCACCATCATTGGCGGCGGGTTCGGCGGGCTGATGATGGGCGCCCGGCTGCGGGAAGCCGGCTTCGAGGATATCCGGCTGGTGGAGGCCGCCGGCGACGTCGGCGGCACCTGGTACTGGAACCGCTATCCCGGCGCCATGTGCGACGTGGAGAGCTATTGCTACCTGCCGCTGCTGGAAGAGCTCGGCTACATGCCGAAGCACAAGTATTCCTTCGCGCCCGAGATCCTGGAGCACAGCCGCAACATCGCCCGGCACTACCGTCTCTATGACAATGCGCTGCTGCAGACCTCCATCACGGGTATGGAGTGGGATGAGGCCACCCAGCACTGGATGATCAGCACCAACCGCGGCGACCGGTTCGCCACCCGCTATGTGGCCATGGCAAACGGCCCGCTCAGCCGCCCGAAGCTGCCGGGCATTCCGGGGATCAATGACTTCCGGGGCCATACCTTCCACACCAGCCGTTGGGACTACGCCTATACCGGCGGCGATAATGCCGGCGGCCTGACAGGCCTGAAGGACAAGCGCGTGGGCATCATCGGCACCGGGGCCACGGCGGTGCAGTGCATCCCGCATCTGGGCGAAGGGGCCAGGGAGCTCTACGTCTTCCAGCGGACGCCTTCGTCGGTCGACGTACGCAACAACGGACCGACCGATCCGGTCTGGGCCGCTTCCCTGGAGCCTGGCTGGCAGGCGAAGCGGATGGAGAATTTCAACATCCTGGTGAGCGGCGGCGATACTGACGAGGACCTGGTCCACGATGGCTGGACCGACATCTACCGGCGTCTCACCGGCAATGCGGCCAAGGAGGCGTCACGCCGCCTGGGCCGACGGCTGACGCGGGAAGAGCGCGGCGAGCTGATGGCTCTGGCCGACTACAACAAGATGAACCAGGTGCGCGCCCGTGTGGACGAAATCGTCAAAGACCCGGTGACGGCGGCGGCGCTGAAGCCCTGGTATCGCCAGTTCTGCAAGCGGCCCTGTTTCCACGACGAGTATCTGCCCACCTACAACCGCCCGAACGTGACCTTGGTGGACACCCACGGCCAGGGCGTGGAGCGGATGACCGAGCGCGGCGTGGTCGTGGACGGCAAAGAATACGAACTGGACTGCCTGATCTTCGCCACCGGCTTTGAAGTCGGCACGTCTTATACCCGGCGCGCGGGCTACGACATCGTCGGGCGCGGCGGCAAGACCCTGTCGGAACACTGGGGCGAGGGCCTGCGGACCCTCCACGGCCTGACCACGCACGGCTTCCCGAACTGCTTCTTCCTGGGCTTCACCCAGACCGCGATCACCATCAGCGTGCCGCAGGCCCTGAACGAGCAGGCCAACCATGTGGCCTACATCGTAAGCCAGGTGCGGGATCGCGGTGCGGCCGTTCTGGAGCCTACGGAGGAGGCCGAGGCGGCCTATGTTCAGGAGGTCCGCAGCCTCGCCCGCATGGGCCGGCGGTTCTACGAGGAGTGCACCCCGGGGTACTACAACAGCGAAGGCGCCAAGGATAACCGCGCGGGCTTCTTCTCCGACATGTACGGCGCCGGACCGCTGAAGTTTTTCCAGGTGCTGGAGGGTTGGCGGGCGACGGGGGAGATGCCGGGACTTGAGGTCCGCTAGACGACTACGCCATCGCCCGCTTTGTCGTAGCCTGCACGGCGTCGGTGGGGATCAGGCGGATGGTTGAGCTCGCCTTGGCGATCACGTCGCCGGCGG
>NZ_JBIKNZ010000104.1:0-8168 GCF_044358365.1 Phenylobacterium sp. | reverse complement strand
GACCTGATCGAAGGCCTCTCACCCGCCATTTCCATCGAGCAGAAGACCACCAGCCGAAATCCCCGCTCCACGGTGGGCACGGTCACCGAGATCCACGACTACATGCGCCTGCTCTGGGCGCGGGTTGGCGTTCCCTATTCCCCGGCCACCGGCCTGCCGATCGAGAGCCAGACCGTCTCGATGATGGTCGACAAGCTGAACGCCCTGCCCGACGGCACCCGCCTCAACCTGCTGGCCCCGGTGGTCCGCGGCCGCAAGGGCGAGTACCGCAAGGAGTTCGCCGAGTGGCAGAAGGCCGGCTTCCAGCGGGTCAAGGTCAATGGGAATTAGGCGACACCTTACATATTCACTATTTGTTCCGGTCATGTTGCACTCTGTCCAGGACCCGTCTTGCCCGCATTGTTGTGCCCGACCTGTCGCACTACGTGACGGCGCGCGGCAACCGACGAGAGCCGATGTTCTTCGAAGATGGCGATCAGGAACTCTATCTCGATCTACTGGCGGAACACAGTCGCAAAGCCCGTGTGGCGGTCTGGTCCTATTGCCTGATGCCCAATCACGTCCACCTGATCCTGACGCCCGTCGACGAGGCTGGTCTGGCCCGCGCCGTCGGCGAAACACACCGACGCTACACGAATTTCATCAACGCGCGGGGCCGCTGGAGCGGGCATCTGTTCCAGAAGCGGTTCGGCTCGGTAGTCATGTACGAGGCGCACCTGGCCACGGCCTTTCTCTACGTTGCGCTGAAACCGGTCCGCGGGTGCCTGATCGCCAGGGCCGCGATTGGCGCTGGGCCAGCACAGCTGCCCATCTGGCCGCTTTTGACGACGGGCTTGTGGATCTGAGGCCATTGCTGGAGCTCATGCCCGACTTCGCCGAGCGACTGACCGACGCCGAGGCGGACGGTGCCGGTGAATTGCGGGCCTTTTAGGCTTTGAGGTCTTCGGAGACCAACGGTAGTCCCGCCGGCAACTCGGTGTTCATCGCCGGACTTGAGTGCCTGCCAGGCCGCACGCTCGCCCGCCGTGCTCCAGGTCGAAAGCCAATGCGTACGAGGCCTGAGCAACCTGCCCTCTTTTGAAGCGTCGGTGTATGGGTAAGGCGTCGCGGTAATCCTGTCGCCGTAATCCTGACCTGAACCTTCATGACGCCCTCGCACGGACCTTCGGGTCGCAGGCTGCGCGAAACGCCCGCACGTGTTAACAATTGTTGATACGTCATCGCGCGCCCGGCGCGCGCCCGGCGTCTGCCAGCCCTGTGGAAACCGCCGTGCCCCGCTTTTCTGATAATACACCTTGCAGTGAAGATGGATTATATTCACGTTGTGATTGTGACAACGATCAGGTGTAAGAGCTGATAGATGAGCGAGCTTTTTCGCCCCGAGGCGCTCCGCAAAAGCGCGTCTCGCCTTCAGGGCGAACTGATCATCTCGTCGCCTACATCAGTCCGTCTGGCGGCCTCGGCGGCATGCTGTTTGGCCGCAATCACCGTAGCGGTTCTTTGCAGCATTCCCTACACGCGCCGGGAATCGGTCAAAGGTTGGCTTGTCCCAGACGCTGGCCTAATCAGGGTAGCGGCAAGACAGTCCGGGCTAATCTCGCCAATTGTCCAAGAGGGGGCTTTTGTAGAACTCGGCGCGACGCTAGCCACCTTGCGTTTGGAGAGCCAACTGCCCGTCGGCGCCGCTGGGCGTCTATTGAGCGCGGACATGGCGACTGAAGAAGCGGCGGAGAAGGAAATTCATCGGGCCACCGTCGCACGCCTAGAGTCTCAAGAGGAAACCCTGATCCGTCGGTTAGCAATCCTGGACTCCACCGTTGAACAGCGGCGAAAGCAGCTACAGATCGCCCAGCAGAAGGCTCAGCTGGTGCTTGCCGCTTTTGAACGCAGCGAGCGGTTGGTGGCGGAGGGATTTCTATCAGCCGCCGCCTTGGAAACACGGCGCAGCGCCGTCCTCGATGCCGATGCCTCGATATCTGCCAGACGCACTGATCTCCTTATGGCTACCGAGGACCGTGCGGCAGTGCAACAGCAGTTCGCCAACGTACGGATCGAGAGCCAAATGTCGTCGCAAGAAGTGCGACGGGTTGCGGCGCAATGGGGACAGCGACGCACCGCTCTAGCGGTGCAGAGTTCCGTACTTGTCGTTGCGCCGCTTTCAGGTCGAGTGCTTGCAGTGCCGGTGGACCAGGGCCAGGTGGTCAGCGCGACATCTACCGTCGCGATCATCGTACCGAAGGGGTCGACGCTCGTTGCTGAACTCTACGCGCCAACACGCGCGGTTGGACGCTTGCGACCGGGACAATCGGTTCGTCTAAAGTACCAAGCATTTCCCTTCCGGACCCATGGTATGGGACGAGGTCGGATTCAGAGCATCTCGCGGACGGTGCTTGCGCCTGATGACGTCAAGACACCCGGTCTTCGACCGGAGGAGCCCGTGTTCCGTGTCCGGGTCGCACTACAAGATCTAGGGTTGAAGGGAACGCCATCGCTCCAGCCTGGCATGTTGGTCGATGCAGACATAGAGGTTGAGCGACACACGTTGGTGGGATGGCTCCTCGGCCCGATCCTTGATCGTCGAGGCAACGCCGCGTGAAAATCGACACTTCTCTCTCAGGAAAGCGCCAGCTTCCCCTCATGATGTCTACCGAGTTGGCGGAGTGCGGCTTGGCCTGCCTGGCCATGGTCAGCGGATACTATGGCCATCAAGTTGATCTTGCCACCTTGCGGCAGCGGTTCCCACAGTCGCTTTCCGGACTAACCCTTCCGGGCCTGATCGGGTTGGCGAAGCGGCTGGAACTGGCTACGCGTCCGCTCAGAGTGGACCTGGAGGCGCTTACTCAACTACGCGTGCCGACGATACTCCACTGGGACCTCAACCACTATGTGGTCCTCAAGGAAGTCCAGGGCAATACGGTCGTGATCCACGACCCGTCGACCGGCGCACAACGGCTGCCCCTCACAGTGGTCTCTGACCACTTCACAGGGGTGGCCTTGGAGGTTTGGCCGACGGCCGATTTCACCGCGCTCGACGTGAGACGTCCACTTTCCCTTACCAGCCTCTGGCACCGCTCGTCTGGAATCTGGGGATCGATGGCGCGCGTCCTCGCACTGACTCTGGTGCTGCAATTGGTTGCGTTGACCGCGCCCATTCAGCTTCAGTTGGTCGTCGATCAGGGCGTGCAACACTCTGACGAGTCACTACTTTACGTCCTGGCGGCCGGCTTTTTGGTCCTCGCGCTCTTCCAGGCAACGGTCGATTTTCTAAGGACCTGGTGCGTTCAATCAGTAGGGGCCCTCTTCAGTTTCCAGGCGATCGCCAACATCGTGCGTCACCTCTTTAGCTTGCCGATACCGTTCTTCGAGAAGCGCCACATTGGGGATATCCTGTCGCGAATGCAGTCTGCCAACGCTGTGCAGGAAGTCTTCACGAAGGGAATGGTTACCGGTTTTCTGGACGGTGTTATGGCGATTGGCGCCCTTGCAATACTGTTGGCATACGATCTTCGTCTGGCGGCTATCGCCGCCGCCGCTGTGGGGTTAAATCTCGGCTTGACGCTCCTAGCGGCCAGCCTGACTCGGCGCGGCATGCACTTGCAACTTCAAGCGGCAGCCGAAGAGCGAACGCACCTAATGGAGAGCATCCGCGCGATTCGGGTCCTCCGGCTGATGGGGCGCGAGTCCGAGCGCGAGCAGATTTGGAGCAATCTCTACGCCACCTCTCTGAACCGCGGGCTCGAAGTTGGGCGTCGACGGCAGGCCTTCACGTCGGCTCAGCTGGCAGTTGACGCGGCCTCTACTGCAGCGCTCCTCCTCGCCGGTGGGTTGCAGGTGATCCGTGGTGAAGGCCTGACCGTTGGGATGCTCCTGGCTGTCATGGCCTACAAGCAAATTTTGACTGATCGCTCCCGTGGCCTACTCACGCAAGTGATAGAGCTTAGGTATGTCAGCCTACATCTGGAGCGGTTGTCAGACATCGTCGCCACGACCCGCGAGGAAGTGGGCTTGGATCCAGAATCGGCCGTGACAGCCGATCAACTGGACCTATTGGATGTGAGTTTTCGATATGGCGAGTCTGATCGGACAGTCCTGAGCAATGTGACCTTATCTGTCCGAAGGGGCGAGTATCTGGCGATCACGGGGGCGTCCGGCAGCGGTAAATCCACGCTGCTGAAAGTCATGCTGGGCTTGCAGTCGCCGACTGGGGGTGAGGTCCGGCTTGACGGTACACCAGCCACGCCTGGCATCTGGCAGGCGTGGCGCCGCCACATCGGAGTGGTCTCTCAAGACGATGTGCTGCTATCCGGGACCATTGCAGAGAACATTGCGTTTAGTCGCGACGTTGACTTGCCAAAGGTGAAGAAGGCGGCTGAGCGTGCGCAGGTCCGTACCGACATTGAGCGGATGCCTATGAGATACCTGACGCCAGTTGGGGATATGGGGGCTGCATTGTCTGGCGGTCAACGCCAGCGAATTCTGCTTGCGCGGGCTCTTTACCAGGACCCTGATTGGTTATTCCTGGACGAAGGAACCGCAAACATCGACCAAGCAACCGAGCACCTTCTCGCCGACCTCATCAGCAGCTTACCCTGCACGAGGATCGTAATCGCGCATCGCCCCGCCCTGATCGCAAGAGCAGATCGTGTTTATTCTATGGAGGAAGGTCGGCTACGCGTCCTGCCCCCCAGTGGTATGCCTCACGAGGTGATTGCATGAGAGCAAAGATCCCGTTGACGGACGTCCGCGGTCATTCAAAGCGCCCGCGTCGTCGCCAATTGGTCGCCATGGCATTCGGCCTGATGCTTCTGGTGCCTGAGGCCCATCGCGCAGAGGCGGCGGCCGGATCAGAGATACTTCCGGCTTGCACGACCACGTCCTTGCAGGCCTGCAGGCTTCCCAGTCCTTCCGCTGAGATGTTGGAACCGCGCACGAAGGGGCATGCAATTGCAATCTGGATGGAGGACGACAGGCTTCATGTGGCCATGAGAGACCCGCCAGATGGCACGATGCTCTGCTGCCAGTTCACGCTGCCGTTGGAGCGCGTCCCGGGCACGAGATATGCTGTGGCCGCGGTCTGGGTACCAAAAGAGGTGCCGAGGCCGTTCGACTTAAAGCTGATGGCCGGGGGCAAGACACTCCTCCAACAAGTTTGGCATCCTCCTACACTTGGAGCGGCGGAAAAGGCCCTTGTCGCCGGCAGCATGTTGAATGTGGAACTGGGACTCTCGGGACCCCACTCAATTCAGCGCCGGATAAGCATCTACCTACCACACAGCTACCGCACAGATCCGCGGCGATACGTGCTCTATCTTGCCGATGGGCAGGCGGCGATGAGCCTGGCGCTAAAGGCGGATGAGCTGATCAAAAGAGGGTGGCTCCCGCCGCTAATGATTGTCGGCATTTGGAATGATCCTGCACTCCGTGACGCGGAGTATCTGCCGGGCTTCGAGGGTGGGCGCCAAGCTTTTGCAGCCCACAAGCGCTTTGTGCAGGAAACGGTGACAACTTATGCAGAGTCTGAGCTTGGCGCGCCCTCGATCCCTCAACAACGGATATTTGCCGGGGCTTCAAATGGCGCTGCATGGGCGTTGGCCATGGCATCGGATGCCAACCTTCCGGCTGATCGAGTGATCGCTCTCTCACCACTCTGGACCCCGATTACGCGTCAGGCCGCCCTTCGATCGACCCACAGGGTATTTGTCGGCGCTGGAGAGGCAGAGCCGGGCCCAGAGCCAATCCTCCGAGCGCTGGTCGCGGGACCGGCGTGCGTCTGCGCCAAGACCATGCCGGGAGGGCACTCCCCTGAAGTCTGGAGCAAGCTGTACGAGGAGGCCTTATTGTGGCTCGGCACCAACAACTATAAGTGCAATTCCCTATGGACTCGCCCATGACGTGCGGTAAGCTCTCCCCGTTGCACAAACCAATGGAGCACCAAAATGCGGATGGACACTAAGCCTTTCATCCTCGCTGCGCATGAACGATCCATGCAAGGGATTCGCGAGCTAACTCTCGACGATCCTGAACTAGAAGCGGTAGCGGGCGGAGATGGAACGGGCAAGTACTGCTGCATTATCACGCCTGACGCAATGTTCTGCGACACCGATTACGACGTTTAAGCCTAAAGTGAGGCCCCTCAATATCCATGTAGATCTTGGGGGGCCAAACCTTTTGACGATTTGATGGTCTCGACCTAGTCTTGCCACCCAATCAGGACTAACGGAACGTCTAAAATGACGAATGTCATCCTGTTATTCGGGTCTCGCACCGATCCGCACCTTCAACTGGTCGGCGACGCTCTCATCGACCTAGGTTCGCCGCCGGTCTTTCTTGATCACGAAGAAACCGGTGCCGTGACGTTTTCTCTGGATGAGCAGTCATTCGTGCTCCGCGATCAGACCCTGGCGCTTCAGGACATCGGCGTCGCATGGAACCGCGCAAAGATTCGATATCGACGATTCGGAGCAGGGGACGAGTTCAATCACCAATACATCTGGGGAGCAGGTTGGCGCGCCTTCATTGACGAGATTTGCGCGTTATTGGGAGATCGCAGCGTCAACAGTCTTGCCGCTGTTCGGCGCGCATCCGACAAAATCGTTCAGCTTCTTGCTGCCCGCGACCTTGGATTTGTAGTTCCCCGATCGCTTGTATCAAACCAGCCACAGACCATCCGCAGATGGGCCACCGCGCAAGAAAAGACGATCACCAAGACTCTCGGTGAAGGGTTCATTCCGTCTCCCGATACTGAGTATGGCCATTCCACCATCATGACCACGCGGGTCGAATGGCCCTTGTTCGATGCAAGTTTATCCGGGGTCGAATCGCTCCCTGCGCTCTACCAAGCCGAAATATCAAAGGCATATGAGCTGAGGGTAGCGGTGCAAGGCAAGAGTATATTTGCGTTCAAGATCGACTCACAAGCGAGAGAGTACACGAAGGTAGATTGGAGATTTGGATCGCCTTTATCTATATACGAGAATTACGAGCTTCCGCTGTCAATACTGTCAAAGATACAATGTTATATGAGTCACTTTGGGCTCTTCTCTGGACATTTTGACTTTGTCGTTACGCCCGACGGGGAATATGTGTTCTTAGAGTGCAACCCTCAAGGGCAATGGGCGTTTTTGGATCACCTCACGGACCATCGCATGAGTCGTGCATTCGCTCAGGAACTGTTGAACAGAGCGGGTGTAACGCCAACTAACACGGATCCCGAGGCGCGTTTTTCGCTTCTTGGATTTAGTCTTGAGGACTGCGCTCCATGCAACATGGTGTTCGACAACATCAAGGTGCTGGCACCTTATCGAAAATTGCCCGTCGATATAGTGAAGGTAACCCGGGATGACCCAGTTACGATGTCTCGTGCGTCTGCGTATGATGTTCGCTTCTATCCGAGCGTGTTTCTCCTTGAGAATGGAGTGGTCATTGCGCGCCTACAGGGTGCCAATACGAAATCCGGTCCTCTTAACAGGCAAAGCCTAGCCGATTGGCTTGATCGATATCTCGCCACTCATGCACCCAAGTAGACTATGAGGCGATAGGCGCGGCAATCCGGGATATCTAGGGACGCAATGAATAATTGACGATAGTTGGGACATGGCGATTTGTCAGGATGTACCTTCCCGGAACGCGACCATGATCCCATTGCCAAGACGTCTGATCGCCATCGCCTTTCTGGCGCTCGCTCCCGCCCTGGCCTTCGCCAATGGCAAGGCAGAGGTCGCCGTGGCCGGCGTTGCTGCGCCCGGCGAGAGCGCCGGGATATTGATCCCGCGCGCCGACGCGACGAAGGCGAACCTCTATCGCAGGGCGCGGCCGGTGGCCGTGGCCCTGGCGCCGGATGTGCGCCAGATCAACCCGCCGCCAGGTCTCGCCGGGCGCGCGCAGGAGTACGATGTCCACCCGAAGTCCGAATGGTCCGACGATCAGGGTTTCCATGTCGACGCTGCGGGGGTCGGCTACAGGCGCCGGTTCTAGGCGGCGCTGCTGCCAGCGTCGTGTCAGCAAGCCCCCTGACCAGGCGCACGTACAGCTTTGTTCTCTTTCCGTTCCCGTGTTATCCCTGAGTCTCACCGACTACAATGTTTGCCCGCAGAGATGACGTTTTCGCGGGCTCTACCTGGACCCGGGACAGTATGGCCGACCTGCATAACCAGATCCGCGTGCGCGGC
>NZ_JBIKNZ010000011.1:0-66593 GCF_044358365.1 Phenylobacterium sp. | reverse complement strand
GTGAAGGGCGAGAGGTCGGTGGCCTTGGGCAGGTATTGTCGGATCAGGCCGTTGGCGTTTTCGTTGCTGCCGCGCTGCCAGGGGCTGTAGGGGTCGGCGAAGTAGACCTTGATCCCGGTGTTGCGCGCGAGCCCCGCCAGCTCGCAGCAGCGACCACATCACGTACCCGAGACCCAGCAACGTCAAGGCCACGCCATGCGCCAGGAACGCCATTCGATAGCTGCTGAACTGCGCCATAGCCCCAAAGTTCAGGATCAGCAGCATGATGGCACACTGGCTGGCGAAACCCTTGACAGAGGCTACCGTCGCTCGCGCCTCACCGGAGAGGGCGTGCTGGAAGCGGGCGTCGGCCTGGACGTCGGCGATCCGACACAAACCCGTGAACAGAACGGCCAGCGCCACCGACCAGGTCTGGAACGTCGCCGCCGCTGCGATCAGGCAACAGCCCGCCAGGACCACCAGACCATGAAGGGCCGCGCGATGGCCCAGCGGCACGCGGTGCGCTACAGCGGCGCCGAAAGCCTGGGCCGCGCCCATCGCGGCGACAAACAGGGCGATCTGGGCGCTGCGAAGGCCCACTTCCATTGCAAAGATCTGCCAATAGTCCTCGCAGGCGGCCAGCAACGCCTGCATGCCCGCGATGAACAGAAGAATTTGCAGTACGCCCGGCCGGTTCAAGGCCTCGCCGATGCCCTGCCGCATGCGGTGGATCGGATTCACTCTGTGAATCGCCAGCGCCAACGGAGCTCGCGGCAACGCCAGCGCTGAGGCTGCCGCAAGGACTGCGGTCAGGGCGCTGATCAGTGTGAGCGTCGGGTAGCCCAGATCGGCCAGGGCGGCTGCGCCCAGCGCCGATGCCATGACGCCGACAAAGCGACCGGTCTGGGCGCGTCCTATGGCGCGCGCGTAATCCTGCTCCCGGCCCGCCGCCTTCAACTCATCGAACAGCAACGCCTCAAAGGTGCCGGACACCAGCGCCGTCTTGACACCCCACAGCACCAGCCCGGCCAGAAAGCCCCAGAAGCCCGGAAACAGAAACCACAGCAGGAAACCGGATCCCCGGAATAACTGGGCAATCAGGAGTAGCCAGCGGCGCGACACGCGGTCGGCCAGGGCGCCGGTCGGTATCTCCAGGACAATGGCGGTGAGTGACCATGCCGCCAGGGCCAGGCCAATCTGGATCGGGGTCAGTCCCGTCTCGGCGAACATGACCGTGTAGAACGGGAAGATCAGGATCAGTGTGTCGAGAAAGCGGTAGGCGGTCGCCTTCCAGATCAGACCGGTCACGACCCGTGGTCAGGCGCTGAAGCCGGCTTCGGCGAAATCGAGCATTCGCCGCAGCAGCGCTTCCACGTCACCCTCCCGGGTCAGGCCGTCGGACAGGTGATGTAGCCTATCAAACTCGGCGAAGCGGTTGTTGTGGATCATGCCCAGGACGAAGTGCAGTCGCCAGTAGACATCTTCCTTCGGCAGGTCGGACCTGGCGGCGATCAGGGCGTCGGCGAAGCGGGCCAGATGGCTGACATCGTTCCGGAGCACATCGCGCATGTCAGCGTTGCCCTCTGAACGGGCGCGAATAATGAACTGCAGCGAGATCCGACGCTCATTGTCCGGCGAGGCCCAGCGCATGGGCGGCGTGAAGTAGGCGGCCAGGATCTCGCGAACCGGCGGGCGGCCAGCGTGACGTCCGTTCGCCTCATGCAGCATGCGGGCGCGCTCACGGTTGAGCTCGGCGGTGCGCCGCCGGAAGATTTCGAACAGCAGGGCGTCCTTCGAGCCGAAATGGTAGTTCACACTGGCCAGGTTGACGCCAGCTGCCGCCGTGATGTCGCGCACCGAAACGTTCTGGAAGCCGTTCAGCGCGAACAGCCGCTCCGCCGCGATAAACACGGCCGCCTTGGTCGCGGCCTGAGCCTCGTCGGTGGTGTCGAGCGGGTCCTGGATCAGGGGATCGGTCATACGAGTCCCTTAGGCTTCCTGTGAGCTTTGGGCGAGACGGCAGACAGAGCGATGCGCGCAGCTAGCGAGACAGCTCCTTCATCGCCTTTTCGAGCCCGTCGAGCGTCAGTGGAAACATCCGGTCGTTGACCAGCTGTTTGATCACGCCCACGGATGGGGTGTAGTCCCAATGCCGTTCGGCGGTGGGGTTCAGCCAGACCATGTGCTTGAAGATGCCCGAGACCCGGTCGAGCCAGACCGCGCCGGCCTCCTCGTTCCAATGCTCCACCGAACCGCCTGGATAGGTGATTTCGTAGGGGCTCATCGTCGCGTCGCCCACAAAGATCACTTTGTAATCGTGGGGAAATTTGTGAAGCACGTCCATCGTGTTGAGCTTTTCCGCGTGCCGGCGCCGGTTGTCCTTCCAGACGCTCTCGTAGAGGCAGTTGTGGAAGTAGTAGAACTCCATGTTCTTGAACTCGGTGCGCGCAGCCGAGAACAGTTCCTCACAGACCTTGATATGGCTGTCCATTGAGCCGCCGATGTCGAAGAAGATCAGGACGCTGATCTTGTTGCGACGCTCGGCGCGCATCTGGATGTCCAGATAGCCCTTCTGTGAAGTGCCCTTGATGGTGCCGTTCATGTCGAGTTCGTCGGGGTGGCCGTCTCGGACCCATTTTCGCAGGCGGCGCAGCGCAACCTTGATGTTCCGGGTGCCCAGTTCGACGCTGTCGTCGAGGTTCTTGTACTCGCGCTTGTCCCAGACCTTGATCGCGCGACCGTGGCGGCCCTTGTCCTGGCCGACCCGGACGCCCTCGGGATGATAGCCGTTGGCGCCGAAGGGGCTGTCGCCCTGACCATTCCGGCCGTTCTTCCCCTTGCCGTCGCCGTCCCCGTCGCCCTCTTCCTGCTGCCGCTTCATCTGTTCGGCCAGCGCTTCCATCAGCTTTTCGAAGCCGCCCATGGCCTCGATCTGGGCCTTTTCCTCTTCGGTGAGGAACTTGTCGGAGAGTTTCTTCAGCCACTCAGCCGGAAGATCAGCGGTGAGTCCCTCACCGGCGGTCTTTTCCAGGCCATTGAAAACCTGGGCGAACACCCGGTCGAACCGATCGATATTCTTCTCGTCCTTCACCAGGGCGGCGCGGGACAGATAGTAGAAGTCATCAACCGAGCGGCTGATGACCTGCTTGTCCATGGCCTCCATGAGGATGAGGTACTCTTTCAGCGTCACGGGCACCTTGGCTTCGCGAAGCTCGGTGAAGAAGCGCATGAACATAGGATGGGCTCGCGGCAAACGTCTGTTTGAACTTTGCAGGATGGGGCCGGGTTGGCCCGATGTCCAGTCGTCTCCGACCTAGGGCTTCAGGTCCGGCCGGGACGCCAGGAAGGCGGCGCGCTCGGCGGCGGTCAACACCTTGGCCTTCTTCTGGCGCGAGACCTTGGGTGTGGGCGGTGCATAGACACCCGCTGGCGGCGTGCCGCCTTTGAGGTCTGACAGCCGTTTGATCGGGGGTTTCATGGCAGATGGTTCCTGACAATCCGCGCGGGACTCTTGGTTGCGACCACTCTTCGCAGATTCCGCTTTCCCGCCCTATAGACTGCGAGCATCAAGCCTCTGTGGACTTCAGGTTTCGAAGCCGTCGCCAGACGGTCATCCGCGAGACCCCCAGGCGTCGGGCGATTTCCACGGGTCCCAGTCCCTGGTTCCGGAGCGCCACAATCGCCTGGGTGGCGGCGGCGTTATGGCCCCGGGCCGTGTGGGTCGGCTCCAGCCTGGCTACGGCTTCGACCGCTGCGCGGAGCGCGCGACCCGCCGCGCCCTGGCTGGCGAGCCAGGGCGTCAAGACCTGCAGGCCTGCGCCGCGGGCCTCCAGCGCATCCAGAACCCGCAGAAGCCCTCGACCGCTGCCGGACAGCCGGTCGAGCCGCTGGACGACCAACTGATCGCCCGGACCGATGAATTCAAGAATGGAGTCCAGAACAGCGCTGTCCGAACCGGCCGTTTCATGGCGTACCACCTGGCAACCCGCAGCTTCCAGCAGGGCCGGATCCTGGTGAGAGGCGGCGTCAACCTCCCGAACATAGCCAATCCTGAGCATCCCAACCCGCCTGTCCCGGCCCTGAAGGCCCTCGACGGCAAGGTCCCAAAAACAAGCGGCGCAGCCAAGACTGGCGGAGGTTAATTCGACGTAATAAAATTATTTAAAAATCAAATAGTTAGACAATTTTGTGGTGCAATTGTGTCAAATCTGGGTGCAGACGGCCGGGCGCTTCAGGATGAACTCTCGATCAACGGTGCGGCCGACCTTGAACCCGTATTCACCGACCTTCGAGAAGCCGTGACGTTCATAAAACCGCTGGGCCCCGAAGTTTTCAGACCACACGCCGATCCAGAGATCTCGCGGACCGTCCGCCATGAGCCAGTCCAGCACCTGGGCGAACAGGCGGCTCCCGTTGCCGCCACCCTGGTGGTCCTTGAGAAAATACAGTCTCTTGAGTTCTCCACAGGCCGGCGTCACCCCCTCGTGCGGCAGATCGCAAGGGCCGGCCAGAGCATAGCCGATTGCCTGGCCGTCCAGCTCAACCAGCCATTGGGCCTTGGCCTGATCAGCGAGATCAGCGCGCGTGCGGTCGAGCCCGTACCCCTCTCGACGGAATGCCGCCAGATCATCCGGGTGATAGAGATGACCGAAGGTCTGGGTAAAGGTTTCCGCGCCTAGCCCGGACAGCACCTCGGCGTCGGCCATCGTTGCTCGACGAATGGTGGGTTCTGGCATCGGAAAGTCTCGCCTATACGTTAAAAGGAAAGCATGACGACCGCGCTCTACACTCATCCCGACATGTTCGGCCACCTCCCTGGTGCGGGCCACGCCGAACGCCCGGAGCGGCTGCGAGCCGTCCTGGATGCCCTTGATGACGCCACCTTGGACCTTGAGGTTCTGGAGGCGCCACGGGTGGAGCGGGCCGACCTTCTGGCCGTACATGAAGCGACCTATCTGGATGAAATCTTCGGCAAGGCGCCGGCGCGGGGCGTCGTGGAACTGGATCCGGACACTTTCATGTCGCCTGGAACGCTGCTGGCTTCGCAACGCGCGGCGGGTGCGGTGGTGCGAGCGGTCCGCGACGTTGCGGCTGGCCGTGCGGATAGGGCGTTTTGCGCGGTCCGGCCTCCGGGTCACCATGCGGAGCCTGGACTGCCAATGGGGTTCTGTCTGTTTTCCAATATCGCGATTGCAGCGTTCGCGGCTCAGGCGGCCGGGCTGTCGCGCGTCGCGGTGATCGACTTCGACGTCCACCACGGCAACGGCACCCAGACGGCGCTGGGCGGGCGCCCGGGCATGTTCTTCGCCTCGATCCAGTCCTGGCCGATGTGGCCGGGGACCGGGCACCCCTCCGAACATGTGCCGGCCAACGTCGTCAATGCGGTGTCGCCCGATGGCGCCCCTGCGCCGGTCTGGCGGCGCGCATTCGAGGGATTGATGAACAGGGTCGACGCGTTTGAACCCGACCTGATCCTGGTGTCGGCCGGTTTCGACGCGCACCGGCGCGACCCTGTTGCAGGGGGTGGACAGAACCTTGAAGAGGCCGACTTTGGTTGGGCCACCCGTGCGATCACCTCGGTGGCGAACCGGCGCGCCAAGGGCCGGGTTGTGTCCTCGCTTGAGGGCGGGTACGACCTCGAAGCTCTGGGACGCTCGGCGCTCGCGCATGTGGCCGCCCTTGGCGAGCGGTGAGGGACTAGTCAGGCACGTGCTTTTGGTTGGTCACGACACACCTGACTTCGGGCTGACGTCTTGAGCGCGCTCGAGACGACGGCGAAGCCCTGTGGCCAGATTATTCTGGCCCGGCATGGCGAACCCGCGCTTTCGCGCAAGGTGATGCTGAACGCCTCAGGATATGGCGAATTCTGGGCTCGATATGAGATTGGCGGGCTGCTTCCTGGCCAGACGCCGCCGGATCGCCTCAGGCGATTCGTGGCCGACTGTGGGACCCTGGTCACCTCAACCCGTCTGCGTGCGATCCAGAGCGCTCAGACGGTATTGGGCGACAAGCCGTTTGACCGGTACGAACTCCTGATCGAGGCGCCGCTGCCGCCGCCGCGATTTCCCGTATGGGTCCGGCTTTCTCCGAAAATCTGGGGCTTCGTCGCGCGCGTCTGGTGGTGGTACCTTAACTTCCACGATGGACAGGAAAGTCGCGCTGAGGCGGAGGTTCGCGCCGACGAGGCAGCTGAGTTGCTGGTCGGCTTTGCCGCCAACGGCCAGACAGTCGTCGTGATAGCCCACGGCTTCTTCAATCACTTGATTGGCCGCAGTCTGCGCCGGCAGGGCTGGAAGCTGGCCGAAAGCGAGGGCTACAAGTACTGGTCGATGCGTCGGTTCGAACGGGGCTGACAGTTGCCTGGCGCAGGCCTAAGGAAACATTATGTCCGAACCCGCCAGCATCGCCGAAATGACCTTCGAGACCGCGCTCGCAGAGCTTGAGCAGATCGTGGCCAGGCTCGAATCGGGGCAGGCGCCGCTTGAGGATTCGATCCGGATGTATGAGCGCGGTGCGCTGCTGAAAGCGCATTGCGAGGCCCGGTTGGCTACAGCCCGCCTGCGAGTCGAAAAGATCATCATTGGGGCCGGCGGCGCACCCGGCGTCGAGCCTGCCGAGTTCGGCTGATGGACCTTGCCCGCCGGGTGGCGGAAGCTGCAGATCTCGTCACCGTGGCGCTGGATGAATTGCTGCCGCGTGCGGAGGGGCCCGAGAGTCGGCTTACAGAGGCGATGCGCTATGCGGCGCTGGGGCCAGGCAAACGGCTGCGCACCTACTTTGCGCTTGAAACCGGACGGATGCTGGATCTTGACGACCGGCACGTGCTGCGAGCCGCCTGCGCGCTGGAATGCGTCCACGCCTACAGCCTGATCCACGACGATCTGCCCTGCATGGACGATGATGATGTGCGCCGGGGCCGGCCCACGGTTCACATCGCCTATGATGAGATGACGGCCGTGCTGGCCGGGGATGCTCTGCAAGCTGTGGCCTTTGAAATCCTTGCACATCCCGACACCCATCCCGATGGGACGGTGCGCTCCGAACTGGTGACCCGGCTGGCCGTGGCGGCAGGCGCGCGCGGCATGGTCGGCGGCCAGATGATCGATATGCTGGGTGTGCGCGAAGACCTGGGCGGCGTGGCTCGAATGCAGCGGCTGAAGACCGGCGCCCTGATCACCTGCGCCTTCGAACTCCCATTGATACTGGCGCACGCCCGGGAGTCGGAGCGGCATGCGCTCATCGCCTTCGCCCACGATCTTGGTCTGGCTTACCAGATTGTCGACGATCTGCTCGACGCCGAGGGCGACGCGGCGGCAATGGGCAAGGCGGCGGGCAAGGATGCGGCGGCGGGAAAGACCACCTTCGTCACCCTGTTGGGCGCGGATGCGGCGCGCGAGCGGCTGGGTCTGCTGAAGAATCAGACAAAATCTCATCTGGATCCGTTTGGCGCCCAGGCTGAATTTCTGCGGGCCAGCGTGGATTTCGTGCTAGAGCGCCGCCAGTAAATTCCGAGGGACGTCCGCGTTCAATGCCGCCAGAAACACCCCTTCTCGATACGGTTTCCTCGCCGGCCGACACCCGGGACCTGACCCTCCCGCAGCTGCGCCAACTGGCCGACGAACTGCGGGCGGAGACCATCGATGCTGTCTCCCAGACGGGTGGACACCTGGGCGCCGGCCTGGGCGTCGTCGAGCTCACGGTGGCATTGCACCACGTCTACGAGACTCCGAAGGACATCCTGATCTGGGACGTGGGCCATCAGGCCTATCCGCACAAGATCCTGACCGGTCGTCGTGACCGTATCCGCACCCTGCGCCAGGGCGGCGGGCTGTCAGGCTTCACCAAGCGTAGCGAGAGTGAATACGACCCCTTCGGTGCTGCGCATGCCGCCACCTCGATCTCGGCGGCCCTGGGTTTTGCCGCCGCGCGCGACGCCAAGGGCCAGGACAACAAGGTAGTCGCCGTCATCGGTGACGGTTCGATGAGCGCCGGCATGGCCTATGAGGCCATGAACAACGCCAGCGAGGCGACGAAGCAGCTCACGGTTATCCTGAACGACAACGACATGTCCATCGCCCCGCCGGTGGGGGGCATGAGCGCCTATATGGCCAGACTCGTCTCAGGCGGCGGGTACCAGTCCTTGCGCAACCTGGGCAAGGCGGTCTCCAAGGCGTTTCCCAAGCCGTTGCAGGAAGCCGCCCGCAAGGCCGAGGAATATGCCCGCGGCATGGTCACCGGCGGTACTCTGTTTGAAGAGCTTGGCTTCTACTATGTCGGCCCCATCGACGGCCACGACATGGACGCGCTGGTCAATGTGCTGAAGAACGCCCGTAAGATAGAGGACCGCCCGGTGCTGGTCCACGTGGTCACGCAGAAGGGCAAGGGCTATGGCCCCGCCGAAAACGCTGCAGACAAGTACCACGGCGTGGTCAAGTTCGACGTGGTCACAGGCAAGCAGAACAAGGCTCAGGCCGGCGCGCCGCAGTACACCAAGGTGTTCGCCCAGGAGTTGGTGAAGCGCGCCGAGCTGGATCCAAAGATCATGGCTATCACGGCGGCCATGCCCTCAGGCACGGGCCTCGATCTGTTCGGTGAGCGCTTCCCCGACCGCACCTTCGACGTCGGCATCGCCGAGCAGCACGCCGTGACGTTTGCCGCCGGTCTGGCGGCGGATGGCATGAAGCCCTTCTGCGCGATCTATTCCACATTCCTGCAGCGCGGATACGATCAGGTTGTACACGATGTGGCCATACAGGGCCTGCCAGTGCGGTTCGCCATTGATCGCGCAGGTCTGGTGGGCGCCGACGGCGCCACCCATGCCGGATCGTTCGACATCGGATATCTGGGCCAGCTGCCGGGCATGGTGCTGATGGGGCCGGCGGATGAGGCCGAGCTGGCCCATGCTGTCGCCACAGCTGTCGCCATCGACGACCGGCCCTCGGCGTTCCGCTACCCGCGCGGGGAGGGGACGGGCGTGGCCATCCCGGAGCTCGCCGCGCCGTTCGAGATCGGCAAGGGCCGGATTGTGCGCGAAGGTACAGCGGTGGCCATCCTGTCGTTCGGCACCCGTCTGGGGGACGCCTTGAGGGCTGCCGACATGCTGGCCGCGCGCGGATTGTCAGCAACCGTCGCCGACGCCCGTTTCGCCAAGCCGCTGGACGTCGACCTCTTGCTGGGCCTGGCGCGCGACCATGAAGCGCTGATAACCGTGGAGGAAGGCTCCATGGGCGGCTTCGGAGCCTTTGTGCTGCATGCCCTGGCCCAGCACGGCGCACTTGATCGCGGCCTGAAGGTGCGCACCCTGACACTCCCGGACATCTTCCAGGACCACGACAAGCCGGACGTCATGTACGCCGACGCGGGAATCGATGCGGACGGGATCGTACGCGGCGCGCTGGATGCGCTGGGGATCGGAAACGCGGCCGTAGCGGGGCGGCGGGCTTAGAGTTCGACCACGCTGACGCCTAAAACGGCGAGAACCGCTCCAGCAATGACTGACCCGCAGGCGTCTTCTGCAACCGGCTGATATCTCCGCGCCCACCGTAGCTGATGCGGGCTTCGGCGATCTGGGTGTGGCGGATGGTGTTGGCGGACGAGATGTCCTCGGGGCGCACGATGCCGGCCACAGTGAGCTGGCGCAGGTCGGTGTTGGTGCGGACTTCCTGCACGCCCTGGATCACCATATTGCCGTTGGGTAGCACGCCGCTGACGACAGCGGCTATGGTCAGGCTGATTTTCTCTGAGCGGTTTACCTGGCCGGCGCCCGCGTTGGATGTCGTCGAGTTGGTCTCCAGCGCATTGGCCGGATCGAAGCCGCCTGGCAGGACCTTTCCAAGGGTGGATTCCAGGCCCAGCAGGTGAGGTACGCCGGCCTTCATACCCGAGGTGCGTGAGCTCGACGTAGCGTTGGTGGTCTTGGCGCTGTCATCGATGTCGATCTGCACGGTCAGGATGTCGCCAACGCGGCTAGCGCGCTGATCGTTGAAGAAGGCCCGCGCACCCACACGCCAGAGCGAGTTCGAGCTGGCAGCTTGCGGCGAAGGCTCGCGCGATGAGACCAGAACAGTCTGCTCACGCGGCATCAGGGCGGCGGGATAGCCAACCTGCGACAGCTCTGGGCCGCGGGCAGCCTCCTTGACGGTGGAGCAGGCGGCCAGCGGGGCCAGGGCGGCAAGAGCGACAAAGGTGCGGAGACGCATGATCTATGGCTTCCTTCAGCGGAGGGCGTAGCGGGTTGAACGGTAGAGTTTCATCTGATCGGCAGCCGGACCGACGACGGCCTGGCCGGGTCCTGCGACCACCGCCTGGATGGTTTTCTTCGACGAGACATTCTGAACGCTGATGGTGTCGCCAACACCGCCGCCGGATATCGCCTTCGCCTGAAGCGTCAGCGTGATCCCGGCATCATCGAAAACCAGGGAAATGACATCGTTGGACTTGATCACCTGGGGGGCCGAGACATCCCGTCCAGCGACGGCGGCGCCGGCGCGCAGGGTCCGGCGTGCGGCCAGGCCGACCACGGCGTCGGGATCGGTAGCGGCGTCAGCTGGTGCCAGGGCGACCTTGGCCCAGACAAGATCCTGAGGCTGAACGATCTCACCGGCGGCCAGATTGCGGGTCCAGGTCAGGACGTCGACGTTGGCGCGCGCTGCAGAAGCGGTGGCAGTCGTCGCGGCGGTGGCTGCGCCGCGCACCACGATCTGGCGCAGGCCCTCCGCGTTGGCCCAGTCTAGTCCGGCGCGGCGGCCCGCCGCCTGCACGGCGTTGGCGCTCAGCATCACGGTGGTCCCGGTGCGTGAGGCGACAGGCGTACGACCAGCGGCGCCGGCGCCCTCGAAAATCTCACCGAGGGTCACCGTTCCGTCGGTGTCCACCATCTCGGACCTGAGCGTGACCGGCGTGGCAGCCAGCGCCGGGGTGGCCATCAGAACAACGAGCAGGAGTGCGGTGGCCTTCATGACCCTCAGGCCTTGATCTGGTTGGCCGTGGCCAGCATGTTGTCGGCCGTTGAGATGACCTTGGAGTTCATCTCATAGGCCCGCTGGGCGACGATCAGGGCGGTGATCTCCGCAACGGCGTCGACGTTGGAGGCTTCGGTCCAGCCCTGGACCAGAGTGCCGATGCCCACTGAGCCGGGAGTGCCACTGGTGGGGGCGCCGGATGCGGCCGTTTCCTGCAGCAGATTTCCGCCCAGGGCCTTCAGTCCGCCGTCGTTGACGAAGGTGGCCAGTTCCAGAACCCCGACAATGCTGGGGTTGGTCTGCCCGGCCTGAATGACTTCTACCTGGCCGGATCTTGAGATCGAGACCTTGACTGCGTCGCCGGGAATCGTGATGGCTGGCTGGATCTGGAAGCCATCCTGGGTGACCAGCTGGCCCTGATCGTTGACCGCCAGGTTGCCGGCCCGGGTATAGACGTTCTCACCCGACGGCGAGAGCACCTGGAAGTAGCCGCGTCCATCGATGGCCAGATCGTACTGGTTGTCGGTGCGGGTCAGCGGACCTTGCGTACCTACGCGATAGACCGCGCCAGCCTTGACGCCTGCGCCCACCTGCACCCCGGTGGGGACGATCGTGCCCTGATCGGAGGACTGCGTGCCGGCGGCCTCGAAGGTCTGGTACAACAGGTCCTGAAACTCGGCCCGTTGGCGCTTGAAGGCCACGGTGTTCATGTTGGCGATGTTGTTCGAGATGACCTCGACATTCATCTGCTGGGCGGCCATGCCGGTCGCGGCGGTACGTAGTGCTTGCATCAGTCGTTAGCCTTCTACTGAGCCCGGCCCAGACGCTCGACGGCGCGGCGGGAAAGATCACTCTGCGAGTCCATCATCTTGGCGGTGGATTCATACGCCCGGGACACCTGAACCATCCGGGTGATCTCGAGGATCGGTTTGACGTTTGAGCCTTCCAGCATGCCCTGACGCAGCCGTGCATCTTCGGCCGGTGTCGCGGTCAGGTTCGAGTCGTTGCGATAAAGGTTGTCGCCGGTCTTGGAGAGGGCGCTGAGGTTTTCGAAGGCGAACATGCCCACCTGGCCGATCCGTTCGCTGCCCTGACTGAGACTGCCATCGCTCCCGACCTTCACCTCGCCCTTTTCGGCATCAATGGTGATCTCGCCGCCGCTCTTGTCGAGCACGGGAAGACCACCCTGGCTGACCAGGCGGCCTGCGGGGTCAACGGTGAAACGACCATCGCGGGTGAAGCGCGGGCCATCGGGGCCTTGTAACTGGAAGAACGCCTTGCCCTCGATGGCCATGTCCAGCGGCGCGCCGGTAGGATTGAGCGAGCCCTGGCCAAAATCGCGCGCCACGCCGTCATCGCCGACGAACTTTACCGGACGCGGACCGCCCAAAGTGGCAGCCGGTGCTGCTGGCTCGGTCTTGTGGATCAGCGACTCGACCTTAAAGCCCGTCGTGTCGAGGTTGGCGATGTTGTTGGCGACGATGTCCATTTCGCGACGCAGCAGCATCTGGCGCGAAAGACCTACGAAGATGGCGTTGTCCATGCGGGCAGCCTTGGCGATCAACGAATTCGCCTCTCCGAGATGCAAGCTTCGGGCCAACTGAAAACATCAATAAAATCAGAAAATAAGAAGGTTAACACAAGCCGGGCGGCGGAAAATGCCGGGCAGAATTCGCGCCCGTTAAGAACCGTTAAAGCCTTCTTCATCAAAGCCCGGCATTCGTAGACGCGCCGAATATCTAAGGAACGCGCGCGTGGCCAAGAAGGAAAAGAAGGGCGCCAAGGGGGCGGAAGCCACCGAAGCCCCTGCAGATGGCGCCGAGGGTGCGGAGGGCGAAGCCCCCGCCAAGAAAAAGCTGCCGATGAAGCTGCTGATTATCGGCGGCGTTGCAGCCCTGGTCGTGCTTGGCGGCGGCGGTGCAGCCGCGTTCATTTTCCTCAAGCCAAAGCCGGAAGCCGCTGCAGAGAAGGGCGGGGCTGGCAAGGAAAAGAAAGAGAAGAAGAAGGACGAGAAAAAGGAAGGCAAGGAAGGGAAGGAAGGCAAGGAAGGCAAGGAAGGCGATGCCGGGGCCGCCGTCGTCCGCGAAGGCCCCGATGGAGTCGTCTTCTACACCATGCCCGATGTGGTGGTGAACATGCAGACCGCCGACGGTCGTCCCACCTTCCTGAAGCTTAAGCTTACACTCGAACTGCCCGACGACAGCGCGGTCGAGGAGCTGGATCCCAACATGCCGAGGCTCCAGGACATGTTCCAGACCTTCCTGCGCGAGCTGCGCCCTGAGGATCTGTCGGGCAGCCAGGGGTCCTATCAGCTCCGTATGGAGATCCTGCGGCGGGTCAACCTGGTGATCGGGCCCTCCAAGGCCAACGCCGTGCTCATCGAGGAGATGCTGATCAACTAGCGCTGCGGCGCGCGTTGCATCCCAGGATTCATGGCAGACGAAATCCAACCCATCGCAGAAAATCCCGCGTCGGCGACCGAAGACGGGCAGGCGTCGCAAGATATCGGCGCGCTCGGCGTCCAGGACATTGCGGCCGAGCCTGAGGGTGCTGAGCGCATCCTCAATCAGGATGAGATCGACAGCCTGCTGGGCTTCGACATGTCGGATGAGGATAGCGCCGAGCGCACCGGCATTCGGGCCATCATCAATTCGGCGCTCGTGTCATACGAGCGTCTGCCGATGCTCGAGATCGTCTTCGACCGTCTCGTGCGATTGATGACGACCAGCCTTCGCAACTTCACGTCGGACAACGTCGAGGTCAGCCTCGACAACATCTCGTCGATCAGGTTTGGCGACTACCTGAATTCGATCCCGCTTCCAGCCATCCTCTCGGTGTTTCGCGCCGAGGAACTGAACAACTACGGTCTGCTGACCGTGGACTCGAATCTGATCTATTCGATCGTGGATGTGCTCCTGGGCGGTCGGCGCGGCACGGCGGCGATGCGGATCGAAGGACGGCCCTACACGACAATCGAGCGCGTGCTGGTGCAGAGAATGGTCGAGGTGGTGCTGGCCGACGCAAAGGAGGCGTTTGAGCCGCTGACGCCCGTGAGCTTCACCTTGGATCGTCTCGAAACCAACCCGCGCTTTGCAGCGATCGCTCGCCCGGCGAACGCCGCCATTCTGGTGAAGCTGCGGATCGACATGGAAGACCGTGGCGGGCGTATCGAGCTGTTGCTGCCTTACGCCACCCTCGAACCCATCCGGAAGATGCTGTTGCAGCAGTTCATGGGTGAGAAGTTCGGCCGGGACAATATCTGGGAAAGTCACCTGGCTACAGAACTGTGGACTACCCAGACCGAGGTTCGCGCCGTCCTTGATGAGCAACAGATCAGCCTGAAACGCGTGCTGAATCTGAAAGTCGGCGACACCCTGATGCTGAACGCCACCCCGGACAGCCTGATCGAATTGCGCGCCGGAACAATACCGCTCACCCGCGGTCGGATGGGTCGGCGCAACGCCCACATCGCCGTTCGTGTGGAGGCGCCTTTGACGCCCCATGCCCGGCAAGCCGTGCAGAGGCTTACATGACCCTGATTGGTATCGTCATGAATCTGATCCTGGCGGGTCTCTTGCTGGCGGCCCTCGTCGTCGGCGTGCGGCTGAATCGCCGACTTGGCGCGTTGCGGGACAGTCACGATGGCTTCGAGCTTGCCGTGCGAGATCTGAATCTCGCCGCCCAGAGGGCAGAGCAGGGCCTTGCCGACCTCCGCGCCGCCACCGATGAGGCGACGGACACCCTGTCCGACCGGATCGAGAAGGGCCGCGCTCTGGCCATCCAACTGGAGCGGTTGATCAGCGCCGCCCCGGAGCTGCCGAAGTCGGTGTTGCCTGACCGCGTCACGCCGGCAAGACCCATGCCTTCGGCGATGCCGGTGCGGGAAACGGCGGCTGAGAATCGTCTTGCGACCTTGCTGGCCGTAGCGAGGGCCCGGATCGAGGCGCAGGGCGCAAACGAATCGGAAACCCGAATGACCAATGATCTCCCGGCGAGGCGCGATGCCCAGTCGGCGCGTCCGTTGGTCAACCTGGATGATGATCTGTTCGAGGCCGCGCCCGTCGTCTCCCACCGCTTTGCCGGAGCCCGTCGTTGAAGTCCGTTCCCCGCATTCTGCCGCTGGTCGGCGTAGCCATAGGCGGCGTACTGGCCGTGAACGCCCTGGCGGGCGCGCGGGATCTGCCCAACCTGTTGTCGGGCGCGCAGGCTTTCGCTGAAGAAGCTGTCAAGACCGTGACGCCGGCCAAGGATGACAAGGCGGCGAAGGATCCGGCAAAGCCGGGGGAAAAGGCGGGCGCCGCAGCCGCGACCGGTGAGGCCAAGGATGCCGTGGCCGCCGTCGCGGGCACAACGGTTCCTCCGAAGGCGATCTGTGCGCCTACCGCTGCGGAACTCGCCAAGCAAGCCGGACTGTCGCCGGCTGAACTTCAGGTGTTGCAGAGCCTGGGCGCCCGGCGCGGCCAGCTGGACAAGCGCGAGGATGACCTGTCGACCCAGCTGGCCCTGATGGCCGCCGCTGAGGCCAAGCTGGATGCAAAGATCAAGACTCTCAACAGCCTGAAAGGGGATGTTCAGGGGCTTTTGACCCAGAGCAGTACCAAGGAGGCGGCCGAGATTGACCGTCTGGTCAAGGTGTTCGAGGGCATGAAGGCCAAGGACGCTGCGCCGCGGATGGTGTTGCTGGATGACAACGTTCGCATTCCGATCGCGGCCAAGATGAAAGAGCGCGCGCTCTCGTCGATCATCGCGCAGATGCCGGCTGCTGAAGCCAAGCGGCTCACGGAGTCTCTGGCTCGACGGTATTCCGATGCCATGAATGCGGCCAGGAAGGCTGAGCAGGTAGCAAATGCAGTCGAGCCGGCTCCCGCGGCTGGCAAGACAGCCGCAACGCCCAAGGCGCCTGCGCCCGGCGCTGCGCCAGCTAAGGCCGGTTAAGCCATGAGGCTCAGGCAGGTTCTTCGGACGGGGGTCGCTGCGGCTTGCATCGCCAGCGTCGCGGCGCCTGCCGGGATCGCCGCGCAACCGGCTCAGTCGCAGGTGAGGCGCGAAGGCATCGAGGTGCGCGTCGCGAGTACGGCGACCTTTTCCCGGGTCGAGGTCCGGGGCGGGCGGGCCACAGGCCGTCAAGATGGCCAGACCATTATCCTGACGCTTGATCGGGACGGTGATCCCGACATTTCGCGCCTGCGGACCGCGCCACCGAAATGGTTCAAGACCGCTGAGAAGCGGCGGGTGAACGGTCGTCTGCAACTGATCCTGACCCTTGCCGATGACGCCGAAGCCAAGATCGGAACAGCCGACGGTTCGACCTATGTGAACGCCTTCGAGAAAGCGGAGCCATCCAAGGCTGGGGCGTCGACGCCGGACGTGGAGGTCGCTGAAGCCGAGCCGGTTCGCGCGAACCCCCTGCCGCCCGGCGGATTGATCCGCGCGGAGAGCAAGGTCGCAGGCGAGCAGGTACAGATATCGTTCCCGTTTGCGAACCCGGCCGGCGCCGCCGTGTTCAGACGAGGTGATGCCGTCTGGATCGTGTTTGACGCCCCGGCCAACCTCGATGTTTCAAAGATACCGAAGGGCGTCTCGGCGATCCGCAGCAGCCAGGCATTCCGGGGCGCAGACCACGCTGCCCTGCGGATCGAGGTGGCAAATGACGCGCCTTTGTTCGCGGAATCGCAAGGGGCGACCTGGACAATCTCCATCGGTCCGGGCGGCCAGCCACAGCCGACCATCGTGCGCGTATCGCGTGATCCCGGCGGTGGTCCGGCTAATCTGAAAGCCCCGATGGCGGGCGCGACGCGCGTGATCAATCTTCCCGATCCGGTGATGGGTGACACGCTTTCGGTGGTGACAGCGCTGGGCCCCCCCAAGGGACTGCCCAGTCGGCGTGACTATGTGGAACTGGCCTTTCTGGCCTCGATCCAGGGGCTGGCGATCGAGACCCTGGTGGACGATCTGAGCGTTCAGCGTGACGGCGAACTGGTGCGGCTGTCGCGTACCGAGGGGCTGGCGCTTTCGCCCGCCTGGGCAGGCCGGGATCGCAAGTCCGCGCAGGCCGATGCGCCGCCGGCCGCCGCCATGCCGGCGCTGATCGACGAGACCTGGGGCAAGGTGGGCGAGGACGGCTTCCTGCCCCGCTACAACGCTCTGCTGACGGCGGCGTCGCAGGAGCGCGCGGGGGCGAAGGAAGGCCGCAGCACCGAGGCGCGCAAGGCGCTCGCCCGTTTCCTCGTTGGCTCGGAGCTTTCGTTCGAAGCCATTGGCGTGCTGACTGATCTTGGGCGATCGGACCCCGAGGCTCTGGATGATCCGGAGGTCCGGGGCCTGCGCGGCATCGCGCGCACCATGTCCCGGCGCTATGCCGAGGCTGACGCGGACTTCTCATCACCCGCGCTGCTGGAGGAAACTTCGACCTCTCTCTGGCGCTCCTACGTAAATGTCCAGCTTGGACAGGCAATTGAGGCCCGGGCCCAGTTTGCCAAGGGCGCGGCCGCTTTCGGCCTGATGCCAGCCCAGTGGCGGGCGCGCTTCGCCCGCGCCGACGCGCAGGCTGCCCTGACACTGGGTGATCTCGTCGGCGCCGACGCGAGTATTCGTCAGGCGCTGCAGGAAAATACCTCGTCGGAGGAGCGGCTGCTCACTCGCCTGACCCAGGCTCGCGTTATCGAACTGCAGGGTTTCAAGGACCGGGCGCTGAAGATCTACCTCGCTGTTGCGACCGCGCCGAAGGATTCCATCTCCGCACCGGCTCAGTTGCGCGCTACCCAGATTCGGATGGAGCTGGGCCAGCTGAACCCGCTTCAGGCTGCGACGGCCTTTGACGGTCTGCGGTACCGTTGGCGAGGCGACGCCACCGAACTTGAGACAATCCGGGCTCTGGGTCAGCTCTATCTTGGGCAGGGTCGGTATCGCGAGGCGCTTGAGGCGCTGCGATCGGCTGGTAGCCGGCTGCCCAACCTGCCGCAGGCCCAGCAACTCACTTCCGATCTGAACGCCGCTTTCAAGGGCCTGTTCCTGGAGGGCCTGGCCGATGGGCTGGAGCCCGTACAGGCTCTGGCGCTGTTCTACGATTTCAAGGAGCTTGCGCCGATCGGCGCTGACGGCGACCTGATGGTGCGCAAGATCGTTCGCCGCCTGGTGGATGTAGACCTGCTGCCGCAAGCCGCCGAACTTCTGAAGTATCAGGCTGAAGAGCGCCTGGAGGGTGTGGCCCGCGCCCAGGTCTCCACCGATCTGGCGGTGATCTACCTGATGGATCGCCGGCCTGAACAGGCGCTGGAAGCGATCAACAGCTCGCGCACCACAGTACTGCCCACGGCCTTGGCCAATGAGCGCCGGCTGATCGAGGCGCGGGCCTGGTCGGGGGTTGGCCGCTTCGAAAGCGCACTCGAGATCATCGAGAAGGACCCTTCGCGCGACGCCAACGAATTGCGTGGGGAGGTCACATGGAAGCAGAAGAACTGGGCCGCCGCCGGCCCCATGTTCGAGAAGGCGCTGGGTGAGCGCTGGAAGTCTGCCGCGCCCCTGACCAGCGAGGACGAGGGCCGCCTGCTCCGCGCCGGAGTCGCCTACAGCCTGGCCGGCGACGAAGCTTCATTGGCGCGACTGCAAGAGCGCTACGAAGGCTTCTACGAGAAAGCCAGCAACCCCGAGGCGCTGCGCATCGCGTTGTCCGGTATGCCGGTGGGTCGCCTGAATGTGGCCGACTTTGGTCGCGTCTCAGCCGACAACGAAGCCTTTGCCGGCTGGGTCGCCAAGATGAAGGGCCGTTTCAAGACCCGCCCTGCGCCGGTAGGTGCGCCGAAGGCTCCTGTCGCCCCGGCGAGACAGGCGCAGGCGGCGGGCGGGGCTGGCGCGCAGGGGTAGGCCTACCCTCCAGCGCCCTTCTGGAAGCTCTCCACCAGGCTCCCAGCCACCAACCGCCAGCCGTCGACCAGCACGAAGAAGATCAGCTTGAACGGCAGGCTGATAACCACCGGTGGCAACATCATCATGCCCATGCTCATCAGCACGCTGGCCACCACCAGGTCGATCACCAGGAACGGTACGAACAGCAGGAAGCCGATCTCGAAGGCATGCTTCAGCTCGGAGATCATGAAAGCCGGGGTAACCACACGGATGGGGGTATCCATCGCCGTGGCGGGCTTGGGAATCTTGGACAGGCGGATGAAGAGGGCGAGATCCTCCTCGTCCACCTGGCTCAGCATGAACTGCTTTATTGGATCACCGGCGGCGTCGAAGGCGGCAGGCAGCTCCATCTGCTGGTCCATCAGGGGTTTGATGCCCTCATTGTAGGCCCGCTCGAATGTGGGGCCCATGACAATGGCGCTGAGGAACAGGCTTAGCGAAATGATCACCGCATTCGGCGGGCTTTGCTGAAGGCCCAGCGCCGTGCGCAGGAGCGACAGCACCACAACGATCCGCACGAAGGACGTAGTCATGATCACGATCGAGGGAGCCAGCGACAGGACAGTGAGCAGGCCCATCAGCTGGACCACCCGTTCGGTCAGGCCCGCCCCGGTGCCGAGATTGATGTTCAGCGCCTGGGCCATGGCGGCGGCCGGGAAAACCATCGCAGCGCAGGTGGTGATTGCGGCCAGCAGGGCAGCGCGTCGCCAATCCTCGGCCGGCAGTGTCCGGAATGCCTTCAAGAGGGCGCGCATCAGGCGTCGGCCCGGGCAGGGAGGTCGGCCACAAGTCGACCTTCACCGAGCAGGATCATCCGCTCGCGCCCGTCACACTCGATGATCAGGATGCGGCGCGCAGGATCCAATGTCAGGGTCTCCACGATCCTCAGCCGGCGTTCCTTTTTCTTCTGCGCGGAGATGCGCGAGATGGCGTCGGGCCCATACTTGCGCAGCGCCACCGCTGCCAGCCCGATCAGGCCGAGGGTTAGAGCCAGTGCAAACATCGCTCTGACGAGGTCGGTAAGGTCCATGGGCGCGTTTCTGCAGCGTGATCCAGAATGAGGGACCATTCGCACTTGAGTCTCTTAAGGCTGGATTAACCCTGTTTGTTCAGGATTGGCTCCTATGAACCTGGCCGAAATCCCGATCTTCTCGATGCTGCGGAGCCGGCTTGGTTACTTGACCGAGCGACAGAAGGTCATCGCCCAGAATATCGCCAATTCCGACACGGTGCGCTACGTTGGACAGGACCTGAAGCCCTTCAGTTTCGACGCCAAGGTGCAGATGCATCAGGCCCAGAGCCAGAGCGCCGGGGTGATGGCGGTTACTCAGCCAGGGCATATGTCGCCGAAGAACGAAAAGCGTCCCGGGCAGGTCAAGCCTTTGAAATCGCCCGACTCTGAGACCACACTCAACGGTAACTCCGTGGTGCTGGAGGACGAGATGATCAAGATGAGCGACGCGCGGATGGATTACGATACCGCTATCAGCTTCTACCAGAAGTCGATGAACATGTTGCGGATGGCGGCGCGTCCGCCTGGCCGCGGCTGAGACCGGAGAGCGTTGAATGCCCGAGATCAAGTCCATGGCCAGTGTCACCCAGCAGGTGGCGGTCTCCGCGCTTCGCGCCCAGCAGGGGCGCATGAGAATAATTGCCGAAAACCTGGCCAACGCCGATTCCACCTCCAAAACTGCCGGCGGCGACCCCTATCGTCGGCAGGCGCCGGTGTTCACTCCGGCCAAGGTGGCCGGCGCCCAGGGCGTCAAGATGAGCAAGGTGATGCCCGACCAGACCGAATTCCGGCAGGAGTACGAGCCCGGCCACCCGTCCGCAGACGCCAAGGGCTATGTCAAATTGCCCAATGTGAATTCCCTGATCGAGGCGTTGGACATGCGTCAGGCCCAACGGGCCTATGAGGCCAATCTCAATGTGATCGAGACGTCGCGCAGCATGCAGATGCGCACACTCGATCTGATCAAGAAGTAAGCTGAGTCATGATCACCGCGCTCGCCGCCAGCCAAGCCTACGCCGCCGCCCAGAAGGGCCTCGGCATTGAAGACGGCCCCGGCATGGTCGGATCCAAACCGCCACAACCAGGTGGCTTCGGAGACATCCTGAAGTCGGCCATAACGGATGCGGTAAGCGCTTCCAAAACCGCCGAAAAGACCATGGCCGCCCAGGTGGCGGGAAAGGCCGAACTGGTCGACGTGGTCACCGCTATCAGCGCGGCCGAGGCCAGCCTCGAGACCGTGATGGCCGTGCGCGACCAGGTGATCAGCGCCTATCAGGAAATCATGCGGATGCCCATCTGACCGGACGATTGGGTCACCGCACCTCGGCGCAGGCGATACGGGGCCCCGCGCCGCCGATCGGCTGGGTGGCGTGGTCGTCGGGGTTGGCGTGGATGACTACGGCTGATCCGTCGGCGTCCTTGAGGGCGGCCAGGGTGATCAGACCGGAGAACACCTCGGTCATGCCCACGCCGTGACTGTCGACATAGAGGTTGGGCAGGTCGCCGGTCTCGTTGGCGGCGGGGTTCAGGAGGCCGTGGACACGATCGCCAGCGCCGTGAGTGTGGCCGCCGGCGGAGGTGAAGTCCGCCTTGGAGCAGTCGGCCTTTTCGTGGAAGTGGAGGCCGTGCCAGCCCGGCGTCAGACCTCTGGATTCAATTCGCATCAGGACGCCCTTTGGGGCGGCTATCAGGCTTACCTTGCCGATCGTCTCGCCTCCGCCGTTCTTGAGGTCGGCAGTTGCGATCTGGGCCTGGGCGGACGAGGCGACAAGCACGGCGGCTAGGAAAATCGGCAGGGTGCGCATGCGAAAGAACTCCAGCATCTTGAACAGTGTGCGACCATAGACTGCAAGCGCGGCGCGCCCAACCGACAGGATCGTGATAGGCATTGACTATGGATAGTCTGGCGATCCGGCTTTCGGCCGTCACAAAACGCTATGGGGCGGTGGTTGCGCTGGACCACGTCGACCTGTCGGTAGCGGCGAGGGAGTTCGTGGCCCTGGTTGGCGGCTCGGGCTCGGGCAAGACCACACTGCTCAAGACGATCAACGGGCTCATCCGACCAGACGCGGGCGAGGTCAGGGTAGCCGGGGAGGACGTCGCGGCTACTCAGGCTCACCTGCTGCGCCGTCGGATCGGGTATGTATTCCAGGAGGTGGGGCTGTTCCCGCATCTGACAGTAGCCGAAAACATCGCCATCACGCCGAAGCTGCTTCACTGGGATCCTGCCCGAATCGCCGACCGGGTAACAACCCTGTTGAAGCTGGTCGCTTTGCCGCAAGACGTATCGGGGCGTGCGCCTTTGGCCCTGTCCGGCGGCCAACGGCAACGGGTGGGCGTGGCCCGCGCCCTGGCCGCGGAGCCGGCGCTCATGCTCATGGACGAACCATTCGGTGCGCTTGATCCGGTGACGCGTGACGCGCTGGGCGTCGAATATCGCGCGCTCCACCAGCGGCTGGGTCTGACCACGATCATGGTCACCCATGACATCGCCGAGGCAGTGCTGCTGGCCGACCGCATTGTGGTGCTGGATCGGGGGGTGGTCCAGGCGGACGGCGCGCCGCGCGACCTGCTGATGTCCAGCAGGAACCTTGTCGTGCGCGCGCTGCTCGAGGCGCCGAAACGGCAGGCCGAGCGTCTGCGCGAAAGACTGGGCGCATGAACGCCCGCATAGACGCCGCCCTCAAGCTCCTGCCCGAGTATCTGGGCTGGCATGTGCTTTTGAGTGTCAGCGCGCTCATGCTGGGACTGGCCATCAGCCTACCGCTCGCTGTGGCCGCCAGCCGAAATGCATGCATGCGTTGGCCTGTGCTGGCCTTCGCCAGCCTGATCCAGACGATCCCAAGTCTGGCGCTTTTGGCCTTGTTTTATCCGCTGTTGCTGGGGCTTTCGGCCTTGAGCGAGACGCTGTTTGGCCAGGGGTTCTCGGCCCTGGGCTTCCTGCCATCGCTGCTGGCGCTGACACTTTATTCGATCCTGCCGATCCTGCGGAGTGGCGTGACCGGCATCACTGGCGTTGATCCTGCGATCTCCGAAGCAGCGGATGGCGTGGGCATGACCGGCTGGCAGAAGCTCTGGCAGGTTGAAATGCCATTGGCCGCGCCGGTGATCATGGCCGGCGTACGGACGGCGGCGGTGTGGACTATCGGGGCCGCAACCCTGTCGACGCCGGTCGGCCAGACCAGCCTCGGAAACTACATCTTTGCCGGACTGCAGATGGAGAACTGGGTCTTGGTATTGTTTGGTTGCACGGCCTCTGCAGGGCTGGCGATGACGGCGGACCAGCTGCTGGGTCTGATTGAGACGGGCGCGCGCAAGCGCCGGCGCGGTCTGATGGTGCTGGGTCTGGCAGGACTTCTACTGGGCGCGGGGGCCGCCATGGCGACCATCGCTCACTTCGGGAAACCGGACAGCTATGTGGTGGGCGCCAAGAATTTCTCCGAACAGTACATATTGGCGGAGTTGATGGCCGAGCGGCTGGAACAGACCGGGGCGGCAGTCGCCCGCAAGGAGGATCTGGGCTCATCGGTGGCCTACCGCGCGTTGGCGGCCGGGGAGATCGACGTCTACGTGGATTACACCGGAACACTTTGGACGAGCGTGCTGGGCCGCGTCGATAATCCCGGGCGCAAGGCACTGCTGGACCAGCTCACCGTCGAGTTGAAGCGACGCGACGGCGTGTTGGTGATGGGGTCGCTGGGTTTCGAGAACGCCTACGCCTTCGCCATGCGGACTGATCGCGCCCGGGCGCTCGGGGTGGTGTCGCTGGACGATCTGGCCAGGGTAGCGCCGGGTCTGACCCTGGGAACGGACATCGAGTTCCTCTCACGACCCGAATGGAAAGCTGTCGATGCTGCCTATCGGCTGAACTTCAAGGCCAAACGGACGTTCCAGCCGACGTTCATGTACCGCGCCTTGTCGGGTGGGGAAGCCGATGTGATCAGCGCGTTTTCATCGGACGGCAGAATCGCTGCCGACCAATTGGTGGTGCTGAGCGATCCGAGGGGTGCGATCCCGCCCTACGACGCCGTGATCCTGGTGTCGCCGAAGCGGGCGGATGACCGGCGGCTGATCGGGGCGTTGCGCCCATTGATAGGGGCGATCCCGGTGGGCGCCATGCAGGCCGCCAACTACAGCGTGGATAGGGACGCTGGCAAGGTGACCCCTGTGGCCGCTGCGCGCACCCTCATTTCACCCGCGAATTAGGCTTTCGCTAACTATAACAGGCCAAACCTCGAAAGGTCGGCGACGAACGGTCGCGACGGCTATCCAAGAGGTTCTCCATGAGCGGCGCCGAGGTTCTGGACGTCGGGCGTGACGCCATCTGGTTGACCATCCAGATGTGTGCCCCAGTGCTGATCGTCGGCCTTGTTGTGGGCGTTGGTATCGGCCTCTTGCAGGCGCTGACCCAGATCCAGGAACAGACCCTGATCTATGCGCCAAAGATTGTGGCGATCTTCGTCTCGCTGCTGATTTTCATGCCGATGATGGGCGCATTGATGAGCAGCTTCATGAAGACGATCGCTGCCCGCATCGCAGGTATGTGAGGGCCTGGCTGGCCCATGGAATCCTACGCCACCGCCCAACAGGTCTACGCAGCCGGTCTGGTATTCGCCAGGCTCGGCACGATCATCATGCTCCTACCGGGTCTGGGCGAGACCATCATTCCGCCACGCATCCGGCTGTCATTCGCGCTGGCCTTCAGCCTGATGCTGTTTCCGCTGATCGGCGGGGACGTGCCGCCAATTCCCGCCGATGGAGCCGGTCTTGGCGGCGCCGTTATCAAGGAGGTGCTGATCGGACTGATGATCGGCGGGATCCTGCGCCTGTTCATGAACTCGTTGGCCACGGCCGGGGAAATCGTGTCGCTGCAAACGACCCTTTCCTTCGCCCAGACCGCCAACCCGATGCAGGCGCAGCCCTCTACCACGCTTGGCACCTTTCTGGGTCTGATCGGGATCGTGCTGATTTTTGCGACGGACCTGCACCACCTGTTCATTGGCGCGATCATTGGCTCGTTCGACATTTTCCCCTTCACGCGCGATGTGCCGGTGGCCGACGCCGGGCAATTGGCGATCCAGACCTTGGGGAGGTCCTTTGCTCTCGGACTGCAGTTGGCGGCGCCGGTGGTGGTGTTCTCACTGATCTTCAACATCGCCACCGGCCTGGTCGGCCGGGTAATGCCGCAGTTTCAGGTATTCTTCGTCGCCACGCCGCTGATCGTGTTGTTGGGGCTATCGATCTTTGCGCTCAGCCTGGGGGTGATCGGCATTGTCTGGATCGATCGCTATCGTGAGCTCATCGGGTTGTTCACCCGAACATGAGTGAAGCGCCGGAAAAAGACTCGAAAACAGAAGAGGCTACCTCCCACAAGCTGCAGCAGGCTTACGAGAAGGGGGACGGGCCACGGACCATGGATCTGGGCTCGGCGGCGACGCTGGCGGCGGTTTCCGGCGTTGTCCTTATGGCCGGCGGATGGCTGTCGACCAACATGGTCAACCAGTTGACGCCTTTCCTCAGTCGTGCAGGCGCCCTGTCGGTGCAGCACGGCGCGCCGGAAATCCTGAAGTACGCCATCATGGCCGGTGCGCCGCCGCTGGTGCTTGTGATGTTCGCCGCCGCCATCGCCGGGGCGGCCTCCGGGCTGGCGCAGGGCGGGTTGCGGTTGATGCCAGACAAGCTGAAGCCGGACTGGTCGAAGGTTTCGCTCATGAAAGGGCTGGAGCGCCTCTTTGGCCCGGACGGGTTGATGCAATTCGCCAAGTCAATCGTGAAGGTGATCGTGATCGCCTGGCTGGGTTGGTTGATCCTCAATCCTATACTGCCGCAGCTGGCGGCGCTGTCCGCAATGGGGCCTGCGGCGATACTGCCCTTTGTGATGGACGTTACCAAACGCCTGGTGATGGCGGTGATCGCCCTCGCCCTGGCCGTGGCGGCGCTCGACTGGCTGTGGCAGCGCCAGCGCTTCATGGTGCGCATGCGCATGACCAAGGAAGAGGTCAAGGAAGACTACAAGTCCACCGAAGGCGACCCCTATATCCTGGCCCGCCAGAAACAGATCCGCTACGAGCGCGCGCGGCGCCGGATGATGCAGGCTGTGCCCGGCGCGACCGTCGTGGTCATGAACCCTACCCACTACGCGGTGGCGCTCAAGTATGAGCAGGGCGCTGACGCCGCACCGACCTGCGTCGCCAAGGGGCTGGACAGTATGGCCTTGAAGATCCGCTCGGTGGCGGAAGAGGCCGGGGTTCCGGTCATCGAGGACCCGCCACTGGCGCGAGCGCTCTACGCCGCCGTAGACCTCGATGAGATGATCCCGCCAGCACACTATGAAGCGGTGGCCAAGATCATCGGGTTCATCCTCAACGCCGGCAGTCGCCGCCGTGCCTCAGCCGGCGCTCTGTGACAGTATGACAACCAGTGATTCGCCGAAGGCCTCGTCGCGCGACATGTCCGAGCCGTCAGCCCGTGCCCGCAAGGTAGATCCTGTCATCGCGTTCGCGGTGCTGTTCTTTCTGCTGGCGGTCGGGTTTGCGATGGCTCCGGCCTTCAGCCATGGACTGGAGAGCCTGGCCAGCATGATGCTGCTGACCGGTATGGCGGGGGTCTGCTGCATTGGCCTATTCGTTCTGCGCGGGCCAGCGGAGGCGCCAGCGGAGTCCGAGGCCGGTGCAGAGGTGTTCCTGGCGGCGCTGGATGAGCCTGCGGCGGTTGTGGCGCCCGATGGGCGGCTGCTGACTGTAAATCCAGCCTGGCGTGAGGCGATGGGCCCTGCGCCGCGCCTGCCCAAGAGCGGCGCGGCGGCGTCAAGCCTGTTCGGCGCGCTGGCCATCGCCCGCCGCGGGGATATGGGGCGCGCCACGCTGAAAGCCGGAGGGCAGGAACGCGAAGCGATGATCTCTCCCCTGGCGCCTCGCCGGTTTCTGGTCCGCCTGACCGGGCGCGGGTCCGGCGCGCTGGCGCTGCCTGCGTCGGCAATGGACGTGCTGAACGCCGCGATCGGCGCCAAGGCGCCGCCGCCCAAGGTGCTGGACGCCTTTGCCGCGGCCTCACCCTTCGGCGCGGCGTTGCTGGATGGCGAGGACCCATTCGAGGCCCGTATCATCGAGGCGAACCCGGCCCTGGCTGCGGTGGCGCACGGCGGCAATCCCGGCCAGATCTTCGGCGACCTGATCGAACCCCTGAGCCGGATGGAAGCAGCCGTTCGAGTGGCCGAGGCGCGACATGGTCACGCGCCGCTTGAGGTGCGATTGGCGCATGATCCCAGCCGGATCGCGCATCTCTATCTTTCGCAGAGCCCGGGTCGCTGGGTCGCCTATCTGGTCGACGTATCGGAGCAGAAGCAGATCGAGCTGCAACTCTCGCAGAGCCAGAAGATGCAGGCTATCGGCCAGCTGGCCGGTGGCGTGGCCCACGATTTCAACAATCTGCTGACCGCGATTCTGATGCAGCTGGACGTGCTCGCCCCTCGTCATCCGGTCGGCGATCCGTCCTACGAGGGGCTGAACGAGATCAAGCAGACGTCGATGCGCGCGGCCGATCTGGTTCGCAAGCTGCTGGCGTTCTCGCGCAAACAGACCGTGCAGCGCGAGATCCTTGATGTGGGCGAGATGGTCTCGGAGTCAGAGGTGTTGCTGCGCCGCCTGCTCTATGAAGACGTCAAGCTGGTCACCGACTATGGCCGCAACCTGCCTCATGTCCGCGCCGACAGGGGACAGCTGGATACGGCGGTGATGAACCTGGTGGTCAACGCCCGGGACGCCGTGCGCGGCAAGGGCGGCGGCACGGTGCGGATTCGCACCGCGCGCGTCACCCAGGAAGACGCCCGCACTCTGGGTTATCCCACAGCACAGGGCGACCAGGCCCTGATCGAGGTGGCCGATGATGGCCCCGGCATCTCGCCGGATGTGATGGCCAAGATCTTCGAACCCTTCTTCACGACCAAGGCGGTGGGTGAGGGGACAGGTCTGGGCCTTGCGACCGTCTATGGCATCGTCAAGCAGTCGGACGGCTGGATCGCGGTCAGCTCGAAGCCCGGGGAGGGGGCGGCATTTCGCATCTTCCTGCCCGTCCATATCCCGACAGCATCGGCGGAGCCCGTGCAGCCAAAGGCCGCGCCCAAGCGGCCTGCCGCCCGCGACCTGTCAGGCGCCGGACGCATCCTGTTTGTCGAGGACGAGGACGCCGTCCGTGGCGTGGCCGCCAAGCTGCTGCGGGCGCGCGGCTATGAGGTGATCGAGGCGGCCAGTGGCGAAGAGGCCCTGGAAATCGCCGAACAGAACGCTGGCAAGATCGACCTGATGATCTCCGACGTAGTGATGCCGGGTATGCAGGGTCCGGAACTTTTGAAGCAGGCCCGCATCTATCTGGGCGGCGCGCCGGTGATGTTCATCTCGGGCTATGCCGAGAGCGAGTTCTCGGACCTGCTGGAAGGCGAGACCAATGTGTCCTTCCTGCCTAAACCCATTGACATAAAGACTCTGGCCGAACGCGTGAAGCTGGAGTTGCAGAACGCCGCCTGAGCCCTTGCGCTGAACGCCCTGAGCCTTCAGCTTAAGGCCCAACCAGAAAACACGGTATGGGAACGGAACATGGTGGCCATCAATCCGAACGGGACGCTGCGGGGCAAGACCGCCCTTGTAACCGGCGCGAGCCGGGGCATCGGCGAGGCGATCGCCGTCCGCCTGGCCATGGAAGGCGCCAGGGTCGTGGTGTCTGCCCGGACGGCGGAGGATGGCGAGAGCAAACTCCCCGGCACACTGGCGGCCACGGTCGCACGTATCCGCAACGCCGGCGGTGAGGCCATGGCCATCAAGGCCGACCTCTCCAGCGAAGCGGACCGGGCGCGCCTCGTGGCTGAATCGGTCGCGGCCTACGGCGACATCGACATTCTGGTGAACGATGCGGCGGTCACCTTCTTTATCCCGGTCGAGACCTTCCCGAAGAAGCGTTTTGATCTGATGATGGAGGTTCAGGTCTGGGCGCCGATGCACCTGTCGCAGCTGGTGCTGCCGTCCATGCGCGAGAAGAAGGCTGGCTGGATCGTCAATATCTCCTCCGGCGCCGGCATCCATCCGAAACAGCCCTATGTCCGTCGCAGCGGCGGTACGGTCTACGGCATGTGCAAGGCGGCTCTGGAGCGCCTGACCACCGGCCTTGCGTCCGAGGTCTATGACGATGGCGTGGCGGTAAACGTGATCTCGCCGGGTCTGGTCGACACGCCCGGAGTGGCGGTGCATGGCCTCATCAACGAGCAGACCAAGGACCGGGTCCAGCCCATCGAGTTCATCGCCGAGGGCGTCTATCAGCTCTGCGTTGGCGATCCGAAGACCATGACGGGGCGCATCGACTATGCGGAACCGTTGCTCAAGGAACTGGGTCTGAAACCGTCGGAGTTGGTGTGACATGATCGAACAGACCGTCGAACTCGCCACCAAGGACGGTGCGATCACCACCTTCATCGTGCACCCGGAACGGGGCGGCCCGTATCCGATCATCCTGTTCTTCATGGACGCGCCGGCGATCCGCGAGGAACTGCGCGACATGGCCCGAAGGATCGCCTCCGTCGGCTACTATGTGATGCTGCCCAATCTCTACTACCGGCGCGGTGTCATGGAGATGAAGGATCTGCCGCCCCTGCCGGAGGCCGAGGCGCGGGCACGGATGTTCGATTTCATGGGCTCGGTCACCATCCCGCTGGTCATGGACGACACCGATGCCCTCCTGGCCTTCGCGGCCAAAGACAAGGCTGCGAGCCCCGGACAGGCTGGCGCCATCGGATACTGCATGAGCGGCCAGTATGCGATCAACGCTGCCGCCCGGTATCCGGAACGGATCGCCTGCGCCGCTTCGCTCTACGGGGTTCAACTGGTCACCGACGCCCAGGACAGCCCGCATCTGGCGGCGCAGCGGACCAAGGCCGAGCTCTACTTCGCCTGTGCCGAACACGACAACTGGGCCCCGCTGGAGATGGTGGAAGCCCTTGACGCCTCGCTCAAGGCCGAAGGCGTCAACGCCGAGGTCGAGCTCTACATGGGCGTCCACCACGGCTTCGCCTTCCCCCAACGGGGCGCCGTCTACGACAAGCCGGCGGCGGAACGGCACTGGGAGCGGCTGTTCGCCTTGTTTGCGCGGAACCTCAGCTAGGCCGCTGGGCCATCACTGGCGGTATCCATCCGGGTTCCAGCGCCTTGCCCGGATGGGACCCCGTCACCATGCCCATGAACGACGGCCAGATCTCGTAGCCCAGCAACTTCTGTACACGCGGCGACATACCGGCGGCCTGGTCACGCGGGATACCCAGGAAGAAGTTCTCCTGCGGGCGCGCCCAGGGTTCGCAATACTGGTTTGTGAAGCCCAGTCGGGGCCTGCCCGAACGGTTGGCGCCGCCGCGATGGATCAGCGTTCCGGCCATGATGAAACAGGCGCCAGCCGGAACCTCCATCGGGACCAGCATCCGCTCGATCTCAGCCAGATCGTTCGGGCGTCCCGCGTCGCCCTGGTTGCCCCACAGGTGGCTACCGGGAACCACTTCGGTGCAACCGTTGGCCTGGGTGAAGGCATCGACGGCGGCGATCAGGGTGTAGCTGATGGCCGGGCGGGGGCGGGGTATGCGGTAGAAACCATCGTCCGTGTGCAGGCCCTGTGCCGTCTCGCCGGGATTGATCTGGATCGACTGGGTGGCGGTCAGCAGATAGCCCGGTTGCAGGAACCGGTCGAGAATGGCCAGGACCCGCGGCTCCTCCACCAGATCCTCGAACACCCTGGCGCGCGCCACCAGGGTGTAGACCCGCTCCGTCCTGAAGCCCTCGAAGTCATTGCGACCGTGGTGTGTGTTCTGGAAGGGCGCCAGACCCCTCCTTACGGCGGCGATCACCTCCGGGCTCATGAAGTCCTCGATCACGGTAAAACCCTGCGCCCGGATCCGGGCCGCGTGGGCGTCGGCGTCAAAGCCTGCGATCGGCATATCCATCTCGCGCCCCTCTCCGGGAAACTGTAGCATAACCCTCCGGAGGATCACTGATGAGCCAGACCCTGACAATCCGCCGCGTGGCCGGCGCCTTGGGCGCCGAGCTTTCGGGCGTCGACCTTTCGCAACACCTGCCCGATGAGACCATCGCCGCCATCCGCCAGGCGCTGGTGGAGCATCAGGTGATCTTCTTCCGCGATCAGGACCTGACCCCGGCCCAGCAGGTGGCCTTTGGCGCCCGGTTCGGGCCGTTGAACATCCATCCCTACGTCACCGGAATGGCCGGTCAGCCTGAGGTCATGGAGATCATTAAGGAGCCCACCGACAAGATCAATTTCGGCGGCGGCTGGCACTCCGACATGAGCTTTCTCGAGACGCCGGCGATCGGATCGATCCTTTATGCGCTGGAGTTGCCGGAGTATGGCGGCGACACCCTGTTCGCCAGCCAGGCGGCTGCCTATGACGCGCTGTCCGAGGGCCTGAAACGCACGCTGGAAGGCCTGAACGCCGTGCACTCTGCGGCGCGGGAATACTCGTCCAGCGGTCACTCGGCCCAGAAGCGCGGTGGTATGCAGGTGGCCGAAGCTGATGGGTATGTGGGCGAATACGTCCACCCAATGGTGCTCACCCACCCGGAGACCGGTCGCAAGGCGCTCTACGTCAATCCGGCCTTCACGATCCGGATCGAGGGCTGGAAGTCCACAGAATCAAAGGCTTTACTGGAGTACCTTTATCAGCACTGTCGCTATGAGGGCTTCACCTGCCGGTTCGCATGGGCGAGGGGTTCGGTGGCCTTCTGGGACAACCGGTCGGTCTGGCATTTTGCGCTCAACGACTATCCCGGCCAGCGGCGGCACATGCGCCGCGTTACGGTCGATCCCTGGCCGGTCATGGCCGGCCGGGCGCGCGTGGCGGCGGAGTAGGCTTCCCTAAGGCGCGCCAGCCATCGCCAGCAGAGCCGCCAATCCAACCGTCATGCCCCTGAGGGTTTCCGGCTTGGAAAGATCAATCCACTCGTCAAGCGCATGGGCCCGACCGCCGCCCGCCGCGCCCGAGCCGATCGTGACGGCGGGTATGCCCAGGCTGATAGGGACGTTGGAGTCTGTTGAACCGGCGTTCAGCAGCGGCTGAAATCCTGCCGCGCGAACGGATGCTGTCGTGATCTGCACGATCTCCGCATCGTCGCGTGTCGTGCCGGTGGGGCGATCACCGATCAGCTTGATGTCGGCGCTGATCTGGCCTTGGCGGGTGGACCGCGCGGCGTTTTCCTGGTCGACGGCCGCGGAGACGATCTGCAGAAACCGGGCGTCCAGCTCTGCCAGTTCCACCTTGCCGGGGGAGCGCATGTCCACCTCCAGCCAGATGCTGTCCGGAATCGAGTTCACGGAGGTGCCGCCGCCGACCACACTGGTCATGTAGGTGGTCTTGGGTGCTGTCGGCGTTACGATCCTGTTCATCTCCACCACCGTCGCGCCCATCGCCGCCATCGGGTTAACCAGGCCAAAGGCGCCATAGCTGTGACCACCGGGCCCCTTGAAGGTCACCCGATATCGCCGCGATCCCACGGCGCCGGAGGTCACGAGGAATGGAGACGTCCCGTCCATGGAAAAGAACGCGCCGATGCGGTCCTTGTACTTGCCCTTGCCGAACAGATAACGCGTACCGCGAAGGTCGCCTGGACCCTCTTCGCCAACGTTGCCGACGAACAGGATGTCGCGCGTGGTCTTGATCTTCGCCGCGTCCAGGGCGCGCGCATAACCCAGCACGACGGCCAGCGAGTGTGTGTCATCGCCAATGCCGGGCGCGAACAGTTTCGTGCCCTCGCGGCGGACCTTAACGTCCGTGTCTTCGGGGAACACGGTGTCCAGGTGGGCGGCCATCACCACCAGCGGCGCGCCGGCCGGACCGCTCCCGCGCCGCAAGCCCATGACATTGCCCTCGGCGTCCATCTCGACGTCCGAGAGGCCCGCAGTCTTGAGCATGGCCATATAGGCCTGGGCCTTTGCGGTTTCCTTGAAAGGCGGGGCTGGGATCTCGGTGAGCAGGATCGTCTCGGCGACGATGCGGTCATATTCACGATCCAGGTTTGCGGTCGCCACCTTGAAGCCGGCGCTGTTGCGGATGGTTTGGATGGTCTTGTCGGCTTGCGACGGCTTCACTTGCGCCATGGCCGCGCCGCTCAGCGAAAGGGCTGTGGCCACGGCCACAACATGCCGGAAGGCAAGGGACATCGTACAGAATCCTTTCGTTCGTCCGATCCTACCTCAATTGATCCAACGAGGCTGCGACCGTTCTGACGGCACGACCTGTCACATTACAGGGAATTAACACTGCAATTGGTCGCCAGCGGGCTTCCCGGCGCGCGTCCTTACCACTAAGCCTTCCGCAAGCAATTCCGGAGACGTCTCTTGCAGAGCCGCCGTCAGTTTCTACTCGCCGCAGCTGCAACATCTCTCGCGGGTCCAGCGATCGCTCAGAGTGAAGGATCGGCGCGACAACTCAGCCAATTCCTAGAGGCCGTATTCGCCGAGGCTCTGGAAGACAGTCCAGAACTTGTGACCTCACTGGGGCTCGACAAGGGCGCGCAATCCGAAGCCAAGTCGAAGCTGCAGGATGCCTCGCTCGCGGGTATGGAGCGGCGCAAGGCCCGCAACACCGACCAACTCCGTCGACTGAAGGCCATTGATCGCCGCCCGCTGAACGGCATGGCGGCCGTCAACTACGACACCCTGCTGTTTGATCTGCAGTCCGCGGACGATGCTAACCGGGCGTTCGTCTACGGCAACGGGGCCGGGAACCCATATGTCCTGGCCCAGATCTCGGGCGCCTGGCAGGACGTCCCCAGCTTTCTGGAGAGCCAGCACAGCATCGAGACCCGAGCCGACTGCGAGGCATATGTTGCCCGCCTGGAAGCCTTCGCCCGCGTGATGGACGAGGAAATCGAGCGCGTTCGCCGTGACGTGGGCCTGGGCGTGATTCCGCCGGACTTTGCGATCAAGGGCGCGTTGGCCGGCATGAAGTTGCTTCGGGCGCCGGCCGAGACCTCCAGTCTGGTGCTGGCGCTCGCCAACAAGGCCCGGGCGAAAGGGATCGCGGGAGACTGGATGGCCGCCGGCGCCGCGGCCTACAATGCCAAGGTAGTCCCAGCGCTGGATCGCCAGATGGCTTTGCTGGAAAGCCTGAAGGCCCGGGCGACCCCCGACGCCGGTTGCTGGAAGCTTCCAGACGGCGAAGCCTACTATGCCGCGTCGCTCTATTCGCAGACGACCACCCGGATTTCACCCGAAGAGGTCCACAAACTGGGTTGGGATGTCACGGCGGAGCTATCGGCCAGGGCCGATGTGCTTTTCAAGGAACTGGGCTTCACAAAGGGCACGGTCGGCGAACGCTTCATCGCCCTCTATGAGAGCAAAAGGGGTGTCTACCCGAACACTGATACGGGAAAGGCCCAGATCATCGCTGATCTGAACAAGGTCGTTCAGGGCATGCAAAAGCGGCTTCCGGAACAGTTTGGAACGTTGCCCAAGGCCGCCCTGGAGATCCGACGCATTCCGGCGGCCACCGAAGGTGGCTCATCCACGCACTACTCCGGTCCCAGTCTCGATGGCTCGCGACCCGGGATCTACTGGCTGAACCTTCGGGATACAGCGGAAAGTCCGTACTGGTTCCTGCCCACTACGACCTATCACGAAGGCATTCCCGGTCATCACATGCAGATCTCGATGCAGCAGGAAGCTGACCTGCCGATGATCCGCCGGGTCATGGGTTTCGGCGCCTATGCCGAGGGCTGGGCGCTCTACGCGGAGCAGGTCGTTCAGGAGATGGCGCTCTACAAGGGCGAGCCCCTCAATGAGCTGGGCTACATCCACGACGCGCTGCTGCGCTCCGCGCGCCTTGTCACCGACAGCGGGCTGCATCATCTGAAGTGGTCGCGCGAAAAGGCCATCGCCGAAATGCGCGCCATTGAAGGCGACCCTGAACCCCTGGCCGCCCAGGAGATCGAGCGCTACTCGGTCTGGCCGGGGCAGGCCTGCAGCTACATGGTCGGAAAGGTCACTCTCCTGAACCTCCGCGCCGAGGCGAAAGCGACGCTGGGGCAGAAGTTCGACGTCCGCAAATTTCACGACGCCGTACTGCTCTCGGGCTCTATGCCGCTGACCGTACTGGAACGGCATGTGCGCGAGTGGGTCGCAACCCAGGTCTAGGCTCGACATCGGGCGTCAAACCTCGTTCCCTCATGGAAACACAAGGGACGGACGCCGATGCCGAAACTCAATCGCGATGGTGTGAGCCTCTACTACGAGGTCCACGGCGACCACGGGCCGGTGGTGCTGCTGACGCACGGCTACTCGGCGACCTCGCAGATGTGGGCGGGCCAGATCGAAGCGGTGTCGAAGGATCGTCGCCTGATCACCTGGGATATGCGCGGGCACGGACAGAGCGACAGCCCGGAAGATCCAACGCTTTATTCCGAGGCGCACACGGTCGCCGACATGGCGGCCCTGCTGGACGAGGTCGCGGCCGAGCAGGCCATCGTCGGGGGGCTGTCATTGGGCGGCTACATGTCGCTGGCGTTCAATCGCCTACACCCGGATCGGGTCGCAGCCTTGCTGATCATCGACACCGGCCCGGGCTACAGGAACGACGAGGCGCGGGCCGGCTGGAACAAGACGTCGTTGCGCACCGCCGAGCGATACGAGACCGAGGGGCTGGGCCTGCTTTCGGGGGGCAGCGCCGAACGCCGCACGGCAAAGCATTCCAGTGCGCAGGGTCTGGCCCTGGCGGCGCGCGGGATGCTGACCCAGCGCGACGCCGGCGTGATCACCTCGCTGCCTGACATCAAGGCGCCGTCGATCGTGATCGTGGGCTCCGAGGATACGCCCTTCCTGGCGGCCAGCGACTACATGGCGGCGAAGATTCCAGGAGCACAGAAGGCTGTCATCGAAGGCGCCGGCCACGCGGCCAACATAGACAGACCCGAGGCGTTCAACGCCGCGATGATGGCTTTCTTGTCCGGCTTGGCGCCGGTCGGGTCCTAGAGGCAATCCAATTGCGCAACATGACGAGAGGCGGAGGCATGATCCCAAAGGCACTGGTGGTCGCGATCACCCTGTTCGGCGCCAGCGCGGCGCTTGCCCAGACGCACGATATGTCGAAAATGGGTCCCATGAGCATGGGCCTGCCGCCCATGCCTGCGATCTACGGCGGGCAGGCTGACAAGCCCGGAGCCCCGGTGTTCGCCGGGCTCGGCGACCACCACATGCCCATCACGGCCACGCCTGAGGCCCAGAAGTTCTTCGATCAGGGTGTGAAGCTGACCTTCGGGTTCAACCACGCCGAGGCCATCCGGTCGTTCCGGCAGGCGGCGCGGATCGATGTGAACTGCGCCATGTGCTGGTGGGGTGTCGCGTTTGCGCTGGGCTCCAACATCAACATGCCCATGCCGGATGACGCCGTGATCCCGGCCTGGCTGGCGCTGCAGAACGCCCGGGCCCTGGCCGGCAAGGTCAGCCCGCGCGAGCAGGCCTGGATCGCGGCATTGTCGAAACGGTATGCCGAGACCCGCGCGGGAAATCGGGCACAACTGAACGAGGCCTTCGCCCAGGCGATGGGCGATCTTGCGCGCCAGTATCCCGATGACATGGACGCCCAGACCTTCTGGGCCGAGGCCATGATGGACACCCAGCCCTGGGACTACTGGCAGGCGGACGGCAAAACCCCGAAGGGACATGGCGCGCAGATTGTCGCCACGCTCGAAAAGGTGCTTCAGGCCGCGCCTGATCATCCCGGCGCCCTGCACCTCTACATCCATGCCGTGGAGGCCTCCACGACGCCGGAACGCGCGGAGGCCGCCGCTGACCGCCTACTGCGGGCGATGCCCAACGCGGGCCACGTCGTGCATATGCCGAGCCACATCTACTATCGGGTGGGCCGCTATGCGGACGCCGCGGCGGCCAACGAGTTGGCCGCGAAGGTGGATGAGGACTACATCGCCACCTGCAAGGCGCAGGGCTTCTATCCGGCCGGCTACTATGGCCACAACATCCACTTCCTGTGGACGTCGGCCGAGATGGAGGGCCGCTACCAGGTGGCGCTCGACTCGGCGCGACGGCTGGTGAAGGCGGTGGATGCGCCGAAACTGGCGACACAGATCCCGCTGGCGGAGCTCTACAACTTCACGCCGATCATGACCCAGCTTCGGTTCGGGAAGTACGCCGAGGTGCTTACAGAACCGCTGCCGGGCAGGACCCTGATCCTTGATCGGGCCATCTGGCTCTATGCGCGCGCCGTAGCCCAGGCCAATACCGGCGACATCGCCGCCGCCAAGCGCGAGCGCAGGGCGCTCAGCGGACTTCAAACCGCAAACTTCTCGCGTTACGAAGCGGCGGGGCTACCCGCGCGTCAGATGGTCGAGGTGGCCCTGGCCTCGGTGGATGGCGAGATCGCCCGCAAGTCCGGCGATCTGCCGGGCGCGGTGCAGGCCTTCCGGCGGGCGATGACGCTTGAGCGGGCGCTGCCCTACACCGAGCCGGCCTACTGGCATCGCCCGGTGTCGCATCTGCTGGGCGCAGCCTTGCTTGAGGCCGGGCAGCCGGGCGAAGCCGAGAGCGTCTACCGTGACAGCCTGATGCACTATCGACGCGACGGCTGGTCGCTGAAGGGCCTGTCGGTGGCCCTGACGGCGCAGGGCAAGTCGGCAGAAGCCTCTGCCGTCTCGGCAGCCTTCGACGAAGCCTGGCGGCGCGCGGACACCCAGATCGCCGGGTCGCGATTCTAGAACCAGCCTGCGGCTTTGATCTGGCGCGCCTGGCTGCGGCTGATCGGCGCCACCAGACCGCCCTTCAGGCGCGCCTCGCCACGGCCACGGAGCCAACGCACGCTGTCGATGGCGTCTGCGGCCACCCACCAGGAACGATGGGTGCGGAAACCAGCGGCGTTGGCGAGCTCGTTCAGCGCGTCGCCGAAGCGGGCGGTGATCAGTTCATCGCCGTTATCTGTGTGGACGCGTAGATAGTGATCTTCGGCTTCGACGGCGATCAGTCTGGCTTGCCGCCGCCGCGCCGACAGACGTTGGCGGAAGGCGTTAAGGGGGTCTACGTCCGTCGCAGGCGAGGGGATGTCCCTGCGCGTCCAGACCAGCTGGTGGAAGAGCATTGCCGCAAAGCAGACCACGAAGACCTCGAACCAGGGCGTCAGCAGGTTTTCCCAGGTCAGCCTGGCGCCGACGCGGCCGTGGTACATCAACCACACGAGAACGGTCACCGGTGGCGTCATCAGGACGCTGACTGCCATGACCCGGATCCAGAAGCTGTCGGTGAGGCGCCGGATCGCCTCGTCAATGCCGATCCCGATGACGCCGCCGCCCACGATGCAGCCCACCCAATAGGCAGTTCGCTCAAATGGGGAGCGAGCCGCGGCACCAAAGAGACCAAGCACCGCCATCACCAGGCCGATCGCGATCCAGAGGCCCAGTTCGCCGGCGGCCCGGCGGCTCCATGGCGAGAAGTCGAAGCTCAGCATCCGGAATCCCTACCCGAGTCGTTCGCGCAGTCCGGCTACGGCCAGCGCGGGAACTGTAACCGTTCGCGAAGAAACGGCGCCATTAACGACTTGTCACTGGAGGCGCGTGCGGAGCTGCACCTATCCCTGGGACATCGGACAGGGAGAGTTCCGGATGAACAGCAGGGTTTCCATGAGCCTCTGGGGGCTTGCCGCATTCATGAGCGCGGGCGTTGGCGCATACGCTTGGGTCTTCGTGCCATCGGGCGGGTCACCCGCGCCGGGGGTGCTGGCCAATCTGTTTGCTCGGCCCTGGCTGGCGGTGCACGCCGCTTTGGCCGGTGCGGCGCTGATCCTCGGGCCGTTTCAGTTCCTGAGAGTCGTTCGTGATCGGCGCGTGATCCACCGGACGATCGGAAAGATTTATGTTGTCAGCTGCCTGATCAGCGGTTCGGCCGGTTTCATCCTTGCGTTTGGTAACACCTCCGGCCCCATCGCCGGGTTCGGCTTTGGCATCCTGGCCGTGATCTGGGTCTACGCGACCTCGCAGGCCTGGCGGATGGCCCAGGCGCGGCGGTTCGACGCACATCGGCGCTGGATGATCCGCTCGTTCGCGCTCACCTTCGGCGCGGTCACGCTGAGGATCTATATGCCGCTGTCGCAAATGATGGGCATCGACGACGCCACCGCCTATCAGGTCATCGCCTGGCTGGCCTGGGTTCCGAACCTGATCCTCGTCGAGATGTTCCTGCTACGGCAAAACCTGAAATCGCAGCTGGCGGAATAGCGACTGTCGCTCGCCTGCATACCCGCCCGGCCGCAATCTGCGCGGTCCAGATCGATGAGCGCTTATGCCCGCGCTGCCGGCTGGATGAGGTCCCAGCGGGTGCCATAGAGGTCCTCGAACACCGCCACGACGCCATAGGGTTCGTGGCGGGGCTCCTCCAGGAAGCGGACCCCGGCGGCTGACATCCTGGCATGGTCGCCTGCGAAGTCGTTGGTGTGCAGGAACAGGAAGACCCGATCCCCAGCCTGATCACCGATTCTGGAGGTCTGGCCATCGACCGCCTTGGCCAGCAGCAACGCGCCCTCGGACCCGGGCGGGCGGACCACGACCCAACGCTTGCCACCGCCGATGTCCGTATCCTCCGCCAGGTCGAAACCGACCTTGCCGACATAGAAGTCGATGGCTTCGTCGTAGTCAGCGACGAGGAGGGCGGTGAGGGCGAGGCGTTGCATGTGTCGCCTCTATCCTGATTCAGCTCCGACCGATCCGCAGTTGAGGGCTATCGATCCAGTACCGAACGTACTTGCAGCGCGCCGTATCGCACCCTCGATCGCGCGGCTATGACCTCAGCGTCGATGGGCGTATCGCTGGCGCGACCGTAGAGCCAGCCTTGGGCATAGTCGACGCCCGCAGCGCGCACGGCGTCCTGCGCTTCCGGCGTCTCCACCATCTCGGCGAGCGTGCGGACGTTGAGCTCGGCGCACATGTTGACCAGATGCTTCACGAACGTCGCCTCTCGGCCGCCGACCTGCAGGTCGCGGATATAGCGCCCGTCGATCTTCAGTACGTCGAGGGTCAATTGCTGGAGATAGGCCAGCGAGGCTGCGCCGGCGCCAAAGTCATCGAGGCAGAACTCGCATCCAGCACGTCGAAAAGCCTGTATGTGGCGGTCCGCCAAGGCCAGGTCCTCGACCGCGGCGCTCTCGGTGAGTTCGAACATCAGGCGTCCACGGACGTCCGGGCTGCCTTTGAGCAGGCCAAGCGCGCGGGTGACGAATCCGTCGCTCATGATGCTGCGCCCCGAGACGTTCACCGCCAGGACGATCGTGGGATCCCGTTTCATGACGGCAAGTGTCTCCTCGAGGATCGCTACGTCGAGCGACTCGATGAGGTCCATTTCCTCGGCCATCCGGATGGTCGGGAAGGGGCTCGCGTCCTCGCCGAAGCGGACAAGCACCTCATGGTGGTGCAGAAATCCATCAGTCAGGCCCACGACCGGCTGATAGGCCAGGGTGAAGCGGCGGTGACGGATCGCAGAGCCCAGCGCGCCGGCCTTGCGAATTGTCGAGCGTGTGGCCTGGTCCAGGGCGCCCGCTAGATCGGTGGGAAGAGGCAGGGTCAGGCCATCCTGCATGACCAGTTCGACTACATAGCGCAGCGCCTTGATCATCTGCTTTGGTCGCGTCACGCCGGTCATCGGCACGGTCGCTGACGCTGGAGCGACGTCTCCATAGCCTTCGTCGGACAGGATGCGGCCAACCCGCTCGACCAGCGCTTCCGTGGGTTCGCGGCTGTCCTTCAACAAGGCGTAGCGATCGGGGCCGATTTCGGCAGGGGCTTCACCCTGATAGGCTTGCGCACGCAGAATTCCGGCCAGCACCGCTTGCAGCTTCTCCGGATCGGCTGCGGCCTCCTCAGAGAGGGAAAGGCCGGCCAGTTCGATGAACGTCAGGTCCAGGTCGTGCGAGGCCTGCGACAGCAGCAGCGAGGCCCGGGCTTCGAACGACTCGCGGCTCTGTAGTCCGGCGGGGCCCCGGGCGTTGGCGCGCGACATCACGCACGAGATGGCGCGCTTGTTCCCCGGCATCCGCATGGCCATTACGGTCGCAAAGCGCTCCGGCGCAGCCTCCGGGGTCGCGATCTTGATGACCACCGGTCCGGCTCGCGCTCCGTCCAGCAGGCCACCTAACAGCGATCGGAGCATGGAATGGTCAGAGGGGTCGACCAGGTCGAACCAGCGCCGATTGACCATGGCCGCGTCAGTCAGGCCGATCAGAGCCTCGCCGGCCCCCATGGCGAAGGCGATCCGACCGTCAGGCGCCACCTCGACCAGCAGATCCGCAGCGGCGAAGGCAAACCCTAGAATTCTGTGCGACGTGGTCAATAGCGCCTCTCTTGGTCACCCGTATAGGACGTCTAATCACGCGTATAGGTCGTCCTTGTTAAGGCGACGTTTTCATGGCTGCTCTTCGTGAATTTCCCTTGGGTGCGGCTTCGCACTATTGTTGGGTCGACCTGCAAGGAAGCCAGCATGATCGCTGCACTCATCGCCGCCGCTGCCGTTTCCGCCGCCTGCGACCTGGAGGCGCCGTCGGGCAAGCCGGGCTGTACTCGGGCGGTGGTGGACGCCCTGCCGATGAATGCGCTTCAGACGATCGGCACTCACAACAGCTACAAGATGGCGATTGCGCCCAACGAGATGGCGATGATCCGTGCGGTGAACCCCAGGGAGGCCGACGCCATCGACTACAGCCATCCGCCGTTGGCCGAGCAGTTGGAGGCCGGGGCGCGGCAGCTTGAGATCGACATGGTTTATGATCCCGTGCCCGGCGCGTTCGCCTCGCCTCTGGGATTCCGAAACGCCGGGGCCAAGGCGCAACCCTACGATTTCGCCCCGTTGAAGCAGGCGGGCCTCAAGGTATTGCACGAGCAGTCGGTCGACTACCGGTCCGTGTGCCCGCTGTTTGTGGACTGTCTGAAGGATATCCGGGCCTGGTCAAAGGCCAATCCCGATCACGTACCCATCCTCGTGATCATGAACCTCAAGGAAGGCGGGCTGGCCCTGCCGGGCGCGGTCAAAGCGTCGATGTTCGACGCGGCGGCCATGGACATGATCGACGCCGAGATTCGCAGCATGTTTCCCGAGGCGGCCTTGATCACCCCCGACCAGGTACAGGGGCGTTTTCCCACCCTGCGCGAGGCGGTGGCAGCCGGAGGCTGGCCGAGCCTGAAGTCAGCGCGCGGGCGGGTGATGTTCGCGCTGGATTGTCCGCCGGAGCAGGCGGCGCGTTATCGGGGTGACCGAAAGGTGTTGGAGGGGCGAGCAGCCTTTGTGAACACAGACATTGCCTCGCCGGCTGCGGGCTACATCACGCTGAATGAACCGAGGGAACTGGCTGGCAAGATCGCGGCGGCCATAAAGGTGGGTGTGATCGTTCGGACGCGAGCCGACGCGGACACCCGCGAGGCGCGCACCAATGACACGACGCGCCAAACGGCGGCCTTTGCCTCCGGTGCGCAGTATGTCTCTACGGACTACATGGCCCCCGACAAACGTTTCAGCGCCTATGTCACGGCGCTGCCCGGCGGTGGCAAGGCCAGGCTCTCGCCAGCCCGGAAGTAGAGGCCCGCCTGAGCGAGCCTCCAGTATCTTTAGCCGCTAACCTTCAGGTTGGTCGCGGAAGTCTTGCCGCTGCGACGATCCTGTTCGAGGTCGAAGTTGACGGTCTGGCCTTCGTTGAGGCCGGACAGACCGGCCTGCTCGACTGCCGAAATGTGGACGAAGATGTCCTGGCCGCCGTCCTCGGGCTTGATGAAGCCGAAGCCCTTGGTGGGGTTGAACCACTTCACGACGCCGGCGCCGGAGCCCGCGATGGCGCCGCGCGAACGCTCGCCACCGCCGAAACCGCCGCCGCCGCCACCGAAGCCGCCGCGATCACGACCGCCGCCGCCGCCGCCGCTGCCGCCGTAGCCGCCACGGTCACCGCCGCCGCCGTAGCCGCCGCGATCCCCGCCGCCGAAGCCGCCACCGCCGCCCGCGCGCCGGGGCGCAGGCGCGCCATGGGCAGTCACGACAATCTGGGTCGCCGCCAGCTTGCCCGAACGTCGATCCTGCTCGAGTTCGTAGTCGACCTTGTCGCCTTCATTCAGGCTGTCGAGGCCCGCCTGATTCAGCGCTGAAATGTGAATGAAAACATCGGATCCGCCATCGTCGGGCTGGACGAAACCAAACCCCTTGGCCGAATTGAACCACTTGACCGTACCGCTCGCCATATCGTCGCAACCCACCGAGATAGAAGTCTCCGCCGGGCACAAGCCGGCGCCCGGCCAGTCGTCGTGATAGGCCGTGATCGCTTTGTAGCCTCGGATTATCCACATGGCCAGCGCCCGTGACATGACCACGCAATCAGCCTATGAGAGCGACCCTTTCGACACAGTGGCTCTACAGGGACGCACGTGAACAGCATCTGCGTGTACTGCGGTTCTTCGCCAGGAACCGATCCGGCGTATCTGGCCGAGGCCGTGGCGTGCGGAACCTTGATCGCCCGGGCTGGTATGACCCTGGTCTATGGCGGCGGCAAGGTCGGGTTGATGGGCGCTGTAGCCGACGCGGCGCTGGCGGCGGGCGGCCGCGTGGTAGGCGTGATGCCCGAGCATCTTGTCAGCCAGGAGATCGCCCATCGCGGACTGACCGAGCTTCGCGTCGTGGCCTCGATGCACGAACGCAAACAGGCGATGGAAGAGTTCAGCGACGGTTTCCTGTGCCTGCCTGGCGGACCCGGCACCTTCGAGGAGATTTTCGAGCAGTGGACATGGGCGCTTCTGGGCGTCCACGCCAAGCCGTGCGGTTTCGTGAATGTCGGCGGCTACTACGACCTCATGCGGGCTACGATCCAGCAGATGGCCGACAAGGGCTTCATTGCCCAGACCTATGTCGACATGCTGATCTATGCCGACAGCGCCACCCAGGTGATCCAGCAGTTCCGTAGTTATGTGGCGCCGGCTCCGAAATGGACGATGACGACGCCGCCGAAATTCTAGAGCACGACAGCTTGAAGTGGATGCCGGTTCAAGCGCCCGTCGTGCTCTAAACATTTGATAACGAGCCTGTTTATCCGGTTCAGATGATTCCATCTGAACCGGACAGGCTCTAGGTTAGGTCCAGGCTGTAGACCTTTGTCGCCGTGCCTGAGAACAGCGCGGTCTTCTCCGTCGCCGAGGCGCCGTTGGCGATGTGCTTGAAGGCGTTCCAGAGGGTGGCGTAGCTGCAACTGCCCATGTCGACCGGAAAGTTGCTCTCGAACATGCAGCGATCCGGCCCGAAGGCCTCGATGCAGGTCTCGATGTAGGGGCCCCATTCGCTGGCCAGCTGTTCGGACGGCGCGCGCGGCTCGGCCAGGAACGAGGGGAAGTTGCAGAAGGCCATCGCCAGCCCGCCCAGCTTGACCACCACCTTTGGTGACTTGGCCAGTTCACGAATATTGTCGCGCCAGAGGTCGAACCGTTCCGGCAGCTTTCCGGTGTAGACGCCCCGGCCCAGCGGCGTGCCCACATGGTCGAGCACCAGGGTCGTGTCCGGGAAGGCGCGGGCGAGGTCTATGACATCGGGTAGCTGGGGCTCAAGCAGCCAGGCGTCGAAGGAGAGGCCCATCTCGCCCAGATGCCGGAATCCCTTGCGGAAAGTGGCGTCGCGGTAGAGGCCGGCCTCCACCCGGTTGAGCGGCCCCAGCACGTCCTTGTCAGCATCGAAGGAGGCTGAGTTGCGGATGCCCTTGAAGCGGCCGCCACCGGCGCGGATATGGGCCTCCAGCACAGGTTTCACCGCATCGCCCAGCAACAGGTCGGCCTTGCTGACGATGCCGGCGCAGGCCCGGAAGGGTCCATACATGCCGCTGGCGCTCATGGCCGCCACGCCGTTGACGAATTCGGTTTCGCCCACCGGCTTCAGATCAGGCGAGCCGCCGCCCCTGTAGTAGGCGCCGCACTCGACGAACACAGTCGCGACGATGTTGTGACCGCTTTCGGTGTCGGCCCGCAGTTCGTCCAGCAGATAGCGCCGCGCCGGCTTGATCGCGGTCATAAACGGATGGGCGTCGACTTCGGGCGTCGCGTAGGTGCGATTGTCCCAGAGGTGGTGATGCGGATCGACGATGAGCAGATCCGGATCGAGGATGGTTTCCTGCATGACGTCGCGCCCTACTCATTGTTGGAGCCCACGCTAAGGCCGGGTGAGCCGGGGTCAACCGTGACGTCGCGGCTTATGGCGCAGCAAGTCACGCAGCCAGGCACTACCCGGAAGGGGTACTGTCCGCGCTATCGCGGAAACTCTGGGAGTCACTCAGCCCGGACGAGCCCGGCCGCGCCGGCCAGGTTATGAGCATCACCGACATATGCTTGCCCTGCTGGGCGGCCCAGAGCTGGTAGATGGGCAGGGGTTGGCGCGGGAGCGGGGGCTGCACGCTCCAGGCGCTGACCGCAGCGGCAAAGAGAGTGGCGGCGATCAGCAGTGGACCGGTCAGCCCGTCGTGGCGGCGGGTGTCCCTCAGCAGTTCGATACGCACTTCCAGCGGATGGGCGCCGCGCGCTGGCCAGTAGCAGCCGAGAGGCAGGGACTGGGTCGCGAGTTGGGACTTCAGCAGGGTCCGGGCGTATAGGCCACGATCCGCAGGGCGTTTGCGCAGGACAGCGGCGTCGCAGGCCAGTTCCTGGTCAAGCCGCATGACCCGCCCACCGATCCAGGCCAACGGGTTGAACCAGCACAGGGCCTGCAAAGCTGCAGCCAGCGCCGTGGCGCGGGGGTCCTGGCGGGCCACATGCTCGCGTTCGTGGGCCCGGATCAGGGCGCGCTCGGCGTCCGTGAACGTACCATCCTCGCGCGGCAGGATAATGCGTGGCGAGATCACACCCACCACCGAGGCGCTGGTGCGTCCGGCGCGGGCCTCGGCCATAAATCGGAGCTGTGCGCGGATCAGGGTTGCAGACGCCACAGCGACGCCCAGAGCCCAGATTGACATCCCTTCGGCAGAGACATCGGCGACCGCCTCGGCGAGCGGATGGCTGGAGGCGCCCAGGATCGTCCGCGGCGGCAGCAAGGTCGCCAGCGTCGCGAGCGGCGGGGCGGCCCAAAGGGTGTAGGCCAGCTCCGCGCCAAACAGTCGACGAAACGAGACCCGCAGCAAAAGGACGGCCAGAACAACGACGCCGAGGATCAGATTGGCCCGCAGGAAGGCGGAGAGGATTTCACTCATCATCGGATTCGAACTCCGCGATCAGGGCCTTGAGCCGCGCGACTTCCTCGGGCGACAGCGCGCGATGCTGGGCATAGTGCGCCACGAGCGGCGCGATCTGGCCACCGAACAGGCGGTCGAGCAGTCCCTGGCTCTCGCCGGTCACATAGGCCTCGCGGGTGACCAGTGCGCGATAGAGGGCGCGGCCGCCAGTGCGCTCCGAGGCAAGGGCCTCCTTCTTGAGCAGGCGGTTGATCAGGGTCTTGACCGTGGCCTGACCCCACTGCTGTGCCCGGCCTACGGACTGTACGATCTCCTCGGCCGTCAGCGGGCCCTGCGACCACACAGCCTCCATGATCTGACTTTCCGCACCGGAGATCTTCGTCATCTTACACCTGTACCTGCCCGGAGGTTACGCCCGTAGTTTGGACTGTCAAGCGTGGGGCGCAGCGGCGTTGGACGGCGTGCCAGGACTCAGGCAGTTGGACTGGCTAAGGTCGCCCTCGCGGTCGCCGGGATAGTGGGATATCTGTTCCCAGGGCTTACCGGTATCGGTCCCCGGCTTGCGATCACCCGGGCCAGCATGTGGGGTGACATTGCGGTCAGCTGGCTGGGGCCTCGCTGGGTGACTCGGCTGGCGGGCGCCAACTTGGGGATTGGCCTCGTCCCGGTGATCCTGACGGCGACGGCCTGGTGGTTCGTGTTCCAACCGGACATCTTCCTAGCGTCCTGTAACCCGCAGGGACTTACCCCGGCAGCGGCTATCGGTTCGTCGGCGCTGAAGGCATTCTAGGCGTTTCTAGGGCCTGAGTGCGGCGCGGCCGGGTTCCCCTGGGCACAGCTGCCTTGCTGTATCTTTGGCTCCGCCGCCGCTAGGTTCAAGCGGCTTTTTCTGCGGAGCAGCCCATGCTGTCGGTTGACCTCTATCGCGGCGAAGACGCTTTGCGGCGCGACCGGGAACACGTGCTGCGCCGTACCTGGCAGTTCATGGGCCATGACAGCCAGATCCCGGCGGCCGGCGACTATCTTGCCGATGTGATCGGCGGCGCCCCAGTGGTTGTCGTGCGCAAGGCCGATGGCGCCCTCGCCGCCTTTCACAACGTTTGCCGGCATAGGGCCGGAGCGCTGGTGGCGGATGGGGCGGGCAACTGCGGAGAGGCCTTCACCTGCCGCTACCACGGATGGCGCTATGCGCTCGACGGGCGGCTTCGCAACGCCGTGGATTTCGGAGCCCTTGAGGGGTTTGATCCCCGGGACCATGGCCTGTTTCCGATTTGCGTCGAGGTGTGGCGCGGGCTGGTGTTCGTCAATCTGGACCTCGGGGCCGAACCGCTCGCGGCGCTGATCGCCCCGCTGGCGGCGCGCTGGCCGGACGGGCAGGCAGGGTTTCCGTTGACCGAGCGACGCAGCCACCGCATCGCCTGCAACTGGAAGGCCTATGTGGAGAACTATCTGGAGGGATACCACCTGCCGATGGTGCACCCGGAGTTCGACGCCGATGTGGTTGTGTCTGAATACCGGACTGAAGTGGTGGATCAGGTGATCTTCGCCAGCGCGCCGCCACGGGACGCCAGCATCTATGGCGGGCTCTGGGGCTGGCTGTGGCCGAACCTGGGGGTCAATGTCTATCGCCACGGCTATATGATCGAGCGGATGACGGCGGTGGGACCCACCGATACGCGGCTGGACTATTTCTACTTCTTCGACCCGGCCAGGACCGCCGAGCTCGAGGCGATGCTGAAGGTCTCCGACCTTGTCACAGCCCAGGATCTGCAGGTCTGCGAAGAGGTGCAGCGCAATCTGGAGGCCGGGATCTATCGCGGCGGTGTGCTGTCGCCAAAGCACGAGCACGGCGTAGCCTGGTTCCAGGGGCGGATCGTGGAGGCGTTGCAGGTCCGCTGAGGCTTTCCCTCTTGCCTCGCCGCGCCAGCCGCCGCACGTTGTCGCAAGAATTCAAACAGACGTTTCAGGGAGTGCTCCGCCATGTCCATCGACTTTGAAATCCCCCCGGAAGCCAAGGCCGTTCGCGAGCGCGTGCGTCAGTGGGTGAAGGACGAGTGCATCCCCGCCGAGAAGCGGCTGGTGGACAAGGAAAGCTACAAGGTCGTCCTGGCCGAACTGCGCGCCAAGGCCCGGGCCCAGGGCCTGTGGCTGCCCTTCGTGCCCAAGGAACATGGCGGCATGGGTCTGGGCCCGCTGGCCAATGCCCTGGTGCAGATGGAGCTGGGGATGAGCCACCTTGGCGCCCTCAGCATGAACAGCCAGGGGCCGGACGACGCCACGATCCTGACGTTGCTGGCGCACGGCACCGAGTTCCAGAAGGAGAAGTACCTCAAGCCGCTGCTGAATGGCGACCTGCGGGTCTGCTACTCCATGACCGAAAAGGCCTCGGGTGCCGACGCCACCGGCATGCGCACCACGGCGGTCAAGGACGGCAACGAGAACTATATCCTGAACGGCGAGAAGTGGTTCTCATCGGCCGCCAGCGCCGCGGACCTGGCGCTGGTGATGGCCCGAACCGACCCGGACGCCCCGCGCCATCAGCAGTTCTCGACCTTCATCGTCGAGCTGCCGACCCCCGGCTACCGGATCAAGCGCGATATCCCGACCATGGCCGCTGAAGGCCCGCTCAGCCACATCATGGGCGGTGGCCACGCCGAGATCGAGATCAAGGACCTGGTTGTGCCGGCCGAAAACCTGCTGGGCGGGGAGGGCCGGGGCTTCGATATGGGCCAGCATCGTCTGGCCTACGGTCGCCTGCGTCATGGCATGCACAATGTGGCCATGGCCCAGCGCGCGCTGGATATGGCCGCCGCCCACATCAGCCAGCGCGAGACCTTCGGCAAGAAGCTGGATGAGCGTCAGGCCGTGCAGTTCATGATGGCCGAGTGCGCCAGCCAGCTCTACATCGCCCGCCTCATGTTGCTGCACATCGCCTACAAGGCCGAGAAGGGCCTCGACATGCGGCAGGAAAACTCCATCGCCAAGGTCTACCTCGCCCACATGGTCCACCACGTGGTCGACACCGCCATCCAACTGCACGGCGCCCTGGGCTACAGCCGCGATACCCCGCTCGCCGCCTGGTACACTCACATCCGCTCCCAGCGACTGGTCGACGGGCCGGACGAGGTGCATCGCTGGACCGTGGGCCGGAACGTGATGAAGGCGTTCAAGGCGACGGGTACGACGGCGGGCGCTGCAGGCGGAGACTTGCTGTAGACGCCGCTGATCGCATTGCCCCGAACCCTGAGGGCCCCGCCTGGGGCCCCGATCCTTTGGGCGTCGCCTGACGGTTGTTCCTGCCACAGGTGGCGCCTTTAGCTCTCTGCGATTGTGTTCTGAGAACGTCTTGCGAACACAGAACAAAGATAGTACGAAGAGAGTCGGCGAGCGGGTGGTCGTTCGTTGGCGGAATCGTGGGATAGGGAAAGCTGGCTATGGCGCAATCAGCATTGAAGCTCGTGGGAAAAGAAGACGGAGACAAGCAGCGGGCCCTTGAGGCGGCGCTGGCGCAGATCGACCGGGCCTTCGGCAAGGGCTCGGTCATGAAGCTTGGCGAGAAGGGCAAGATCGTCGAGATCGAGTCAGTCTCTACGGGCTCGCTGGGTCTTGACCTGGCTTTGGGCATCGGCGGGCTGCCGAAGGGCCGGATCGTCGAGATTTACGGGCCGGAGAGCTCGGGCAAGACGACGCTGGCGCTGCATGTGGTGGCCGAGGTCCAGAAGGCCGGCGGCACCGCCGCCTTTGTCGACGCCGAGCACGCGCTGGATCCTTCCTATGCGCACAAGCTGGGCGTGAACCTGGATAACCTTCTGGTTTCCCAGCCGGACACCGGCGAACAGGCCCTCGAGATCACTGACACTCTGGTGCGTTCAGGCGCGGTGGACATCATCGTGATCGACTCGGTGGCGGCGTTGACCCCGCGCGCAGAAATCGAAGGCGAGATGGGCGACAGCCTGCCGGGCCTGCAGGCACGTTTGATGAGCCAGGCGCTGCGCAAGCTGACCGCCTCGATCTCCAAGACCCATACCCTGGTCATTTTCATCAACCAGATCCGTATGAAGATCGGCGTGATGTACGGCAGCCCCGAGACGACCACGGGCGGCAATGCGCTGAAATTCTACGCCTCGGTCCGACTGGATATTCGCCGCACGGGCTCGGTGAAGCGCTCGGACGAGATCGTCGGCAACAATGTCCGCGTCAAGGTGGTGAAGAACAAGGTGGCTCCGCCGTTCCGCGAGGTCGAATTCGACATCATGTACGGTGAGGGGATCTCCAAGCTGGGCGAGATCATCGATCTGGGGGTCAAGGCCGGGGTGATCGAGAAATCGGGCTCGTGGTTCTCGTTCAATTCCCAGCGGATCGGTCAGGGCCGCGACAATGTCCGCGACTTCCTGAAGGCTAACCCGGACATGGCCAAGGAGATCGAGCGCTCGGTACGCGGCGCCAAGGATGTGATTGAGGAAGAGTTGCTGGTAGGCCCCGGCGAGGACGCCGACGCAGAGGACGGCTCTCTCTAGGCGTTGACGCTGTCGTGCGATCCATCCGGATCGCGCCGCCAACCGGTTCGGATGCGAGCGCCACCTCGCACGGCGGTTTGACGTTTTGAGGAGACCCGGGACGCCTGGAGCCTTGCTCCCGGCGTCCTTTTCCTTATGCAGCGCTTTCGCGTAGATGATCGCTGCCCCTGCGCTGGGGTGCGGCGCACGGTTCCAAGAGTGAGACGATGGCGAGCCTGAACGAGATCCGTAGCCAGTTTGTGAACTACTTCCGAAGCGAGGATCACCTGGTGATCCCGTCGGCTCCGCTTGTACCGCAGAACGACCCGAGCCTGCTCTTCGTCAATGCCGGCATGGTGCCGTTCAAGAACTACTTCACCGGCGCCGAGACCCCGCCAGCACCCCGGGCCGTTTCCGTCCAGAAGTGCGTCCGGGCCGGGGGGAAGCACAACGACCTCGACAACGTCGGCTACACCGGCCGCCACCAGACTTTCTTTGAAATGCTGGGAAACTTCTCCTTCGGCGACTATTTCAAGGAAGGCGCGATCGAGCACGCCTGGACCTTCGTCAGCCGTGACCTGGGACTGGCCAAGGACCGGCTGACCGTGTCCATCGCCCCCGACGACAACGTGGCGGCTGAGCTCTGGAAGAAGATCGCCGGCATCCCCGAGGATCGGATCGTCCGCTTGGCCGAGAATTTCTGGTCGATGGGTGACACTGGCCCTTGTGGCACCAATACCGAGATCTTCTACGATCATGGCGACCACGTCGCGGGCGGGCCTCCCGGTAGTCCCGACGAGGACGGTGATCGTTTCGTCGAGATCTGGAATCTGGTCTTCATGCAATGGGAGCAGTTCGCCGACGGCACGCGAAAGGATCTCCCCAAGCCACAAATCGATACGGGCATGGGCCTGGAGCGGGTCACCACCGTCCTGCAGGGCATTCACTCGAACTACGACACGGACATGTTCCGCACGCTCATCGCGGCCAGCGAGGCGGAGACCAGCGTCGCGGCGCGCGGTGAGGCCAAGTTCTCGCATCAGGTGATCGTCGACCATTTGAGGTCCACCAGCTTCCTGATTGCCGACGGTGTCATGCCGTCCAATGAGGGTCGCGGCTATGTGCTGCGGCGGATCATGCGACGTGCCATGCGTCACGCCCACATCCTGGGCGCCACTGAGCCGCTGATGTTTCGACTTGTCCCGACGCTGGTCGGCGAGATGGGTGAGGCCTATCCGGAGCTCAGACGCGCCGAGGCGGCCATTGTGGACACCCTGCGCCAGGAGGAGGAGCGGTTCCGGCGCACGCTGGGCCGCGGCACGGCCCTGCTGGACGAGGCGACCGCCAACCTCAATGAGGGTGATGTGCTGTCGGGCGAGACGGCGTTCAAACTCTATGACACCTATGGCTTCCCCCTGGACCTGACCCAGGACGCCGTACGCGCCAAGGGCCTGACCGTGAACCTGACCGAGTTCGATGCGGCGATGGCGCGTCAGCGGGAAATGGCGCGGGAGGCCTGGACCGGATCCGGTCAGGCGGCCGCTGCCGGTGAGTGGTTCGCCATCCGCGAGCGGCTGGGCCCCACAGACTTCACGGGCTACGAGGCAGTGGAGATCACCGCTGAGGTGCTGGTGGTGATGGAGGACGGCCGCGAGATCGACGGCGCGCTGCAGGGCTCCAGGGTGCAGGCGCTGTTTGATCGCACGCCTTTCTATGCGGAGAGCGGCGGTCAGGCAGGCGATCAGGGTGAGGTCGAGTGGGACGGCGGGCGGGCGCGTGTCAGCGACGTCCAGAAGCTGGCCGGCGACCTGCACGTGCATGATCTGGAGGTCGTTGAAGGCGTGCTGAAGCCTGGACAGCGCGTTCGCCTGATGGTCGACCCTGAGCGGCGCACGGCCACCCGGGCCAACCATTCGGCGGCGCATCTGCTGCATGCGGCGCTGCGCAATGTGCTGGGCCCCCACGTCACCCAGAAGGGCCAGATGGTCGACGGCGAGCGGATGCGCTTTGACTTCAGCCATGGCCAACCGGTGACGCCGGCCGAGATTGACCGGATCGAAGCGGAGGTGAACGCGGTGGTCCGCCAGAACCGGGCGACCGAGACCCGGTTGATGGCGCCGCAGGACGCGATGGCCGCCGGCGCCATGGCGCTGTTCGGCGAGAAGTATGGCGAGACCGTGCGGGTGCTGACCCTGGGCGACGCCCTGACCGGCGAGGGCGCCTATTCGGTGGAGCTGTGTGGCGGAACGCATGTGGCGCGCACGGGCGACATCGCCCTGATCAAGATCGTCCAGGAGCAGGGCATCGCCGCCGGGGTCCGGCGGATCGAGGCGTTGACCGGCGAGGCGGCCCGGCGCTGGCTGCTGGACCAGGCTGCGGTGGCGCGCGGGCTGGCCGACCAGTTCAAGATCCCTGTGTCCGAGGTGGGGGCGCGGGTCGAGGCGCTGGAGGCGCAGCGGCGCAGGCTTGAGAAGGAACTGGGCGACGCCCGGCGCCAGCTCGCCATGGGCGGCGGCGGTGGCGCGACCGCAGGGCCGGAGGATATCGGCGGCGTGGCGGTGATCGCCCGGGTTCTGGACGGTGTCGGCGGCAAGGATCTGCGTCCCATCGCCGAGGAATATCGCAAGCAGGTTCCGGACGGCGTCGTGGCCGTGGTCGGTGTGGCCGACGGCAAGGCGGCGATCTCGGTCGCCGTGTCGGGTGCGGCCCAGTCGCGCTTCAATGCCGCAGATCTGGCCAGGGCCGGGGTCATCGCCATGGGCGGGCAGGGCGCCGGCGGGCGGCCCGACTTCGCCCAGGGCGGCGCGCCGGACGGGTCCCGCGCCGAGCAAGGCCTTGCGGCCGTAAAGGCGGCTCTGACCGACTGAATCCCTGCGGCTCAGCTGGTCAGGAACACACAGTATTTGTTGCCCACAGGGTCGCGGAAATAGGCGCCGTAGAACCCGCTGGTCGCCTCCGGCGGGCGAAACCCGGGTGCGCCTTCGTCGGATCCGCCATGAGCCAGGGCAGCAGCGTGCGCGGCCTTGACCTGGTCCTGGCTTGTCGCGGTCAGGGCCACCATGATCCCGTTGCCCGCGCGCGGGGCCTCGCCATCGTAAGGCTTGCAGATGCCGATGGTCATTTCACCGCCTTTGGGGCCGTAGAAGACCCAGCCCGGAAACGGTGCGCTGCGCTCATAGCCAAGCGCACCCAAGGTGGCGTCGAAGAAGGGTGTGGCGGCCTCTACGTCGGCGGCCCCGATGGTCACGTATCCGATGGTCATGGGTGTTCTCCTCTCCCGCGAAGGCTATCGCAGAGATGAAAACAAAACAAGAACGAAAGCTCAACCTCAGGCTGCGGCCAGTTCCTTGGCCAGGTTCGCTGCGACCTTGTCGAGGAAGCCTTCCGTGGTGAGCCAACCCTGGGTGTCGCCGACCAGCAGCGCCAGGTCCTTGGTCATCGAGCCGCTCTCGACCGTAGAGACGCAAACCTTCTCGAGGATGTCGGCGAACCGGTCCAGCTCTGTGTTGCCGTCCAGCTTGGCGCGATGCTTGAGGCCCTGGGTCCAGGCGAAGATCGAGGCGATGGAGTTGGTGGAGGTGCTCTCGCCCTTCTGATGCTGACGATAGTGTCGGGTCACGGTCCCGTGGGCGGCCTCGGCTTCCATGGTCTTGCCGTCGGGGGTGATCAGGACGGAGGTCATAAGACCCAGTGAGCCAAAGCCCTGAGCCACGGTGTCGGACTGAACGTCGCCGTCGTAGTTCTTGCACGCCCAGACGTAACCGCCGGACCACTTCATCGCTGCGGCCACCATGTCGTCGATCAGGCGATGTTCATAGGTCAGACCCTCGGCCTTGAATTTTTCGAGGTACTCCGTCTCGTAGACCTCCTGGAAGATATCCTTGAAGCGTCCGTCATAGGCCTTGAGGATGGTGTTCTTGGTGGAGAGATAGAGCGGATACTTGCGCGCCAGGGCGTAGGCGAAGCTCGCCCGGGCGAAGTCGCGGATCGAGTCATCGAGGTTGTACATGGCCAGGGCCACGCCGGCGCCAGGGTACTTGAACACCTCGCGCTCGATGGTCTCGCCGTTGTCGCCCTTCCAGGTCAGCGTCATGGTCCCGGGGCCGGGGACCTTGAAGTCGGTGGCGCGGTACTGGTCGCCATAAGCGTGGCGACCGATGATGATGGGCTGTGTCCAGCCCGGCACCAGACGCGGCACGTTCTTGCAGATGATCGGTTCGCGGAAGACGACGCCGCCCAGGATGTTGCGGATTGTGCCGTTGGGCGACTTCCACATCTGCTTGAGCTTGAATTCCTCCACCCGCGCTTCGTCGGGCGTGATGGTTGCGCATTTGATGCCGACGCCGTGTTTCTTGATCGCCTCGGCGGCCTCGACGGTCACCTTGTCGTCGGTGGCGTCTCGGTTTTCCATGCTGAGGTCGTAGTACTCGATCTCCAGATCGAGGAAGGGAAAGATCAGCTTGTCCTTGATCCATTTCCAGATGATCCGGGTCATCTCGTCTCCGTCGAGATCGACGACGGGATTGGCGACTTTGATCTTGGCCATGAGGGACAGGCGCTCCGGACGAAATGTGTTTGTCGCCGTATAGCCGCCACGCGCGCCAACGCAAAGGCTGTGAAAGCGATCTAGCCGATCGCGCGCACCGCGGCGCCTGCGACGCGGGCGATCAGGGCGTCTGCTGCAGCGTCGTCGACGGTCGAGCCTGACAGAAAGGCGACGATGGCGTAGGCGCGCTTGTCGGCCAGGGTGAATATGCCGACGTCGTTGCAGGCGGGCCGAAGGCCGAGGTGGTACCCGCTGAAGCCTGTGCGGTGCGCCAGCACGGCGTCAGATGGCAGGCCCGCCCGCAGTCGACCTGGCGCGCTGACGTTGCGAACCATCATGGCGCGGAGCTTTTCTGTCGAGATTTCGGAGATCAGGTCATTGCGACTGAGGCGTTGAAGAAACTCCAGCATGCCGCGCGGGGTGGCCGAATCACGTCCGTCGGTCATGTGCGCCCGCATGGCGGCCAACCTCGTGGCCTCGGGAATCCTGGCTCGCGCGGCGTCATAGACCGCACCGTCGCGCCATGCCGGCCGGAACGAGGGCATACCATTCACTTCGGGCTGTAACTCACGCTCATAGCGATCCACGCGGATGCCGGTGAGATTGCGCGAGGCCAGCCAGGCCGTAAGCGCGCCGGGCCCTCCGATGCGTTTCAACAGAACGTCGGTAGCCGTATTGTCGCTGGTGACCACCATGGCCTCCAGCAATTCGCCCAGCGTGTAGTTGTCTCGCCCCGGCCAGGCCGTCGCAATGGGCGAGTGCTGGGTTGAGAGCTGAGTCTCTTCTAGGACAACCCGTTCGTCGAGGGCCAGTCGTCCGCCATCCACCTCACTGAGCACGGCGGCGCCCAGCGGCAGTTTGACGACACTTTGCATAGGGAACGGGCGTTCCGGGTTGAACAGGTAGCTCTCGCCGTTTTCCAGGTTCATCAGCCCGACCCCCAGGACGCCCGGGCGGGCGTCGGCGGCGATCGCTTTCACCGCGCGCTCCAGGCCGGCGAGATCAATCGCTGGGGTCCTGGACGTCGTGATCGGCATGCGCGCCTGGCAGGCCGGGATCATCAGCGAAGTGGCGGCTGCCAGCAGGCTTCTTCGGTCGAGGGTTGCCATCAGGCGAGGAGCCTTCTCTAAACGCGACATGGTTGAAGCATCGCCGACAGCGCCTGTCATTATCCTGAACGCGCCCCAGATGGCGGAAAACATCGGCGCTGTAGCCCGCGTAATGGCGAATTTCGGCCTGGCTGACCTCCGGCTGATCAATCCGCGCGACGGGTGGCCACAGGAACGTGCATGGGCCCTGGCGTCGGGCGCGGAATGGCCGCTGAATGACGCGCGGGTCAGCGATACGGTGCATGAGGCCATCGCCGATCTCAATTTGGTGTTCGCCACGACGGCGCGACCCCGGGAACTTCAGCTGCCGATCCTTACGCCGCGCGCGGCCGCGGCCGAGCTTTTGGCGGCTTCGACCCGCGGAGAACGGGTCGGACTGATGTTCGGCGGTGAGCGCGCAGGACTTGAGACGGCGGATATCGCGCTTTGTCAGGCGGTCGTTACAATCCCCATCGATCCGAAGTTCCGATCGCTGAACCTGGCGCAGGCGGTGGCGATCAATGCCTATGAATGGCGTGCGACCGTGAGCGATGCGCCGCCGACGATCTTCCGGGAGCATTCACCAGCCGCTGACGGCGCCGCAATGCTGGGCCTGTTCGAACACCTGGAAAGGGAACTGGACGTCGCAGGGTTCTTCCACCCGGCGGACAAGCGACCTTCAATGGTGCAGAACCTGCGCTCGGCGCTCGGCAAGGGGCGCTTGTCGGAGCAGGAGGTGCGCACCCTGCGCGGCGTCGTAACGGCCCTTTCGCGGGGCCGCGGCCGGGTGTTGGACAAACTGGCCCGGCAGAAGGCTGAACGCGAGGGGAATGAATGAGCTTTGCTGCTCTGCTGCAGTCCCTGCCGATCCCCATCATTCAGGCGCCGATGGTGGGAGCCTCTTCGGACGCCCTGGCGATCTCTGTCAGCAAGGCTGGCGGGATGGGTTTCCTGGCGGCTGGCGCGATGGCGGCCGCCGAGATCGGGCCAAGTGTAACGGCTATGCGTTCGGCGACCGACGCGCCATTCGGTGTGAACCTGCTGATGGCGCCCGCTGTCGCGCCTGACCCGCTGGATGTGGCGCGCGCGCTGGACCGTCTGGCGGTCTGGTACGGGGAACTTGGCCTGCCCATGCCTGCGCCGCCCAACATCTTCGCCCCGGACTTTGAAACCCAGTTGGAAGCCTTGACCGCAGCGGCGCCTCCGGTGGCCTCTTTCGCATTCGGAGTGCTGAACGGCCAGCAGGTCGAGGCGCTGCATCGGGCTGGCAGTTATGTGGTCGGGACCGCCACGACGGTCGCCGAGGCCCGGGCCTGGGCGGATGTGGGCGCAGATGGCGTCTGTGCCCAGGGCATGGAGGCCGGAGGTCATCGCGGCCACTTTCTGGAAGACGTCGATGCCAGCCTGATCGGGACCATGGCGTTGATCCGCACTGTGCGCGCCGCTGTGGATCTGCCGGTGATCGCGGCGGGCGGGATCATGGACGGCCACGGCGTGGCCGCGGCCCTGGCGCTGGGCGCCGAGGCTGTTCAGATGGGGACGGCGTTCCTGCTGACCGACGAGGCGGTCACTTCGCTGCCCTGGCGTCGGGCGATCACCGGCGCTGGTGATGATCCGACGCGGTTGACGCGGGCCTTCACGGGCCGCCATGCTCGCGGGATCCAGAACCGGTTCATGCGCGAGATGCAGTCGATCCAGAACGATGTTCCGGACTATCCGGTGCAGAACCGGCTGACCCAGCCAATGCGGGTGGCGGCCGCGGTGGCAGATGATCCGGATATGATCTCGCTGTGGGCGGGGCAGGGGGTGGCGTTGGCTTCAAACGGGGCGGCCGCCGATCTGTTGCGGCGGTGGTGGGCGGAAGCAGGCGACGCGGCCAGAGGGGTCGTGGCGCGTTATGAGCGGGGGAGCCAATCGTGACGGATCTGAGGACAGCGGCGCGTCTGGCCTATGTTTTCACGCTGCCGTTGATGGAGGTGGCCTCCACAAGGCAGCGAGGTCAGGCGCTGGGTCATGTGATGGGTGTGTTCTCCCATGTGCGCCGCCTGGCCAATCATCGCCACCGTGCGGTGACAACGCCCAACAACGACACGCTCTATTCCACGGCCCAGATCGACCTGTCGGCGGGGCCAGTCTCCATCACCCTGCCGCCAGCGGGCGAGCGGTACCTGTCGCTGGCCCTGATGGACGCCTATACCAACAACTTCGCCATCCTGGGCACGCGGACGACGGGCCCGGACGGGGGGACTTTCCGGCTGGTGGGCCCCGGCGAAGCGGTCGAAGGCTGGAACGTCATCCGCGCGCCGACGAACCATGTCTGGGCCCTGTCCCGCATCCTTGTGGACGGCCCTCACGATCTGGAGGCTGCCCGCGAGGTCCAGGCCGGGCTGTCGATGCAGGGGCCAGCAACAGAGACCCCGGGTCCCTATGCGCTGCGGTCGGCGGACTGGCGTGAGTATTTCGACAGCGCGGCGGCCCTGATGACCGCCAATCCGCCGCCGGTCACCGACCTTGCGATCCTGCGGGCCATAGCCCCGATGGGCCTTGCCGAAGGCTTCGACCCCCGCCGGTTCTCCGAAGCCGATATCGCCGAGATCGAGGCAGGCGTTGCCGAGGCGCGCTCGGCAGTCCGCAAGGGCGGCCTGGGTGGGGCGAGCTATGTGGCAGGCTGGTCCTATCCCAGTTCGCGGCTGGGCGACTTCGATCAGGACTACGCCTATCGCGCTGCGGTCGCATTGTCGGGCCTGGCGGCGCTACCGCCAGCCGAGGCCATGTACATGCGCGCGGAGGGCCACGGCGCCCGCGACCTGCTGGACGGAACGAAGGCTTGGCGCCTGCACTTTCCGGCAGACCAGCCGCTGCCGGTGAATTCGTTCTGGTCGCTCAGCCTCTACGAGGCGACGGACGACGGGCAGTACTTCTTCACCGACAATCCTCTGGAGCGCTATGCGATCGGCGACCGCACGCCGGGCCTGAAGACCAATGCCGACGGCTCGCTGGATATCTGGATCGGTCATGCCGACCCCGGCCCGGAGCGGGCGAGTAACTGGCTGCCGGCCCCGGCCGGGCCATTCGCCGCGTTCCTGCGGGCCTACCTGCCGAAACCCGAACTGCTGGACGGCCACTACCGCCTGCCGCCTATCACCGAAGCCTAGAAGAGCCCCCCGCCGATGAACCGACGCGCTCGGTCTGACCGGACCTAAGGGCGTAGCTCCGCCGGCCTTCGCGGCGCGGAGCGCGCCGGCGCTGGAGTACTTCGCTTCGGTGGCTGCGCTCCTGAAATCCAACCCGCCACCGGCAACGGATGGGGCCCTGTTCGCGCGCATCTTGCCGCTGGGCCTCACAGCGCAGGGCGGTTTCGATCCGACGCGCTTTGATGCCGCGGCGGTCGCCCAGATTGGCGCTGGCGTCGCCGACGCTCGCCGGGCCATGCAGGCGCTCCGTGTCGGCGGCGGGGTGCAGGGCTGGAGCTATCCGCGCAGCACCCTTGGCGACTTCAATCAGGACTACGCTTTCCGCACGGCTCTTGCCCTCGCACGACTGGCTGCCCTTCCACCGGCCGAGGCCATGTACATGAACCCGATGGGCGACCGGGGGCGGATGTTCACTGGCGAGGGGCCCTATCGGCCGAGCTTCCCCGCGGGTCAGCTTCCAGCCGTCGATACCTTCTGGTCGCTGACGATGTACGAGGCCACGCCCGACGGCCAGTTCTTCCTCGTGGAGAACCCGATCCGGCGCTACTCGATTGGCGACCGCACGCCGGGGCTGAAGACCAACGCCGACGGTTCGCTTGATCTCTGGATCGCGCGTTCAGATCCGGGCGGCGACCGTTCGGCCAACTGGTTGCCTGCGCCGGTATCCGGCCCCTTCACGCTCAGCTTCCGAGCCTACCTGCCACGGCAGGACTTCCTGGATGGCCGGTACCGGCTTCCGGCCATCCTCTTGGGGTAGTGCCTCAACCTGGCCTGGTCGACGCACCCCTGTGCAGACCAGACATGACATGGATCGTGGCGTGTATTGGAAGGTTGCGGTCATTTCTCCTATAGATTCTCGCCTCAACAAGTTCGCTCGCTCAAGGATCTAGCGTCGCCGGACGATCGCTGGGCGTCTTGTGGGATCAGGTTTCAAGAAGATGCGCGGAAGCTCAACCGAGGCGCCAGGCGGCGCTCCTCGACCTTGACTCCGCGCCCCCCAGACGGCATAGACCCGCCCTTCCAACCGCCGGGGCAGCCCGAGTGGCCGGGAACCTATGACGGGTGATGCAAGGCCGCCGTTGAAATCGCGTTCTCTTCAAGAGGACGCCGGCCCGCGTCGAACAGAGAGCTAACGATGTCAAAGCGCCACAGCGCCAAGTACAAACTCGACCGCCGGATGGGCGAAAACATCTGGGGTCGCCCGAAGTCCCCGATCAACACGCGCGCCTACGGCCCCGGCCAACACGGCCAGCGCCGCAAGTCCAAGGTCTCTGACTTTGGCCTGCAACTCCGCGCCAAGCAGAAGCTGAAAGGCTATTACGGCAACATCACCGAGAAGCAGTTCGTCCGCATCTACAAGGACGCCGCCAGCCGCAAGGGCAACACCTCGGAGAACCTGATCGCGCTGCTGGAAAGCCGCCTGGACGCCATCGTCTACCGCGCCAAGTTCGTGCCGACCCCGTTCGCGGCGCGTCAGTTCGTCAACCACGGCCACGTGATGGTCAACGGCAGCCGCGTGAACATCGCCTCCTATCGCGTGAAGCCGGGCGACGTGGTCACGGTTCGTGAGCGTTCGCGCAACATGGCCCTGGTGCTGGAAGCCCTGCAGTCGTCGGAGCGCGACACGCCGGAATACATCACCGTTGACGCCAAGAGCATGTCGGCCACCTTCGTCCGCACGCCGGACCTGGCCGAGGTGCCTTATCCGGTGAAGATGGAACCCAACCTCGTGGTCGAATTCTACGCGTCGTAACCGACGCCGGATCGAAGCACATTCTGCGAAGGCCCCGGAGCGATCCGGGGCCTTTTGCTTTGCGCCGACGTATGGCGAAGTGGGCGAATGAACCGAAGGGACTGCGTTTTCTCGGCACCGGCCCTGGCCCGTCAGGCGTAAACAGGTGGACGCCTGCAGCGGCATTGCGAGGGGGCTTGTGACCCTGAGCTTTACGTGGGTCGAAATCGGGATCGCGCGCCGCACGAAGGTTTTCCTACTCAATCCGTTGGTCAGTCGTACCGGGTAGCTCGACACCCGTCCGCGGCAGCATCTCCGGCATCTCCGCCCGCAACCAGTCCAGCACCTTCTCGCGGATTTCGGCGCGCAGTTCGGTGGCTTCGTCGGCGTTGCGCGCGCCCACAAGGCAGCGGATCTCCATGGCTTTCTCGCGCACGTCATTGACCTGGATCTTGACGATCTGACCGTCCCAATGGGGCGAGGCTCTGGCGATGACCTCGACGGTGGCGCGCAGTTGCGCCAGGGGAACGCGCTGATCGAGCACCAGCATGACCTCGGCGATCAGGTTGGAGGTCTCGCGGGTCCAGTTCTGGAAGGGCTGCTCCAGGAAGTAGCGAAGCGGCACGACGAGGCGCCGCAGATCGTGCAGGCGGATCACCACATAGGTCGCCTTGATCTCCTCGATGTGGCCGAACTCATTCTGGACGACCACGGCGTCGTTGATGCGGATCGGCTGGGTGAAGGCGATCTGGATCCCGGCCATGATGTTGGAGAGCACCGGCTGCAGCGCCAGACCCAGTATGATGCCTGCCGCGCCGCCCGCGGCCAGCAGGCTGACCCCGATCTGCTTGACACCGGGAATGGTGATCAGCGCCAGCGCCGTCGTCACCACGATGATCAGCACGTTCAACGACCGACGCAGGATCCGGGTCTGGGTCAGCATCTTGCGCGCGTGGGCGGTGTCGGCGACGTCGGACCGATGGCCCCGCAGGTAGATGGCCGCGGCGATGTCCGTGGCAGTCATCAGGACCCAGCCCACGAGCACGATGAAGGCCACCAGCAACACATGCTGCAGGGTCGCCGCGAGCGCGGGGTCCACCGGTGTCACCTTGAGCGAAAGGCTTAGCGCCGCGACCACCAGGGCGAAACGGCTGGGCGCCCGCGTCCTCACCATGAGGGAGCGGGTGAATTCGCCGCGCTTCTTCAGGCTTCGGGAGAGCGCGCGTACGATCAGGGCATGCAGCACCACGGCGGCCACCAACGCGGCCGCAATCAGGCTGAGGCTGACCGCCCAGTTCGGGACCCATGCGGGCAGGAAGGCGGAGACAAGATCCGGCGGCATGTTAGCTGAACATCTCCGTCACCCAGTCCGGAACCCGCCGTGGCCGGCCGGTGGCTTTTTCAATCAGGACCCAGGTGGTCTTGATCTGTGCGCACATCTGGCCGGTTTCATGGTCAAGGCGGATGAAGCGGTCGAACCTGGGGCCCTGGGCGGCCTCGGCGACCCAGGTGCGACCGTGGCAGGTTTCGCCCAGCTTGAGCTCCCGGCGGTAGTCGACCTCGTGGCGAAGCGCGATCCAGGCCCAGTCAGCTTCTGCTTCAGGCGGCGCCAGCGATAGCCAGTGGCTCGTGCCCATGTCCTGGGCCCAGCGCAGATAGACCACATTGTTCACGTGGCCATTGGCGTCGATGTCGGCGGGCGTGGGCTCGAACGTCAGCTCAAAGACCTTGCGGCCCGGAGGCGGTTCGAGCAGGCGGGTCACTCGGTCAGAAGGCCTTGCTCAGCCATCATGGCCTTCAGTTCGCCGCTTTCGAACATCTCCTTGATGATGTCGCAGCCGCCCACGAACTCGCCCTTCACATAGAGCTGCGGGATGGTCGGCCAGTCCGAGAAGGTCTTGATGCCTTCGCGCAGTGGATCGCTCTGCAGCACGTCGACGCCCACGAACTCCACGCCCAGGTGATCGAGGATCTGAACGCTCACGGCGGAGAAGCCGCAGCGGGGCTGTTCCGGCTCGCCCTTCATGAACAGGATCACCGGATTCTCGGCCACGGATTTGGCGATCCAGGCGTGGACGGGGTTGGCGGTCGCGGTTTCGCTCATCGGTCGCCCTTTCGGCAGAATTCTTAAGGCTAGAGCTAGGGACGCGACGCCTCCCGGTCAAGCCGGTCAGAGCGGCGTGGAGGTTTCCAGCGCCAGGGCATGCAGTTCCCCGCCCATTTTTCCCTTGAGTGCAGCATAGACCAGCTGGTGCTGGCGCACGCGGGGCAGGCCTTTGAACGCGGTCGAGACAATGCGCGCCTTGTAGTGATCGCCGTCGCCGGCCAGATCCTGGATTTCGATCTCGGCGTCGGGGAAACCCTCCTTGAGGACGGCTTCGAGGGCGGTATGGGTCATGGGCATGGGGCACGTTTAGGCGGTTGGGGGCGGGGGCTCAAGGTTCCTCGATTTTCTCACGTGTCATCCCGGTTTTGGCTCAGCCAAAGAACGGGACCCATACGCACGGGACGGCGGACACATCATGCAACCGCGCCGCCGCGCCCTGGTCGCAGGCGCGGAGTCTATGGGTCCCGGTCTTCGCCCATGGCGAAACCGGGATGACACCCTTGGGAATTTGAACCTCAATCAATGATCGCGGAGTACACTAGGCTCTTGAGCTGGCCGCGGAAGTTGAAGGTGCCAGACGGCATCAGCTGGGTCATGAATACCAGGGTCAGGTCCTCCTTGGGGTCGACCCAGAAGATCGTCGAGGCCGCGCCGCCCCAGTAGTAGTCGCCGGTTCCGAGGCCGCCGGTGGCCACCTGGTCCATGGTCGAGGCAAAGCCCAGGCCGAAGCCCACGCCCTCGTTGGCGGTTTCGGAGAAGCCGCCGATGGCCACCTGGGTGAGGTCCTTGCCGCCGGGCAGGTGGTTCATGTGCATGATCTCCAGGGTGCGTGGCCCCAGGATACGATGTCCGTCCAGTTCGCCGCCGCGACGCAGCATCTCGCAGAAGCGCATGTAGTCGGCGGTGGTGCCGGTGAGGCCGCCGCCGCCCGACTTGAAGGCCGGTTCCTTGATGAAGCTGCTGGTGGCCGGATCATCAAGCAATTTCAGCTTCTTGTCGGGACCGCGCTCATAGTTGGCGGCGAAGCGGTCCTGTTTGTCGGCGGCCACGTAGAAGGCGGTGTCGACCATGCCCAGCGGGCCGAAGATCACGTCCTGAAGGTACTGGGCCAGCGGCTTGCCGGAGATGATCTCCACCAGCGCGCCGCAGACATCGGTCGCCAGCGAGTACATCCAGGCCTGGCCCGGCTGGTAGCGCAGGGGCACTTGGGCCAGCTTGTCCATGAACTCCATCATGGTGTCGGTGGTGCCCGACGAGCGGATGCGCAGGGTGCGGTAGATGTTGTCGATCGGATGCTGGACGCCCACGCCCGGCAGACCGCCGCCATAGGTGAGACCGGCCATGTGCGACAGCACATCGCGGAAGGTGATCGGCCGGCCCGGCGCCTCGGTGACCATGTCGGCGCCTTCGCCCGAGACCCACACGCGGTGGTTCTTCCAGGACGGCACATAGCGGCTGACCGGGTCGTTGAGCTGGAAATAGCCCTGCTCATAGAGGGTCATGAGCGCCACCGAGGTGATCGGCTTGGTCATGGAATAGATGCGGTAGATGGTGTCGTCGCGGGTGGGCTTGTTGCGCTCGATGTCCATCATGCCGAAGGACTTCAGATAGGCGATGTGACCATGGCGGGCGACGGCGACCTGGCAGCCGGCGATCTTGGCCGGACCGATATAGTTGCGCTCGATATGGTCGGTGATGCGTTCCAGCCGGCCTGCGTCCAGCCCCGTCCACTGTGATTGCGCGTCCATCGTCTCTCTCCGGGGTAGGGTTTTTGGTTGTTAGACGGCATCATGGACGCTGAACGGCGGGATCGCCAAGAGGGAAGCGCGAAGATGAGAGACCTGGAAGCCCTGGCCGCCGAGATCGGCGCGCTGCTGAAAGACCGCGGCGAGAAGATCGCCATCGCCGAGAGCTCGTCGGGCGGGCTGATCTCGGCGGCCCTGCTGAGCGTGCCCGGCGCCAGCGCCTACTATCTGGGCGGTGCGGTGGTCTATACGCCGAAGGCCCGGGTGTTGCTGACCGACATCCCGCGTGAGGCCCTGGAGGGAATGCGCTCGGCCAGCGAGCCCTATGCCATGCTCCTGGCGCGCAATCAGGTGGAGCGCTACGGCGCGACCTGGGGGCTTTCGGAGACCGGGGCGGCGGGGCCCACGGGCAATGGCTACGGCGATGCAGCCGGTCACACCTGTGTGGCAGTGGCCGGGCCGGTCGAGGCGGTGCTGACGATCGAGACGGGCGAAAGCGACCGCGGCGCCAATATGCGTGCGTTTGCGGCCGGCGCGCTGGAACTGCTGCGTCGGGCGATCGTGTCGGCGGGGTAGGGGACGGAAGCCGGAAAAAGGCGCCGGGGAACCCACGGAAGGCGCGGACGACTGCCGCGTCAGCCGGTGTCGGCGACCGGTGGCGCGGCGCCGGATGCCTCGTGGCCAGGGTCATCATCTTCCTGATCCGGCGGATTGTCCGGCGCCTCAGGCAGATCGCGCCACCGGCTGACGAGGTCCCCGGAGAGGCCCAGGGTGCGGCAGGCGCGCCGCACCTGGACATCCAGGTTTTCGGTGGTGAAGTCGGGCTCGACAAACCAGTCGTCGAGTTCGACGTCGAGGCGTTCGACGTAGTCCGCCCGGAGCGTGGCGTCGGATATCTCGGCATGGATCAGGCGGCCGACGGCGTCCTGAAGCTCGCCGAGGCGATCAAACTGGGCGTCTTCCTGGGCAAGCGCCCGCCCCATGGCGAGAAAGTCGACGTCGGGCGTGAGCGGGGTGCGGTGGCGCTGGACGGTCGGATCCTGGGCCAGCTTAGCCTTCAGCGCCAGGGTCTGGCGCAGGCAGCGCGACGCGCGCTGGTAGGACCGGCTGAGATCGGCCACCTCGCTCGCCTCGGTGGCGGCGAGGAGCTGCGCATGGACGTGCTTCGCCGCGCTGAGATCCATCTCAGCCAGCTCGGCCAGCATCTCGGCGCCTCGATCAGGGGTGGTCGCGGTCATGCTGGGGAGTGGACCACAGAGGTACGTCAGGATCGGACGTAGCATTTAGGCGGTGGGTGAATTTTCGTCCGCGGCGCGATCCAGGGGAGCCATGTCGGCGGTGCGCGACGGGGGTGCAGACGACGGGGATGCAGGCGATGGGGATGCAGGCGATGGGGACGGGTTTGGCGTCCCCTCTATTCCGGCTCAGCATGCGCATTCATGCGCAAGACATTCTTTCTATCGGCACTACCTGAGTTCGAAATGACTTCGTATCCCTAGAGCGTCGTGCCTGAATCGGGAATCGAAGGATTCCCAAATCTGACGAAGCGTGATTCACCGTGGATGGAGGTGGATCATGGGCAAGAGCTATTCGATGGACCTGCGCGAGCGGATCGTGGCGCA
>NZ_JBIKNZ010000103.1:0-8255 GCF_044358365.1 Phenylobacterium sp. | reverse complement strand
GGCCGATGCGCCGGAGTCCGCGCGGAGTTTCGTCTACCTCCAGCCGGAGGCGGGCACCGTGTATCTTTGGGAAAGCTGGCTGCGCCACGAGGTGCCGGCCAATCGCGCAAAGACGCCCCGGGTCAGCGTAAGCTTCAACTACGGCTGGCGCTGACGCCTACTCCGTCGCCACCAGCGCGGGCCGCGCGAACTTGCCACCGAAGAAGTCGCCTTTCTTCCACACGGGACGCGCATCGCCGTCAGCAATCTCGCGGGCGATGTCATAGTTCAGGGTCGCAAACCGGGCCCCGGCCACATAGTCGATCGGCAGCTTCAAGTCATCGCAGGGTTTGTGGTAGCACGAAGCCAGGAAGCCCTTGAACTGGGCTTCACCAGGACCCTGAAAGCCTGTCATCAGGAATATCGACGGCACACCGGCTTCCACGAAACGGAAGTGGTCCGAGCGGGTGAAGAAGCCCTCCTCCGGCAGCGGATCCGGCGACAGACCCACTCCGGATTTCGCCGCAGCGCGCGCCACGGCCGCGCCCAGGGTCGAGCGATCTGAGCCGAAGGCGATGACATCGGTAAAGGCATAGGTCAAGATCGGCATGTCCAGGTTCACGTTGGCCGCCATTGAGCTGGCCGGGACCGTGGGATTGCGCGCAAAGTACTCCGAGCCGAGCAGGCCCTTCTCCTCGCCCGTCACCGCCAGGAACATCACTGAACGGCGGGGCGCCTTGCCGCTCTCCTTGAAGGCCCGCGCAACTTCCAGGGTGGTGGCGATGCCGGAGGCGTTGTCGAGCGCGCCATTGTTGATGCTGTCGCCGTTCACAGGCGCCGAGACGCCGATGTGATCGAGATGAGCGGACAGCACCACCACCTCGGCCTTCAGCGCAGGATCGGAGCCCTCGATCATGGCCGCGACATTGGCGCTCTCGATGGACTTGGTCTCGGTACGCACCGTGACATCCAGTGACCCCGGCAATTCAAAGCGTGGGGTCTCGCCCTGCGGCTTTTCCGCCGCCTCGATCACCTTGGCCCAGTGAACCTTCGCGCTCGCGAACAACTTTCCGGCGCCCTGCAAGCTCAGGGAGCCCAACGACGGAGTATTCGGGGCGGTATCATTGGGCGCGCCGTCCGGCGTTCGCCAGTTCATGGCCCACTGCTGCCAGGACCGCTTGCCCTCGGCGAAGGGGCGACGCTTCTCGTCGGTGGGTGTGTAGAGCGTGATCATGCCCACCGCGCCGCGCCTGGCCGCCTGCTCACGCTTGGTGCGGCCGTTGGCATAGTAGGCGCGCTCTTCGGTCTGGAAGCCGGACGGCGCGCCCGCCAGCACCACCACGATCTTGCCCTTGACGTTCAGGCCCCTGTAATCGTCACGCTTGCGCTCGGGCGCCACCACGCCGAAACCCACGAAGACCATCGGCGCCGTGACCTTGCGTTCCGCAGGTCCGAACGAACGGGCCACCATATAGTCATCGCCGAAGACCAGCGGCGTCTCGGTTCCGTCCTTCGCCTTCAGGACATAACGCCCCTCATCGCGCGACCGCACCGCCACCAGCGGCACCGGCTGGAAGTAGGTCCCGTTCGTCCCGGCGGGCTTCAGGCCCAGTTGCGCAAACTGTGAGGCCACATAGTTGGCGGCGATATCGTAGCCGGGCGTGCCTGTATCGCGGCCCTCCAGCAGGTCGCTGGCCAGGAAGGTGATATGGGCCTTGATGCTGGCGGCTGAAGTCTCGGTCGCCGGCGAAACCTGGGCAACAGCCATCCAAGAGGCGGCCAGCGTGACCAGCGAAACCGACATTGGCAGCAACTTGCGAAGAAACATGGAAACTCCGTGACAGATGTCAGGCGTTTCTAGAGTCCCCGGCCGTCAACTGTCGAGGAAACTCCGCAGCTTGCGCGACCGGCTGGGGTGTTTCAGCTGGTTCCTCCGGCCCCGGCCTACTCCGAATCTCTTGCGAGCGTCGTAGGGTGGTCCGAGCGATATTGTTGTCCTCTCGATCACGTGGATCATGCGGGCGTTGCATTCACCCATTTTGAATTTGCTGGTGTGCTAACTAGAACTCCTTGCGGGAGCGAGACGAGGCGAAACAGTGAGTCGTCATCATTCCCGCCCGAGGTTTATATGTCATGATCGCCCCTGACGTCCTTGAACGGACGGTCGCCGAATTGGCGAGCCGTCCAAAGCACGAGAAGGTACGCTCGCTCGTCTACCGACTGCTGACGGACGCTTTGGGCGCGGATTCGACCCAGATTGATTTCGAGCGTCAGGTGCCAGAGGTGAGGGGGCGCATCGACGCGCTCCTCGGCCGTACGATCATCGAGATCAAGTCTGACCTTCGGCGAGAACTGAGCGACGCCAAGCTGCAACTGTCTAGATATCTGCCACAGCGAGAAGGCGAAACAGGCCAACGTTATGTGGGCCTCACCACGGATGGCGCCGAATTCATCGCTTATGAAACTGACGGCGACGGGCTGCGCGAACTTACACGGCACGAAACCAAGCGGGACAAGCCGCGCAACTTGGTCGCTTGGCTCGAAGGTGTTGTCACCGTCCAGGACCGTGTACCCGCCGACGCGTTGAACATCATCAATGAATTGGGGCGCGAAAGCACCGCGTTCGCGAGAGTTTCAGCGAGGCTGGCCAGCGCTTGGAGCGCCGTGCGGCTGAGTCCGGAAGCGGCACTTAAGCGGCAGCTTTGGGCACGCCACATGGGCAGCGTGTATGGTGATGAGAACAAGCTGACCCAAGACGACACTTTGTGGCTGCAGCACACCTATCTGGTGACCGTCGCCAAGGCGATCGCAGCGGGCGCGATGGGTTTTGACAGCCAGTCGCCAAGCGAACTGCTGAACGGAGCCCGGTTTGAGAGGGCCGGCGTCCGTGGGGCGGTCGAGGACGATTTCTTCGGCTGGGTCCTGCATGCGCCAGATGGGGAACGGATCGTTGAGTTGCTTGTCCAGCACGCGTCACGGTTTGATCTGGGCGACATACAGGTCGATCTGCTGAAGGTGCTGTACGAGAATCTGATCGATCCCGCCCAACGCCACGATCTCGGCGAATACTACACGCCAGACTGGCTCGCGACGAAAGTGGTTCGCAACGCGGTCCAGCATGCCGCGACGGATCGCGTTCTGGATCCTGCCTGCGGATCGGGAACGTTTCTTTTTCAGACCCTGCGCCTGAAGCGCGCCGCGCTGGAGAAGAAGGCGGTGCCGGTCGAGGACATGGCTGTCATCCTGGCGGACCAGGTTTTCGGCTTCGACGTCCACCCCGTTGCGGTGATCTTTGCCCGTGTCACTTATCTTCTGGGTCTCGGTCCCGCGCTGGCCCTCCGGCGGGGTGAGTTTGTCGTGCCCGTGTTTATGGGCGACGCACTGCAATGGAACGTCCGCCGTGATCAGTTGGAAGAGGACCTGATCGTCGAGGCGCCGCCTGATCCGAATCAGCCGCTATTTGGCTCGACGACGCTCCGCTTCCCCCTGAGTCTTTGCGAACGAACTGCCGATTTTGATCGACTTACCGAACTCATGGATCAGTCGGCTGAGCAAGGTCATCGGCCCGAGGCATTTCTCACTCTGGCTAGCCGACGCGGCGCGAGGGATGATGAACTTCGAACGCTGGAAGATACCTACACGCGGTTCAAACGCCTGCGTGACGAAGGGCGCGACCACATCTGGACCTATGTCGCGCGCAACCTAAGCCGCCCTATCGCCGTGTCTCAGGGACGGAAGATGGACGTGATCGTCGGCAACCCGCCGTGGCTGTCCTATCGATACATGTCACGGCCCATGCAAAAGCGGTTCCGCGATTCAAGCCGCGCGCTGGGCGTTTGGGTCACGGGCCAGGATGAGGCCAAGCTGGTCACCCAGATGGACCTCTCGGCGCTGTTCTTCGCCCGCTCCACACAACTCTACCTGCGCGCGCCGCAGGGTGATACGCCAGGTGGACGGATAGCGATGGTCCTGCCACTGGCCGCCATGACCCGCGGACAGTTCCGCGGGTTCCGTTCTGGCAGCTGGACCGGCGCCCATGTGGCGTTCGACCGGGCCTGGGTGCTGGACAACCAGGACATCCAGCCGCTTTTCCGGGTGCCGACGTGCGTCCTGTTCGCGACCCGCAGCGTCATGCCACGACCGATTCCGACCAAGGCTACTGCGTTCGTCGGTCGCCTCCCGAGTGGCCGCAAGGACGCCTCGGAGGCCGAGGCCGCCCGCTACATCCAGGTGTTCGCTACCGACGCGCCCTCCGTTGTCACATTCACAAAGGGGTCGCCCTATCGGGATCGCTTTAACAACGGTGCAACCCTCTATCCGCGCCTGCTCTGCCTGGTCGAGCGCATTCAGGGCGGCAGGATCGGCACGAACGCATCTGCGCCGTTGGTGCGCAGTGAACCTCGGGATCGTAAGGGTGCGTGGAAAGACGTCGCGCTGCTTGAAGGCGCAGTTGAAGCCGAGTTCCTGCGGCCCGTGCTGCTGGGAGAGTCGATTGCGCCGTTCCGCGTGCTTCGAGCGAGCGAGGGGATCATCCCGATGCTGCCGAGCGGCGATATGGTGAATGCGGACATGGCAGCGCGGCGCGGGCACACGCATCTCAGCAACTGGCTCGAACGGGCCGAGGGCCTGTGGCGAACCCACGGAAGCGGCCGGGCGACTCTGTCGCAGCAACTCAACCACATCGGAAAACTCAGCGCCCAGGCAAGCCCGGCGGCGATCCGGGTGGTCTTCAGCAAGTCGGGCACGCTGCCCGCTGCCGCCATCGTTCGCAACTCCGCCGTGATCATCGACCACAAGCTCTATTGGGCCAGTGTCGCCACACTGGACGAAGCTGGCTATTTGACGGCGTTCCTCAACAGCGAGGCTGCGCGCCGCCGTATTGCTCACCTGCAGTCACGTGGAGAGCAGGGCGCACGGGATTTCGACAAGCTGTTCTTCACGCTGCCCATCCCGCGCTTCGATCCGCGAAGCGAACTTCATCAACAACTCGCCCAAGCGGCGGCGCGCGCAGAGAAGATCGCAAGCGCCGTTTCCATCGATCTGGACCAGCCATTCACCCGATCAAGGTCGCTGGTCCGGCAAGCGCTGGCGGACGCTAACATCTCAGCTGACATCGACACTCTCGTCGAGAAGTTGCTTGGTCCGGACGAGAACACGTCGACCACGTCGCATCTGCCGCGCCGCAACGCCGCTCAACGCAACCGGATGATGGAAGAAGCCCGAGTTTGGACCGAGCGCCATCGTGACGATCCGTCCGAGCTACGGCTTCTCGAGGACGCGGAGTATGTTCAGGCCTTGAACGGTAGCCTAGAGCCATGAGCCTTGCGCGGGGCGAGGTCTGGGTGGTCGCCGAAAAAGGCCACCTCACCGGCAAGCCTCGACCGGCGGTATTGATCCAGGCCGAAGCCCTGGATGAACACGCCAGCCTCCAGTTTTGCCTCATCTATGGCGCGGAGGACGCTCAAAGGGACGTCTTCTTCCGAATCCCTGTCGCCCCAACCGAAGCCAACGGCCTAGAGCAGAACTCAACTATCGCCGTTGACAAGATCGTGACCATCCGCCGGGAAAACGTGAAGATCCGCTGCGGCACTCTGGAGGAGGACGTGATGGGTCTGGTCAATGACGCCCTTATTGCATTTCAGGGCCTGGCGTAGTGGGCGGCGCGGCCGTCAGCTGTCGAGGAAACTCCGCAGCTTGCGCGACCGGCTGGGGTGCTTCAGCTTGCGCAGGGCCTTGGCCTCGATCTGGCGGATGCGTTCGCGGGTGACGCTGAACTGCTGGCCAACCTCTTCCAGGGTATGGTCGGTGTTCATACCGATGCCGAAGCGCATGCGCAGAACCCGCTCCTCGCGCGGCGTCAGGGAGGCCAGCACGCGGGTGGTGGTCTCGCGCAGGTTGGACTGGATGGCCGCATCGATCGGCAGGATGGCGTTCTTGTCCTCGATGAAGTCGCCCAGGTGGCTGTCTTCCTCGTCGCCGATGGGGGTTTCTAGGCTGATCGGCTCCTTGGCGATCTTCAGGACCTTGCGCACCTTCTCAAGCGGCATGGCCAGCTTCTCGGCCAGTTCCTCCGGCGTCGGCTCGCGGCCGATCTCGTGCAGCATCTGGCGCGAGGTCCGGACGATCTTGTTGATCGTCTCGATCATGTGCACCGGGATGCGGATAGTACGGGCCTGGTCGGCGATCGAGCGGGTGATCGCCTGCCGGATCCACCAAGTGGCGTAGGTGGAGAACTTGTAGCCCCGGCGGTACTCGAACTTGTCGACCGCCTTCATCAGACCGATGTTGCCCTCCTGGATCAGATCCAGGAACTGCAGGCCGCGGTTGGTGTATTTCTTGGCGATGGAGATCACGAGGCGCAGGTTGGCCTCGACCATTTCCTTCTTGGCCTGGCGGGCCTCGCGCTCGCCCTTCTGGACGGTCTGGACGATGCGGCGATAGTCGTCGATGGGCACGCCGGTTTCGGTGGCCAGGGCCGCGACTTCCGAACGGATGTCACCGATCTGGCTGGCGTCGTTCTCGGCGAACTTGGTCCAGCGCACGCCCAGCAGCTTGACCTGATCGGTCCAGTCCGGGGTCATTTCCTGGCCGAAGTAGGCCTTCAGGAATTCGGCGCGGCTGATCCCGTAGCTGTCGGCCAGCCGCAGCAAGCGGCCTTCCAGCACCATCAGGCGCTTGTTGATCGCGTACAGCTGCTCGACCAGCGCCTCGATACGGTTGTTGTTCAGCTTCAGAGTCTTCAGATACTGGACAATGGCGGCGGCCGAGGCCTGATAGGCCTTCAGGTCCTTGTCGCCGAGCTGTTCGCCGCGCAGGCGCGCGCCCACCAGCTTTTCCTGCAACAGGCGGAAACTCTCGAATTCGACGGCGATGGCATCCAGGGTCACCATCACGCCTTCGCGCAGCTCCGCTTCCATCGCGCTGATGGTGGGACCGGCGCCGTCATCGAAGTCGTCGTCGTCGTCGCTGTCGCCCTTGGCGATGACCTCGCCGTCCTCGTTGAGTTCGGGGGCCTCCTCGACGACTTCGGCCGGCGGCGGCGCATTGGCGGCCAGCTCCTCGGCGGCGGCGGCGGTCATGCCGCCGTAGGTCTGCTCAAGGTCGATCACCTCGCGCAGAAGGATCCGGCCGCCCTCCAGTTCCTCGCGCCACACCATGATGGCCTCGAAGGTGAGCGCGCTTTCGCACAGGCCCCGGATCATGGTGTCGCGGCCGGCCTCGATGCGCTTGGCGATGGCGATCTCGCCCTCGCGCGAGAGCAACTCCACCGAGCCCATCTCGCGCAGATACATGCGCACGGGGTCGTCAGTACGATCGTAGGCGGCTTCCTTGGTGGTCTCGACCACAGCCGTGTCTTCACGAACCGTGACCTCGGTGGCCTCGGCGTCGTCTTCGGACTCCACGACGTTGACGCCCATCTCGCTGAGCATCGCCAGCGTGTCCTCGATCTGCTCGGAGGTCACTTCCTCGGAAGGCAGCACCTTGTTGAGCTCGTCCATCGTGACGTAGCCGCGGGTCTTGGCCGCCTTGATGAACTTCTTGACTGCCGCATCGGTCAGGTCGAGCAACGGCCCATCGTTGGCGGTGGTTTCGCTGGCGGTCGCATTGGCTGCGGTGGTGGTGTCGCCTTCGGCCATCGTGATCATCCAATTCTTCGAAGTCGGCGACCATCCCGCGAGGGGGGGCCGAGTGTTGTCCAAGGGCCACAGAACCGGAACAGTTGTCCGTTTCCATCACCAATTTCGTTCGGGTACGTGAACCTCAGGAGCCAGACCGCGCCGGCAGGACGGACCCCGCCACGAACCATCCGACAGAGGCACACGCTCCCGCCAGTTCGCGGCGCCTCCATCCCCGGCCTCGAAAAGAGGCGCGGCGGCGTGACCCCCGGGACTTCCACCGGTCGAGGGAGACATCATCATCCACGCAGGGGGCGCGCTCGGAAACCGCAGCGGCCCATCGATGTCTGTCAGACGCGAGCTAAATCCAGTAGGCCGCAGATGGCGTGCCGGGGGCGCTGTGTCAAGATGATGACGCGGCGCCGGGCATCAGGTCGCAGGACGCGGAGGGGGTCGCACATGATCAAGGCATGGGACAAGGGGGCGGGTAGACCGGTAGGAGGAAGGGTAGCAAGCGCATCACGGTGATGGTGTGAACTCGAGGCCCGGGTCCCGTTTGGGGGTAAAGTAAAGCGTTGTCTAATTGGTTTCACGGTTGCCTCAGGTTCGTTGTTGGACTGACCTTGGTCTATGGTTGTCTACGGGGTCATGGCCTGGCTG
>NZ_JBIKNZ010000046.1:0-25578 GCF_044358365.1 Phenylobacterium sp. | reverse complement strand
ATCGATTGCCCGCCTTCGCGAAGGCGGGCAATCGTACATCTCTCTTCCAGATCGAGCTGCTGGTAGCGGCATCCCATGGCAACACTCCCTCGCCAGAGTGTTGCACTTCGTTTGAGAACTCAGGGGATGAGCGGTGGAGAGTACGGCCCTAAAGCTCCAGCCGCATGGCGCTGCGGTCCTTCAGGCCGAAGGCAACTTCCTTCGCCAGCGTCTTGCGGATGCTCTCGGGCGCGTCTCTCGGGTCCCATTCGACAAACCCGAGGCTGGCGTAGAACGGCGCATTCCAGGGAATCGCGCGGAACGTGGTCAGGCTGAGGCGCGCAAAGCCCCGGGCGCGCGCATGCTCTATGGCACGGGTCAGCAGCCGACGGCCGATGCCGCGCCCCTGATGCTCACGCAGCACGTCGAGCTCATCAATGTGCAGCCGGTCGTCATGCGCCAGCGCCGCCAGGAAGGCGCCGGGACGGCCGGCGACGTCGACCACCCAGAGCGTTCCGCTCAGTAGGTGAGGCCGGTAGGCCTCCGGGGGCGCGAAGTCGGAAAACAGCGATGCCGGGACATCCTGCCCCTGGAAGGCCGAGGCAGCGGACAATTCGATCCGCGGAAACTCGGCCAGGTCGGCCTCGCAGGCTGGGCGAATGTCTATGGATCAGGCTCCGGTGACGACGACGGTATCGGGGTGGCCGCCCCATTCCGTCCACGACCCGTCATAGATGGCCACGTCCGGACGACCCAGGCGGGCCAAGGCCAGCGCCAGTACGGCGGCGGTCACGCCGGAGCCGCAGGTGGTGATGATGGGGCGGTTCAGGTCCACGTGGGCGAACACCGCCTGGAGTTCGGTCACCGGCTTCAGGGTTCCATCAGCCGCAACCACCTCGTTGAACGGCACGTTCAGGGCGCCCGGCATATGCCCGGAGCGCAGGCTGGCGCGGGGTTCCGGCGCCTCGCCGCGGAAGCGCGCGGATGAGCGGGCGTCCACCACCTGAGCAGCACCGTCGGCCAGAACCTTCGTGACATCATGTCGATCTGCGACCAGCGCCGGATCCACTTTCGAGATCACATTCGCTGCAACGGGCGCGGGCTCCTCTGTCTCGATGGCGCGCCCCTCGGCGCGCCAGGCCTTCAGCCCGCCGTCGAGCACGAAGACGTTCGGATATCCCATGATCCGCAGCGTCCACCACACACGTGGAGCCGAGTAGATGCCGTGGGCGTCGTAGACCACGATGGTTGCGTCCGGCGTCAGTCCCAGCGCCCCGGCCGCGTGACTGAACGCCCCGGCGGTCGGCAACATGTGCGGCAGGTCCGTGGTGGTGTCGGCAATGGCGTTGATGTCGAAAAACACGGCTCCGGGGATATGGCCGACCGCGTAGCTGTCCCGGCCATGACCGGGCTGGCCCACCAGGGGCAGGGTCGCGTCCACGATCCGCAGATCGGGATCTCCCAACCGTGCCGCCAGCCATGCGGTGGAAACGACGGGATCGGTCATTCGAGCCAACCCGGCACAGGCAAACCCTTTTCCCGCAGGAACAGCGGATTGAAGATCTTCGATTGGTAGCGCTGGCCTTGATCACACAGGATCGTCACGATGGTATGGCCGGGCCCCAGGTCCCGCGCCATCCGGATCGCGCCGGCCACATTGATGCCGGTGGAACCGCCCATCACCAGGCCTTCGAATTCCATAAGATCGAAGATCGTCAGCAGCATCTCCTCGTCGGAGATCCGGTAGGCGTGGTCGACCTTGAGGCCCTCGAGGTTGGCCGTGATCCGGCCCTGCCCGACGCCTTCGCTGATCGAGCCGCCCTCCGAGGCCAGGGCGCCTTCGGTGTAATAGGCGTAGAGCGCCGCGCCGTGGGGGTCAGCCAGCCCGATCCTGACGTCCGGGTTCCGGGCCCGAAGCGCCTGGGCCACACCGGCAAGGGTGCCGCCTGAGCCCACGGCGCAGATGAAGCCGTCCACCTTGCCGTCGGTCTGCCGCCAGATCTCCGGGCCGGTACTCTCGACGTGCGCGTCACGGTTGGCGACATTGTCGAACTGATTGGCCCAGACGGCTCCGGCCGGCTCCTTTGCATCAAGTTCTGCCGCCAGACGCCCGGAATATTTCACATAATTCATCTCGCTGGAGTAGGGGGCCGCATCCACCTCCACCAGATCGGCGCCGAACAGCCGGATCGCGTCCTTTTTCTCCTGGCTCTGGGTGCGCGGGATCACGATGGTGCAGGCGTAGCCGAGGGCCTTGCCCACCATGGCCAGGCCAATTCCGGTGTTGCCGGCGGTGCCCTCGACGATGCGCCCGCCGGGCCTCAGCAGGCCCTTGCGTTCAGCATCGCGCACAATGTGCAGCGCCGCGCGGTCCTTCACCGATTGGCCGGGGTTCATGAACTCGGCCTTGGCGAGGATCTCGCAGCCGGTCATTTCGCTGGCGTGCCGAAGGCGTAGCAGCGGCGTGTTGCCGATCAGGTCCAGAATGCTTTGGGCGACGTCCATGGCGTCTATCTAACCAGACGCACCCACGGCGAACAGGGGTCAGGTCAGGCTTTCACCAGACTGAGCTGCACAACGTCGGTTCGTTCGGTGCGGAAACCGGCTTCGGAATAGCTGAGGTAGAAGCGCCAGAGCTTCCGGAACCGCTCATCAAAGCCCAGATGGGTGATGTCGTCCCAGGCCGCCTCAAACCGGCGCGCCCATTCGGCGAGGGTATCGGCATAGCAGACCCCGAATCGCGAGATCGGGCCCCAGGTCAGCCCCGCCTTGTCGGTAGCCGCCTTCAAGCGTTCCTCGGAAGGCAGCATGCCGCCCGGGAAAATGTACTTCTGGATGAAATCCGGCGTGCGCTTGTAGTGGTCGAACAGTTCGTCGCGGATGGTGATGATCTGCAGGCCCGCCTGGCCGCCGGGCTTCAGGCTGTTGCGGACCTTGTCGAAATAGGTCGGCCAGTATCGTTCGCCCACTGCCTCGAACATCTCGATCGAGGCGACGCGGTCGAAGGACCCCTGAACATCACGATAATCAATAAGTTGGATGTCGGCCTTCTCGTTCAGGCCTTCCTTGAAGATCCGCTCCTTGGCGAACTTGTACTGGGCTTCCGAAATGGTGATGGCGGTGACATTCGCGCCGACGTCGCGGGCGGCGAACTCGGCAAAACCGCCCCAGCCGCAGCCGATTTCGAGAACATCGTGGCCGGGGCGCAGATCCATGGTCTGGGCCAGGGTCCGGTACTTGCGCGCCTGGGCTTCCGGCAGGGGCTCGCCTGGCCGCGCAAACCGCGCGGCGGAATAGGTCATCGAGGTGTCCAGCCAGCGGGAATAGAAGGCGTTTCCCAGATCATAGTGGGCGTAAATGTTGCGCTTCGATCCGCCTCGGCTGTTCGACTTAAGAGCGTGGCCGATCAGGTTGACGGCGGTCATGAAGGGATTGCCGAACGACACCCCCTCAAACCGCGCGAAATTCGCCGCCAGCACCTCCAGCGCCCGCGACAGATCGGGAGTATCCCACTCGCCGGCCATATAGCCTTCGCCGAACCCGATCGTACCAGTTGCAAGAACCCGATTGATGAAACGGAAGTCACGAACGACGAGCCGGGCTTCCGGTCCAGGCGTTTCGCCCTCCAGCCGGATCTCGCGGCCATCCGGCAGCACCAGGGTCAAAACTCCAATGCACCAGTTCTGCACCATCACACGGGCTGCGAACCGAAACGTCGCTGGCGCGCCGCTCAGGTCCACTGTCTGTGAGCCCACGCTCATACACACTCTCCCAGCCGCATGCGCAGGATAGCACCTAAGGCGGTTCGCCTATCGGCTGCCCCAGAAGTACGGTCAAGACCCTCGCTGGGACGCGTCGCTCATGTGAATAGGCTTGAGAACGGTCGCGGGGCGCCCCAAACAGCGGCACGCTCGCTCCGGGAAAGACCATGGCCACCCTAACTCTCAAGCGCTGGGACCTCTCGATTGGCGATGGCCACCCGCTGGTGGTGATCGCCGGCCTGAATGTCCTTGAGGACGTCGATCTGGCGATGCAGGTCGGGCGCGAGCTCAAGAGAATCTGTTCGGACCTGGCGCTTCCGTTCGTGTTCAAGGCCAGTTTCGACAAGGCCAACCGCTCGTCGATCCAGAGCTATCGCGGCCCGGGCCTCGAGGTAGGGCTGAATATGCTGGCGCGGATCAAGGCCGAGCTTGATGTTCCCATCTGCACCGATCTGCACGAGATAGACCAGGCCGGGCCGGTGGCCAGCGTCGCCGATCTGGTTCAGATCCCGGCCTTTCTGTGCCGCCAGACCGATCTGGTGGTCGCGACCGCGCGGGCGACAGCTGCGGCCGGTGGCCTGCTGCACGTGAAGAAAGGTCAGTTCCTGGCGCCCCGTGACGCCCGCAGCATCATCGACAAGATCCGCGAGGCGGTTCCGGGCGAACACACCATCCTCTGCGAGCGCGGGGTGTCCTTCGGTTACAACAACCTGGTGGTCGACATGCTGGGCATCGAGCAGATGAAGGACCTCGGTGTGCCAGTGACCATCGACGCCACCCATGCGGTCCAACTCCCCGGCGCCGACCCACGTGGCAATGCTGCGACCACCGGCGGGCGTCGAGAGGGTGTGCCGGTGATCGCCCGCGCCGCCGTGGCGGCCGGCGCCAACGGCGTGTTCCTGGAGTTCCATCCCGATCCCGACAGGGCGCTGTGCGATGGCCCCAGCGCACTGCCCCTGACAGCCGCGGCCGGACTGCTGCGACAGCTCAAGGCGGTCCACGAAGCCGTCCACGCCGCTTGACCGGTCGGGCCAGTCAACGCACAGGCTAAGCACATGGATCTGGCCGCCCTCCAGCACCTCCTCAGCGAGGTCCCCGGCAAGCGTGTCGCCTGCATTGGCGACCTGATGATAGACCGCTTTGTCTATGGCGGGGTCAGCCGTGTGTCGCCCGAGGCGCCGATCCCGGTGTTGGCCCGCACCCACGAGCTCAAGATGCTGGGCGGCGCTGGCAATGTGGCCCGCAATGTCGCAGCACTTGGCGGCGCCGTCGCCCTGGTGGGTCTGGTGGGCGCCGACGCCGAAGCCCACGAAGCCTCGCGCCTCGTCGAGCAGGAGAGCCCTTGCATCGAAGGCTATCTGGTCACTGACGCCGAGCGCCCCACCACGCTGAAGACCCGGTTCGTGTCCGGCGGTCAGCAACTCCTCCGCGTTGATCTGGAGGAAAGCCGACCCGTCACCGGCGAGGTGGAGCAGCGGGTGATACGCACCCTGCGTGACGCAGCCCGAGGCGCCGGGGTGATCCTGCTATCCGACTACGGCAAGGGCGTTGTCACCGACGCGGTCGTGGCCGCCGCCCGTGAGGTCGCCGCAGAGACAGGCGCGAGGCTGATCGTGGACTCAAAGGCCCGCTCCTTCGCCCGCTATGGTGATGTCGACCTGGTGAAACCCAATGCTGCGGAACTGGGTTACGCCACCGAAATGCCAACCGAGACCGACGCCGAGCTGGAAGCCGCCATTGCCCGTGCCCTGGATCTCTGGGCGACCCGGGGCGTCCTGGTGACGCGCGCGGCCAAGGGCGTGTCGCTCGGCCTGCGAGGCAAGCCTGTGCGCCACTTCCGGACAACGCCAAGGGAAGTGTTCGACGCCTCGGGCGCCGGCGACACAGCGCTTGCGGCCATCGGTCTGGCCCTGGCCGCCGGCGCGGAGATCGAGGACGCCATCGGCCTGGCTCAACTGGCCTCGGGCGTGGCCGTCAGCAAGGCCGGCACCGCAACCGTCTCTCCCGACGAACTGGTCGATGCCGTGCTCTCGGCCCACCCAGCCCAGGTTGAAGGCAAGGTCGCCACGATCCGCAAGATGACCGAGGTTGTCGCCCGCTGGCGCGCCCAGGGGCTCAGGATCGGTTTCACCAACGGCTGCTTCGACATCCTGCACAAGGGTCACGTGGCCTATCTGGCCCAGGCGCGGACCTGGTGTGACCGGCTGATCGTCGGCGTGAACTCCGACGCCTCGGTGCGCGCGCTGAAGGGGGAGGGGCGACCCGTCAACGATCTGGAATCCCGCGCCCTGGTCCTGGCCGGGCTGCGCAGCGTGGACCTGGTGGCGCCGTTCGAGGACCTGACGCCCATCAAGCTGATCGAGGCCGCGCGCCCGGATGTGCTGATCAAGGGCGCTGACTATGCCGTAGGCGAGGTGGTCGGTGGCGATCTGGTCAAGGCCTGGGGCGGCGAGGTGCGGCTGGCCGCCATCGTGGAAGGCTATTCCACCACGGCCGCCATCGCGCGGGCCACGAAACCGGGAGACAGCGCTTGAGCCGCAAATTGATCTTTGTGACGGGCGGGGCCGGGTTCATCGGCTCCAACATCGTCGCCCGACTGGCGCAGGATCGTGACCTTGATGTCGTGGTCTGCGACCGCCTGCGGGAAGCTGATCTGGGCAAATGGCGCAACATCGCAAAACATCCGATCGGCGATTTCGTCGCGCCGGACCAGATGTTCGACTGGCTGGAAAAGCGCTGGCGCGACGTCGAACTGGTGGTCCACATGGCGGCCGTCTCGTCCACCACCGAGCCGGACGCCGACAAGATCATCCACTCCAACTTCACCCTCAGCCGCGACCTGTTCCGCTGGTGCGCCGACCACCAGCGCCGGTTCGTCTACGCCTCCTCCGCGGCGACCTATGGCGCCGGCGAGCACGGGTTCGACGACGACAACAGCCATGAGGCGCTGGCGCGACTGCAGCCGCTCAACACCTACGGCTGGTCCAAGGCGCTGTTCGATCTGTTCGCCGCGCGCCAGGCGTCGCGGGACTACGCTCCGCCCCAGTGGGTGGGCCTGAAGTTCTTCAACGTCTACGGTCCGAACGAGGACCACAAACACGCCATGCGTTCAGTGGCCTCGCAGATCTGGCCCAAGGTGAGCGAGGGACATATGGTCCAGCTGTTCCAGAGCTATCGTGCAGACGTGCCGCATGGCGGCCAGCAACGTGACTTCGTCTATGTCCGGGATGTGGCTGATGTGGTGCGCTGGCTGCTGGAGAACCCGGATGTCAGCGGAATCTACAACCTGGGTTCGGGCAAGGCCCGCAGCTTCGAGGAGATGGCGCGCGAGGTCTTCAGGGCGGCCGGCAAGGCGCCCCTGATCGAGTATACGCCTATGCCCTCGATGATCCGCGACAAGTACCAGTACTTTACAGAGGCGCGGATGGAGCGGCTGGCCCAGGCGGGCTATTCCGCAGGCCTGACCTCGCTTGAGGACGGCATCAGTGACTATGTCGGGCGCTATCTCAGCCAGCCGGATCGTTATCGCTGACCATGGAGAGCCCCGCTCCACGCCGCCGGGGATGGCTTTTACCAGGAGCCCTGGGGCTTCTGGCGCTGCTGGCGGCGGCGGTCTTCGCGTTCTGGGGCGATCTGGTCTCCACGGTGCTGGATCCGAAAGTGCCGTTCCAGACCTACAGCCCTCCGCCGCAGCCTGACTACGCCCTGGCAAGCGCATGGTATCTTCGCCCTGCGTCGGTATCGACCCGGCAGGCCGATATCTTCTTTGTGGCGCCCACCACCTATGACGGCGGTCGAAACTGGAACGCCCGGATCGACCACCCCGCAGCGGCGGCCCAGTTTCGCGAGGTGATGGCGCCCAACTATGTGGGGCCCTTCGTCGGCGTCGGTCGGGTTTTCGCCCCGCGCTACCGGCAAGCCAGCCTCTACAGCCTTACGACCCTGCGCGAAGACGCGCGGGAGGCGCGCCAGTTCGCCTATGCTGATGTGCGCCGGGCATTCCGGGACTATCTCGCCCGGGACAACGGCGGTCGGCCGTTTTACATCGTGGGTGTGGAGCAGGGCGGCACGCTGGCCGCGCGGCTTCTCTCCGAGGAATTCGTCAACGATCCCCGGCTGGAGACCCGACTGGTTGCGGCCTATCTGATCGAGACCATCGTGCCTGCGGAGAACCCGCCGCTGCTGCCCTGCGTCGAGCGGAGAGAGGCGGGCTGCCTCGCGGCCTGGGCCAGCGTGCGTGAGGGTGATTTCGAGGCGTCCGAACATTTGCGGGACCGGGCGCTGGTCTGGAATACCCAGGGCGAACTGGTGAACCTGAGCTCGCGTCCGGCCATGTGTTTCAACCCCCTGTTAGGCGCGGTGAGCGATCAGCCGGCGGCGGCCCGACTGCACCTGGGCGCGGCGAACGCCACCGGGCTGGAGTGGGGCGCACGCCCCGCCTTCATGATGCGCAAGGTTTCGGCCCAATGCAGGAATGGCGTCCTTGTCGTGAGCCGACCCAGGTCCGCAGACCTGCAGCAACGCGGCAGCTGGGCGGATCGCCGGAAGGTTCCGGGGTTCAATCTGTTCTATGCGGATCTCGATGCTGACTCGAAGGCTCGCCTTGCAGCCTGGAATGCCCGACAACAGGGCCAACAATAGACCGACAGGGAAAGACGCCATGACCAACCGCCAGATCGTGCTGGATCGTCTGCCGCAGGGCGACAAGCTGGCTCCGGACCATTTTGCGCTGAAGGTGGCGGATCGCCCGGTGGCGGGCGATGGCGAGGTGCTGCTCAAGACCCGCTACATATCGCTGGACGCCGCCAATCGCGCCTGGATGCAGGGTGCGACCTACCGCTCGGCGCTGAACTCCGGCCAGGTGATGGCGGGGGGCGGCCTCTCGGAGGTGCTGGTGTCTCACGTGCCGCACCTGAAGGCCGGCGATCTGGTCTTCGCCGATGCGGGTTGGCAGGAGTATGCGGTCATGCCCGGCAAAAACCTCTCCGCACTGCCGGCGCTCAAGCCCGAGACCCACCTGCTCAGCGTCTATGGCATTGCGGGCCTCACGGCCTACTTCGGGCTGCTGGAGTGCGGACAGCCGAAGGCTGGCGAGACCGTGGTGGTGTCGGCGGCCGCCGGGTCGGTCGGCTCGATCGTGGGCCAGATCGCGAAGATCAAGGGGTGCCGGGTGGTCGGTATCGCCGGGGGCGAGGAAAAGGGCCGGTGGCTGACCGGGGAGCTCGGGTTCGACGCGGCGGTGGATTACAAATCCCCGGAATTCAAACGTCGGCTGCGCGCCGCGGTCCCCGATGGCATCGACGTCTATTTCGACAACACCGGCGGCGACGTGTTCGAGGCCTGCCTCTTCGCCATGAAGAATTTTGGCCGGATCGCGTGCTGCGGCGCCCTCTCGCAATACGACGGCGCACCGCCGCCGCATGGGCCGCGGGGGATCCCTGGGCTGATCGTGACGAAGAGGCTGAACCTGCGAGGTTTCGTCGTCATGGATTTCGACGACAAGCGCGAGGCCGCACTCGCAGATCTCCAGGCCTGGGTGGCCGATGGCCGCCTCAAGGTTCAGGAAGACATCCTGGAAGGCCTTGAGAGCCTTCCTGGCGCCTTGATCGGTCTGCTGGCCGGTGAGAACCGCGGCAAGCGCATGGTGAGGGTCTAGATGTCCGTCTTCAGCCCGACCTACGAAATTGCCCGACAGAAGTTTCGTGATGCGACGGCGGGCGCAGGCGGCTCCCTGTCGAGCTACACCCACCCCGAGCGTGGTCCCGACGGCGGTGAGCTGACGACGGATGTGGCGTGGTTTGGTCCAGTTGACGCGCAGGCGGTCCTTGTACTTGTGTCGGCGACGCACGGGGTCGAGGGCCATTGCGGCTCGGGCGCACAGATCGACTGGATGCGCAGGGGCGAGGCGGCCCGTCTGGCGCCCGGCGTCGCCGCCCTGGTGGTTCACGGGCTGAACCCCTACGGCTTCGCCTGGAGCCGTCGTGTCACGCACGAGAATGTCGATCTGAATCGCAACTTCATCGACTTCTCCGCGCCGCTCCCTGCCAATCCGGAGTACGACCGGCTCGCCGAGGCTGTCACGCCGGCATCCTGGTCGGCGGAGGCCCAGGCCGCCTCGCGGGCCACCATCCTGGCCTATGCGCGCGAAAACGGGTTTCCAGCCATAGTGCAGGCCTTGAGCGGGGGCCAATACGCTCATCCGGACGGGATATTCTACGGTGGCCGGTCCGAGACCTGGTCACGTCGGACGCTTGAGGCCATTTTCCGCGAGCGGCTTTCCGCAGCCTCCGACATCGGGATCATTGACTACCACACGGGCCTGGGTCCGGTCGGCTATGCGGAGCAGATTGTCAGCGCCGGGCCAGAGACAGAGGCCTACCGTCGCGCCGCCGCCTGGCACGGGGCGGCCGCCGCCAGCATTGAGGGGGGCGATTCGGTTTCGGCGAAGTTGGCCGGCGACTGGCTGGGCGCCATTCCAGCGTTTCTGTCGCACGCCTGCGTCACGGGCATTGCGCTGGAATATGGCACCGTCGACACCACCAAGGTGATGGATGCCCTGCGCGCCGACAACTGGCTGCACGCGCGTGGCGATCCGCTGGGTCCCGACGCCGCCGGGATCAAGGCGCAGATTCGCGCCGCCTTCTACGTTGATGATGACCTTTGGCGCGGCATGGTGCTGGGCCAGTCTTTGATCGCAGCGCGGCAGGCTGCGGCCGGACTGAAGCGCGCGATCACGGGGGCGCGCTAACCCGCGTCCCTCAATCCGGCTCCGGCCTTCCAGTCAAAGAGTTCCTGCAGGGTCCTGAGCGCCAGCCCGCGTTGGCTGGTCAGATCCGGATCGCGGGCGATGATCAGTCGCGCGTCATCGCCGGCCACGGCGATCAGGTCCCGATGCGCAAAGACGTCAACGAAGACGTAGTCGGGCAGGCCGGACTGGCGAAGGCCCAGCGCATCGCCCCCGCCGCGCAGTTCGAGATCCCGCTCCGCTATCAGGAACCCGTCGTCGGTGCGGCGCAGGATGTCGAGGCGTTGTTGCGCGGTCTCTGACAGGGGGGGGTCATACAGCAACACGCACGCGCTCTCGCGGACGCCGCGCCCCACGCGGCCCCTGAGCTGATGCAGTTGCGCCAGGCCGAAGCGCTCCGCCTGCTCGATCACCATGATCGTGGCGTTCGGCACATTGACGCCGACTTCCACCACCGTGGTCGCCACCAGCACCGACAGCTTCCCGTCGGCGAAGTCGGCCATGACGGCGTCCTTCTCGGCAGCCGGCATCTTGCCGTGCACCAGGCCGACGCCTGCGCCGATCACCTCACGGAGCGCGATCACCCGCATTTCCGCGGCGGCCAGATCACTGAGCTCGGATTCCGAGACCAGAGGACAGATCCAGAAGGCCTGCGCCCCACCGGCCGCGGCATCCTTCAGGCGCGCAACGACCTCGTCCAGCCGGTTCATCGGCGCCGCCCGCGTGGCGACCGGCGTACGGCCGGGCGGCTTCTCCTCGATGCGGCTGACGTCGAGGTCGCCGTACATCGTCAGTTCCAGGGTCCGCGGAATGGGTGTGGCGGACATCGCGATGACGTGGACGCTCTCGCCCTTCGCCTGCAGTCGTTGCCGCTCCGCCACCCCGAACCGGTGCTGCTCGTCAATCACCGCCATCTGCAGGTTCTGGAAGACCACGTCGTCCTGAAACAGCGCGTGTGTGCCAACCGCCACCTTGATCGCTCCGGTGGCGAGCCCCCTCAGCTTTTCGGCGCGGGCGGCGCCCCTGTCGCGACCGGTCAGCAGGATCACCCCGATGCCGTGCGCCGCCAGCGGACCGGAAATCGTTTCAAAGTGTTGCCGGGCCAGGATCTCGGTAGGCGCCATCAGGGCGTTCTGGGCGCCGGCTCGCGCCACATCGGCCATGGCGCACATGGCCACCACCGTCTTGCCCGATCCGACGTCGCCCTGAACCAGTCGGCTCATGCGTTCGCCGGCGATCAGATCGCTCCTGATCTCGTGCAGCGCGCGGTCCTGTGCGGCGGTGAAGCGGAAGGGCAGACCGGCGCGTATCCGGTCGCCCAGATCACCCATCACAATCCGCGCAGCGGGCTCCCGCCGCCGCGCCGCCTTGCGCTGGGCCATCGCCAGCTGATGCGCCAGCAACTCATCATAGGCTAGCCGCCGCCGATGGCGGCTGAGCGGGGAGAGGTCCGCCTCGTTCTGCGGGGCGTGCAGGCGCTCCAGCGCCTCTCGCCAGGCCGGAAACTGCTCCCGCGCCAGCCAGGCCGGGTCCTGCCACTCAGGCAACTCCGGCGCGCGCGACTGGGCCTCCACGACGAACCCGCGCACCCGGCGTGGCGGCAGGCCCTCGGTGGCCGGATAGATCGGTTCGACCTGCGGAATGTCTCCGGCCTTTTCCGGCGCCACCATGTAGTCCGGATGCACCATCTGCAGGCCGTATTGGGAAAGCTCGACCTTTCCCGATACGACCCGGCGCGCATTGACCGGATGGCGCTGTTCAAGCTGGCTGCCATAGGCGCCGAAGAACACCAGGCTCATGAACCCGGTCTGATCGAATACCCTTATGCGTGTAGGTCGGGCGGCGGATCGGGAAATCTGCAGGGACTCCACCACCACCTCGAAGGTCATCACTTCGCCGTCCAGCGCCGCCGAGATCACCGAAGGCGTCCGCCGGACGACAGAGTGCGGCTGCAGCCACAGGACATCGCGCACCAGCGGTCCTGCCAGGCGTTCCAGCAACGGCGCCACGCGCGGACCCACGCCCTTCAGGGACGTGACCGGCGAGAACAACGGGAAAAGAATCTCAGGCCGCATGATTAAACGATAGTCGACTGGCGCACAGGCTCGCGCCGCTCTATATCCGCCAGCTCTCGATGAGCAGCAACGAAGCACGCCACAAGAAGTTGAAACTCCGCGCCTGGCGGCGGGGTTTCCGGGAAGCGGACCTCATCCTGGGGCCGTTTGCGGATTTGCATGTCTCGTCGCTCAGCGCCGCGGACCTTGACCTGTTCGAGGTGCTGCTGGATCAGCCGGACCACGATCTCTACGGCTGGATCCTGGAGCGCATGCCTACGCCCGCCGCCTTCGACGGCCCCCTGATGGATCGGCTGAAGGCCTATCGCGACATTGCGCACAAGGCGATCGGGAATGGCTGACGGGAACCGGCCCGCCAGTCAGGCCCAGCTCAGACGTGTCGCCGATTATCCCGGCGGCCTGGACCTCGTCGGCGCGCCCGAGGGCTTCGACGCCCTGGTGCTGGCTGATCTGGTGCGGGCGAGGGGCGGGCTGTCCGTGTTCGTGGCCCGTGACGCCGGGCGGCTGTCGGCCTTCGTGGACGCCTTCCAGTTCTTCGGTCAGGGAATCGAAATCCTGACCCTGCCGGCCTGGGACTGCCTGCCATATGACCGCGTCGGGCCATCGGCGGGTGTGTCGGCCCAGCGGATGGCGACGCTGTCCCGGCTGGCCGAGGGACTGGACGCCAAGCCGCGACTGCTGGTGACAACAGTCCCGGCGATGATCCAGCGGGTTCCACCGCTGGAGGCCGTAAAGCGGGCCAGCTATTCCGCGCGTGGCGGCAATACCGTCGAGATCGCCGATCTCGAGGCCTATTTCTCGGTCAACGGCTACAGCCGCGCCTCCACCGTCTCGGAGAAGGGCGAGTTCGCTATCCGGGGTGGCGTGATCGACGTTTTCCCGCCCGGGGCGGACGAGCCGGTTCGCCTCGACCTGTTTGGCGACACCCTGGAATCCATCCGCGCCTTTGACCCCGAGACGCAGCGTTCAACCAGGCAGTTGAAGGAAGTGTCGCTGAAGCCGGTCAGCGAGGCCCTGCTCGACAAGGACAGCATCAGCCGCTTCCGGACCGGTTATCTGGAAACCTTCGGCGCGCCCGGCGGCGACCCGCTCTACGACACCGTTTCTGCTGGCGGGCGCCGCGCGGGCATGGAGCACTATCTGCCGCTGTTCTACCCGGGACTGGCGACAGTGTTCGACTATCTGCCGGCCAATACCGCCATCACCCTGGATCACCTGGCCCGCGAGGCCCGCGAAGAACGGCTGGCGATGATCCGGGACGCCTTCGATGCGCGCGCTAACGTTGAGCGCAAGGGCCATTACCATCCCCTCGAGCCTGCCCGGCTCTATCTGGAAGACACCGAATGGGCTCAGGCCCTGGCGGTGCGCGCGACCCGCCGGCTTTCCTCATTCAACGAGGCCGAAGGCGAGGCCGTCATCGACATGGGCGCCAGGGCCGGTCGCAACTTCTCCGCCGAGCGCAAGCTGGACAGCGTCAATCTCTTTGAAGCCACGGTGGATCACGCCAGGACGTTGTCGGCTGGCGGAAAGCGCGTGCTGTTCGCCTCATGGTCGGACGGATCGTCGGACCGGCTGATGCACATGCTGGCCGATCACGGCCTGAAGACCCTGCCTTTGGCGCCCTACTGGGACGCCGCCCGCGCCGCCGATCCCAAGACACCTCAGCGGGTCGTTCTGCCCCTGGACTACGGCTTCGAGACCGACACCCTGGCGGTGATCTCCGAGACAGATATCCTCGGCGACCGGCTTGCCCGCCCGCGCAAGCGTCGTCGCGCCGCGAATTTCCTGGCGGAGGCCTCGGCTCTGACGCCGGGAGATCTGGTCGTCCACATCGACCACGGGATTGCGCGCTATGTAGGTCTTAAGACCCTGGATGTGCAGGGCGCGCCACACGACACGCTGGAACTCCAGTACGGCGGTGACGCCAAGCTTTACCTGCCTGTCGAGAACATCGACCTGCTGACGCGTTACGGCGCTGAAGGGGAGGGCGTGCAGCTCGACCGGCTGGGCGGAGCGGCCTGGCAGGCCCGGAAGGCCAAGGCAAAGGAACGTCTGCGCGAGATGGCCGACGGCCTGATCCGCATCGCCGCCGAGCGCGCGACGCGCATCACCGATCCCGTGGAGCCGCCCAGCGGCCTGTTCGACGAATTCTGCGCCCGGTTCCCCTACGAAGAGACCGACGACCAGCTGTCCGCCATCGGCGATGTGCTGGAGGATCTGGGCGCCGGCAAGCCGATGGATCGCCTGATCTGCGGCGACGTCGGTTTCGGCAAGACCGAGGTGGCGCTCCGGGCCGCCTTCGTCGTGGCCATGAGCGGCCAGCAGGTCGCCGTGGTGGCGCCGACCACCCTGCTGGCGCGCCAGCATTTCAAGACCTTTTCGGAACGCTTCCAGGGCTGGCCGGTAAAGGTCTGCCGCCTGTCGCGCCTGGTGCCCACCAAGGAGGCCAATGAGGCGCGCGCAGGCCTTGCCAAGGGTGAAATTGAGATTGTCATCGGCACCCACGCGGTGCTGTCCAAGCAGGTCAGCTTCGCTAACCTGGGACTGGTGATCGTCGACGAGGAGCAACACTTCGGGGTCAAGCACAAGGAGAAGCTCAAGCAGCTTCGCGCCGATGTGCACATGCTGACCCTCACCGCCACACCGATCCCGCGCACACTCCAGATGTCGCTGAGCGGTATCCGTGAGATGTCGATCATCGCGACGCCACCGGTGGACCGCCTTGCGGTGCGCACCTACATCACACCCTGGGACCCAGTGGTCCTGCGCGAAGCCCTGCTGCGCGAAAAGTATCGCGGCGGGCAGGCCTACTTTGTCGCACCGCGGATCAGCGATCTGCCCGATCTCGAGCGCTTCATTCGCGAGCAGGTTCCCGAGGTCAAGTTCGTGGTGGGCCATGGCCAGATGGCGCCGACCCAGCTCGAAGACGTGATGAGCGCCTTCTACGAGGGACAGTACGACGTCCTGCTCTCTACGACGATTGTGGAAAGCGGCCTGGATATCCCCACCGCCAATACCCTGATCATCCACCGCGCCGACATGTTCGGCCTGGCCCAGCTCTACCAGCTGCGGGGCCGGGTGGGTCGATCCAAGGCGCGGGCCTATGCCTACATGACCACGCCGGCCGAGAAGCAGATCACGCTTTCGGCAGAGCGTCGTCTGAAGGTGCTTCAGTCGCTGGACAGTCTGGGCGCCGGGTTCCAGCTGGCGAGCCACGATCTGGATATCCGGGGCGGCGGCAATCTGCTTGGCGAAGAGCAGTCGGGCCACATCCGCGAGATCGGCGTGGAACTTTATCAGCAGATGCTGGAAGACGCCGTCAACGAGCTGCGCGCTCGGGTTGGCGCGGAAGAGGTCGCCGACCGGGGCTGGTCGCCGCAGATCAATACCGGCGCCGCCGTACTTATCCCGGAGGACTATGTTCCGGACCTCAATGTGCGCCTCTCGCTCTATCGTCGTCTGTCCGACGCCGAGAAGTCTGCGGATCGTGAAGCCCTGGCTGCCGAACTCATCGACCGTTTCGGACCGCTGCCGCCGGAAGCTGGCCAGTTGCTCAAGGTCGTGGCGATCAAGGGTCTGTGCCGCGAGGCCAATGTTTCCAAGATTGATGTCGGGCCGAAGGGCGCGGTCGTCACCTTCCGCAACGACGACTTCAAGAACCCTGCCGGTCTGGTTGGCTTCATCGCCAGGAACCAGGTCGCCTGGCGGATTCGTCCGGACAACAAGGTGGTGGTCAAGGGCGAGTGGGAAACCCCCAGGCAGCGTCTGGATGCGGCTGAACGGGTGCTCAGCGAATTGGCGAAGCTGGCGGCCTGAAAGGCGCCGTTACGTCAAGGGTGATCCTGCCGCAGTTCGGGTCTAACGTCAGCCGTCACCAAAGCCGGAGCCCGCCATGCCTACCGACCGCAAAGCCATCTTCATCACCGGTGCGGCCAGCGGCATCGGCCTGGCAGCCGCCAAACGATTTGCCGCCGAAGGCTGGCTGGTCGGGCTGTCTGACATCGACGGCCCCGGCCTCAAGACGGCGCTGGCGGCCATCGGCGGCGACAACGCCGGTTTCACCGTCCTCCACGATGTCCGGAAGGAAGACGAGTGGGAGCGCGCGCTCGACGCCTTCATGGAGGCGAGCGGCGGGCGGCTCGACGTGTTGCTGAATAACGCCGGCATCGCCCGCTACGGCTGGTTCACCGAACAGGGCCGCGCGGATTTCGACGATCAGATCGACATCAACCTGCGCGGCGTGATTCTGGGCGCCTACCTCGGTCACGAACGCCTCAAGCACACGCCGGGATCACGCCTCATCAACATCGCTTCCCTTGCGTCACTCTCCGGATCCCCCAGGCTGGCCGTCTACTCCGCGACCAAGTTCGCCGTGCGCGGGCTCTCGGAAGCCCTCGACATCGAGTTCATGCGATCCGGCGTCCGGGTCTCCTGCGTTGAGCCCACAGTGATCGAGACCCCCCTGCTGGACAAGGCTTCCGCGCCGGGCGGCCCCAACTTCCGCGAAGCCATAACCCAGGGAATGGGCGGCGGACTTCCGGTGGAACAGGCCGCCGAGGTGATCTGGCGCGCGGCGCACGATGACGCCCTTCACTACCCCGTCGGCGAGGCGCCCGAAGCGATGCTCCAGGAAATCCTGCCCCGCATCGAGGAAACCCGGACGCGCTGGGCCGAAATGTTCAAGGCCGGTCTGGTCACAAACTGACAGCCACCCGGGAAAGCCAGCCCGCTTTAGATGAACTCAACTGGATCCGATAAACAGGCTGTTTGTCTAAAATTCAGAGCGTAACAGTTCGGTCGGTTCAGACGATTTTCATCGCCGCAGTGCAACAGCGGCCATAATCCCGGCGGAGTCGGGCTCTTCCAACCTTGAGGCCCCTGCATGCGCGAACTTCTCATGACCCTGATCGGGGCGGCCGGCCTGATGTCCGCAACCTCACCGGCCTACGCCCAGACCGTCGCCGACAAGGCCGACGCGCGTTGTGTGATCGCTCTGACGTTCGCCGGCCGGGATCCGAAGGATGCCCCCAAGGCGCAACAGGGGATATTCTACTTTCTCGGCAAGATGGAAGGACGCGGGGCTACGTCCAGGCTTGAAGGGCTGATGCTGTCGGAAAGCAAGACCCTCAACACCGGACCTCTGGTTCAAGCCGAACTCACCCGGTGCGGTGGCGAGTTGACCCGCCGGGCAACAGCCCTTGGAGCAATGTTCAAGCGCCCTCAGGCCACCCGCCCAGCCCCGCCGCCTCAGCCCAAGTAAGCGGTCAACCCGTCTTGAGGGGTTGCGCCATGGCGGCCGCCTGCTCCAGCGCCCGACCCACGCCTTCGGGCGACGACACCTCTGCCACACCCAGCTCGAAGTCGATGACAAAGGGCGTCGCGCCTTGCCCAGCTTCAAAAGCGGTGCAGCCAATCACCGCAGCAATGCGCTCGCCGGCCGCCCGGGCGGATTGCAGACTGGTCGCCGGTAGCGCCAGGGCGAACACCTCCGGCGCCAGTCGTGCGGCTGTGTCCTCGACGCGGACGAGGCGGCCGATCATGGACCCGATCTGAGGGATAGCCCGGGCCACCCAGCCACCGGCTCGCGGGGCCTGCAGATCAGGTCTTTCAGAGACCTTGAGCATGCAGACGCTGAGCGCACGGTTCCTCGCTTCACCGCTGCGGGCCAACCGCATCAGGTGGCTGGCGAACAGGTCACGCGTAAACAATCCGGTAGCGGCATCCATGAGCCCGGAGGTGCGAGCGCGCTCAAGCGCTGCACGCACCGACTTTTGTCGACGAAACGCCCGGGCTAGTTCCACCACGCGCAAGGCCGTAGTTGTTTCAGGGGTCTCTGGCGAGGCGACGTCAGAGATCCCGCGGTGATAGGCCTCTGAGGCGGTGATTACCGAGTGCGCCTTAATGTAGAGCAGTGCTGGCGTGTGATAGAGTCGAGTATTCCGACGGAGCCCCGCAGCGATGGAAAGGGCTTCATGCGGGTTGTCTCCGGCCCAAAGCACCACCGCGTCAAACTGCTTCTCATGCAGATAGTCAAACGCAGTGAAGGCGGTGAAGGCTCCCACCACCTCCGCGCCATTCCGTGTCAGTGCATTTGACAGGGCCAGAAACTGCGGGGCGGGCTCGCCAATCGCCAGTACACGATAGGGGGAGGCGTCGCTCTCCGGGGTCTCAAGATTATGGCCACGTTCCGCAAAAGTCTCGAAGCGGACATCGAACTCCTCCTCGGCGACGGCAGTGCGGACCAGTGATTCCAGGCGCATCACGGCTTGGGCCGGGTCGATCGGACCGCTGAGAACGAGGTCGTATCCACGGTCCTTCTGAAACGGATCCGGCGGGCTCATGGCCAGAATTGGAAGCTTGCGAGGTGCGCATGCTGTCCGAAGTCGTGCTGCCAGCCCGATCGCATCGTCACCAAGGCCAGCGAGATCCACAATTGCCGCCTCGATCTGGAGATCGGCCAGCGCGGAGGCTGCAGCTGCTTCGTGGCGCGCCGTGATCGTCCGCCAACCCAGCCGGTCAAGACCCTCGGCCAGGGCGCCAGCCAGAGTATCGTCGTTTGCGACGATCAGAACCCGGGCATTGATGCCTGCCGTCATCTCTCTATCCCATAGCGGCCAAATGCCTCCACAGTCGGGGAATCATTGGAGGCCGGAATCAGTGACTCATAGCTTATCGCTGGTTGCGGAAGCGTTTCATTGTGAAGGAGTGGGCAGTGTCGGAGGGATATCTATCCGGAAGCGTGGCGGTAGTGACGGGGGCAAGTGGCGGTCTGGGTGCGCATTTTGTGCAACTCCTCGCCGATAATGGCGCTGCGGTGGCCCTCACGGCGCGGCGGGTGGACAAGATCCAGGCGCAGGCCGGCGCCCTGACCAAAGCGGGTGTGCGGGCGATCGCCGTTCGGATGGACGTGGCGGATGCGGCCTCAATCGGACCAATCCTGGACCAGATCCAGGGTGAACTCGGACCGATGAATATCCTCGTGAACAATGCGGGTGTCGGCGGCGAAGGTCTGGCGCTGAATGTTTCTGTCGAGGATTTCGACGCTGCGTTTGCCGTCAATGCGAGGGGAACCTTTTTCGCGGCCAGGGAGGCGGCGCGGCGAATGATTGCAGCCGGGATCGAGGGGCGGATTCTGAACATCGCTTCCATTGCAAGTCACACTGTGCTGCCAGGGCTCTCGGCCTATTGCGGCTCGAAAGCCGCGATGGCGATGTTGACCCGCAGTATGGCGCGCGAGTGGGCGCGTCGAGGGATCGCGGTCAACGCCCTTTGTCCAGGCTACATCGAGACTGCGATCAACGACACCTGGTGGCCGACAGAGGGGGGGCAGCGCCAACTCAAGGACTTTCCGCGCCGCCGCCTGATGGACGCCTCTGATCTCGACGCAGCGTTCATGATGCTTGTTGGTCCAGCGGCGCGGGCCATGACTGGCAGCATTGTTACTGTCGACGACGGGCAATCATTGCCCGGTGGCGGCTAGGCCTTGGCTAACCAAAGGGCAGGACGCCTAGATCATTCAAGGATTTCGGAGGACATCATGCGCCAGGGCCCGCTTACCGGTTTGAAGATCGTCGAGTTCGCTGGCATCGGCCCCGGTCCGTTTTGCGGCATGCTGCTATCGGACCTTGGCGCCGATGTGGTGCGGGTTGATCGCAAGGGCGGGCGAGGTGGCGCTCCATCTGATATCACCGCACGCGGTCGACGCTCGGTGGCTCTGGATCTGAAAACCCCTGAGGCGGTTGAGGCCTGCCTGAAGCTTATGGCCTCGGCCGACGCGATCATCGAGGGTTTCCGACCCGGCGTGATGGAACGCCTCGGCCTCGGTCCGGACGTGGCGCTCAAACGGAACCCCCGGCTGGTCTATGGTCGCATGACTGGCTGGGGTCAGACCGGTCCATATGCCAACGCGGCCGGTCATGACATGAACTATATCGCCATCACCGGCGCGCTTCACGCCATTGGCACCAAGGACAAGCCGGTTCCGCCTTTGAACCTTGTCGGCGATTTCGGCGGCGGCGCCCTTTATCTTGCCTTTGGCCTGATGGCCGGGATCATTCATGCGCGGGAAGTTGGCAAGGGCCAGGTCATTGATTGCGCCATGAGCGACGGGTCGGCCTCCTTGATGGCCATGTTCTACGGCATGAAGGCTTCCGGCATCTGGCAGGAGGAACGTCGCGCCAATCTGCTTGATGGCGGGGCTCACTTTTACGACACCTACCAATGCTCTGATGGAAAGTGGGTCTCCATCGGCTCTATCGAACCGCAGTTTTACGCACTTTTGCTGGAGAAGACCGGCATCACCGATCCCGATTTCCAGCGACAGATGGATCGATCGATCTGGCCCGACCTGCGCGAGAAACTGGCCGCTGTTTTCGCTACAAAGACCCAGGCGGAATGGACGGCCATCATGGCGGCGACGGATGTCTGTTTTGCACCAGTGCTAGATCTGGACGAAGCGCCGAACCATCCGCACAACGCCGCGCGCCAGACCTTTGTGAAGCTAGGAGGGGTCACCCAGCCCGCGCCTGCGCCACGCTTTTCAGAGACCCCCGGCGTCATTCAGGGGCCGCCGCCCGCTATCGGCGCGCACAACACCGAAGCCCTGGCCGACTGGGGCTTCACGGAAGCCGAGATCGCTGCGCTCGCCTGAAGCCGCGCTGGTCGCGTGCCTGACGCGCGTGTTCAGCCCCGGTTCAGCGACGACTGGTTAGATTTTTCAACGGATCGGTCGTCGTATTCTCCCGTCCCTCGAAGTGGCGGCCGGTCCGGATGGACGCAAACCCCCATCGGCGGCGCGCCACCTACTAACCCGGGTGGCGCGCCGTTATGGTTGGCGCAGGTCATGAACCGGCCTGAGTCGAGTCCCTGTCCCGATGAACAACCATAATTCCGCGTCTGGCTCGTGGCGCCTTTGTGTCCCGGAGGGTCTGCGCAACGTCGTGCTCGTTCTGGGCCGGACGCTGTCGCGGATGTGGGGGCGGGATGTCATGCTCTACACCGGCGGCGTTTCCTTTTTCATCATGCTGGCGATCTTCCCGGCGATCGCCATCGCCATGGGCCTCTACAGCCTGCTATCCGATCCCGCCCGGGTGGCTGAGCAGGGCGAGGCCCTGGCGCGGGTGATGCCCGACGCGGCGCGCTTGATCCTTCAGAGTGAGATGGTCCGGTTGTCCCAGGCTCCGGGCGGCAGCATTTCGATCCAGAGCGGGGTGGCGCTGGTGGTGGGGGCCTATGCATCCCATCGCGGGTTCAAGGCCCTGCTGGCTGGGCTCTCGTTCATTCACGATGAGGAACGTCAACGCGGGTTCCTGAGTTTCAATCTGCTGGCGCTGGTGGTCCTTGTGGCCGCCATGGCCGCGTTGGGCGTCCTGTCGACCGTCTTCTTCGCGTTCAGGATTCTGGGCGAAACCTTTGAGCTGAGGCCGCTCAAAGGCGCGCTCTGGCTCTACAGCGAGTGGACCTGGGCCAGCACCGGAATGACGGGGGGCATGACCCTGATCTATCGCTGGGCGATGTCGCGCGACCCCGTCGACTGGCGGGCCTCCGTGCTCGGCGGTGCGGCTGCGGCTGGCCTCTGCATCTTCGCGTCATGGGGGCTTGGATTTTATGTGGAGCAGATCGCTGAACTGGGCGCGACCTACGGATCTGTGGCGACGGTCGTCATTTTCCTGATCTGGCTATCCTGGAACGTGAACGCGCTCTTCTTTGGCGGGGCCCTGGCGACGGAGGTCGAGTTGGCCTTGAGGCGCCGCCGGGTTCCGCTCGCGTCCGAGCGGGGGGTCACCGGCTCGGGCGGGGGCTGACCAGGAAGCTCAGCGTTTCGCCGTCATCGGACTGTTCCAACACTGTGGCGCCGACTTCTGCGGCAAAGTGCGGCACGTCGATCCGTGCTAGGGGGTCATCCGCTAGCAACCGGATACGGGCGCCAGGCGGCGCTGCGGCCAGCGCGCGTCTGAGCCTCAACGTGGGCACGGGACAGTGGTGCCCCCGCGCATCGACCAGGATTTCCGCCGCCGCCATCCCCGCCGCATACACCGGCGCCTGCGGTCCGGCCAGAGCCTGACCGTTTCAGATAGACTCATTCGCTACAGACAAACAGGCGGGTTCATCCATACATCTGGGGTGTATACTTCGATACGACTTATGCGATCAGTGATCCAAACGTTCTACTTTGAGAGGTGAAGGGCCGCGATCTGGCCGGCGATGCTCTGGAACACCTGGGTCAGGGTGGATGAGTTGCTGACGTCGTAGAAGTAGTCCGCTCCGGTCGCACAGGTCCGCAGGAGCTCGCTGGAGCCCTCGCCGACTTCGACGCGGATCGTATAGATCTCGATGTCCTTTGCCTTCATGTTTGTGCAGATCTTGGCCAGTCGGGAATCCAGGGCCTCGGTGCGTTCCGCTTCGGATGCGCCCTGCTGAAGCGGCGCGTCGTTCGCTTTCAGGACGCGCCCCTGCCAGATGTAGCCGGCGCCGGAGTAGGTGCCGTCGTTGGGCGTGTCGCGCTGGCTCAGGGTGTTCGCACCGTCAGTCATCAGCACGATGATCTTCTTGTGCTTGGGGGTACCGTAGGCGACCCCGTCGCTGAACGGCGCGAATGGCGTGAGGGTGTTCCAGCCCCACGCCATCCCGATCAGAATATTGGTGTTGCCATCAGCGTTCAGGTTGTTGATTGCGGAGCGCAGCGTGGAGAAATCTGTGGTCAGTCGCACCAGCTTTTGAAGGCTGCATCCGCGGTTGGGGCCAAAGCTTGTCGATAGACCACTTCTCGATTTGTACTTGGTGACCGATCCTTGCCGGACCCTCCAGTTGGAACTGCTCGTGCCGTCTGAGAGATAGTTGTTCTGATAGTCGTCCCCGTACCCACTGGTCTTGCTGTCGGGCTCGTCCACAGCGAAGTAGGGGGTGTACAGGGTTGCGCCCGTAGTCGGCGGGGTATCCTGCACGTCGTAGGGCGCCTCGCGCATCTCCACACACCCGCGCCAGTTGGTTGCAATCGTATTGAAAAGGGTGAAGCGATTGGCGAACTGGGTCCCGCTTGCGGTGGTGAAGATCTGATTGTTTATCGGCGCCGTGCCCGCCTGATCCATCCAGGTGGCATTACGGTAGGCGGCGCCGTCGACGCGGACCGTGCTTGAGAAAGGGACGATGGAGATCCGGATCGGATTAGGGGTCACGCTCTTGGCCGCGGCCTCCTCCATCCTGGTCACGAATTCCTTGGCGGCGTCCTTGAGGTCCGAAAGCTTGCTGCCTTCGTTCATGGAGCCCGTGTTGTCGAGCACCAGGGCGATCTCGACCTCCATGTCAGCGCGAACGACCTCGGAAGTCGCGGCGACGGTCATGTTTCCACCGGTCAGCAGGCCGGCGACGAACGGCCGCACCTGAACGGCCGCGTTTGCGATGACCTTTCCATTGTCGCCGATCCGGAACGATGACGACGAAACCGTGAAGTCCTCGGTGAGCTTCAAGTTCTGGGCGAGGTAGCGGTTGCCCGCCGTTGTCAACTCGGCGTCGTTGGTGGAGTTGGTTCTTGCTGCGCCGAGCGCCGCCGCATCCAGAGCGTCCTGAAGCTGGGACTTGGCGCTGGTCGCGCGCGCCAGGTCCACGGCGCCCAGGCTGGCCATGCAGATCGGGGCCATACTGATGGCGGCGACTATGGCGACGTTGCCTCGCCTGTCATTGAGCAGCCGCCGCGCTACCGTGGATACAGACCTGTTCATGCGCATCATCCTGACGGAAACACCGTTACTAGCCGGAAGAATATTGAAAGAGAGGTAATCTCTGGTTATTTCAAATTGTTAACGTCAATTTACTGTAAATGTCAGGCAATTAACCGGGTGTTAACTCGTCCGCTTCAAGTTGGCGCCATGGATCACACACGATCTCACAAGGGTCCGCAGGCCTTTCTGCGTGACAGGAGCGGCGCCACAGCGATCGAGTTCGCTTTTGTCGCTCCGGTGCTGTTCCTTTCTCTATTCTCGATCATCGAGGTCGGCATGCTGGGCATGATGAGCAGCGGCCTGGACAACGCCGTGTTTGAGACCTCCCGGATGATCCGCACGGGACGCGGTGATGCTCCGGCCAGTGCGGCCGCGTTCGAGGAACAGGTTTGCGAAAAGCTGGGCGGCAACGTGACCAATTGTCGGGATCGGCTAACCATCAGCGTCCAGCGGTTCGACCGTTTTACGGACGCCAACGCGGTGGTCGCCGCTCCGCCTGCGGGCCAGTTCAACAAGGGCGCTGCCGAGGACATCATCATCGTGAAGGCCAACTACGTCTGGCCGTTGATGACGCCGTTCATTGCCAAGGCCTACGAGCGGCCTGGGCCTTTAAGCGTCACCCTGGGTTCACGGGTCACCTTCAAAAACGAGCCTTTCGCATGATGGCCTTCATCAAGCGCGGGCTGAGCGACCAGCAGGGCGCTGCAGCCCTTGAGTTCGCTCTGATCTTCCCGGTTTTGTTCATCCTTCACATGGCCGCCGTGGAGGCCCTGGGCGCCTATCAGGCCCAGCGCAAGGTGTCGCACATCGCGGCCACAATGGCCGATATCACCGCCCAGAACCGGACGGTTACCACCGAGGAACTGGACGATATCCTCAAGGCCAGCGTGTCCATGATCTACCCCTATCCCAACGCCAGCGTTCAGCAGCGGGTCTCGAGCCTGAGCGCAAATGGATCAGGATCGGTTTCGACCGACTGGACAGTCAAGAAGGGGTACACTTCTTCGGATGGCCCCAGCGTGCCTTCGGGGTATCTCGCGGCCAACGAGAGCGTGATCGTCACCGACGTTGTCTATGACTACCGTCCTACCTTTGGTCTCTTCATGCCCGAGATCATCCGGTTTAAACGTCACGCCTATGTGCGGCCTCGCCTGACAGTGAAAGTGGATAAGGTCTCCTAGAGCGGTTTCCCTACGCTGTGAATCGGGAGGGATTCCCAAATCAGTGATGGAGTGATTCAAGCTGCATGCTGGTGAAGGAGGCCGGCATGCATGGGTCATCCTCTGTCATGTGATCTTCGG
>NZ_JBIKNZ010000045.1:0-26230 GCF_044358365.1 Phenylobacterium sp. | reverse complement strand
GTCCGCAAGGGCTCAGGGGGCTTCGACCCTTCCACCGATTGCCTGCCTGGTGTTGTCGCACCGGGCAGGCGTCCCGGAAGACATCCCCAATCTGGCATACTTCCGACAGACAAGGGGGCAGGCCGCGCGCTCCGCCGTTCGTCCGCAAACCTTAAAATACCATCCGCAACTCCACCCGGATCCTGAAAAACTTCAGACGCCGGAACGCGCAGCACCGCAACACCCTGTCGCCAAAGCCACTGATCCCGCGCTTCGTCGCGCCCGAGCGCCTGATCGCCCCAATGCGAAGACCCGTCGACCTCCACAGCAAGTCTGGCTGATGGGCAGTAGAAATCGACGATGATCGACCCGATGGGATGTTGTCGGCGGAATGTCGGCTTGTCCGGACTGCGGCCTCGCAGGCGGGTCCAGAGCAGCACTTCGGGCGGGCTCATGGACTTGCGCATGGCGCGGGCGCGGGTGGCGATCAGGGTGATGTTTCGCATGGTGTGGCTCGCGGCTCGCCCCCTCCACCCCGCCCTCTTCGGGGCGCGGTCCCCCTCCCGCCACTTCGTGGGGGAGGTGAAGAACAAATTAAGAACAAGTTCTTGGCTGCGCGTCAACAGACGACCCGAACCTCAAGCCTGCGCCGGATTAGCCCCCGCCGTAGCGGGCTCGACCAAGGCGCTCGGCAAATCGGGCCAGAGCCGCGGACGGCCGGAACGTGGTCGTCGCCTTCCATTTCTCGAAGGCCATCACATTGTCGATGCGGTGGTCCACAAATTCCATCGCCGCCTTGCGCCCTGCAGAGGCCCGGATCGCCCCGGCGCCGGTGAGGATCCCGGCCAGCAAAAGGCGCTTGGTGTAGTGGTTCTCATCCGTCGCCGTATCCCCGGCCCAGCGCCACAGCACGTCGGCGCTGTCCCAGGCCAGCCTTGCAGCCAGCGTCAGGTTCTGCGGCAAGGCGAGATACCCTGACCACCGCCGGAGCGCCGGCTCGTCGACGGCGGCGGCGTCCAGGCGCGCCTCGACCGCACGACGGATACGCTCGCGGATCTTCAGATTGCTGGCGTGGACCTCACCCAGCGAAGCCAGCGCCCGGTCATCGTGGCGCCGTGACAGCAGGGCGGCCAGATCGGCTGGGCCATGCGGGATCAAGAGCCCGGTCTCACCGGCCGACAAACCGAGCGCCTTTCCGGCCAGGCCGACGGTGCGATGAGTCCAGCCATGAATCGGCGCAAGCCCCAGCGCCTCGTCCAGCAACCGTTGCTCGGTTGTCGCAGCCCAGTCGGAGTCTTGTGCGGTCATGGATTCAGTCTAGCGGAGTGCGTGGACAGGGCGAACCTCTTCTGCTATCTGCCCGCCCTCAAACTTGAAGGGTCAAACCTTCGGGCGACAACTTTTTCTACGCTCGCCGCCTTTCAGCCGGCACAAGGCGGGCGGCCAGCGTTCTACAGGAGAGATACCCCTGGTTCAGATTTTCGTCCGCGACAACAACGTCGACCAGGCCCTCAAGGCGCTGAAGAAGAAGATGCAGCGCGAAGGCTCGTTCCGCGAAATGAAGCGGCACGTGCATTATGAGAAGCCCTCGGAGAAGCGTGCGCGCCAGAAGGCCGAAGCCGTTCGCCGCGCCCGCAAGCTGGCCCGCAAGCGCGCCCAGCGCGAAGGCCTGATCGCCGCGCCGAAGAAGGTCGTCACCCGATAATATCGGTGTCAGCCTCTAAAAGCTGGCATAGATGATGCTTATTTGAAGGGCTGCGCCTCAGGGTGCAGCCCTTTTTGCATTTCTGATCCGATTCTAAACCTTGGCGGCCTGCTCTGGCCAAAATGTCCTGACGTTAAGTGGTCTATCAACCGTCTGCGCCCTATGTTTGAAGTTTGGCGCACGGCCTCATTGGGAACGGTCCTCTTATGAACCTCCGCAACTTGGTGATCTGGGGCGCAATCCTCGTGGTGATGGTGGGGCTCTACGGCATGATGGCCGGGGGCAACCGCGCCAGCAGCCAGACCGAGGTCACCTATTCCCAGCTGCTGGCCAAGGTAAACGCCGGCGAGATCAAGGCGGTTGAGATCGAGGGCCCGATGATCCTGGCCACGGATCAGGGCAATCGCGCCTTCACCTCCGTCACCCCCAACAATCAGGATGATCTGGTCCAGCGCCTGGAAAAGCAGGGCGCCGACATCAAGGTCAAGGCCGCCGGCGGCTTCACCTGGACCGGGGCGCTGCTCCAGTTCCTGCCGATCCTGCTGCTGATCGGCGTCTGGATCTTCTTCATGCGCCAGATGCAGGGCGGCGCGCGCGGCGCCATGGGCTTCGGCAAGTCCAAGGCCAAGCTGCTGACGGAAAACAAGAACCGCGTCACCTTTGACGACGTCGCCGGCGTCGAAGAGGCCAAGGAAGAGGTCGTCGAGATCGTCGACTTCCTGAAGGACCCGCAAAAGTTCCAGCGCCTGGGCGGCAAGATCCCCAAGGGCGCCCTGCTGGTCGGCCCCCCCGGCACCGGCAAGACCCTGCTGGCCCGCGCCATTGCGGGCGAGGCGGGCGTGCCCTTCTTCACCATCTCCGGCTCCGACTTCGTGGAGATGTTCGTGGGCGTCGGCGCCAGCCGCGTGCGCGACATGTTCGAACAGGGCAAGAAGAACGCCCCCTGCATCATCTTCATCGACGAGATCGACGCCGTCGGCCGCCATCGCGGCGCCGGTCTCGGTGGCGGCAATGATGAGCGCGAGCAGACGCTGAACCAGCTGCTGGTGGAGATGGACGGCTTCGAATCGAACGAAGGCATCATCCTGATCGCCGCCACAAACCGCCCCGACGTGCTCGACCCCGCCCTGCTGCGTCCGGGCCGCTTCGACCGCCAGGTCGTGGTGGGCAACCCCGACATCAATGGCCGCGAACGGATCCTGCGCGTTCACATGAAGAACGTGCCGCTGGCCGCAGACGTCGATGTCAAGGTTGTGGCGCGCGGCACCCCCGGCTTCTCGGGCGCGGATCTGGCCAACCTGGTCAACGAAGCCGCCCTGATGGGCGCGCGCAAGAACCGCCGCATGGTCACCATGCGCGACTTCGAGGACGCCAAGGACAAGGTCATGATGGGCGCTGAGCGCCGCTCCATGGTCATGACCGAGGACGAGAAGAAGCTGACCGCCTACCACGAGGGGGGCCACGCCCTGGTGGCGCTGAATGTCGCCGCCACCGATCCGGTGCACAAGGCGACCATCATCCCGCGCGGCCGTGCGCTGGGCATGGTGATGCAGCTGCCGGAACGCGACCGGTTCTCCATGAGCTATGAGCAGATGACCTCGCGTCTGGCCATACTGATGGGCGGCCGGGTGGCCGAGGAGATCATCTTCGGCAAGGACAAGATCACCTCCGGCGCCTCGTCGGACCTCGATCAGGCGACCAAGCTTGCCAAGGCCATGGTCACCAAGTGGGGCTATTCCGAAAAACTCGGCATGGTGTCCTACGGCGACAATCAGGACGAGGTCTTCCTGGGGCATTCCGTCGCCCGCACCCAGAACGTGTCAGAAGAAACCGCCAAGGTGATCGACGAGGAAGTCCGCCGGCTCACCCAGGCCGGCTGGGATGAGGCCAACACCATCCTCACCACCAAGCTCGACCAGCTGCACCTGCTGGCCAACAGCCTGCTGGAGTACGAGACCCTGAGCGGCGACGAGATCGTCAATGCCCTGAAAGGTGTCCCGCCCAAACGCGACGAATCCGAGACCAAGCGGGCAACCGGCCCGACGGTCGCCGTCCCGATCTCGCCACGTCCCAGCGCTGAGCCGGCATAACGCCCTGCCTCCCCCGCATAGCGGCGGGAGACAGGAATTCGGTAGAAGCCGAGAAGGGTGATGACCCGGTTGAGTGGCTCGGCTGAGCCCTGAACCTATCCTAAAAGGGTCAAGTCGCTACTTAGGCTGGCAGTGGCGTTGCGCTCTCCGGACTTCGCCAAATCAACGGCCGCAACAATAACGGGGTTGAGGTCCAATGCGTTCCCGACTGTCAACCGAACGTCCACGCGTCATGGGGGTCGTCAACGTGACGGTCGACAGCTTTTCCGACGGCGGGCGATATCTCGGGTTCGATGCGGCGCTCGCCCATGCCCGGCGCCTGATCGCCGACGGCGCCGACATCCTCGACCTTGGCGCGGAATCCACACGTCCGGGGGCCACGCCGGTGGTGGCCGGGGTGGAAATCGACCGGCTGGTCCCGCTGATCGCCGCGCTCCGGGCCGAAGGCGCCACGCTCATTTCCATCGACACCATGAAGCCCGAGGTCGCTCGCGCCGCGATCGCGGCCGGCGCCACGATGTGGAACGACGTCACCGCACTTCGCCACGCGCCTGAAAGCGCCGCCGTGGCCGCCGAGCTCGGCTGCGACATCGTGCTCATGCACATGCAGGGTGAACCCGGAACCATGCAGGCCGAGCCGTACTATGAAGATGTGGTCGCCGAAGTCGTTGCTTTCCTGGAGGAGCGCGTGGAACTGGCGATCTGGGCCGGCGTCGCCCGTGAGCGGATCTGGCTCGATCCCGGCATCGGCTTCGGCAAACACCCGACCCGCCACAATCTACCCCTGCTGGCCGGACTGGACCGGATCGTGGCCCTGGGCTTCCCCGTGCTGCTGGGCGCCAGCCGCAAGCGGTTCATCGGGATGCTGGATGGCGACGCGGCGGCGGATGGGCGGCTGGGTGGGTCCATCGCGGCGGCGATAGCGGGCGCGGCGGCCGGTGTGGCGGCGGTGCGGGTCCATGACGTCCGCGAGACGGTGCAGGCGTTGAAGGTATGGGACGCCATACGTTCGGGTTGAACACCCTCGCAACCACCTTGCATATACGTACGCAAATGCGTACTTTCGGGAAATGCGCACGACCTCTTACAGCGAACTTCGCAAGAACCTCGCGGCGACGATCGACCGTGTGAACGCCGACCACGAGCCGGTGGTGATCACGCGGGACAACGGCAAGCCCCCGGCGGTGCTGATGTCACTCGAGGATTTCGCCTCTTATGAGGAGACCCGCTATCTGCTCCGCAGCCCGGCAAACGCCGAACGGCTTCTGAGCTCCATCGCCGCTCTGGATGGCGGCCAGGGCCGGGAGCATGACCTCTCTGAATGAAACTGATATTCAGTGAGCAAGCCTGGGATGACTACCTCTACTGGCAGGCCAATGACCCCAGGCTGCTCGCGCGCATCAACGCCCTGATCAGGGAATGCAGCCGCACCCCGTTTACAGGCATAGGCAAGCCGGAACCGCTCCGCGGCGCGCTGTCCGGCTGGTGGTCCCGCCGCATCACCCAGGAACACAGGCTGGTCTACCGGCCCAGCGAACAAGGCCTGTTGCTGGCCCAGTTCAGGCATCACTATTGAGGCGCAGGCACAGGGCGGTTCCGAGGCGGCGAGCGGTCGCGCACCCTCCGCCCCAGTAGGGCAGCGATTGCAGGGCGATCTCCGTCCAGTTGCTCTGCCAATCCACGCATGTCGACCGCTCCATCCGGCTATTGATCAATCGGAGTGAGTGATATATCTATCACAAAATGATGCAAGATGATGATCGGACAGTTGGTCGGCTTGTGGCGGCGCAGGATGCGCGGTGGACGGCGTTGGAGCCAGGCGTCGAGTATGTGTTGCTGAAAGCCGATGCGACGGGCTTCACGACGCTGACGCGCTTCGCCGCAGGCGCGACAGGCGGGTGGCACACGCACCCGGGGGGCGAAGAACTCTTCGTTGTCTCGGGCGAGGCCAAGATGGGCGGGCATGTGCTGCGCGCCGGCGACTATGTCGAGACGCCGCCCGACGGACGACACCGCGTGGAGGCGCTGGCCGAGACCCTGCTGTTCGTGCGCCTGCCGCAGCTCCCGATCTACGACGTGGTCGCTGCAAAAGTCCAAATCGGAGACGAGACATGAGCCTTCAAGCTGCAGTGCTCTTCGCAATGCTCGCCGCAGCCGTCGCCCCGACATCGGTCGAAGGCCGTTGGCGGACGCCTGATTATGACGGCGAGGTCCGTTTGCAGCGATGCGGCGGCGATCTTTGCGGTCGGCTCGTCACCTCGACGCTGATCGCGGCCAACCCGGACCTCAGGGACTTGAAGAACGCCGACCCAAGTCTGCGAGGCCGCCCGTTGAAGGGTCTCGAGTTCGTCACCGGACTGCAAGGCGGTCCGGGCGTCTGGACGGACGGCACAGTCTACAATCCGGACGATGGGCGCACCTATTCGGCCGAATTGCGGTTGATCGACGCCGACCACGTGCAGCTCAGAGGCTGCGTCGTCTTCCCGCTCTGCAAAACCGAGATCTGGAATCGTATCCCTTGATCAAGCGGCTGATTCCTGGAGCGGATTGAGGAAAAGGGGGAACCGGTTTTCCGCCCGCAACCCGCGCCAGGCCTATGAAAATGCCCACGTTTTTTGAGATTGGATCGACCCAATCCGATCTCGCCGTGATCTAGGCGCCGCGCAGCCGGTCTATGGCCCCGGCGACCACGGCGGTCCAGTCTGCCGGATCGATCCCAAGATCGTCCGTTTCCGCCTCAGCGGCGGCGTCGCACAGGCGTTCGACGGTCAAGAGCGCACCAACCCGGGCGGCCCAGGTTGAAGGCGCAAGCTTTTGTGAAAGAGCGTCGAGCTGGGCCCGCCGGCTTGCCGCGCGGGCCGCGCGCACCCGATCATCTTCAACGGCCAATTGCCTCAGTGAACGCCGGAAGAACGCCCACTCCCGATGACCGGCGATCAGCGTGGTGGCGACAGCCCGGGCCTGCCCCGTGCTGCCCGGCTCGGCGCGCATGGCGCTGGCGATTTTCCTCCGCTCGTCTTCCTGCCACTGTTCGTAGACGCGGATGAAGATCTCCGTCTTGTCGGCGTAGTGGCGGTAGAAGGTCTGCGGGGCAAAGCCGGCGGCGCGGGCGATGCGGTTCGTGTCGGTCCCGCTGAAGCCCTGCGTGTTGAACTCGACAGCCGCAGCCGCCAGCAGCAACGCCCTGGTGTCGGCTTTGGGCGCGAGGGGGCGCTTGCGTTCAGGAATTTTCATGTGATATACATATCACTTCGCCGGGCTCTGGACCCGGCTTTTTATGAGATGCCGTGTGATAGGGCAATCACCCAGGATACCGGAGAGACTCGCCGCTTTGAGCGCTGCAGACAGCGCCGGCATTCTGACGCTGCCGTCCGGCGCGCGGCTGGCCGTGAAGCGGTGGGGCAAGGGGGCGCCCGTGCTATGCCTGCACGCGGTCGGCCATGGGAGCGGCGACTTCGCCGACCTGGCTGGTCGACTTGGCGGGGCGTTTGAGCTGATCGCGATCGACTGGCCCGGCATGGGCTGTTCGCCGTCTGACGGTCTTCCGGTGCGCGCCGACCGTTTCGGCGGTCTCATTCTGGAGGTCGTCGAGGCGTTGCGGCTCGAGCGCCCCTTCATGATCGGCAACTCGATCGGCGGAGCCGCGGCGATCATCGCAGCGGCTGCGGCGCCGGGACGGTTTGCGGGACTGGTGCTGTGCAACCCGGGCGGCCTCGCGCCCCTCGATGGCCCGGCGCGCTTCGTGATCGGTCGCATGGCCGCTTTCTTTCGAGCCGGCGCGCGGGGTGCGGCCTGGTTTCCGACGGCCTTTGCAGCCTACTACCGTTTCCTGGTGCTCTCGCGGGGGCCGGCGCGGGCACGCCGCCAACGTGTCGTCGCTGCCGGGCGCGAACTCGCCCCGATGCTGGCCGATGCCTGGGCGGGCTTCAGCGAGCCGACCGGCGACCTGAGGCCCATCGCGCCAAAGCTGACCCTGCCGGTGTGGCTCGCCTGGACTGAAGGCGACCATCTCGTCTCGTGGGGTCGCGCCAGGGCGACAGTCGCCGGCATGCCCCTTCACCGGGTGACCCTGTTCCGCGGCGGGCACAGCGCTTTCCTTGAAGATCCTGAAGCGTTCGCCGCCAGCTTCCGCACCTTCGCCGCCGATGTGCAAACCGGGAGATTCCAATGAACCACTTCGAAAAAATCCTCGCCGCTTACGAAACGATCCACCGATCGCCCTTGAATCGCACCACGCACGCCGTGGTCATGGAGCATCTGCGATGATCAATTTTCGCAACCTGGCCGGCCCCGCCGGTATCGCCCTTGTCGGTCGGACGCTCATGGCGCTCCTCTTCGTCCTTGCGGGCATCGCAAAGGTTACCGACCCCACGCCCGTTCTGGATCAGATGCGGGAGTTCTCCGTGCCCACCGCGCTTTTCTTGCCGGTCGTGGCCCTGGAGATTGGTGGGGGCATAGCGCTCCTCCTGGGCTTGCGCGTCCGGGAAGTCGCCGGTGCGCTTGGCGTTTTCTGTATTCTGGCCGCATTGATTTTCCACCATGATCTGGCCGACAAGGTCGAACGCTCCACCTTCTTCAAGGATCTCGCGATCGCTGGCGGTCTGCTTGCGCTTGCGGCCCGGGCTGCGCTTGCGAGACCCGGCTGAATCTCCTGAACCGGTATCGCCGACAATGCTGCGGCCACTGCGGCATCGTGCAGTCAGCGTCGGGGTTGGCTTCCGCTGTTCGGCCGGGCGCGCTATCTCAAGGCCATGTTCCTGAATGGCCGTGTCCTGATCATCGCCGGCTCCGATAGCGGGGGCGGGGCCGGCGTGCAGGCGGACATCAAGACGGTGACGGCGCTTGGCGGCTATGCGGCCACGGCGATCACGGCGGTGACCGTGCAGAATACCCTGGGCGTCACAGGCGTGCACCCGATCCCGCTGGACATCATCGAGGCCCAGGCCCGCGCCGTGCTGGACGACATCGGGGCTGACGCCATCAAGACCGGTATGCTGGGTGATGCGGCCACGGTGGACCTGGTGGCGCGGCTGCTTGAAGCCTACCCGATCCCGGCGGTCATCGACCCGGTGATGATCGCCAAGGGCGGCGCCTCGCTGCTCGCCTCTGAAGCGGTGGCCATGGTGCGCGAGCGGCTGGTCCCGCTGGCGGCGCTGCTGACCCCCAATGCGCCGGAGGCCGAGGCGCTGACCGGCCTGACCGTCTCCACCACCGACGATCTCCGCCGCGCGGGCGACGCCCTGCTGAAACTGGGCGCCAAGGCCGTGCTGATGAAAGGTGGGCATGTGCCAGGTGATCGTGTCGTCGATGTGCTGATGACGCCGGAAGGTGAGACAGCCTTCGAAGGTGAACGGATCGCCAGCCGCCATACTCATGGGACGGGCTGTACGCTTGCATCGGCCTGCGCCACCGGAATCGCGCAGGGCCTTCCCTTGGCCGAGACCGTCGCCCGCGCCTGGGACTATGTGCATGAGGCGATGCTGCGCGCACCGGGCCTGGGCGCAGGCCACGGTCCGCTGGACCACGGTTGGCCGCTTCGGGGACGGGCGTGAGCCTCGACCTGCACCACCGTCTTGAAGCCATCGTGCGACGCGCCACCCCGTTGATGGAGGTGCTGCACCGGCTGCGCGACATCGACCTGCCCGACTGGCAGGTGTTTTCAGGCGCCGTCTATCAGCGGGTCTTCAACGACCTGACCGGTCGCGATCTGAACCACGGCATCAAGGACTACGACGTCGCCTACTTCGACCCCGACACCAGCTACGAGGCCGAGGACGCGGTGATCAGGCGGGTGGCGGCGGCCTTCGAACCGCCGCTGCGCGAATTGGTCGAGGTGCGCAATCAGGCGCGCGTGCACCTGTGGTTCGAGGGCAAGTTCGGCGAACCCTATTCACCACTCACCTCCAGCTCCGAGGCCCTGACAAGGTTCGTCAGTCCGCTGCACGCTGTCGCCGTGCGAATGGAAACCGATGACAGCCTGACCGTCATCGCGCCTTTCGGCCTCGAAGACCTGTTTGCGCTGCGCCTGCGCCGCAACCCGAACCGGGCCAGCTCCAACTTCGAGCGCGTAGCTCAAGGCGCCAGGAAGCGTTGGCCGGAACTCGAGATCCTGGAATAGCGCCGGTCCGCCGCATCTGAACTGGCCCTTGCCGGGGATGTCGCCCGGACGCAGATGTGGGACGTTATTCCAGGGAGGCCAACTATGCGCCAATGGACCGTCGACGCCTTCGCCAGCCAGCCGTTCAAGGGCAATGGCGCCTGCGTGGTGGAGCCTCTCGACGCCTGGCCGGAGGCAGGCTGGATGCAGGCGCTGGCCGCCGAAAACAACCAGGCCGAAACGGCTTTCCTGCTGAAGACAACCGATCCGGCGCGGTTCGCGCTGCGCTGGTTCACCCCGCTGCTTGAGGTGCCGCTATGTGGTCACGCCACCCTTGCCGCCGGGCATGTGCTGCTGCGTGAGCTGGGCACAGACACCGACCTGTTGACCTTTGACACCCGGTCTGGCCCCCTCACCCTGCACAGATCGGTCACCGGCTACGAGATGGACTTTCCCGCACAGCCGCCGGTGCAGATCGACCCGCCGGAGGGCCTCGTCGACGCCCTGGGCGCCCATCCCGTCGAGGTCTGGATGTCGTCCTATCTCGTAGCCCTGTTCGACAGTGAAGATGCGGTGCGCGCCCTGTCGCCAGACCTTGCGGCTCTGAACGCCGTCGCCAGCGGGGCGACCGGCGGGCGTGGCAACGTCGGCGTGGCGGCGCTGGCGGACCCGGGATCTGACGTCGACGTCGTCGATCGCTTCTTTGCCCCCGGGTCCGGCATCCCGGAGGATCCTGCGACCGGATCCCTGCATTGCATCCTGTCGCCATTGTTCGCGCAGAAACTGGGCCGGTCCACGGTGCGGTTCCTGCAGGCCTACCCAGGCCGCGGCGGCGATATCGAATGCGAGCACCGTGGCGACCGGGTCCTGTTACGGGGCCAGGCCGTGACCGTGGTCGAAAGCCGCCTGCGGCTCACGGTATGAAACGGGGGCGCCCCCGACCGGATTGACCAGGGGCGCCGGAAGCTCAGCTATCGGTAGTAGCCATAGCCATATTCACGATCGCGTCGGGCTTGGCGGGTGCGGTCCTCGAGACGATCAAACCGGCGGTCCAGGTCGGCTCGCTCCCAGGGCGACAGGCCGTTCGAGCGGTATCTCGCCTCAAGCCAAGCAATGCGGTTGAAGTCCTCGCGCAGGTCACGGGCCTCCCGGCGGGTGAGGCTGCCGTCGCGCAGGCCTCGGTCAATCCGCCGGTCAAGCCGCTCCTGACGCTGGTTGATATTGTAGCCTTCGCGATCATAGCCCGAGCGGCCTCGATCATGAAACTCCAGTCGCCTGCCTTCAAAGCCGTATCCGTGCGGTTGGGCGGCGGCGGGCAGGGCGCCTGCAGAGACAGCGGTCGCCGCGGCCAGGGTGGCGATTAGCATCCGGGTTGAAACACGTGCCATGTCGGTTCCTCCGAGGCGGACCGGCGGGGGCGCCGGCCTTCAACGAACTCAGGAGACCACAATGCAGCTGACCCTAACCTGAGCGTGCTGTTGGCTGAGGTTCAGGCGGATGAACGGGGCGTCAGACGGAGGCGGCTGCCGCCTGGGTCGAAGGCGCCACACCGGTGGCGGCAGCGGTCAGCACGGTGGAAATCGCGTCATAGAGCCGTGCGATCTCGATCGGCTTGACCACGTGGGCGTCCATGCCAACGGCCATGTACTCGGCGACCCGGTGGGTCAGCGCATTGGCCGTCACCGCGATGATCGGTGTGCGCTTGCGGCCGGAGGCGGCCTCCCCGGCCCGGATGGCGGCGGTGGCGGCGATACCATCCATCACCGGCATCTGGATATCCATCAGGACGAGGTCGTATGTACCGCCACGCCACGCAGCGACGGCTTCCTTTCCGTCCGGAACGATGTCCACCTCAATCCCCAGCGAGCCAAGCACGGCGCGCAGAACCTGCTGATTGGTCGGGTTGTCCTCGGCGGCCAGGATGCGCAGGTTGCCGTCTTCGTTTGCGCCCAGCCCATCTTCGCCGTGAAGCGCCTCAAGTCGGCAGCGCGGCAAGGGCAGGTCGACGGTGAAGGTGGAGCCTTCGCCTTCGCGACTTTCCACCTGAATGGTCCCGCCCATCATGTGGATCAGTTCGCGACAGATCGCGAGACCAAGGCCGGTGCCGCCGAAACGGCGGGTGGCCGAATTGTCGGCCTGGGTGAACTTCTCGAACAGGGTCGCAAGCTTCTCGGCCGGGATGCCGACGCCTGAGTCTCGGACGACAATCCGAAGCCCGTCAGTGTCGCCGACGTCGACCAGCGCCGCAACGCTGCCCTTCGGCGTGAACTTGACCGCGTTCGACAACAGGTTACCGACCACCTGGCGCAGGCGATCAGCGTCGCCGCGCCGCCAGCCTTTCGCAGCATCGGCGATCTCGAGGCTGAATGCCAGACCCTTGGCTGTCGCCATGACCCCGAAGGTGTCGCGGGCCTGGGTGAAGACGTTCTCGACCTCGAACTCCTCTTCGAACAGGGTGAGTTTGCCAGCCTCGATCTTCGAGAGATCCAGAACGTCGTTCAACACGGCCAGCAAAAGGCCGCCCGAGCACCGGATCACGTCAAGGCGGCCGCGCTGAACGTCGGCGAGGTCGCCCATGGACATGACTTCCGCCATGGCCAGCACGCCGTTCAGCGGCGTGCGGATTTCGTGGCTCATATTGGCCAGGAACTGGGTCTTGAGCACATTGGCAGCATTGGCTGCGTCGCGCGCCGCTTCCAGATCACGCATGGCGGCCTTCAAATCGTCCTCACGGACGGACAGTTTGGCCAAGAGGTCATTGAAGCTTTCGGTGAGGCTCTGGAACAGTTCGTCCCGCGCCTTTACCTCGACCGGCGTGAAGCTGCCGCCGGCGGCCACCTCACGCATGGCCTGGGACAGAACCTCCACCGGCTTGATCACCCGGTGCGCCAGACTGCGCGCCAGGAACAGCGCCACGCCTACGCCGCCGAACAGCAGAACGAAGGTCAGGGCGATGAACTGCGGCAGCATGGGTGTCAGCGAGGGCTGCTCAACGGTGAGCCGCAACTGCCCGACTGTCTCACCATCAAGAAGCATCGGCCGGGTTATGACTTCCGTATCGCCTCCTGTGGGCGAAGGACGCCGGAACTCAGCAAGCGCCCTGCCGGAACGGTCCACCACCTGGGCGGAGACCACGTCCCGGCTGGCCTGGACCGAAGCCAGAGACGAAGCGAGGCGAATTCGCTGTGCCGGCGCCATCAAGGGTGAGGCCGTTTGAGCGGCGATCTCGGCGAGGCTCTCGTGGAAGTGGTGCGACTGGGTCCGCGCCACAGCCCATTGCTGCAACATGAAGGTCAGGCAGGCCGCAATCAGCACGACAACGGTTGTCACCAGGCCGACCCCGGCCACCCGCGCGTGGAATGTCACGGTGGGTGCTGGACGGTCCGGGGCGCCGTAAGGGTAAATGGCGTCCGTGGCTTTCATGCCCTTCGGGATAGCCGGATTGTCCTAACGCTTCGCTTCCGGGCCGACCCCTGGGCTCCCTTCAGGCCTGGAAACTGTGCCATTTTGGGCACAACACAACTGCTGGCGGTGGAATTTTATGGTTAACAACCCATGAACAGATTGCGTGCACCTTAACCTTCGCTTTACCTTGACGGGTGTCCGGTAACATTAAGGGGTTAATCCATATGGAAAAGGCATTCGTAGCCCAGCGCGTGGCCAAGAAGCTTTTCACGACCGAAGCCGCCGTCGACGGCGCGATGGTTGAAGCTGCCGAGCTGATGAGCGAAATGCTCAAGGCGCGCCAGGATGTGAACGTATCGCTCGTGTTCGCGGACGACGTTCAGGTAAAGATGATGCAGGCCATCAAGGCGCTCAGCGAAGCGCGCTCCGCGATGGTTGGTGTCCACAGCGAGCTACACGAAGCGCAACTCCGCCTCGGCATTCGTACGAAGATGGTCTACCAGATGAAGCCTTCGGAAGCGTCTGCGGTCTCGACCACCACCATGCGCGAAGTTGGCTAACTGACATGTCGGGTCGGTTTCTCGCCTGACGTTGCGATAGATTAACTGGTTAGGCCCCTCTGAATCGGATTAGGGGGGTCTAATCATGTCTCCGCTCTACATCTTCATTGCCCTTATGGTCTTCAGCCTCGTTGGTGTGCTGTTCGCCTTCTGGAAGGGTGCGGCCGCAGAGCGAACCGCGGCCTTGGTTGTCATGGCCAATATGGCGATCAGCATTGCTGTGAACTGGGCGTCGCGCGATCTGGCGGCCACCGTCGTCTTCGCCAGCGACGGATTATCCGCCCTCATACTTCTGGTCGTCACCGTCCGCTATGGCGCGCCCTGGATGGGCGGCGTGATGCTATTCTATGCCGCTCAGTTCTCGCTGCATTCGTTCTATCTGGTGACCGCGCGCCCGAACACCGACTACCTTCACGCCCTGATAAACAACATCAATTCCGCTGGCATATCCTGGTGCCTGATCATCGGCGTCGCCGTTACGGCGCGGCGTCGCTGGCGGCTTGCCCAAAGGGTTCGACCGCCGCCCACCTAGCGAACACCAGACCTGCTTTCAAAACTTCTGCTTGCGTTCCGCGTCAAACGCAGGCCTTTGGCGCGCGGGCCACGCCCCCCCAACGGGGCGCTGCTCATCTGTAAGGATGGGAGACATCGCCATGAATACCCTGCCGAAGCCGGCCATGCGCCCGGCTCGTCCCGAATTTTCCTCCGGCCCCTGCGCCAAGCGCCCCGGATGGACCCCCGAGAATCTCCAGAACGCTGTGCTGGGCCGCTCGCACCGCTCAAAGCCGGGCAAGGCGCGCCTGAAGGAAGCCATCGACCGCACCCGTGAGGTGCTGCAGGTTCCAGACGACTACCTTGTGGGCATCGTCGCAGGCTCCGATACCGGCGCCGTCGAGATGGCCATGTGGTCGATGCTCGGCCCCCGGCCAGTCCAGCTTCTGGCTTTCGAGAGCTTTGGCAAGGACTGGGTCACCGACGTTGTGAAACAACTCAAACTGCCTGCCGAGGCGCTGGAAGCGCCCTATGGCAAGCTGCCGGACCTGACGAGGGTAAACCCCGACGCCGACCTGGTGTTCACCTGGAACGGCACCACCTCCGGTGTTCGCGTGCCCAACGGTGACTTCATTTCCGCCGATCGTTCCGGGATCACCATCTGCGACGCCACCAGCGCCGCCTTCGCTCAGGCTCTGGACTGGGCAAAGCTCGATGTGGTGACCTTATCCTGGCAGAAGGCGCTGGGCGGTGAAGGCGCGCATGGCGTACTGATCCTGGGCCCGCGCGCGGTCGCTCGTCTGGAAAGCTACAGCCCGCCCTGGCCGATGCCGAAGCTGTTCCGCATTACCAAGGGCGGCAAGGTGAACCTCGAGATCTTCGAGGGCGCCACCATCAACACGCCATCCATGCTGTGCGTCGAGGACTGCCTCGACGCCCTGGGCTGGGCGTCGCGGATCGGTGGACTGGCAGAGATGCAGCGCCGCGCCGACGCCAACCTGGCCGTGCTCGAGGCCTGGGTGACCAAAACCCCCTGGGTCGCGTTCCTGGCCGAGGAAGCCGCCAACCGCTCCAACACCTCCGTCTGCCTGAAGGTGGTTGACGCCCGCGTCGCCGGCCTGCCCGAAGACGCCCAGGCCGATTTCGCAAAGAAGTTGGCGAATCTGCTGGAGAAGGAGGGGGTGGCTCTCGATGTCGGCGGCTACCGCGATGCGCCTCCCGGTCTCAGAATCTGGTGCGGCGCCACGGTGGAAACCTCAGACCTCGACGCCTTGACCCCCTGGCTCGACTGGGCGTTCGCCTCCGTCGCCGATGGCCTCGCTACGGCCTGAAGCCGCGACTCCGGAATCCCAGCTCCGCTGCCCCCGGGCCATGCCGGGAGCACGCCTCAAATGTGAGAGAAATCATGCCCCGCGTCCTCATCGCTGACAGCCTCAGCCCCGCTGCCGTCGACATCTTCCGCCTGCGAGGTGTCGACGTCGACATCAAGACCGGCCTGTCGAAAGACGAACTGATCGCCGTGATCGGCGACTACGACGGCCTGGTCGTCCGCTCTGACACCAAGCCCAACAAGGACGTCATCGCTGCAGCAAAGAACCTCAAGGTCATCGGCCGCGCCGGCATCGGCGTCGACAACATCGACATTCCTGCCGCCACAGCCGCCGGCGTGGTTGTGATGAACACCCCCTTCGGCAACTCGATCACCACGGCCGAGCACGCCATCGCCATGATGTTCGCCCTGGCTCGCCAGATGCCCGCCGCAGACGCCTCCACCCAGGCGGGCAAGTGGGAGAAGAGCCGCTTCATGGGCGTGGAACTCTACGCCAAGACCCTGGGACTGATCGGGGCCGGCAATATCGGCGGGATTGTCGCCGATCGCGCGCTGGGCCTGAAGATGAAAGTCGTGGCCTACGATCCCTTCCTGTCGCCGGAACGCGCCGTGGAGATGGGCGTGGAGAAGGTGGAACTGGACGACCTCCTCGCCCGCGCCGACTTCATCACCCTTCACACGCCGCTCACCGACAAGACCCGCAACATCCTGTCGGCGGAAAACCTGGCCAAGGCCAGGAAGGGCGTGATGATCATCAACTGCGCCCGCGGCGGCCTGGTTGATGAGGCTGCGCTCCGCGCCGGATTAGAGAGCGGCCACATTGGCGGCGCCGGTTTCGACGTCTTCGTTCAGGAACCAGCCAAGGAAAACGTGCTGTTCGGCGCGCCCAATTTCGTCGCAACCCCACACCTGGGCGCCTCCACCAACGAAGCTCAGGAGAACGTCGCCTTGCAGGTCGCCGAACAGGTCAGCGACTATCTGCTGAACGGCGCCGTCACCAATGCGCTCAACAGCCCCTCGGTCACCGCTGAGGAAGCCCCGCGCCTGAAGCCCTTCATCGCCCTGGCCGAGAAGCTGGGCGCCTTGGCCGGCCAGATGGTCGACTTCGGCGTCAAGGCCGTGGACATCGCCTTCGAGGGCGAGGTTTCCAAGCTCAACACCAAGCCGCTCAGCGCCGCCGCCCTGGCCGGCGTGCTTCGGCCCATGCTCGCGGAGATCAACATGGTCTCGGCGCCGGCAGTGGCGAAGGAACGCGGCGTCACCTTCTCGGAAAGCCGCCAGGAGGACTCGCCAATCTATGAGAGCCTGATGCGGATCACGATCACCACCGAGAAGGGCAAGCGCTCCTTCGCCGGCGCCGTTCAGGCCGGCGCGCCGCGCGTCGTCGAGGTCAAGGGCATGGACCTGGACGCCCCGTTCTCGCCGCGCATGCTCTATGTGAACAATTTGGACAAGCCGGGCTTCATCGGCGCCCTCGGCGGCCTGCTGGGCGAGGCCGGCGTCAACATCGCCACCTTCAACCTGGGCCGCATCGACGCGGGCGACGACGCAATCGCCATGGTGGGTATAGACCAGGCGCCGGACGCCAAGCTGCTGGCCAAGATCCAGGCCCTGCCGCACGTGAAGGAGGCTCGGGCGCTGGCGTTCTAGTCGCCGCTGGTATGGTGTTTGCAAGGGCTTCCCGTATCGGGCGCATCCGCGCTGATTTTGGGACACATTTCAACGCCATGACCAAGTTGCACTTGATGCTCGCCGCCGCAGCCGCCCTCGTCGCAGCTACGCCCGCCGGCGCCGCAGAAATGTTGACCAACGGCGATTTCGAGGCCGGAAACACCGGCTTCTACTCCAGCTACGGCAACAGCCCGGGCAACTACTGGCCCGAGGGCGTCTATGGCGTGGCCACCAACCCGCAGAGCGGTCACGGGCTGTTCAGTTCGTTCGGTGACCATACGTCGGGCAAGGGCCTGATGATGGTGGTCAACGGCGCCAGCGCCGAGAATGCGGTGGTCTGGGGCCAGTCCGGCCTGAACGTGGCTCAGAACACGAACTACGTGTTCTCTTTCTGGCTCGGATCGGCTTACCCGGTGTCGCCGGCGATTCTGACGGCGCGCATCAATGGTGTCTGGCAGACGTCGGAGGCTCCGGCCACTGTCGGCATGCCGGGCTGGACCCAGTTTTCCTATGTCTGGAACTCGGAGGCCAACACCACCGCCACGGTCGAACTGGTCGACCGCAACCTGCAAGCCTTCGGCAACGACTTCGTGCTGGACGACATGAGCTTCAGCGGCGGGGCGGTTCCCGAGCCGGCTACCTGGGCGATGATGATCATAGGCTTCGGCGCGGTCGGCGCTCTGATCCGCCGGCGGCGCATGGCGCCCGCCGCGATCTGATTCGGCGACCTTGATCGGCGCACGTTCCTTCGATCAGTGGAAATCCCGGCTGCGGACCATGCGGTCCGTCGGCTTCGGGCGGTCAGGCGCGACACCGTTCTCCTGCCGCAGCTCCCTCAGGCGCTCTGACAGGTCGGTGAAGCGCTCGGCCACCACATGGACCACGCCGTCCACGCTCTGGACCTGGCCGTGTACAACCAGGAAGGATGAGGTCATCACCAGCCGGCGGTGGGTGTCGAAGGCGTCTTTCCAGATGACGATGTTGGCGATACCGGTCTCGTCCTCAAGTGTCATGAACACCACACCCTTGGCCGTGCCGGGCCGCTGGCGCACCAGCACCAGGCCGCCCACCGACAGGCGTTTGCGGTCGCGGGCGGTCTTCAGCGCGGCGCAGGGAACCACGCCCATCCGCGCCAGATCGTCGCGGAAAAAGCCGGCCGGGTGCCCCTTCAGCGACAGCCGGGTGGTGCGGTAGTCCTCGGCCACATGCTGCGGCACGCTCATGAACGGCAGTTCGACCTGGGTTTCCTTCAGGCTCTGGCGCAGCAGCAGCGGCGCATCGCGTTCGGCGCCCCACTCGCCGGAAAGCCCCTTCACGGCCCACAGCGCCTCGCGACGGGGAAAGCCCAGGCTGCGGAAGGCGTCGGCCTCGGCCAGCAGCTCCAGCGCCCGCCGCGACAGGCGACCCTGACGGGCGAACGCCTCGATCGAACATGCTCCGGCCTGCCGCGCCGCGATCAGCTGATCGGCATCCTGATCACGGAGGCCCTTGATCTGTCGAAAGCCAATACGTACCGGTCTGTATTGTTCTCTTGGATCGTCCTTTTCCTCCAGCGTGCAGTCCCATTCGCTGAACAACACATCAGGCGGTCGCACTTCAACGCCGTGCTGCTGGGCGTCGCGGACCAGCTGGGCCGGCTGATAGAATCCCATGGGCTGGCTGTTCAGCAGGGCCGCACAGAAGGCGTCAGGATGGTGGCGCTTCACCCAAGCCGAGGCATAGACGAGCAGCGCGAAGCTGATCGCGTGGCTCTCGGGGAAGCCATACGAGCCGAACCCCTCGATCTGTTTGAAGCAGCGCTCGGCGAATTCCGGATCGTAGCCGCGGTTCACCATCCCCTCGACGAACAGTTCGCCATGCCGGCCGATAGTGCCCATATTGCGGAAAGTGGCCATGGAACGCCGCAGCTGGTCGGCGTCGTCATCCGAGAACCGTGCCGCGACAATGGCCACCCGCATCGCCTGCTCCTGGAACAGCGGCACGCCCAGGGTCTTTTTCAGGATGTCCTTCAACTCGTCCTGCGGGTGCTCGGGCCCCGGGCGCGGATAGTCGACCTCGTCCGGATTGGCGCGGCGCTTGAGGTAGGGGTGCACCATGTTGCCCTGAATGGGACCGGGACGCACGATCGCCACCTCGATCACCAGATCATAGAATTTCCGGGGCTTCAGCCTGGGCAGCATCGACATCTGCGCCCGGCTTTCCACCTGGAACACGCCGACCGAATCCGCCTCGCAGAGCATGTCGTAAACCGCCGGATCCTCCTGAGGCAGGTGGGCGATGTCACTGATCCGCGAGCCGTCGGGCCGCAGGGGCAGGAAATCGAAGCTCTTCTTCAGCGCCGTCAGCATGCCCAGCGCCAGCACATCGACCTTCATCAGGCCCAGGGCGTCGATGTCATCCTTGTCCCACTCGATGAAGGTGCGGTCCTTCATCGCGGCGTTACCGATCGGTACAGTCTCATCCAGTCGCCGCTTGGTCAGGACATAGCCGCCCACATGCTGCGACAGATGTCGCGGAAAACCCAGCAGTTCGCCGGCAAGCACCGTGGCCCGGCGGATTTCCGGCGATTGCGGGTCGAGGCCCGCCTGACGGATATGTTCGTCCGGCACGCCGTCGCCGTAGCTGCCCCAGACCGTGTTCGCCATGGCCGCCGTTATGTCGTCGGTCAGACCCAGCGCCTTGCCTACCTGACGGATCGCCATGCGTGGTCGGTAGTGGATCACGGTCGCCACGATGGCGGCCCGGTCGCGGCCATAGCGGCGGTATATGTACTGCATCACCTCCTCGCGCCGCTCATGCTCGAAATCCACGTCGATGTCCGGCGGCTCGCCGCGGTTGGCCGAAATGAAGCGGGAGAACAGCAGGTCCTGGTCCTCCTTGGTCGGGTCGACCGCGGTGATCCCCAGACAGAAACAGACGCAGGAATTGGCGGCCGATCCCCGGCCCTGGCAGAGGATGCCCTGCTCCCGGGCCCACCGGACGATATCATGCACGGTCAGGAAATAGCTCGGATAGTTCAGCTGTTCGATCAGCTCGAGTTCATGGGCGACCAGCCTGGTCACCTTGTCGGGCACGCCGCGCGGATAGCGCCAGCGGGCGCCCGCCCAGCTGAGATCATGCAGGTGCTGGATGGCTGTCTTGCCCGGCGGCACAGGTTCATCCGGATACTCATAGGACAGTTCGCCCAGGTCGAAGCCGATCCGCCCGGCGATCTCGACGCTGCGCTCGACGGCGCCGGGGAACCGGGCGAACAGGCGCGCCATCTCGGCGGCGGTCTTCAGGTAGCGTTCGGCATTGGCCTGAAGCCTGAGCCCTGCGTCATGGATCGTGCAGCTTTCCCGGATGCAGGTCAGCACGTCCTGCAGGGGGCGGCGTTCGGGGCTGTGATAGAGGACATCATTGGTGGCCACCATCGGCGCGCGAGCCGCCTCGGCCAGGGTCGCCAGCTGCGATAGCCGCTGCAGGTCCCGCGACCCATAGCGCCGGGCCGCCGCCAGCCAGGCGTCGGGCAATTCCCGGGCGATACGGGTCAGGTCGCGGCCAAAGGCGTCGTCCAGCCGGTCGGGCGGAACCACCAGCACCAGCTGGCCCTCGGCATGGTCGCGGAAATCGTCCCAGCGCAGCTCGCACGCCGCCTTCCTCGCCCGCCGCTGGCCGAGGGTAAGCAGGCGGGTTAGGCGGCCATAGGCCTCGCGGTCGGAGGGGTAGACCAGCAGGCTGGGCGTGCCGTCCTCAAAGTCCAGCCGACAGCCGGTCAGCGCGCGAACCTGTGCGCCGCTCTCCCTGAGGTCGCGCGCCTGAGCCCAGGCGCGGACCACCCCGGCCAGGGTGTTGCGATCACAGATCCCCACAGCCTCCAGCCCCAGAGCCCCGGCCCCGGTCACCAGTTCGCCCGGATGCGACGCGCCCCGCAGGAACGAAAAATTGCTGGCCGTCTGCAGCTCGGCGTAGCGGGTCATCGTGAGGGGTGACCCTGAAAGCGCCCTTCTCCCCCTGCGGGAGAAGGTGGCCTTGCGCAGCAAGGTCGGATGAGGGGTCGCTCAGAGATGGCCGTGGGGCGGTGGCCGCCCAAGGGCGTCGAGGATCCGATTGAGGACTCGCGGATCGTCGCCGGTGATCTCGCCGTTGGCAAACCGCAGAACCTTGAATCCCTGGCTTGCCAGCCAGGCGTCGCGTTCGGCGTCGCGGACCGGATCGTGGAAGGGACCATCAGCCTCCACGACCAGCCGATGGCGAAGGCAGAGGAAGTCAACGACATAGGGTCCGATCGGGGCCTGTCGGCGGAACTTGAAACCGTCCAGTCGTCTCCCGCGCAATAGCTTCCACAGGAACCTTTCGGTGGAGGTCTCGGCGTGACGCAGCGCGCGGGCCTGGCGGGTTGTTGCAATGCGAGCCATGGCTTCAGAGCGCACGAGCTTTGACACTTGTGCGACCCCTCATCCGACCCCGCTTCACGGGGCCACCTTCTCCCGCAAGGGGAGAAGGGAGGGGCGGTGAAGATGTCATAGCTGCTCCTCATCCAAACAGTCCGTGCAGCCACCACTTCGGGGGCGCGTCCGATCCGCCATAGAGCCCGGCCCGAAACAGCCAGAAGCGCGCGCCCTCGGCGTCTTCCACCCGGTAATAGTCGCGTACGTGGCTGACGGAAATTTCGTCGATCCCACGCTTCCACCACTCCTCGCCCACGCGCTCGGGACCTTCAGCGCGGCGCACGCGGTGCAGCCGGCCGCGCCAGCGGAACTGCAGCGGCGGATCATCGGGGAGCAGGGCGGTGACGTCCTCCACCGGCTCGGGCCGGCGGAACAGGCGCACAGGCCTGGGCGTCTCCCGGTCCCAGGCCGCGGCCCCGGACGGCGGCGCTCCCAGCACCGGCGCCCGGCCGACGGAGAGCTCGGGCACATGGCTTTCCACCGGGGCGGCCCGCCACACCCGTTCCGGCCCAAGGCGGTTGACGAGGCGGTCGATCAGCGGCGCCAGACCGTCTTCCACGGTCACCGCCAGGTCCGCATCAATCCGTCCCTGCCGGCTGGACGTGACCTCGACGTCGTAGGCGGCCAGGGTCACGCACTCGATGCCGAAGCCGGGATCCACGGTCTCCAGCCGGGGCTGGAACAGCCGTGCGATCCGCCGCGCGTCGCGCCCGGCCAGCGACAGGCCGATGGTGATCGGAAACGCCTTGCCGTCCACCCGGTGAAAGGCGATCTCGAACCGCCGCGCGCCGTGGCTTTCGGCCTCCAGGCGCGTGCAGAGTTTGGTGGTGACGTCCTCTGTCACCCGGGCCATGTCTTCTGGCGTACTGATCGGCTCGACCAGAGCCAGGCGCGCCAGCCAGGGGGTGGGCGGGCGGCGGAACCGCAGGGCCTCGGCGCTGCGGCCCAGGGCCTGATCCAGCCGTTCCAGGGTCTCGGCCCCGAACCGCCGGGCCAGGGGTGCGCGGGGCAGGGCGATGATCTGCTCCAGCCGGCGCAGGCCCAGGCGTCCGATCTGGGCGGCGGCCTCCGGGTCGAGGCGCAGCGCCGCCGGCGGCAGGGGTTTCAGCAGCCCGGCCTGTTCGCCGGGCGGGGCGATGATCCCATCTGCGCCAAAGTGGGCCAGGGCCCACGCTGCGCCAGGCGTATCGGCGATCGCCAGCCGAAACGGCAGGCTATTGGCCCGCAGGCGGTCGCGGAAGTCGGCCATCAGCCCGGCCTCATCGCCCCACAGGTGGGCAACGCCTGTGATGTCCAGAAACAGGCCGCCCGGCGCGTCGGCAGCCACAGCCGGCGAGAACCGCACGCACCAGTCGATCAGGGCGGTCAGGGCTTCGGCGTCAGCCTCGGGGTCAGCCTCGTCGGTGGTCAGATCCGGGACCAGGGCCGTGGCGTCGGTCGCCTTCTGGCCGGCATGGAGGCCAAGCTTCGCCGCCGCGCGGTTGACGGCGGCTAGCCGGCGGACCGCCCGCGTCGTCTCCAGCAGGGCGAAGGGGGCGTCAGGCGGCGCGAGCTTGAGCCGATTGCGCCGGCGCCAGTTCGCGATCGCCCAATTCGGCGACCAGGCGCAGAGGATGCGCGACATCGCTGGCCTCCCATGAATAGGCCTGATCGGCCTCGAGGATCCAGGCGCCGGTCCGCCCGCCGCGGCAGCGCTGGAGTTCAACGTGATAGCGGGGCGCGCCCAGGCCGAAATCTCCGGCGGCAGGCTCGGAGAGGGCGGGCCTGACACACCAGCGGGTGGTGGCGACCGAGCCGGCGACCGCCTTAAGTCCTGCTCCGCCGAAGGGACGACGGCGGATGACGAAGCCGGTCCCGCCGCGCTTCTCGCAGGCCAGTTGCAGCCGGCGGCCAGCGGTAAGGTCTACGTCCTCCACCTCGCCGAACACCGCGGAGACGCCGACGGTGGTGAGCGCATCTTCCATCACCATCAGGGTTTCGGCCTCGTCGCGGGCGCATACATGGATCAGGCGCTCAGGCGGAAAGCCCAAGCCCGCCAGCCCCGGCGCCCACAGATCGTCGCGCCGCAACACCCAGACCGCCTCGCCCCGGCGGGCCAGCGGCCGGGCCATCAGGGCGGCGAAGGCGGCCGGCGCGGCAGATGTTTCCGCTTCCAGACCCACACCCACGATCTCATGCCAGCGCCCCAGCGGCAGGCCGCCGCCGGGCAGCCGCTCGTCCAGTGATGCATCCCCGAACGGCAGCACGCCGGCCTGCGCCCGCGTTCCGCTTTCAAGCGCAGCGATCTTCGCCCGGATGGCGCGAAAATCGGACATGGAATTGGGACTCCTTTTGTTCCATTTTTGTTCTAGACCTGGAAAAGCGGGAGTCAAGGCCTCCGGAGGCGGCCTATGCCGCCGCGATCAGGCGGAAACCGGCCTCGGTCAGAATGGCGTCGAGGCGCTGGTCATGCGGCTCAAGCGGCAGATCCCCAACCTCCTGGCCCGCGTAGGCGACGCCAACCACCCATACCGGACCGCGCGCGCGCAGCGCCGCGATGGTGCGATCATAGAACCCACCGCCCTGCCCCAATCGTCCGCCGCGCCCGTCGAAGGCCAGGACAGGCACGAACAGAACATCCGGCCATACAGTTTCGGCCCGCGACGTCGGCGCGAGGATGCCCAGAGCGTCCGGCTCGAGCGCGTCGCCGGAGCTGTAGAGCCGGAACGCCAGGGGCGCATCGCGTCCCACAACCACCGGCAAGGCCGCGCGGGCCCCGGCGATCCGGATCGCGCCCGGATCCAGCTCGGAGCCGATCGGATGATAGAGGCCATAGGTCGCCACCGGCGTCCCCGGCCAGTCTGCGGGCAGGTTGGCGGCGGCGCGCAGGGCCGCGTCAGGCGCTTCGACGGCCAGCCGGCGGCGGCGCGCGCGCATCTCGGTTCGAAGGGTGGATTTCGAGATCACGCCCTCCTATAGCGGAAGACGGGTGGCGGCGCCGCGAGAGCCGTGAAGGACTGTTTCATTCCCTCGACCTGTTAGTGACAGGTGGGCGCCGTGTGCCCGGGACCAGGATCCCGGCCAGGGACAGCTCCCTAGAGGTGAATTAAGGTCGCTGGAATATGTCGCCTTCGACGAGGGCCGCAGCAGACCCGCCAAAGCCAACGTAAGGCGGCGGACGATACATAACAAGCCGCGAGGCTATGGGAGTGAGAGATGAAGCCCCAAACCATCCAGACCCTGCTCGACAAGGCTGTTTCCGATGGCGCCGCGCCTGGCCTGACGGCGGCGGTCCTGCGGCCGGACGGCGTCCACCAGTTCGCCGCCGGCGTCCGCGGTGCGGCCGATCCCCGGCCGATGACAGCCGACTCGGTATTCTGGATCGCCTCCTGCACCAAGGCGATCACCGCGCTGGCGGCAGGGCAGCTGGTGGCGCGCGGTCTCCTCACGCTCGACGCGCCGATCGGCGACCGGGTTCCGGGCCTGGCGTCCCCGAAGGTGCTGGACGGCTTTGATCCGGACGGAAAGCCGCGCGTCAGGGCCGCCAGCCGCCCGATCACGCTTCGCGACCTTCTCACCCACACCTCGGGTCTGGCCTACGACTTCTGCAGCGACGACCTCACCCGCTATTTCGCCGCCACAGGCGAAAACCTGATGTCGGACCCACCCACCCTGGTGTTCGATCCCGGCGCCGGCTGGCAGTATGGCATCGGCATCGACGCCGCCGGCTGGGCGATCGAGGCGGTGACCGGCCAGGGCCTGGACGCCTATTTCGCCGAACACATCCTGGGCCCGCTCGGCATGGGCGACACCTCGTTTACACCCGACGCGGCCCGGTCCGCTCGACGCGCCGGCATGCACGTCCGGGGCCCGGACGGCGCCCACATCCCCGTAGACCCGTTCCCCAACGCCCCGCAGATGTGGGGCGGCGGGGGGCTGACCTCGACCGCGCCCGACTATCTGAAGTTCCTGGCCGCGATGATCACCGACGGCGCAGGCGTCGCCGGACCGGACACCCTGGCCCTGCTGCGCGACATCCAGGCCCGCCAGCCCGCCGCTGGCGACCTGATCTCGTCCAACCCCGGCTTCAGCCACGACTTCCTGCCCATGCCCGGGATCGCAAAGCACTGGACGCTGGGCTTCCTGCGCAACGCCGCCGACGTGCCCGGCGGTCGTCGGGCAGGCAGTCTGGCCTGGGGCGGCATCGCCAACTGCTACTACTGGGCCGATCCGGCCAGCGGCGTCGCCGGCGTCATGTTCGCCCAGTTCCTGCCCTTCGCTGATCCCCGGATGATGGCGACGTTCGAAGCGTTCGAGCAAGCCGTCTATGCCGACTGACCATCCGGGTCTTTCAACCGGGGCGTCAAACGCCTAAGTCCACGATCCGCAACAAGGACAAGCCGACCGCGTGAGCGTCGCCACAGATACCGGAGCCAGCCTGGCCCGCCAGGCCAACGAACTCGCCCGCGACCTGGCGGTGGCGAGTCCGCGT
>NZ_JBIKNZ010000102.1:0-8529 GCF_044358365.1 Phenylobacterium sp. | reverse complement strand
GACGCCTCAAGGACTGGCGGCGCATCCACACCCGATACGACCGATGCGCACACACCTTCATGTCCGCCATCGCTCTCGCTGCCACCGTCATCTTCTGGCTATGATCAATGAGTCCTGAGCCTAGGCCACAGGCCATGTCTGGAGACGAGGTAGCGCTGGTTAGACAGCACCACCGCCGAGGCGCCACTAAGCGCCCTATCGCCCGCTCTGGCCATCGTCGACGCGGATACAGGCGCCGGTCACGACTTCGGATGCTGGCGACACCAGGAACAGCAGCGTCGAGTCCAGTTGCGCCGGGTCGCCGATGCGCTTGCGCGGGAAGCGCTGGGAGATATCGCCCACCCGCGAAAGCATCCCGTCCATCATCTCGGAGGAAAAAGCGCCCGGCGCGATCGCGTTGACGTTGATGTTGGCGCTGGCCCACTCCACGGCCAGGGCCTCGGTCATGCGCACGACCGCCGACTTGGTGATCGAATAGAGCGCCGCACCGTTACCGCTGTACTCAAAGGCCGCTACAGAGGCGATGTTGACGATCCGTCCCGGCTGCCTGGCGGCCATCAGTCGTCGGGCCACCTCGCAGGACAGGATGTAGGGCGCGCGAAGGTTCACCCCGATCACCCGGTCGATCAGGTCCACCGACATTTTCACCGCGCGCTGGGCGTCCGGTATGCCGGCGTTGTTCACCAGGATATTCACGGTCCCAAGCGCCGCCTCGGCCTGGCCCACGACGGCCAGGAGCTGGTCGGCGTCGGTGACGTCGAGCTCCAGAGCGACGGCCTCGCCCCCTTCAGCCCGGATCTCGGCCGCCAGGGCTTCCAGCCGGTCCAGTCGCCGCGCGGTGAGCGCCACCCTGGCGCCGCAACGCGCCAGCGTTCGGGCGAACCGTACGCCCAGACCCGACGATGCGCCGGTCACCAGAGCCACCTGTCCAGTCAGGTCCGTGGAGACATTCGGGATGGGGTAGGTCATCGGCGGGCTCCTTTGAACGGCGACTGTGCCACGGTCTCGTTAGCCAGTCGCCGTCTTCGTCGGGAACCCGGCCAGCTGCTTGATCGATGATCTTAGGCAGCCTGGTTTGACGTTTCGTCCGGGTTCACACACAGCAGGCCATCTTCGAAGTCGAGGAAGATGTCCATGAGTTCGTCGGGACTGACCGTTACTCGGCGTCCCAAGGGGAACCTGTAGCGCCAGAAGCTCAGAATGTGCTGGACCGCGCCGGACTGCTCGCCCAGCGACATGAACATGTCGGGCGCGGCGAGCAAGAAATCCCGGAAGGCAGTGGGCTGGCCATCCTGCGTGAGTGATGCGTAGGCGTTGTCGTACACTGCGAGCATCCTGTTGACGCCGTACACCGCCTGCGAGATCGCGGCTTCCAGTCGCCTCCGGGCTTTGGGCAGATAGTTACTGGAGTCCGGGGAGCTTAGGCCCCTGGGACGGATAGTCGCGACCTCCTCCAGCACCGTCCCGAGTTGTGGCGTCAACTCATCAAGAACCCATTTGTAGTAGAGAAATCCGCGCCATCCAAAAACACCGTCGGCGTAATCCTTGTCGTTGAGGCGAAGCCCATCCTTCAGTGGGCCGAAACCCTCGTCGGGAGAATTTGACAGAAGTTTATCAACAAGTCTGGACGCTGCTTGCGACGAATCGCCTGCTTTTTCTGAGGAAAGATTTACAAGCGCCGTCACTTGCGCGCGTACAAAGGCGTACATTCTTTCAACGTCGGCATCCGAAATGGCGAAATAGCCGCGTGCCGGCTCAAAGCCATTTCTTTTCAGGTTCTCTCGCAAGAGAAACGGGTCGAGAGAGGGGATTTCGTCGATGAGTTCAAGCACCTGACGATCACGCCGACCGGATCGCAGACCTTCTCCGAACATCTCCTCGGCGGTTTCGTCAAAGTCACGTTGCCCCACCATAACGAAGCGCGCGCCAAGCTTGAGGTCAGCTCCGTCGATCGGCGCCATGATCTTCGTCGCCGTCGCCCGCGGCTTCGAGAACAATTCGAGCTCGTGGGGCCGAATTCGATGCTTGACGATGATGCTGGCGTTGAGAATACGATTCTCAAAAAACGGTCGCGCCTTCAGCGACGGGTCATCCATCGCATTGCGTAGCGTAGCAGCCAGGTTCAAAACGCGCGCGGTCGAGGCCGACTCCTCAAGCGCCACCAGGCTTCTTACGGTGCGCTCTTTCACGGTCTTGCTTCCGGCATATTCGTTTGACCCTGCAGATCGGCCCCGGTCGCCATGGATGGACCGACCAGTTTGGCGCATAATGAGCTGAAACTGGAAACTTCCTTCTAGGTTCGCAGATAAAATCCATTCAATCAAGTCATGCCCCAGCGGAGTACTGCATCAGTTTGAATTGGAAGCGCCGCGCTTTCTATAAGGGCCGCGAGCCTTGGAGATCTGCCCCGCATCGATCTTGGCGAGCACGTCTTCGAAGCTCATGAACGTGGTTGCGATCCCAGCGGCCATCGCAGGGCTCATGCGCAGCTTGAATCGCCCTGAGTCCACACTGACGGCGGGTGTCACCCACGCCTGGCTCTCGACAGCCTATCGTGGCGCCGAAGCCGCCGCCGGTAATCCCATGGCGCTGTCCGAAACCGTGTTCGAACTGACCTATTCGGATCAGTTGACCAGAAATATTCGGATCCAGCCGGATCTGCAGTATGTCCACAACCCCTCGGCCGCGCCCGGAGCACGTTGCGCGATCATAGCCGGATTGAGGATCAATATCGGCTTCTGACCGGTAGGGCCTGGCGAATCAGGCCTCGCCAGCCCGCTTGGCGGTGACGTCGCTCAGACCTTGCAGCACGGTCTTGCGCTGCGCCGCCGTCAGCTTCTGTCCCTGCGACCGCAGCACCTTCAGGGTCGCCAGATGCACGTCGATCGCGTCCCAGTCGCAGGTGTTGTTGCCGCGACTGCGCGCCACCAGTTCGCAGACCGCGCGCGCAGCCTCTTCAAGGCCGGAGTTGGGAAGGCCGCCGCCAGCGTCGATGATCTGCGAGGCGCTTTCGTATAGACGATCAAGTGAGAGCGTGGTGCGGTCGGGATTGCCGGAACCGTATAACTGCTCAATCAGAGCCAGCCGATCATCGATGATCTCCACGCTGGCGTCCTTGAGACTTTCCAGAGCCACAGTGGCGCGTTTGATCGCCTCGCCCGCCGCGATCCCGCCCTCTCCCCTTGGCACCTTCGCCAGTTTCGCAAGCTTGTTCGAAACCCGGATAAACTTGACACCACTCACAGGACTACCTTCGCCGGCTTCATAAGTGCGTTGATCTGATCTTGACTGAGATTCGGCTGGCTGGCTTCCCCCACCTGCCCCTTCAGGTCACCGCTGCGCCGGCCGTCAGTGCCTGCAGGAGGTCCGAGCCGCTTGAAGCGACGATCCGGGCCGGAATATCCGTCGGACTGGACGAACTGACGTTCATCCTGGCTGAGCCAGAACAGACGTTGCAGCAGCACGCGCGGCACCAGTGGCTTGGCGATGGTAAAGTTGGCTCCCAGGTCGCGCCCCTTGGTCACGTCTGACGCCTGGGTGTGCCCGGTAACGATCACGATCGGCACGAAACGCACCGGTTCCGGCGCCTCCCGGCGGATCCACTCGGTCAGCTGGTAGCCGCTCTCACCGGGCATCTGGGCGTCGGTCAGGACAATATCGATCTCGCCGCGCGCAATCGCCTGGCGTGCGGCGGTGGGGCCGTCGGCTTTGATCATGTGGCGGACGCCGAACCCCGAGACCACCTGTGCCATGATGTCAAGGGCGTGTGGGTTGTCGTCAACCAGGAGAAAGTGGATGCTCTCGAGGTTAAGTCGATCCCCATCGAACATTTGCTTCACGCTGGCGCTCCGTTGATCTTACCAGAGTTCGGGGTCGGCATGTGCCGCCGGATCCGAAGCCTTCCCCGCGAGGCGATCCCGAAGAGCCGAAAGATTGACACTCGTCAGGAAACTCTCGGGCAAGCACAGTTCAGAGGGACAGGAAGCGGACGCGAACTTGAATACCTGTGCTAACTCAGCCAGCATTTTGGATAGCAAGTCAACAGCCTGCAATCGCTCGATTACACTGTTTGACAGTCTCTCTAGACCAAATTCAGATATCAACGTTTGGCAATCAATGGCCACAATTGCATTCGCATTCAATCCGCGTGAAACTTGCAGCATCAGTTCGAACAGCGGCAGGCCACCGACCGTTGCGCCGTCCTCGGTCACTGTTGACCCTGCAGGGCCGGGCATAAGAACAGCTCGATCTCATCGTCAATGACCTGGCGTGGCGTCGGGCGGGCGGGCGCTGCTGGACGATATCGCCCGGATCCACGCCGATAGCAGCGGGACCTACGGCTCGCCCAGGGTGCATGCCGTGCTGCGCGGCCATGGCCGTCGCGTCGGGAGATCACGCATCGAGCGGCTGATGCGCCGCGCCGGCTGCCGTCGCTGCGCGCGTGCGCCTTGATGGAAGGCCAGATCTGCTCAATGTAGTCGCGACCCGCTTGCTCCTTGGTAGCGAAATCAATCAGCGACAGCTTAATGATCACGATAATGCTCATGGCGATCAGGACCGGATCCACGAACACACCGCCCACCAGAGCGATTCGGGCCATGATCGAAAGTCGATTGTTCAACGCTGAAAACATCAAAATTCCCCATCAGATCATCACGATGGCGCGCAATCACAACCCTGGGACGACTCAGATCAACCTGGGATCTGTCTGGTAATGACGCGTCAACGGCAGGTATCGGGGCCAGCCCGGCCGAAGATTTTTCTGCGTTCTAGTTAATCAAAAAATTGTTTTGCCATAAGTGCCCGCTAGAGGCGAAGACGCGCTCGGCTGAGGTGTTTGGCGTCGAACATTGCGGCCGCGGTCCAATCCGCCGCTTGCCCGACTCTCCTCGTCATCCCACCTTGAGGTCATGAGCCATCGCCCTACGGGTGCGGCGCCGTCCCGACTGGTGGCGGTGCTGGGTCCGACCAACACTGGCAAGACGCATCTGGCGGTCGAACGCATGCTCGGGCACGCGTCTGGCATGATCGGCCTTCCGCTCCGGCTGCTGGCGCGGGAGATCTACGACCGGATCGTCCGCGCCCGGGGCGCGCGCTCGGTGGCGTTGATCACCGGTGAGGAAAAGATTGTCCCGCCGCGCGCCGTCTACTTCGTCTGCACCGTCGAGGCCATGCCGCTATCCCGGGAGGTCGAATTCCTGGCGGTCGACGAGATCCAGCTCTGCGCCGACCCCGAGCGCGGGCACGTCTTCACCCAGCGCCTGCTGCATGCGCGGGGAACCGCCGAGACCATGCTGCTGGGCGCCGGAACCATGGCGCCCCTCGTCCGCCGCCTGTTGCCCCATGCCGAGATCGTGACGCGGGAGCGGTTCAGCGCACTCACCTATGCCGGTCCTAAGAAGCTCACCCGTCTGCCGCGTCGGACCGCCGTGGTCGCGTTCAGCGCCGATCAGGTCTATGCGATCGCCGAGCTGATCCGCCGCCAGCGCGGCGGCGCCGCCGTGGTGATGGGCAGTCTCAGCCCACGAACCCGCAACGCCCAGGTGGCGCTCTATCAGTCAGGCGAGGTCGACTTTCTGGTGGCCACCGACGCCATCGGCATGGGCCTGAACATGGACGTCGATCATGTGGCCTTCGCCGGCCTGCACAAGTTCGACGGCAAGCGCAGCCGCTTCCTCCACGCCCAGGAGATCGGCCAGATCGCCGGGCGCGCCGGTCGCTACATGACGAACGGCACCTTCGGCGTCACCGGCGAGTGCGACGACATGGATCTGGATCTCGTGGAAGCCGTCGAGAACCATACCTTTGCACCGGTAGTGAGTGCGGAATGGCGGAACTCCCGGCTGGACTTCAGCGCCCTGCCCGCCTTGCTGGGGTCACTGGCCAGACCGCCCGAGCGGCAGGGGCTCAGTCTTGCCGCGGAGGCGCTGGACGAGAAGACGCTGAAGGCCCTGGCCGCCGACGAAGAGGTCGCGTACCGGGCGCGCGACAAGGTGGCGCTCGCCCGCCTTTGGGAGGTCTGCCAGACGCCCGACTTCCGCAAGCTGGCGCCGGACGAACACATCAGCATGGCCAAGGGCTTCTTCCTGCAGTTGACCAGCGGGCGCCGGAGGATCAGTGACGACTGGATCGCTCGCCAGTACGCCCACCTCGACCGCGCCGACGGCGAAATAGACACCCTGGCCACCCGACTGGCCAATGTGCGGACCCTGGCCTATGTCGCCAACCGGCCGGATTGGCTGGGCGACCTTCCCAAATGGCAGGGTCAGTTGCGGGCTTTGGAGGACCGTCTCTCCGACACTCTGCACCAGCAACTGATGGCCCGCTTCGTGGACCGCCGCACCAGCGCCCTGATGCGCGGCTTGAGGGTGCGCGAGGAGATGCTCGCGGGCGTCGCCGACGACGGCTCTGTGACGGTTGAGGGTCACTTCGTAGGTAAGCTGGCGGGCGTGAGTTTCGAGGCCGCCAAGGGAGCTTCGCTCCTTGAGGACAAGGCGCTGAGAGCGGCCGCTCTGCACGCGGTAGGTCCCGAGATCGCCAAGCGCCTCGGCCGATTGGCCGGCGACGATGACGCCGCCTTCGCCCTGACATCGGACGGCGCGGTGCTGTGGCACGGCGCCATCGCGGGCGTGCTGACCGGCGGCGAACCCTTTCGGCCTCAGGTCCGTTTGCTGGGTGAGCTTGGTCCGGAGTCTGCGCGGCAGAGAGCCGGCCAGAGGCTTGAAGCCTTTCTGGTCGCCGAGGCTGGACGCCGGCTGGCGGATCTGAAGAAGCTCGAAACCGCGGTGGCGGACGGCCGGATCAAGGGGCTGGCGCGGGGCCTGGCCTTCCGGCTGATCGAGGCCGGCGGCGTGCTTGACCGGGCAACCGTGCGCAACGAGGCCCGCGCCCTCAGCCAGGTCGAACGTCGCACTCTAAGGGGTCTAGGCGTTCGGCTGGGCGCGTTCTCCGTGTTCATGCCGGGCCTGCTGGGCCCCGAGGCGCGGGTGCTGACCCAGGCTCTAGCCGCGCGCGACGTTCCGGACTGGCGCCCGGCGGCGGATCAGCCCGGGCGCACCCCGGCGCAGACGCCGTCGCCGCGCGCCCTGGCCGCGTTCGGCCTGCGCCTCGTGCGCGGCTGGGTGGCTCCGGTGGTGCAACTGGAGCGGCTGGATGAATTGCTGCGCGCCGGCGTCGGAAAAGGCGGCGCCATGATCCTCTCCCAGCCGGCCCAGGCCGAACTGGGCTGGACCGACGAGCAGGTTCGCGAAATCCTCAAGGGCCTGGGCTTTGCCGCGGTGCGCAAGCCCGGCGAGCCGGTCGCCTGGCGTCGACGGGCCGAGCGTGACTTCGCCGTGGAGAAGCGCCCGATCGTGGCGCCCGATTCCCCCTTCGCCGCCCTGGCCGCGCTGCAAAAGGAACCAGCGCCCATACAGCGTTCGCGACGTCGCCGCCGGATAGCCAAGGCGTGAGCGAGGGCGACACCTGCCGCGCCGACCTCTGGCTCTGGCGCGCCCGGTTCTTCAAGACCCGCACGTTGGCGGCCGAGTTCGTGGAGAAGCGCCGCATCCGCCTTACGCGGGGCGGGCTTGAATCCCGCCTCGACAAGCCCGCGCGACCGGTCAAGGTCGGCGACCGGCTGGTGTTCGCCCTCGGTGGGCGTGTGGTGGCGATCGTTGTGGAGGCTCTGGGCGAACGCCGCGGTCCGGCGGAAGAGGCGCGCAGGCTCTACTCGACGCTAGGTGGAGATGGAGACACTCCGCCGCTCTAACCTGCGACGTAGGCCCCGCCATTGGCATGGATCACCTGGCCCTGGACGAACTGCGCGGCCGGGCTGAGCAGGAACTGAACCACGCTGGCGTAGTCGGAGTCCTGGCTCATCCGGCCCGACGGATTGGAGCGGGCGGCGCGCTCGAAAACCCGCGCGGCGGCCTCTTCGCCGCCCACCATCCCGGCCACCGAGGTCGTGGCGACCAGACCCGGTGCGACCGCGTTGATACGGATGCCCCGCGGCGCCAGTTCGGCCACGAAGTAACGCATCAGGCTCTCGGCCATCGCCTTTCCGACGCCGAGTGCGGCATAGTTTGCAGACGCAGTCTTGGCCCCGGCGCTGGAGATCAAGACGATGCTGCTGCCCCGCGACAGTTTCGGCAGGGCTTTGCGAACGAGGTAGAACAGTGACAGGCCGTTGACCTGCATCGCCTCGCCAAACCGCTCAATGTCAGCGTCCAGCAGCGACGTCGGGTAGATCATCGCCGCACTGTGGACGATATGCAGCGGCCCGCCATCGTCGGGGAGACCCTCCATCAACCGTCCGACGTCGTCGACATTGCCGACATTGACCTGAACCGTGCTGACCCGAGCGCCGGTGGAGACCAGTCGCGCCGTTGCGGCCGTCGCCGCTGCCGCGTCGGAATGATAGGCTAGGTGTTCAGTCCCGAGGTCAAGTGGACCGGATCGAGCCGGAAGCGGTGGGGTTCGTTGGCCCAAGCTGTACAGATGGCTTCGTAGGGTGTGAGGCCGCGTAAGGTCTTCAGCCGCCTGGCGAAG
>NZ_JBIKNZ010000101.1:0-8703 GCF_044358365.1 Phenylobacterium sp. | reverse complement strand
GCGTCCACCAGCACCGGCACCTTGGTCTGTTCGATGATCAGGCCGAGGTTCAGCAGATTCTGGATGCCCCGCCCGGAGCCAATCGGCGCCGCCGCCGGCATGATCGCTGCCGCGCCCGCGTCTTCCAGTTTCTGCGCATAGACCGGATCGTCCGAGCAATAGACCATCACCTGGAACCCGTCAGAGATCAGCAGCTTCAGCGCCCGCAGGGTCTCTTCCATGTCGGGCAGCAGGTGCTTGGTGTTGGACAGCACCTCCAGCTTCACCAGATCCCAGCCGCCCGCCTCACGCGCCAGCCTCAGCGTCCGAACCGCGTCCTCACCCGTGAAACATCCCGCCGTGTTGGGCAGGAAGGCGAAGCGGTCCGGCTTCACATGGTCCACCAGCATCGGCTGACTGGGGTCGGACAGGTTCACGCGGCGCAGCGCCACCGTCACGATTTCGGCGCCGGCGGCCTCGGCGGCCGCGGCGTTCTGGGCATAGTCCTTGTACTTGCCGGTGCCGACGATCAGGCGTGAGCGAAACGTCCGGCCCGCCACTGTCCAGGTGTCGTCGGCCTGCGCAGAACCGTCCATCTCAACCGCCTCCAATGAAATGGACGATCTCGATCCGATCACCGTCCGTCAGGTTTGTTCTGGCATAGGTCGAGCGCGGAACGATCTCCAGATTGAGCTCCACGGCGACTTTCCGCACGTCGAGGCCAAGCGCCTGCACCAGCGCCGCCACGTCGGCGACCCCGTCAAAGGCCCGATCCTCTCCATTCACAATCAGCTGCAAGCGCGCCACTCCGGTCGCCATGCTTGTGACGCGACGTCTCCCCCGTTACAAGACACCTGAATCGACGGCGGAGCCGAATGGGCAAACCGATCTATGTGCTGAGCGGCCCTAACCTCAACCTGTTGGGGACCCGCGAGCCGGAAATCTATGGACATCAGACCCTGGAGGACGTGCGCGTGCTGTGCGAGGCCCGCGCCAGGTCCCTGGGCCATGAAGTCGTGTTCCGGCAGTCCAACCACGAAGGCGTCCTGGTCGACTGGATTCAGGAAGCCCGCGAGGCGGCCTGCGCCCTGGTGATCAACCCCGCCGCCTACGGCCATACCTCTATCGCCCTCCTCGACGCGCTGAAGATGCTGAGCATCCCTGTCGTGGAGTGCCACCTCTCCAATCCGGCGGCGCGCGAAGCGTTTCGCCGGGAAACCTATGTCTCGCTCGCCGCAACGGGGCTGGTCTCCGGCTTCGGCGCGAACAGCTATGAACTGGCCGTTGAGGCCGCCGCGGGCCTGGTCCGCTAGACGTCAAGCCAAGGATTGAGGCCGTTTCCATGCCAACTACGTCAAAGGCGCCCGCCGATCAGATTGACACGCGTCTGGTTCGCAAGCTGGCGGACATCCTCACCGAGACCGGCCTGTCGGAGATCGAGGTCGAACACGGCGGCCTGAAGGTCCGGGTGGTCAAGACCCTCACCGCCGCCACGGTCCAGTACGCCGCGCCCGCGCCGATGCCGGTGGCCGCCTCACCGGCCGCCACGCCTGCGGCTGCCGCCGTCGCCGAGGCTGCGCCCGTCTCGAACGGTGACCCTGTCAAATCTCCCATGGTCGGCACCGTCTATCTCCAGCCAAACCCCGGCTCGCCCGCCTTCGTGAAGGTCGGCGACACCGTGGAGGCCGGCCAGACCCTGTTCATCATCGAGGCGATGAAGACCATGAATCCCGTGCCCGCACCCCGGGCCGGCAAGATCGTGCAGGTGCTGATCGACGACGCCCAGCCGGTGGAATTCGGTGAACCGCTCGCGATCATCGAATAGCGCCATGTTTGACAAGATCCTCATCGCCAACCGGGGCGAGATCGCCTTGCGCGTCCATAGGGCCTGCAAGGAAATGGGCATCGCCACAGTGGCCGTGCACTCCGAAGCTGACGCCAGCGCCATGTGGGTGCGCCTGGCCGACGAGAGCGTCTGCATCGGCCCGGCGCCTGCGTCCAAGAGTTACCTGCATATCCCGGCGATCATTGCGGCCTGCGAGATCACCGGCGCCCAGGCTGTGCATCCCGGGTATGGGTTTCTGTCCGAGAACGCCCGCTTCGCCGAGATCGTGAACGCCCACGGCTTCACCTTCATCGGTCCCAAGCCGGAGCACATCCGGATGATGGGTGACAAGATCACCGCCAAGCAGGCCGTCAAGGCCGTGGGGATTCCCGTGGTTCCCGGCTCGGAAGGCGCCGTCACGACCGAGGAAGAGGCGCTCGCGGCGGCCAAGGAGATCGGCTTTCCCGTCCTGATCAAGGCGGCTGCCGGCGGCGGCGGGCGCGGGATGAAGGTGGCCAGGTCCGAGGAGGATCTGGTCGAGGCCGTCCAGACCGCGCGATCCGAGGCCAAGGCCGCATTTGGTGACGACGCGGTCTATATGGAGCGCTACCTCCAGACGCCGCGCCACATCGAACTGCAGGTGATCGCCGACAGCTTCGGCAACGTCTGCCACCTGGGCGAGCGCGACTGCTCGCTGCAGCGCCGCCACCAGAAAGTACTTGAGGAAGCGCCCTCCCCGGCCCTCGACGCCGCCGCCCGCGCGAAGATCGGCAAGGTCGTGGTCGATGCGGTCAAGGCCATCGGCTACCTGGGCGTCGGCACGATCGAGTTCCTTTACGAGAATGGCGAGTTCTTCTTCATCGAGATGAACACCCGCCTGCAGGTCGAACACCCGGTCACCGAGGCCATCACCGGCATCGACCTGGTGCGGGAGCAGATCCGCATTGCCGCCGGCCTGCCGTTGTCCTTCAAGCAATCGGACATCGTCTTCGAAGGCCACGCCATCGAGTGTCGGATCAATGCCGAAAATCCGAAGACCTTCGCCCCCTCGCCCGGCCTGGTCACCGACTACCACGCCCCGGGCGGTCTGGGTGTTCGCATGGATAGCGCGCTCTATGCCGGCTACTCGATCCCGCCGTTCTACGACAGCCTGATCGGCAAGCTGATTGTTCATGGCCGCGACCGGGAGGAATGTATCGCCCGCCTCAATCGCTGCCTTGGCGAGATCGTGGTGGGCGGCATCGACACCAACATCACCCTGTTTCAGGAACTCCTGCATCAGCCCGACATTCTGAGCGGCGACTACAACATCCACTGGCTGGAGCGCTGGATGGCGGCCAACGCCAGCTGAGTGGTTTCCAGCCCTGGTGATGGCGCGTAGACGACGCTCATGCCGCCCTTCGACGCTCACGACCTGCTCGACTGTTACGCGCGCGGCGTCTTTCCGATGGCGGACGCGCGCGAAGACCCCGGCGTCTTCCTCGTCGACCCGGAGCGCCGCGGTGTAATCCCGCTGAATGCGTTCCATGTCTCACGCCGTCTCTCACGAACCGTGCGCGCCGAGCCTTTCGTTGTGCGCCTGAACACGGCCTTCCATGATGTCGTGCTGGCGTGCGCGGCCGCTGGCCCGGGGCGCACCCAGACCTGGATCAACCGGCCGATCGAGCGCCTGTATCTTGAACTGCATGCGCTGGGTCACGCTCATAGCGTGGAGTGCTGGCAGGATGGCGAACTGGTGGGCGGTCTCTACGGCGTATCCCTGGGCGGCGCCTTCTTTGGGGAGAGCATGTTCTCGCGTCGCCGCGACGCCTCAAAGGTCGCGCTGGTGCATCTGGTCGGCCACCTGATCTCCCGAGGTTTTCGACTGCTGGACACCCAGTTCCTCACCGACCATCTCGCCAGCTTCGGAGCCCAGGAGATCGAGCGCGCCGACTATCGACGGCGCCTGGCCGAGGCCTTGAGGATCAAGGCGGATTTCTACGGCGCGGGAGGTGTCGGATCCGGAGGCGTTGTCACGGGAGCCGGCGCAGCGGTCGGCGCCGGAGAAGCAGCCGGGGCGGTCACAACAGCCGGAACGGCCGGGATCGCCGCGGGAGCCCGGGAGGCTGGCGGGCGGACGGCCGTGGCAGCCACCGGAATGGGCGGCGCATTTGTCCTGCAACTGATCGCCCAGGCGTCATAAGAGGCGTGCTGCAACGGGTTAAGGCCCGGAGACGCAGCAAACATCCAGCCCTTGAAGGCCTCACGCGAGGGCGGGCTCGGCCGTCCCGGCTGGGGCCGCGGCTGCGAGTCGATCTTCAGATACACGATCGAGTCTGCGATCGGCTCATTTGGCGCCGACCGTTCGCAGGCGCTGACAGTAAAAATGAGGCCCTTCCAGCGTACCGGCTGCCCGACCCGTGCTTCGAACCGCAGTGTTTCGGCCGTCACCTTGTCCAGTGCCTGCAACACCGCGATGTTGTAGCGCTCGCGCCGGACGATGGTTTCTACCGGCTTCTCAGCCACCCGGGCTTTGGGCGGCAGGGCCGGCGCAACCTCCTGTTCGGTCAGCGGCGTCGCCGCGTCTGTGGACGGCGTGGAGACTGTGGCGGGCGGCGCTTCTTCCGATGCCGGCGCAGCAGGCGTCGGCGGCGCGGGTGGCGTCTGGGCTACCGGCGGTGCGGGCTGGGCCGAAACCATGGTCGCCAGCGCAGTCCCGGCCAAAAGGCCAAGGCCAAGTCGGCGCGCGGGCCCTGATCTCGTGTATCGGGAGGTCACAGCTAGTCCGGCTTCCAGGCCTCGTAGTCGCCCGTCGCCCGCTGGCGCTCACCACCTCGGGAGATCGCCCCCAGAGGCTTACGGGCGTGAATCGTGCCGGTCAGATTGGGCAGATGCGCCTTTTCCCAGGACTTGACCACGAAGGGCTCGACGGTCGGCGGCTCGTCAAAGGTGTATCGCAGCCAGCCGTGCCAGTCCGGCGTCACCTTGGACGCGTCGGCATACCCCTTGTAGACAACCCACCGGCGCTTGCGCCCGCGATCATAGCTGTCGTGGGTGTCGCGGGCCTCATAGTACCGGTTTCCCAACTCATCCTGACCGACAAACCGGCCCCGTTTGGCGATGATGAAATAGATGCCGGTGGTCGCACCGTTCCACCAGGTAAAAATCGTCTTCAGGACGGACAAGGTCAGGGCTCTTCGGGGCTGGGTTCGGCGGGACTATAGGGGCGAGTTCCCGGACCGTCCAGCACTGCGGATTCAGCGGCCTTCCTCCAATATGTTGGGGATGACGGCGGAAGTAGCCACAACATCTGTTGCCGGACCGTCCCGGAGCCGCCTAGGATCGCCGTCTCACGGAGTCGGCCATGAGCAGCGAACCATCAGCCGCGGGAATCGAGGGGCGAACCCTGGAGCTTCGCGATCGCGTCGCGCAGGTCGAGGCTCCTGCTCACTTCACCAACGCCAGAACCGAAGCCTGGATCGACTGGGCTGACGGGCGAACAGATCTTGCGACCGCGATCCAGCAGCGGGCCTATGACCTGGCGGGCAAGGCTCAGGCCAAGGGTCTGACCAGGGACCTCCGGGCGCGCACCCGTTTCCGCGACGCCCTCAGCGAAGCGATGATCCTCGGGGCTATCGCACTGGCCCCGGCCACGCCCGCTCTGAAGGTACTGGATCCGGGCGACGAGCCACTCGAACGCATGGAGGCCATGCATCGCGGTCGCGAGGCGGCCCGCGCGTCGGCGCGCCAGATGCGCGAGCGGCTGGAGGCTGTGATGCAGGCGGTCCTGCGTTGCGACGGCGACCCGGAAGCCTGCGCTGACATTGCGCGCAATACCAGCCTGGCGCGCGCCTCGGAGGCCGCACGGGTGATTGGCGCCGAGGATGCGACAATCCTCGAGGCCATCGCCCTTGCAAGAACCGGCGCCAGCGACTGGCCGTGCGCCGCACCGTCTGCCGCACCGCTGGCTCCGGTTGTAACGGCCTCCCCCGTGTCGTCAGCGCTCGCACGGGCGGCCTGGACCACAGGTCGCGTGGTTGCCGCCAACAACGCCCGGGACGCTGCCGCCATAGCGGAAGCGGCAGGGTTCCCCACGGCCGGACTTGAGCTCATGAGTTTCTGGCGTGACCAGGCGTTTGATGAAGTCGGTTTCTCGGCGCACGTCAAACTCTCCATCACCGCGCTGGCGGCTGAAACCGATGGCCCCCTTCTGCTGGCCCTGGCGGGTCTGGGTGACTGGCTGGTGGCCCAGGGGTTTGACTACGACAGCCCCCAAGCGCGCGACGCCGCCCGCAATCTCTTCCTGCAGGCCCGGGCGGCCACCGAGGACCTGGCGCTGGATGTCCGCCTGGGTCTGGTCAGCGATCCGGAACTAGCCCTGCGACTTGGCGCACGACTGGATGCCGCGCCCTGGTCAGGACCGGTTACATTTGCCGAAACGGCTGACGGCGAAGTGGTCAGAGTACTGTCGGAAGCCGCCATTCTGGGCTTTTGCGCTCTGGACGTCGATCTAGACGCAGCGCGGACGGCCCTGCTGGGCCGTCGGAGCCTCGAAGATACACCCGGCGTAAACGCGCAATCCCTGGCGGCGCATGGCTTCACAGCCCTGGAGATCGAGGCTGCACAGGCCGAACTTCCGTTCGTCTCGCGGCTCTCGCAGGCGTTCGCACCCCCGATTGTCGGGGAAGGCTTCCTTCGCGATGTGATGGGGGCAACCCCGGAACAACTCGTCGATCCACATCTGGATGTGCTGGTGTTGTCCGGCTTCTCTCCTGACGAAATCCTGGTCGCCGAGGCCTGTATTATGGGGGATGCTTCCCACCAGAGTCTCGCGGCAATGGGCGGGGATGTGCAGCGCGTTTTCCGCCCCGGCGCGTTCATAGAAACGCGCGCTCATGCCGAGCTTCTGCGCGCCATAGCGCCGATCCTCGATGTTCCACCAGTTCTCGAAGTCGAATTGCCCTGGGAGGCCAGTGTCGCTGACGTGAATGCCGCATTCGCGGGTCACGGTGTTGCAACAAGGGTCTCGCGGGCGCCGCCGCCCGCGTCTTTCACCCTCGACATCCCGTCAGTGCCGGATCTGCCTGTCCGGGCGCCTCTGGCAGAGGCTGAGCCCCGGATCGTGGAGCGGATCATCGAACGGGATCGCACCCGCCGAAAACTTCCGGATCGCCGCAAGGGCTACATCCAGAAGGCCTCGGTAGGCGGTCACAAGGTCTATCTCCACACCGGTGAATATGACGACGGCGAGCTCGGTGAAATCTTCATCGACATGCACAAGGAGGGTGCGGCCTTCCGGTCCTTGATGAACAACTTCGCCGTCTCGATCTCGATCGGCCTGCAGCACGGCGTGCCGTTGGACGAATTTGTGGACGCCTTTGTCTTCACCCGGTTCGAGCCCGCAGGCCCGGTCACCGGCAACGATACGGTGAAGTCAGCGACCTCGATCCTGGACTATATCTTCCGGGAACTCGGGATCAGCTATCTGGGACGCGACGAACTGGGCAATGCTGATCCCGGTGAGCTGAACGCCGACGGCCTTGGGCATGGCAAGGCCGATGGGGTTGCGGCGGAGGAGCCCCAGCCAGCGTCCCGCTACATTTCCAAGGGGTTTGCGCGCGGTACTGCGCCTGACAACCTGGTCTTCCTGCCCGGTGCGGGCCGTGGCGGTGGTCCCTTCGGTCTGCGGGAGGCAGAGATTTGCGCCGCCTGTGGCGACACGGCCGTCGTGCGCAAGGGCCAGGCCATGATCTGCGATACTTGCGGGACCCGCGCAGGAAGAATCCCCGAGGGTCAGGCCGGTTAGCCTAAAGGAAATTACCACGAATTAAGTGGCGTTCAGAGGTCATGGCAGGCACTGGTGAGGCTCAGTTCTCCCGGATAGCGTCCTGAAATGTACCGCGCCTTCCTCATCGCCGCCTCTGCCGCAGGGCTTCTGTTCGCCTTGATGCCGGCTGGTGCGGCCTCGGCGCGCGACCGCGAAGTGGCCCGTCAGACCTCATTTGGCGGCTCATGCATCGGTTGCGAACTGGCTGGCCGTAATCTGTCAGGCGCCCGGATCGTGGGCGCCAACTTCTCGGGCGCGAACCTCACCGGCGCCAACCTTCGGGGAGCGCGGCTGTACGCGTCCAACTTCGCTGGCGCGGACCTCACCAAGGCCGACCTCAGCGACGCCGCAATGAGCGGGGCCAACTTTACCGGCGCCAATCTGACTGCTGCGAAGTTACAGTCCACCAAGGTGATGGGCGTTTCTTTTACCGGCGCCACGCTCTCGATGGCCGATCTGTCCGAAGCAGAGACTTCAGGCGCGACGTTCCGGAAAACCGTCATGATCGATGCAGATCTGCGGTCCGCCACCCTGAATGGCGCAAATTTCGAACAGGCAGATCTCTCAAGCGCCGACCTCCGCGATGCGAAAGCTTCAGGCGCCAACTTTTCGCGGGCTCGCCTGAGCGTGGCCAACTTCCAGTCCGCAGCCCTTCGCGGCGCCAGTTTCGGGCGCGTTGAGGCCAGCGGCGTGAGCTTCCGCGACGCACAGATGAATGGCGCCAGCCTCTCCTTCAGCGAATTCGCAAGGGCTTCGTTCCGGTCCGCAGACCTGACAGGCGCCAACCTTTCGAACTCAAGATTCTATCGCACCGACTTTCGCGACGCGGACCTTTCGCGCACGGGCCTTGCCGGCGCGGACCTTTCGAGCGCCGTTGGACTGAGCCAGGACCAGCTCGATGAGGCCTGCTCAGGCCCGGGCACCCGGCTGCCGCGCGGACTGATCGGAAGAACTTGCGTGGGCGCTAGTTATCCGACGCTTCCGGATTCTAGAGCGGTTTCCCTACGCTGTGAATCGGGAGGGATTCCCAAATCAGTGATGGAGTGATTCAAGCTGCATGCTGGTGAAGGAGGCCGGCATGCATGGGTCATCC
>NZ_JBIKNZ010000044.1:0-26841 GCF_044358365.1 Phenylobacterium sp. | reverse complement strand
ACACCCCGCGACAATGCCTGGACTTCCGCACCCCAGTTGAGGTCTTCTCCGAGCACCTGTTGCACTTCAAACGAGAATCCACCTCCCGGCATTCGCCGGAATGAGCGGTATTGAGGACGGACCCCCGACGCAAAACTCCCGTCCGGGTTTGCCTGACACACCCGTTCAGCCAGGGTTCACGCAGGGAATCGTTAACTGGAGCATCGGACCCAGGAGGCCCCATGCGCAAGACACTGACCGCTGCCCTCGCCGCCGCAATGCTGGCCGGACCAATGCTCGCCGCAGCGACCCCGGCATCGGCTGACCGCTACCGGGATTACGGCTATCGTCATCACCGCAAGGACTCCGACAAGGCCGCCATCGCGGTCGCCGCCGGAATTGCGGGCCTGGCGTTGGGCGCCGCGCTCTCCAGCAAGAGCAATGGACGCTCCACCTACAGCGGCGGCTATTCCACCCGCAGCTACCCCTACAGCAACGGCTACGACTACGACCCGCGCGACGACAGCTATGGCGGCGACTACCATGGCCGTGGCTACAGCTACGACGACAGCTACCGCCGCGCCCCGGCCGTCTGCATCGCCCGGGAGCGCGCCTACGACCCCTATGGTCGCCGGATTACAATCGAACGCCGCTATGCCTGCTGATCCGTGCCGACCACGACACGTTCCCGCCCCCACCACAACGGCGACTTCGGCAGGTCGATGAACCGCCGCTCGTCCTCGAGCAGCAACGCGGCCGCCGACTGGGCTTCCGGGCGGCGGCCGTTTCCGGCCAGGACGTCCAGGCTATCGAACCAGAGCTCGGCCACCCCGTCATACTCATCCGGCGCCGAGCGACTGGCGCGCAGGCCCGCGCTGGCCTCGGGCGGCAGGCTGTGAAGCTGCACATAGCGCCGGATTTTCAGCTCATCGGCGACGCTGGCCACCAGCGGGCCGTGGGTGTCGAACCAGTAGGCCTGAAACGCCTCGCGGCTCAGGTGCGGCAATCGCACCAGACAGAAAGTCAGCTTGATCATGGGCTGGCGGTCCTCGTTCTCTGGGCGCGATGGGGCGACACCTGGTTAATCAGCATTGAGCATGCCTGTCAGCCAACCGTTAAGTTGCCATCCTGCATTGGCACGGCCAGTCGGGCGCTTTCCCCGCGCACCGCAACGGGGCCAGACCGTGACAGAACGTCCGGACGCTGATGGCAGGCCACTCAAGGTTCTGTACGTCGATGACGACCCCATGAATCTGCGCGTGGTGCAGGAGATCCTGGGCGCTTTCGGCCATCTGGGTGCGATGGCGAACTCGGGCGAGGAAGCTCTGGAACGCCTGTCGATCGAAGCCTTCGACATCATGCTGATCGACATCCACATGCCGGTCATGTCGGGCGTCGAGGTCGTGCGGTTCCTGCGGACATCGGGCGGCCGCCAGTGCGACATCCCCACCATCGCCCTCACAGCCGACGTCTATTCGCGCCGCCCGGCCGAGTACCTGGCCCTTGGCTTCAACGACTTTGTCTCCAAGCCGATCCTGGTCGCCGATCTGATGTCGGCCATCAAACGCAGCATCAAGGCCCAGCCGCAGACGTTGCGCTGGGCGGGCTAAAGGCCTCAGTCGGAATCCGTCTCCACAGGCTGCGCCGCCAGTGGCCCGGAATGGCCATCAAGCGCCGCCGCCAGTTTCTCGCGATCCAGCTGCCCCTCCCAACGGGCCACCACTAGCGTCGCCACGGCGTTGCCGATGAAGTTGGTCACCGCCCGGCACTCGCTCATGAACCGGTCGACCCCCAGAATCAGCGCCATGCCGGCCAATGGCACCGTGGGCACCACCTGCAGTGTCGCCGCCAGGGTGATGAACCCGGCGCCCGTGACGCCCGCCGCGCCCTTGGAGCTCAGCATCGCCACCGCCAGCAGCAGCAGTTGCTGTTCCAGCGAAAGATCAATGCCCAGCGCCTGGGCGATGAACATCGCCGCCAGCGTCATGTAGATATTGGTGCCGTCGAGATTGAAACTGTAGCCGGTGGGCACCACCAGCCCGACCACTGATTTCTCGGCCCCGGCCCGCTCCAGTTTTTCCAGCAAGGACGGAAGCGCCGATTCCGATGAACTGGTGCCCAGCACCAGAAGCAGCTCTTCCTTGAGGTACCGCAGCAGTTTCAGGATCGAAAAGCCGTTCAGGGCCGCAATGGCGCCCAGCACCACCAGCACGAACAGGATCGAGGTGGCGTAGAAGGTCCCCACCAGTGCGGCCAGGCTCACGATCGAGGCGATCCCGTACTTGCCCACCGTGAACGCGAACGCCCCGAAGGCGCCGATGGGGGCCGCCCGCATGAAGATCGCCACAAGCTTGAAGAACGCCTCAGCCGTGGCGTTCAGCACGTTCAATACGGGCGCGGCCCTGTCGCCCATCATGGTCATGGCGATGCCAAACGGGATCGCAAAGAACAGCACCTGCAGGATGTTGCCGTCGACAAACGCCCCCACCACCGAGGTCGGGATCACGTCCATCAGGAATCCCACCACCGACATGTCATGAGATTTTGCGGCATATCCCTTGACCGCCTCCGCATCGAGGCTGGCCGGGTCGATATTCATGCCGGCGCCGGGCTGGATCACATTGGCCACGGTCAGGCCCACGACCAGGGCGAAACTGGAGACCACGAAGAAATAGGCGAAGGCCTTCAGCGCCACCCCGCCCACCTTGCCCAGGTCGCGCATGCCCGCGATGCCGGTGACCACGGTCAGGAAGATGACCGGGGCGATGATCATCTTCACCAGCTTGATGAAGGCGTCACCCAGCGGCTTCAGCGCCTCGCCGGTCTGCGGCCAGAAGTAGCCGATCAGAGCGCCCGCCGTGATAGCCACCAGCACCTGAACGTAGAGCTGCGTCCAGAGCGGCTGTTTCCCCGCCGGCGCCGGGTTGGTCGCCGCCACTGTTGGTGCCACGTGATTCCCCTTTGGTTTGCCGCAAAAGCCTAGCCTGAATCAGCCCCCGCCCGCGCCAGAAACATATCCGCAAAACGCAGGGTCCAGACTTGATGCTCGGGGGAAGTTTTCCCTGAACAGAGTCCGCATACGGACCGGATGCCGGGGAGAAACGCTGATGACCACAATGGACCGCCGCAATCTGATGTTCGCCGGCGCCGGGGCTGCGGCGTTCGCCGCCCTACCCGCCTGGGCCAGGATTTCGGTTCAGCCGCCCGCCTCGGCCGGGTTCAGCGTCGCCGGCGTGGCCGCGCTCAACGCCGAGATGCACGCCCTCGTCGACCAACAGAAACTGGCCGGGGCGGTGACGCTGCTGGCGCGCAAGGGCAAGGTCGTGAACCTCGACGCCTACGGTCGCCAGGACATCTCCGCGCCGGCCCCCATGGCGATCGACAGCATCTTCCGCATCGCCTCGATGACCAAGCCGATCTGCGGCGTGGCGATGATGCAGCTGTGGGAACAGGGCAAGTGGAAGCTGGACGATCCCGTCGCAAGTCACATCCCCGAGTTCGCAGGTCTCAAGGTCAGAACCGCAGACGGCGTGCTCGTCGATCAGGCCAGTCCGATGACCATGGCTCAGATGATGAGCCACACCGCAGGCTTCGGAACCAGCGCCCGCTATGAGGCCGACGCGCTTTCCGCCACAGACCTGCAGGGCATGATCGACAAGCTGTCGAAGCTGCCGCTATTCAGCCAGCCGGGCACGGACTGGGCCTATGGTCCCTGCGTGAATATCCAGGGCTACGTTGTTGAAAAACTGTCCGGAAAGCCGCTGGATCGCTATTTCCAGGATCACATCTTCACGCCGTTGAAGATGCCGGATACCGGCTTCTGGGTCGATCCGGCCAAGGTCTCGCGCGTCGTGCGGATCCACACCTACGCCGCAGGAACGCTGGTCCCGGCCGGTGAGCCACGAGTTCAGACCACCAGGCCGCGCTTCCTCTCCGGCTCGGGAGGCCTCTCGTCCACCGCCGCCGACTATTTCCGGTTCTGCCAGGCGCTGCTGAATGGCGGTGAACTTGAAGGCGCGCGAATTCTGAAGCCCGAGACCGTCAAGCTGATGCGCAAGTCGGTCCTGCGCCCCGGCGTCGGGGTTGATCTCTATGGACCCGTCCAGAAAGGCATCGGCTTCGGGATGGACTTCGCCGTGCACGAGAACCCGGCGATCAGCGGCATTCCCCAGGGCATCGACAGCTACTGGTGGGGCGGAGCCTTCGGCACGTGGTTCTGGATCGACCCCACCCACGACATCGTCTTCGTCGGCATGATCCAGAACCTCAACGGCTCGATCCCCGGCGGCGGCACGCCCGCCGTCCGCGACATCAGCCCCAGGGCCGTCTACGCCGCCCTGACCGACAAGAAGGCCTGAGCCCCATGCGCCGACTGATCCTGCCCCTGCTGATCGCCGCCCTGGCGACGAGCGCCCACGCCCAGACCTGGAAGACCCCGCGCAATGGCTTCGGCCAGCCGGATCTCGAAGGGACCTGGACCAACGCCTCCCTCATCAGCCTGGAGCGCCCGGCCAGTTTCAAGACGCTCACCATCACCGAGGACCAGGCCAGGGCGGCTGAAGCGGCCCGCGCGAGAGGCATGGCGGCCTCCAACCGGCCCACCGACCCCAACGCCCCCGCACCGCCCAAGGCCGACGATCCCGGCGGCTACAACACCGTCTGGATCGACCCCGGCGTCAGCTACGGGCGCATCAATGGCGAAGTGCGCACGTCCTGGCTGATCGACCCGGCCGACGGCAAACTGCCCTACAGCCCCGCGGGCCGGAAACTTTTCGCCGACACCCTGGCCAGCGCCCGGACCAACTTCGACGGCCCCGAGGGTCGGCCCCTGGGCGAACGCTGCGTCCTTGGCTTCGGCTCCACCGCAGGACCGCCGATGATGAATGTGCTCTACAACAACAACTATCAGATCCAGCAGTCGCGCGACCATGTCGTGATCGTGGTGGAGATGAACCACGACGCCCGCCTGATCCCCATCGTCGACCGGACCAAACCCCGCGTCAGCCTGCAACAGTGGATGGGCGACTCGATCGGCTGGTGGGAGGGCGACACGCTCGTGGTCGAGACCACGAACTTCAACCCGCAGGAAAGCCTTCGTCCCTACTTCGGCGCCAGCCTGTTCCTCTCGCCCGACGCCAGGGTCACCGAACGCTTCACCCGCACGTCGGCCAGTCAGATCCTCTATGAATTCAGCGTGCAGGACCCCAAGGTCTACACCCAGGTCTGGCGCGCCCAGATGGCGCTGAACGCCACCCGGGGACCGATGTACGAATACGCCTGCCACGAGGGCAACTACGCCCTGCCCGGCATCCTCGGTGGCGCGCGTCTGGCGGAAAAGGAAGGCCGCAAGGCCGAGGCGGTGGAAATCTCCGAGTAGGCGTCCGCCTGACCGCGACGGCGAGAATGCGGCGAATTCGCGTCCACAATTCGACGGCCGTGGCCAGACTTCAACAGATTTTCGCCTTAGTCTGTTGACCTGACCTCCGCCATGCCGGACATTCGAAACCAAGCGCGGCAAACGCGCCGTGTCAGAATACGCTAGGGGGCAACGTCCAGATGAAATCCAGAAAGAGCATATTGCTGTCCTGTGTGTTCGCGATGAGCACAGCGGCCAGCGGGGCGGCATTCGCCCAGAATACCAATGAAATCGAAGAGTTGGTGGTCACCGCCGAGAAGCGCGAGCAATCGCTGCAGGACGTTCCGGTCGCCGTTTCGGCCTTCACCGATGAGCGTCGCGAGCTGGTCGGGATCAACTCGGTTCAGGACCTGACCAACTTTACGCCGGGCCTGTCCTATTCCACCAACAATGACCGGATCGCGCTGCGCGGCATCGGTCGTTTCTCCAACAACCGCTCTGTTGAAGGTGGCGTGGCCCTTTACAACGACGGCGCCTACACCTCGTCGGTAACGGCCTTCGCCCAATCGACCCTGTTCATTGAGCGCACCGAGGCGCTGCGGGGTCCCCAGGGCACCCTCTACGGCAAGAACGCCATCGGCGGCGCGCTGAACATCATCTCCAAGCGTCCGACTGACGAGTTCTATGGCGAGCTGCGCGGAAGCTACGGAAGCGACGACCTGAAGGTCATCGAGGGCGCGACCTCGGGGCCACTGTTGTTCGGGATACGTGGCCGTCTGGCGGCGTCCTGGAGCGACATCGGCAAGGGCACCTACACGAACCTCAACCCCAACGGCGAGGACGAGGGCAACCGCGGCACCTACTGGACCGTCGAAGGCCAGCTGGATGGAACCATCACAGACCGCCTCGAATGGTGGGTGAAGGCCTCGACCACCGAGTGGCACACCCTTGGCCGCGGTCCCGGCGGGCGCACCACCGCCACCTACGGCATCCGCGACAACCTCAACCCGCTTCAGGCCAGCCTGACACCCAATGCGGCTGGTTTCGGTGGCCCCCTGGCGCTGCCGGGCAACACCTGCCAGCTCTGCTTCGACACCGATGACGGCAACTACATCAACCTCGAGAGCAACACCTACGCCGCGAACGTCACCTTCCACGCCGACACCTTCGATGTGAAGTACACGGGCGGATACAACTACTACGATTACCGCCTGCAAACCGACCTCGACGGCACCTCGCGTCAGGCGCCGTTCCTGCTGCCGATCCCGGCGCGGAACCCGGTGACGACCGCTGTCCTCCCCGGCCAGATCACCAACGCCCTCTACTTCCCCCGCCAGCACAATCAGTACGAGGAAGAGGTGTGGTGGTTCTCGAACGAAATCAACATCACCTCGACCACTGATGGGCCCCTGCAGTGGCTGCTCGGGATCTATCAGTTCCGGGAAGGCTCCAACTACACCCTCTCGGATGCGCGTTTCCCCGATGACGCCCGTTTCGAACGGCCCACGACCCAGACCGGCGTTGCGGTGGCGGGCAATCCGCTGCGCCGCTACGCCTATGGCACCTCGGAAAACACCAACGAATCCTACGCCACCTTTGGCCAGGTTGACTGGCAGGCCACCGAGACTTTCAAGGTCACGGCCGGCCTTCGCTACACCTACGACCGCAAGCGCTCGTTCGAGGGTGCGCGATTGATGTGCCTCTACACCGCCAGTTGCCCGATCAGCACCTTGACCGGCCGCCCGGTGGATATCACCGACGCGGCCGCACCGGGCTTCTCGGTGCTGGCCGGCGTGCCCACTCTCGACCGCTCGGTCGTGGGTGGGGTGACCGGGATATACACCGATCCCACCACGGGCATTCGCCACCGCCAGCTGGATCAGAACTGGAATGCGATCACCGGCACCTTCGGTATCGACTGGCAACCCGACCCCGACACCCTGGCCTACGCCAAGTACTCACGCGGCTACAAGGCGGGCGGATTCAACTCCGGCACCACCACCCTCAACACCTTTGTCACCACGGACAAGGAAGAGATCGACGCCTATGAGATCGGCCTCAAGAAGACGATCAATGGAAATCTCCAGATCAATACGTCACTCTTTTTCTACGACTATCATAACATCCAGGTTCCAATCTCGTTCTTCAATACCGTACTGTCCGCGAACCAGACGCAGTTCGTGAATCTACCCAAGGCGGTGAACTACGGTCTGGAAGTGGAGACTGTCTGGCAGCCGATCGAGAACCTGCAGATCCTGGCCAACTACTCCTACCTCAAGGCGGAGGTCCGCAACGGATGCTGCTTCCAGGACCCTGATGACCCGCGTGGCTTGCAGCGTGGCGCCCAGCTCTCGGGCAACACGGCGGCGGCGCTTTCGCCGACCACCGCCACCGGCGCCATCAACACCCAGTCGCTGAACCAGGACCTGAAGGGCCAGGGCCTGCCGTCCTCCACGCCGCACCGGGTGACCGTCAATGCCAACTACACTTGGAACCTTGAGCCCGGTAACCTGTCAGCCTCGCTGACCTACGTCTGGCGTGACAAGACCTACTACTCGGTCTTCAACCGCTACTACAGCCAGGCCAAGGCGTTTGGCCAGACAGATGCCCGCCTGCTGTTCAACGACAAGGACCGCAAGTACACACTGATCGCCTCGATCAAGAACATCTTCGATCAGCGCGGCTCGGCCGGCATCAGTGGCGCGCGTATCAACAGCCTGACGGCCGTTCAGCCCAATTGGGGCTTCATCAACCAGACGGTCTCCTACGTGCCGCCGCGCAACTACAGCCTGGAACTGCAGTATCGGTTCTGATCGAATAAGCTATCTGAACGGCGAACGCCCTGGCCATCCGCCGGGGTGTTTTGCGTTGGTCGCCATCACCGGCAGCCAGCGATCACCCGTTCAAGATCCTCCAGCCGTTGCTGGCGCAGGATGCGCCCGGCGGCCAGCAGCTGATAGCGATCCGCCGCGCCAGCAGCGGCGCGCAGTGCGGCCTCTGTGTCCGGATAGCCTGGAGCAGCAGGCAGGGTCTTGGGCACACAGCTACGCGGCGGCGGCGCGGGCCGAACCCGTCGCTGCGCGACCGCCCTGGGCGCCGGGGGAGCCGGTGCGGCAGCGACAGGCGGCGCGACAACAGGCGGCGGCTTGGGTCGAAACAGGCTCTGACAGCCGGCAAGGCCCAGCGCGGAGATCGCGGCCAGAACACCAAGGGCTCCCGCGCGACGGATCATTTCTTGAGGTTCGACAGCACCGCCCGGTCGGCGCTCTCCATGCGCGCACAGGCGTCGATGCCCTCAGGCTGCCGCTCCAGCAGACGCCGCGCCTCCGCCGACGTCTCGGCTCGGGCGGCCACAACGACCTGCGGCCGCGGCAGCGCCCCTTCAGCGCGGCAACTCACCAGCTCGGCCCTCAATCCGGCGTCTGACTCGGCTGCTGCGCGACTCAGGGAAACAATTCTGGCTTCGTAGGCCGAGCGTTCGGCCTGCCAGCTGGCCGTCGCCAGCCCCAGCGCCACGGCCAGCGTAAACGCCACCGCCGTCGCAACCAGCCCGACCAGTGGGCTCATCAAGATCCGTCTCAATCCTGCCAGCATGGACCGAACTGGGTTCATCCTCGGCGACTGAACTGCCGCACTCGCGCCGTCACAATAGACGTATGCAGGGTCGCATTGATCGGCCAGAGCGTCCAGTCGAGGCTGTAGCCGCCAGAGCGCGACAGCTTGGAGTGGATGCCGGTTCAAGCGCCCGTCGCGCTCTAAATGTATGAAAACGAGCCTGTTTACCCGTTTCAGACGATTCCATCTGAAACGGACAGGCTTTAGCCGGCCCGCGACTTCCGGACGAAGCAGGATACGCCGGCGGCATTCAGATTGCCGCAGAAACGCGACGCTTCCGCGAAATCGGCAAACCCGCCGGCAAGCGCCCGATGCCAGGTGCGCCCGCCCACGTCAGCCTTTTCTACCCAGGTCCGGCGGCCCTGCATTCGTCCCGACAGGCCATTCAGCAGATTGCGCGCCGCCTGATCGGTCGTCATCGCGCCCAGCTGAACCGACGGCCCCCCGGCGCGGGGAGATGCGGGCAGCACGCGCGGCATCACCGTGACCGGGGGTGCAGCCCTGGCGACGACGACCGGTGTCGGGCTCTCGGCTGGCTGAGGACTCTCAGCCGGAGGCGGTGGCCCGGGGACGCCTTCGGTTGGCGCGGCGTCGACCTGGGCCAACTTCACGCTTGAGGATCGGAACGGGCCGGTGAACCCTGGATCACAAGCCGCGCGCCAGGCGTGTTCGAGCGCCGTACCGGGCTCTGGCGCCCGCCACACGGTCTCGACCTCGCGCAGCATCTTGCGGACGCCCAGCAGATTTCGTTCGGAGTATCCCGTCGTCTCGCCAAGTTTGACGCGCCGGTTCTGACAATCGGCGTTCAACGAGACGTGCCAGGACATGGCGCCGGTCCGGGCAAATACCTCGGGGCTCAGCGCCTCGGCGCGAATCACGATGCGCGGACCTCGTCCGACGCCTGCTGGAAAGGTCGAGACGATTGAGGTTACCGCCTGGGGCGTGACCGCCACTACCTGGGAAGGCAGGATATCCGTTTCCCGCTGGAGCCAGACCAGCAAAGCCTCGCGCTCGAGGGCGGTCGGAAAAGTCGCCGTCTGGGCCAGAACCCAACCTGGCGCGCAAAATGACGCCGTTGTCGCCACCAGCGCGATCCCGACCACGCCCCGAATCTTGGTTCCCGCATCGCTCACCGGCGCAAATTGTTCGCGATCCCCTCATGATGCAAGCATCCGCCCCTTACTGGCTGTGGACGGATCAGCCGCCAGGGGTCCACGTCGACGCCCACCCCCGACAACAGGAGGGCCGAAATATCGGCCCGCTGTTCACACTCTTATAGTGTAAATCGGTTACGGACTTTCTCTTAAGGGGTAAGAAACCGTCGCAACAGCCCACCGACATCGGCAGCGTCAGACATCGTCAGGATGCCGTACTGAGCAAAATAGGAGCACACTGCTTTGGCCAAGGCTGTCGACCGCACATATCGAAGCCTGCGTGGCCTCGAGAAGACTGCGTCGACCAGCCGCGTCCTGAATCTGGCTGCACTTGCCGCTCGAAACGCCGACAACCCAGATCATCTAAGGTACCCCTTCTTCACAGCCAGCAGTCTGAACGGCGCAGTGATTGTTCGCCATCGACTGCGCGCCCAGGAGATGGAGTCCTTCGACCGCCACCGCTTCAGCGCCACCAAGTTGATCATACCCTTCACCAGATCAGATCTCGGTCTGGGCGGACGCTCGATATTTGTGGCCGAGCGCGGCTGGCTTGAAACGCTTGAGGAACTGCGCGGCGAAGCGCCCGACTTAGCGCGCGACGTCGGCGTCCTGGAAGCTATCGACGAACTGCCCTCGCTCGACCCCTTCCTGCTGCGCGAACATTTGAAGCGCCGCGGCTTTAGCATCAGCCCGTCCCACTTCGAAATCTCGGCCCCCGATCGGGCGCGCATGCAGCGCTTCGTCGCTTCCGAAATCACCAAGCTGATCGATCTCGCCTACCGGGATACCCGGGGTGGCACGGAAGCCAACACCTCACGTCTGGTCGAAGCCCTGCTGTCCGCCCAGACAGACTCGCGTCTGGAGCCGTTGCGACTGACACTCCGCCTGGAGCCCAATAACTACAAGGAAGGCATCTTCGCCTGGAAGGGCTTCCTCTACTACAAATGGGTCCTCAACAGCCTATGGCCAGACATCAAGGAAGTTTTCGCAGAGCTCAGCAGGGTGCGCGTCATTGGCGCCGTGGACGCTGCCACGCTCAAGGATCTCGACTCGACAAAATTCCGCTTGCGGGCAAAGATGGAGCGGCAGGTGAGGACGGTGATGGGCCATCTGTCCATCTACGATGAGACCTTCGGCAACCTCATCGAGCAGGGTAACGCCATCGCCTTCCGAGATTTCCTGCTCAGGTCACCGGAGATGTTCCTGGCCCTGGGCGAGGGTTGCGGCTTGATCAGCCACATTGCGACCTACTGGCGCTATCAGTTCAACGCCGGCATGCCGATACATGCAGATGCCATTCAACTCATTGATATTTTGCAGGATTTTGAAGCCAGCCTCGGCACCGTGGACGAACACGTAGCCATCTGACCGCATCGGCTGTCGCCGATTTCGCCGTGTCCTTTTAGAGTTGCCGCCATGGCCGTCGCATTCACCCGGGAAGAAGACTACGAGGCCCAGGCGGCCAACCTCCCGGATCGTCCCGTTTCGCCTCATCCCAACCTGGTCACCGCGACAGGCCTTGCCGCGATCGAGGCGGAACTGGCCCAGGCGCGCGCGGCCTATGCCGCCGCCCAGGCCGACGGCGGCATCAGCGCTGACCGCACCGCCATGGCGCGCGCCACGCGTGACCTGCGCTACTGGTCGTCCCGCCGCGCCTCCGCCCAGCTCACGGAGCCTGAGGATCAGACCGGCGTGGTTCAGTTCGGCTGCACCGTCGAGGTCGAGCGCGAAGACGGGCGTCGCCAGACCTTCCGTATCGTCGGCGAGGATGAGGCCGACCCTGCAAAGGGCAGCATTTCCTATGCCTCGCCCCTTTCCGCAGCGCTTAGAGGCAAGGGGGTCGGCGACGTGGCCCTCCTCAACGGCGCGGAAATCGAGGTCGTGGCGGTCAGGTAGGTCCTGCGTACGGCCCCTCCTGAAATCGCTGGTGTTTCCCCTACGGCGGCTCAGTATCATGTCCCGAAGTGCGCGACGACAGCGCCAGGAGGACCGCCATGTACGACCTGATCATCCGCAACGGCGCCATCGTCGACGGCACGGGCGAGACGCCTTTCGTGGGCGATATCGCCATCCAGAACGACCGCATCGTCCAGGTCGGCAAGGTGGACGGCGCGGCGCGGCGCGAGATTGACGCCACCGGCCAGATCGTCACGCCGGGCTGGGTCGATATCCACACCCACTATGATGGCCAGGCCACTTGGGACCCGTTGCTGGCGCCTTCCAGCTGGCACGGCGTAACCACCGCCATCATGGGCAATTGCGGCGTCGGTTTCGCGCCGGTTCGCCCCGACGCACGCAACTTCCTGATAGAACTGATGGAAGGCGTCGAGGACATCCCCGGCGCAGCCCTGCATGAAGGTATCGACTGGCAGTGGGAGAGCTTCCCGGAGTATCTCGACGCGCTTGAGGCCAAGCCGCGCGCCATCGACATCGGCACCCACGTACCGCACGCGCCCGTACGGGCCTATGTGCTGGGCGACCGCTGCAACACCGACTATGTGCCCAACGCCGACGAAATCGCCCGCATGGCGGCCATCGTGCGCGAAGGGGTCGAGGCAGGCGCGCTCGGCTTCTCCACCTCCCGCACCCTGCTGCACAAGGATCTGAAGGGCGTCTACATGCCCGGCACCTTCGCGGGTTCGGACGAGATGCTGGCGCTCGGCCTGTCCATGAAGGGCCTGCGCCACGGCGTCTTCGAGATGGTGTCCGATCACCTGGGCGACGACGACGAGTGGAAATGGGTCAAGGGTTTCGCCGAGCAAACCGGTCTTCCGGTCACGCTCGTCGCCACCTCCGCCCAGGCCTACGAAGGCAACAAGATGTACAACATCGCCGAGGAATCCCGGGCCGAGGGTATGGACATCCGGCCCCAGATCGCCGGCCGGCCGACCGGCATCCTCCATGGCCTGACCTCGAACTTCCACGTCTTCGTGGCCAGCCCCACCTTCCGGGACAAGGTCGCCCCCCTGGCCCTGGCCGAGCGGCTGGCCCTGATGGCCAAACCGGAGATCCGCGCCGCGATCCTGTCGGAAGACAGCCCGCTGATCCGCGCGGCGATCGGAACCTCGCCCAGCGACGCGGCCCTGGCCACATCCCTTGGGTCCGGCAGCCTGCTCTGGCGGATCTTCCCGCTGGGTGAGCGGCCGAACTATGAGCCCGACCGCGAGCAGAGCGTCGCCGGCATGGCCGAGACCGCCGGCGTCTCGGCGCTGGAGATGATGTACGACCTGCTGCTGCGCGACGCCGGTCAGGAGCTGTTCTACCAGCCGCTCGGCGGCTATGTGACCTACAACTTCGACTTCTTCCGCAAGAACATGCAGCACCCCAATGTGCTGTTCGGTCTCTCCGACGGCGGCGCCCACTGCGGGGTCATCGCCGACGCTGGCATGCCCACCTTCATACTCACCTACTGGGGTCGCGACCGCACCAAGGGCGAGCAGTTCCCGCTGGAATTCCTGGTCCGCAAGCTCACCAGCGACACCGCCCAGGCCTATGGCCTGAACGACCGCGGCCAGTTGAAGCCGGGCCTGCTGGCCGACCTGAACATCATCGATTTCGAGACGTTGAAACTGTTCCGGCCGGAAGCGATCAACGACCTCCCGGCCGGCGGCCGCCGCCTTGTGCAGCGCACCGAGGGTTATCGCTTCACGATCAAGTCGGGTCAGGTGACCTTCGAGGACGGCGTCCATACCGGCGCCCTGCCCGGCGGTCTGGTGCGGGGTGGGCGCGAGGCGGTGATCCTGCCGATGGCGGCGGAATAGTCGATCAGGCCTTCGTTGACGTCAGCAACCAGCGCATGACGGCGAGCCCGATCAGGGCGCCCGCTATCTGCGCGGCAATGAACGCCGGAACGGACGTCGGCGCGATCCCGGCGAAGGTGTCGCTCAGTGACCGTGCGATGGTCACCGCCGGGTTGGCGAAGGACGTCGAGGCCGTAAACCAGTAGGCGGCGGTGATGTAGAGGCCGACGGCGACCGCCGTGAAATCCGGTCGCGCCCGCCCCACGCCGAGGATGGTCGCAACGAGGCCAAATGTCGCCACGACCTCCGACCACGCCTGCGCTGGCCCGTCACGAAGCTTGGTCGAGACCTGCAGGACAGGCTCGGCGAACATCGCGTGCGCCGCCCATACGCCAAGCACTGCGCCAACGGTCTGCGCGGCCACATAGGCCGCCGCCACCCCTGCGGAAAATTCCCGCCTCAGCGCGAAAACCATCGAAACGACGGGGTTGAAGTGCGCACCCGAGATCGGCCCGAAGACGGTGATCAACACCACGAGCGCGGCGCCGGTCGCCAGCGTATTGCCAAGCAGGGCGATGGCGACATTTCCGCCGGCCAGGGACTCCCCCATCACGCCGGAGCCCACCACCACCATCAGCAGCAGCGCCGTGCCCAGGCCCTCCGCCACGCACCGCCGCGCCGGGTCGCTCATACTTTTTCGTCGCCAGCGCTGGTTCCGATACTACTCAACTCGCGTCGCAGCGAAACGTGATCCGGCGTGTCCAGCGGCAGGGCGTGTGGATTGACCTGCACCTTGGGCATAGACCCAGCCGAATACGCGCGGGAGCGCCCCCGCCCCATCCGGTTCATCAGCGCTTCTGCCAGGATCGAGCGGGCAGAATTGCCGTTGCAAGGAAACAGGATATTGAGCGGCAGATCGCTCAGCATGAGATCACCTCGGCAGAACACGCGCCCCTGGCGACGGTGGCCAGCGGCGCACAGACCTCGGGCCGGCCCGCACAGCAGTCCTCAATCAGGAAGGCAAGCAGATCCCGCATCTGGTCGTAGGCCGCCGTATAGATGATCGAACGCCCCTCGCGTCGCGACGCGATCAAGACCGCGCCGCTCAGGATGTTCAGGTTGGTCGAGAGCGTGTTCGGCAACATGCCGGTGGCTCGCGCAATGTCACCCGCCGCCATGCCTTCAGGTCCGGCCTGCACAAGTAGGCGGAAAATCGCCAGCCGCCCTTCATGGGCCAGCGCCGACATTGCCAGAACCGCCGTCGAAGGATGCATCAGCAGCACGCTGACGATTTGACCGACTCGACGGCGACCGGGGTCGGACCACAACAGGCCGCTGGCGCCGCAGCCCTGGCGACGTCGCGATCCTCGCCATAAGACGTGGCCTCGCCAAAGGTGTAGAAGGTTTCCCAGCGAACGCCGGCCGGATCTGTGACCCAGCTCTTGTCCGACTGCGCATAGCAGCAGGTGGCGGCATCCTGGTCGAACGTAACCTCCCCTGCCGCCTTGAGCCGGGTCGCCAGAACGTCCAGTTCGGCGGCAGAGTCCACCTGAATGCCGACATGCTCCACGCCTGCCGCCGCTCCACGCTGCGAGATCGCGAAGTTCACAAGAGGATCGTCCAGCATCCACTTGGCATAGTCATCCTTGACGACGCTGGGCGGCGCGCCGAACAGGGTTTCGTAGAACTGGATCGAGGGGCCCAGTTCAGGGACGCTGACATGCAGATGAAGGCGCTTCATGGAAATCTCCGTTTCGGTTCTCTTTATTTCTATATATCGCGAAATATCGAATCGTCAAGCTGCGCCGGTCGACAGCCTGCCTGGCCTGTCGAAACCTGAGCCACAATGGGCTTCAGCTAGCCGTAGAGCGCCGCCAGCCGCGCACGTTCTATCGCTGCAGCCGCCTTGAACGCCGCGCTGTCCCAAAACCGATAGTCGCCCCTGGCATAGGCGATGGCGTTCTGGTGATACATCCACGCATTGAAGGCGTTCGCCGCACTGTTGTCGCGTTCGCGAACCACCTTGCCCGGCGCGCCCATGACGATAGAGTTGGGCGGGATGATCGTGCCCTCCTTCAGGAAGGCGTGGCCAGCGATGATGCTGTTATCGCCGATCTCGCAGCCATCCATGATCGTCGACCCGATGCCGACCAGCACACGATCGCCGATCCGGCATCCGTGCAGCGTGCAGTGATGGGTGATCGAGCAATCCTCACCGACGATCGTGGGGCTTCCGGCGCCGAAGTGGATCATCACGAAGTCTTGGATGTTCGTCCCGCGCCCGATGCGGACCGAATAGGATTCAGCGCGGATCACCACGTTCGGCCAGATCGACGCGCCGGCAGAGACCTGAACATGGCCGTAGATCTGGGCTGTCGGGTGGATGAAAGCCTCCGCGTCAATCTCGACGCCGGCCAGGCCCTGCCGGGCTGATCGCGTTTCCATATTGCATCCCCTGAACAGCGGTTGCGCCGAACATCCTCGGTCCGGCTGCGCCCGGCAAGGCCCGTGCATCAGAGCGGATTGAGGAAAAGTGGGAACCGGTTTTCTGCCCGCAACCCGCTCTAAACATAAGCGGGGGCTCAGTCGAAGGACCCGTTCGACCTGGCGGCAGGCTCACCAGCGTCAGCGGCGATCACGCGCGCGATCGCCGCGACCAGTCCCATCGTATCCATGGGTTTTCGGACAATCCCGTCGAAGGCGTCGAGGCTGTCGCCATGGCCGGCTTCGGCGTCGGCCGTGAAGGCAATTACCGGTGTGCGGCGGTTCGGTCCGGCGTTTGCCCGCAGGCGGGTCAACACCTCGCGGCCGTCGAGGTCGGGCATCCGCAGATCCAGCAGGACCAGATCGAACGGGAATTGAAGCAACTGGTCCAGAGCCGAGTGGCCGCCATCGGCCTCGGAAATCTCGAACTCAAACATTTCAAGAATGCGCCGGGCCAACTCACGATTTGTGGCGTTGTCGTCCACCACCAGCACCCGGCGGCCTACGAAGGAAATGGCTTCGGCCTCCGCCGGCGCGGCTTCATGCAGTTCCGCTGCCTGCAGCGGCAGGGTCAGCTGGAATACCGATCCTTTCCCGGGTTGGCTGATCACGCTGATCGATCCGCCCATCGCCTCGGCCAGCCCCTTGCTGATCGCCAGTCCAAGGCCCGTGCCGCCGTGGCGGCGGGTCAGCGATCCATCAATCTGGTGGAACCGCTGGAACAGTCTGGCGCAATGCGCCGCGTCCAGGCCCGGTCCGGTGTCCTCGACCTCGATGCGCAGGGATTGCCCGCCATCCGTGGTGTCCACCCGGATCGACACCTGACCACTGTCGGTGAATTTCACGGCGTTGCCGGTCAGATTGACCAGGATCTGACGCAAGCGATCCCCATCCAGCAGGACGCCCTGAGGGACGTCAGGCGCGATGGTCTGGGACAGCGCCAGGCCCTTCTCTGCGGCCCGCCCTTCGAGAAGGACCAGGGTGTCATCGATGATGCGGGCGACTTCGGTCGGCTCCGGCCGCACGTCGACCATGCCGGCCTCAAGCTTGGAGAAATCCAGGATGTCGTTGATGATCGCCAGCAAGGCTGAACCTGCGCCGGAGATTCGACGCGCATAGGTCTGAGCGTGCGCATCCAGATCGGTCATCGTCGCCAGCATATCGCTGTAACCAAGCACGGCGGTCAGCGGCGTTCTGATCTCGTGGCTCATGTTCGCCAGGAACTGTGACTTTACCTGTGAGGCCGCCTCGGCGTCGGACTTTGCCTTCGCAAGCGCCTCCTCCTGTTCCACCTGCAGATTGACGTTTCGAACCACGTCCAGGTACCCCAGCGGCTCGCCGGTCTCAGGGTCCCAGAGCCGTTTGGGCATCGACTCCATCCAGACCCATGCGCCAGTGACCTGATGGCGGCAACGCCAGCGAATCCTCTCACCGGCATCGGCGGGCGTCTGGGCCTGAAGGATGCACCACATCCGGACCGCGTCTTCAAAGTGGACCTTGCCGACGAATCTTCCGCCCAGCATTGTGGCTGGATCGATGCCAAGCTGGCTGATCGATGGACTTACAAAGGTGATCCTGGCGTGGCGGTCCGACATGACGATGATGTCCGAGGTATTCTCGGCGATCATCCGGTATCGCGCCTCGCTCTGGCGCAACTCTTCCGCTGCGCGGGCGGCCTGCGCCTGCGCTTCCGCCAGTTCTGCCTCCTGGCGAACCTGATTTGACACGTCCCTGACGACATCGATGAACCCTGTCGGTTCGCCGGTTTCGGGGTCGCGTATCAGGCCCGGGCTGGATTCCATCCAGACCCAGTCTCCGGTCTTGCCGTGGCGCGCCCGCCAGCGAACCCGTTCCACAGTCTCCGTATGGGATGTCTGCATCAGCTGGCGGGCGAAAACACGGTTCACGAGGTCAATGTCGTCCGGATGGATTATGTCGACGGCCGAGCGGCCGATCAGGTCCGCTGGCTCGTGCCCGACCCGGCGGAGCCCGGGACTAACGTAGTTGAATCGCCCCTCGAGGGTAGTGACCACAAGGATGTCGGTCGAGTTCTCGGCAATCAGCCGGTAGCGCAGTTCGTTTTCCGTCAGCGCCGCCTCAAACTCTCGCGGCGGCGCGCCGCCCGGTGGTTCCGGCCGCTCTCGATCCGGGACATTGTGGACTACGATGACATCGCTGGTTTGCTCGGAAATGAAGTCGAACGTCGTTTGAGCGTCGCTGGCAGAGCTCGATTCCACTGGTTCACTCCGTTGCGTCCAGCGAGAGGCTTTGCCGAACCGCGCTCGATGATGGCCGAGATCAATTACGGGTTGCTTACCGCGCCATCCGCAGCACGAAGTAGCCCAGCGCGGCGGACAGGCCCGACCCGGCCAGAACGCCCAGCTTGGTCGCGTCCTGCAGGGCCGGATCGGCAAACGCCAGAAGCCCGATGAACAGGCTCATCGTGAACCCGATCCCGCATAGCAGGGCCACGCCATAGATCTGCGCCCAGGACGCCTTCGCCGGTCGCTCCGCAATGCCCAGCCGGACCGCCAGCCAGACAAACCCGAAAATGCCGATCTGCTTGCCGAGAAACAGGCCCGCCGCAATGCCGAGCGGAACCGGCGCCAGCAGATCACCCACGCCCATGCCCGCGAACGAAACACCCGCATTGGCAAACCCGAAGACCGGCAGCACCAGAAAGGCGACCCACGGGCTCAGGCCATGTTCCAGCCGGTGGAGCGGTGAGGTCGCATCGTCCGGCGCCGCCCGGGACGGGCGGATGGGGATGGTGAGCGCCAGCGCCACCCCGGCCAGGGTCGCATGCACGCCCGACTGCAGCACCAGCCACCACAGGGCCAGCCCGACGATCAGGTAGGGCGTCAACGCCGTCACCTTCAGGCGGTTAAGGGCGATCAGACCCGCCAACGCCCCCGCCGCCCCGGCCAGCGCCCAGGTCTCGAGACTGGCGGTATAGAACACCGCGATGATCAGCACCGCGCCCAGATCATCCAGGATCGCCAGCGCCGTCAGGAATATCTTCAGGGACACCGGAACCCGCCGCCCCAGTAGCGACAGGATGCCCAGCGCAAACGCAATGTCCGTCGCCGCCGGTATCGCCCACCCGCGCAGGGTCGCCGGGTCGCCCTGCTGGATCGCCACATAGATCAGCGCCGGAACCGCCATCCCGCCGATGGCGGCCACGCCAGGCAGTATGCGTCGCGACCAGGTGGAGAGTTGCCCGTCGACGACCTCGCGCTTGATCTCCAGGCCCACCAGCAGGAAGAACAGGGCCATCAGCCCGTCGTTCACCCAGTGCAGAACATCCATCCCGCCCAGCGGCGCATGGAGCATACTGAAGTACAGCCCCGAAACCGGCGTGTTGGCGACCACGAGCGCCAGCGCCGCGGCGGCCATCAGCACCAGTCCGCCGGATGCCTCGTTCTGGAAGAATCGTCGAAGCGCCGAGGGCGGCCGCGTCATGCCAGGGCGTCCGCCTTCCAGGCCAGGTACTCCGGCGTCTGCAGCAGGCGCGCGCCATAGGCCGCCGCCGCACCGGAATCTCCATAGTCGGTGAGATCCACGCCATAGGTCTCGACCCGGCTGGCCACCGGCGTGTAGAAGGCGTCGGCGATCGACCAGCGCCCCGCCAGATAGGGCCCGCCGAACCGGTCCAGCATCTCGCTCCACAGCGTGACGATCCGCCCGATGTTCTTCTGCGTCGCCTCGGAGAGCTCAGGCTTGCTGGGCGCCGCCTCCAGCGCCATGGGGCATTCGGCGCGCAGGGCCTGAAAGCCTGAGTGCATCTCCGCCGCCGCCGCCCGGGCCAGCGCCCGCGCATCGGCCCGCTCAGGCCACAGGCCCGGATAGCGTTCGGCCACATACTCGCAGATCGCCAGCGAATCCCACACCGTCAGGTCGCCGTCCTTCAGCACCGGCACCAGCCCGGACGGCGAATGCTCCCGGATCAGGTCGCCGCTGACATTGTTCTCCTGCCGTAGCGCGATCAGCACCTCGGTGAACGGCGCGCCCGTATGCTTCAACACCAGCCAGGGCCGCATCGACCAGGTCGACCAGGCCTTGGTCCCGACCACCAGCTCCATCACCTTGCACGCTCCATACTGCGATCCTGAAACACTTGACCCCTTGCCCCGCAACGGATGGCAAGGTCTAGTCACCTCCAACAAACCAGACGCAAGAGGAAGCGCAACAAATGTCAGACGTCGTCAACCCGGGCGCGGGATCTGCTTCAGCGCCAGCAGCGGTCGACACGCCGACGGTCCCCTACTCCAAGGGCTACACCCGCTACGCCATGTGGCTGCTGCTCGGCATCTACGCCATCAACTTCCTTGATCGTCAGGTCATCAACATCCTGGCCGAGCCCATCAAGCTCGAGCTCGGCCTGGCCGACTGGCAGCTGGGCCTGATGAGCGGCCTGGCCTTCGCCCTCTTCTACACTGTCCTGGGCATTCCGATCGCCCGCTTCGCCGAGCGCAGCAACCGCCCCGTTATCATCGGCTCGGCCGTGGCGGTCTGGAGCGGCTTCACTGCCCTATGCGCCATCGCCACCAACTTCTGGCAGCTGATCATCTTCCGCATCGGCGTGGGCGTGGGTGAGGCGGGCTGCACGCCCCCGGCCCACTCCCTGATCTCCGACTATGTGCCCAAGGAAAAGCGCGCCTCGGCGCTAGCCTTCTACTCCATGGGCACCCCGATCGGCGGGCTTCTGGGCCTCGTGATGGGCGGGCTGGTGGCCGACGCCTATGGCTGGCGCACAGCCTTCCTGGTCGCCGGCGTGCCCGGCATCCTCTTCGCCCTGCTGGCCATCTTCACCCTGAAGGAACCCCGCCGGCTGATGGCCGAGCATGCCAGGAAGGTCGCAGCCTCCACCACGGCCACCTTCGGCGAGACCATGGCCTATCTCTCCAGCAAGAAGACCTTCTGGTACATCGCCTTCGCTGCGGCGGTGAAGGCCTTCATCGGCTACGGCCACGCCCCCTTCACAGCCTCCTTCTTCCTGCGCAACCACCCGGAAGAAATCCAGCGCCTGGCATCGCACTTCGGCCTGATCCTGAACCACGACCTGAAGTCCGTGGGCTTCCTGGGCCTGGCGCTGGGTCTGGTCAGCGGCTTCTCCGGCGCCATCGGCTCCATCGCCGGCGGCTGGATCGCCGACCGCTTCGGCCGCAACGACCTGCGCGCCTACATGGTGGCCCCGGCCATCGCCAGCCTGATCACCATCCCGATCTACATCACCGCCGTCAGCATCGATTCAGCGGCCATCGCGCTCTGCATCCTGGGCATCAACGGCTTCCTGGGCACCCTGTGGTACGGCCCGGTCTACGGCACCGGTCAGTCCGTCGTGCCGCCGCATATGCGCGCCACCGCCGCCGCCATTCTGCTGTTCATCATCAACCTGATCGGCCTGGGCCTGGGCCCGCTGGCCGTGGGCCTGCTGTCCGACTGGTTCAACAAGGGCCTGGGCATGGGCGCCGCCGAAGGTGTCCGCTGGGCCCTGATCGTTTCGGCCGCCAGCGGCCTCGTCGCCTTCGCCTGCTTCTGGCTGGCCCGCAAGACCATCCGCGAGGACACCGTCAGCTGACGCGCGGCGGCAGGTTGCGCTCCTAGAGCCACGGCTCCGCGTCCGGGTCCGGCAGACCCGGCGCGCGGCTCATTTCTTTCGCAGAAGCACCCAGCCCGCGAAACCGATGCCGCCAAACAGCCCCGCCGCGGCCAGCTGGATCGCCAGGAGCGAGATCACCGGCGTGGTTGCCCTTGCCTCGGTGTAGGCCAGGGAGGCAAACTTGTCGCCGACGCCGGCGCTCATGGCCGGATCGGTGAAGATCACCAGGAAGTCGCGCAGGGATCGGTAGCGAACCAGCGCGGCGCGGTTGAAGGCCGTGGGGTTGTTTCCGATCAGCTGACCCTGGACGCGTCCGACATAGACCGGCATGGAGCCATGCTTCAGCAGGGCCGGCAGCACCACGCGCGCATAGGCCATGTCCGCCTTCCGGGCCGCCGGACCCGCCGCGAGCTGCTCAAGGTTCAGCATGTAGAATTCACGTCCGTCGTCGCGGGCGATCATCGCTTCCAGGACCGGCAGGATCTCGGGATGCCCGGCGGCGGAGGGGGATGCCTTGACCCGCTCCAGAAAGACCCTGCCCTCTGCGGGCTGGATCGCCGGGCCAAACCCGCCGTACCAGAGGAGCAAGGCCGCGTAGGCGAGCCCGACGAACCCCAGCCATCCCCAGCGCAGTCTCTCACGCGTGCTCATGCATCAGTCTCCGGTTCGCGCGGCGGGCGCACAGCGCGCGCCATCACGGAAAGCGGCGGATGAAATTGATGATATCTTCCGCCATCTCGGGCCCGGCGTCTTCCTGGCTGAAGTGTCCTGCGGCGAAGACCTTGTGTTCAACGCCTGGCCGACGCGCGCCGGGGATCTGTGAGCGGTACATGTCTCCCCGCTCCGAATAGGTGAAGGGGCAGCGGTCGCCCCAGAGGGTCAGGAACGGCATGTCGCTCCCGCGCAGCACCTCCCACGCCGCGTCGCAGCGCTTGCGCTCGATGTCGTCGGCGGTGATCGGCGCCAGCAGGGGGAAACGCCGCGCCCCCGCCTTGTAGCGTTCGTCCGGAAAGGGGCCGCCATTCCGCCACCCCCCCCCGAGACTCAACGCGATCCAGCCCCAAAGCGCTAGGCCCCGAAGATCCAGTTCCCCGTCAGCGTGGACGACTGCACCCCGACCAGGATCATCTGGCCCCCACCGGTCATGTTGATCACCGTGTCCGCCCCGGACTGGCTGAGCGTGTAGACGGTGCCGGGCGCAAGCTGAACGCGGTCGCCTTCCGACAGGCGGAAATCCGTCACGCGGTCGATCCCGGCGTCGCCAAAGGTGTGGAACACGTCTGCGCCCGCGCCCCCGGTCATGGTGTCGTCGCCCTTGTCGCCCGAGACAAAGTCGTTCCCGGCCCCGCCGTTGACGAGGTCATTGCCCTGACCGCCGCGCACGATGTCATCCCCGTCGTCGCCGTTGCAGGTGTCTTCGCCAAGGTTGCCATAGACGAGGTCGTAGTTCGCGCCGCCGGACAGACTGTCGTTGTCCTTGCCGCCCACGCAGTAATCCTCGCCTGCGCCGGTCGATACGGTGTCATTGCCCATGTTGCCGTTCGCATCGTCGAAGCCTGCGTCACCGACAATGCTGTCGTTGCCCTCGTCGCCGCGCAGGTAGTTTTCGCCGCCGCCGCCCGAAATCGTGTCGTCTCCGGCCATGCCGCGAACCGTATCGGCCCCCGCGCCGGCCTGGATCGTCTCGCCGGCCGTCGTGCCGCGCAGTTCGGCATACTCGATGACGAAGGACAGCGTGTTGTTCTGGTTGACGTCGTTCCACAGCCCGGCGTTTCCGATCCCGCCCGTGGGCCGGGGATAGGCTTCAAGCGCCATCGCAAGCGCGTCCTGCGCGCCGCCGAAATCGTCAGGCTCGCGCCCCAGCGGCCCCGAGGCCCAGGCGTTGTAGAGGCTGAAGGTTTCGCCGGTCACCCAGGCGAAGCGTCCCTCAACGGCCATGTCCGAGGCGCCCAGCCACAGGTACTTGGCGCCCCCGCCGTCATTGGCCGTAGGCGCCGACGAAATCAGGCTGGCATTGGCCAGCGCCGCCTGGATGATCGCGCTGTTTTCCGCCGCCGAGGTGATCACGGCCAGGTGGCCGCCCTGGGCCTGGGCATAGGCCGACGCGTCCTGCCAGGTGCGAGCCGCCGTGACGAACTCGTAGGTATGCCCCCCAAAGAAAAATCGCGTCATCTGAAACCCTCACCTCGACTGTGCCCCCGCTCGCGGCTGCACAGCGCCCGGTCAGGCGCGCCAATCCGCGCCAGACAACGCGCGTTACGGCGGGTTCTTCCGTGACGATTAGAAGCCCCGCGATGAATCCATCGTAAAACTCCGGCCCTAAAGCCACTGCGCCGCGTCCGGGTCCGGCGGCCCCTGCGACTGGCGCAGCGCCTGCTTCGCCTCCAGCTCCAGCTGGCGCCTGTGCGCCGCCTCCGCATGCCAGGCCACCTGGCCGACCGGGATTTCCCACTCGCCCGGCACCTCCTGCTCGATCCGGCCCGACTGGGGCGAGTACCAGCTGGACCGCACCCGGATCTTCCCGTCGTCCGACGTCTCGATCCAGAAGCTCTTGCGCGTCACCGACGGCGGCTCGGGCGCGGGCGGCGGCGGCGGGGGCGGCGGCGGCCCCGCCTCCCCGGCCGCGGCCCACGGCTCCACCGCCTTCGAGGGGCCATAGACCCGGGGGCTCAGCTTGCCCGCATACCAGCGCAGGTGCTTCAGCCGCACATCCGTCAGCCACGCGTCGGCCCGCTCGGCCGCCAGCGCCATCTCCCAGCCCCTGGCCCCCAGCATGTCGGCCTGGATCTCGCGCGCCAGCCCCACCGCCCGGCGAAACACCGGCTGCTCCTTCAGCCACCGATAGACCGTGGACGCCGCCGGCATCTCCGGATCGCGACAGATCACCACCATCGCCTCGCCCGCGCACAGCCGCTCGAAGATCCGCTCGGCGGTCGCCTGGCAATAGCCCGACGGCCGCCCCACAAACGATCGCCCGGAGGCCTGCCGCACCGCCTCCATCGACGCCCGGAACACCGCCCGCTTCTTCATCCAGCCGCTCACCGTGCGCCGCCCCGGCATCGACGGATCCGCGCAGATCGCATCCAGCGTCTCCCCCGCCGCCACCCGCCGCAGCACCTCCTGGGCCACATCCGACGACCACATCACCGCCCCGCGCCGGTCGCTCTCCGACGCAGGCACACTCTCTCCCTTCGGGAATCCCTCCATCCACCACACTCCTGATCTGGATTTCACCCGCCGGGACTAAGGCCCACGGCGCCACCCGCCCGGGCCCCGCCCCCTCAAGGGACGCACCTCTCGACGCTAGGAAAATCCTACCGAAATTGCGCGCAAAAGTCAAGACAAAACGTGAACGTTACCTCCCCCATGAAATGGCGGGTCGCAGACGGAGGTGAGCCCGGGGGGCTCAGCGCAGGCGGAGCGGACCGCGCCCCGCAGAGGGCGTGGTGGAGGGGGCAGGCCCCACGCAAGGCATCCCAAATAGGCGTGCGCCCCGCCTAACCCCCCGGAGTTCCCATCACCCGGATACCTCCACCTTCGCCAGGGCCACCTTGTCGCCTTCTATGATCGCCGCAAAGCTTTCGCTGACATCCCAAAGGTCAACCACATCCACCCGATAGGGCAGGTCAGACGCCTCAAAACCCTCAGCCAGCAATATCCGTTCAGCTCGGGAAAGTGCTCGGCCCAGGTCCACAGCAAGGTCGAGGTCAGAGGCGCGTTTCGCGTTTCCCTTCGCGCGCGAGCCGAAGACGAAGACCTGAGCGTCCTTCGGCAGCGCCGCCGACAAGACCCCCCATACGGCGTGAAGGTCTTGCGGCCGGATATCGACCGGCGCGCTCAAGATGCCCCGTCCTGCCGTCGCGCGATCTGATCCAGCAGGAACCGCGCCTCGGTCAGGAAGGCGGGGATGGTCTCGTAGACGTCCATCGCCTTCTTTTCATCATGGGCATGGCTGGTCGCGCCCCGGTCCCTGCGGAACTCTTTCCAGTCGGCGAGCTCGGCCTGCAGCAGCCCCACCTCATAGCCCCGCCGGATCAGGTCGTTGAAGGTCAGCTCATCCACCGAGGCGGGGTTGGCCTCGGTGGCCTCCAGATATCGCTTCAGCATCTTCACGCTCAGCTCATAGGTGAACTCAAACGCCTGGATGGCGGCGGCGCGCAGGTGCCGGGCCAGTTTGGGATCGCCCGTCGCCAGATCGGACCCGGCGTAGGCCAGCGCTTCCTCCACCTGGGCGACGGCGTTGCGCAGCGAGGAAAGATCGAGGTTCATGAGATCACCCTGCCCGGCCGTTCGCGGACCTGTTCATCGCGCTTCGCCCGCAGGTCCGCAAACCCGGCCCCGGGCCGATGGAAGCGGCCACGTTCGGCGCCGCTGAAATCATATGCGTCTCTCAAAGCCCGGCCTCGCCTTCGTCCTGACAGATCTCGTTCCGGTCGTCCGGCGAGCCGAACCCATCCGGATGCGCACCCGCTCCGCACCCAACCCTACATCGGCTCATCCCCACCCGCCAAACCCCCCGGCCCACCGCGCCCCTTGAATCCCACGGCAGCCAGAAGCCGACCCCGCCGGGACGGTCCAGGACCGCGTCGCCCGACGCGGCCGCCCCGCGGCGCGCGCCAGCGCGTCCTTGAGGGGACCACGGCAGACTGAGCATCGGGGATCGGGGCCGTGCGCCACACCCGCCACCCCTACCCCGGTCATCCCCGCGAACGCGGGGACCCATCGGGCCTATGCACAGGCGAGTGATTGGGGATTGTTGCGCCTGTCACCGAAATCCCCTGCGCAGCGGCGGGAGGGGGACCGCGCCCCGCAGAGGGCGTGGTGGAGCAACCATGTTCAGGTGGTGGCATGTTTGACCCAGGGCTGGCTGCGGGAGAGGACGAGGTTAGCGGCCTCGATGAGCTTTCGCAT
>NZ_JBIKNZ010000010.1:0-71629 GCF_044358365.1 Phenylobacterium sp. | reverse complement strand
GCATGCCCAGCACCCCCAGATGCGCCGCCGCCGGCAGATCCCGCGAGACCCGGCGGGTCTCTGGGGCGGCCATGACACCCATCTCGGTCCAGCCCATCTCGCCCACCACCCGGTCGCCGACCGCAAAAGCCGGATCGCCGGAGCGGATCACCTCGCCGATGCTGAAGCCTGGCAGGCCTTCACCCGGCGCCGGCGCAGGCTCACCCATGTGGCGGCCGCGCAGCCGCGATCCGATGTACGGGTCCAGCGACTGGTAGAGACTGCGGACCAGCAATTGCCCGCCCCCGACCTCCGGGACCGCCCGCTCGACCACCTCGAAATCCCCGGCGACCGGCGCCGCTGTCACGGCGCGGCGCAGGACAACTTCCCGAACGCGGCTCAAGGCGCCACCACTTCCACCCGCGTGCCGTCCGGCGCCCGTAACACACCGGCACGCTGTCCAGCGTAGACCGGGCCTGTCCGCACCGTCGGCGTCACGACCCAGGCGCCCGGGATCGCGTCGATGTTGGGGTGCAGCAGCGTCGTCATGGCCACACCGGGCGGCAGCGCATCGGGATTGCCGGGCCGCGCCGTGGCGCCTCGCGGATACTGGTCAAACTCCAGGAAGCAGTCGCGTTCATGAATGCCCGTCGCCAACCGGTGCCGGGTGTCGGCCGGCAGGTCGAAGGCGTTGTTGATCATCGAGTAGATGATCTCCATCTCGCGCCCGTGCTGGATGCCAAGGGTGTCCCGGAACCATCGGGCCGAGGCGTCCATGTCCGAACAGGCCAGCACCAGAATGAACAGCTTGTCGATCAGGCTCGCGGCGCGCGGCAGGTCATAGTCCGGCAGATCCGAGCGGATCTGGGTCAGATAGACGATCTCGCTGTCCGGTCCGCGCACCTGCATCGGAAAGATCGCCGGCAACCCGTCCAGTTGCTTCGGCGGCCCGATGATCTCGAAGGGTGAGGTTTCCATGCGGGCGTTCACGGCCAGGGTGTCCTGCACGCAGATCTCGATCGCCGCCCAGCCAAAGGTGCGCAAGGGCAGATAGTCCGCCGGCACATCGCCTTCCACAAAACGGATGAACACCTCGGCCCCGGAGGCCGGCTGCAGCACCGCATAGGCTCGCCCCGTGCTGGCTGGCGCACCCCAGCTGGCGGCCAGGTCTGCGGCAACCTTGCCGGTCTCGACGACGCGGTAGTCCATCCACCGCACATAGCGCTCCGTCGCCGCCCCCACATCCGGCGTTGTCAGGGTTGCGCAGCGCAGCAGCTTCATGGCTTGTCCTCGGGCGTGATCCGCGAAATGGTATAAACCTATACCATTTACTGTCGAGAGGCCCTGTATGCCCGCCTACATGATCGTCACCGCCAAACTCAAGGACCGCGACGCGTTCATCGCCGGCTACGGGAAGGCCGCCGCCGAGCTGCTCCCCAAATTCGGCGGTCGCTACCTGCTGCGGGGCCCCGGAGCCATGCTGCTGGAGGGTGATTTCGGCGACGGCGCCTCGATGGTTATCTCCGAATGGCCCGACAAGGCCGCCGCGCTCGCCTTCTGGAACAGCCCCGAATACGCGGCGGCTCGAAAGCTGCGGGAGGGAACCGCGGAGGTGCAGGTGCTGCTGATCGAGGCGCCGGCGATCGCGTGAGGACTGCGCGGTGCAGGCCGTCTTGCACCGACGCGTGGATTGTTCGACGCCGAAGCCACCCCTGGCCGATCACACTTTGGCCCGACCTGCCGCGCTGCGAGGGACTTCGACCGCCAATCGGCGGACCGTCCCTATCCCTGGGCCCGCACAAGCACCCGGCGGCGGCTGCGGAGCATGGCGCCGGTGCAGGCGAAGCCGATGATCATCATCCCCCAGGTCATCGGTTCGGGCACAACGGCCGCGAGGGTGACGCTCCTCGGATCAAGCGCCAGCCGGTAATTCTTGTTGGTCCCGTCCAGCACGCCCAGCGCGAACGCGTTCGTTGAAGGCACGGCCAGCCCAATGGTGTTGCCACCCGTGTAAGGCGTCGTCAGCAAAAGCGGATCGGGAACATTGAGCACGAACAGTTGCAGGGCGTTGCCGTTCGGGCCCGAGAAGAAATCGGTGTAGAAGAAGGTCTGCTTCCAGCCCGTCTGATTGATGGTGACGTTGGCGGATCCATTGCGGGTCACGTCGAATATGTCCGTGATCCCGTTGATCGTCAGCGAGGCTTCGAGGATCGGCGACGTGCAGGCGGGCGCGCAGGCCCAGCCAGGTCCGCCGTAGCGCGTGTCCTCGCTGGCGTTCGTTACAGCTGCGCCCAGCGCGGTGTCATACTTGAACGTCGCGATGAACCCTGCGCCGACGATGCCGGCGCCCAGGCCAAAGAAGTTGCCGGTGTCATGGGTGGTGTTGCCCACGCTGCCGGCGCCGACCAGGCCGCTGAAATGGGCGAACATCACCGCCGCAGAGGCGGGCGCGGCCGTCAGCATGAGGGCCAGGCTGGCGGCGGCCGTGGCGATAATCTTGGCTGGCGTGTGCATTGAACCTCTCTTTGGCGAACCCGGCAGCCCGAACCGCAAGAATTTACTTACCACAGGTTGCGTCGAATTGCACCACAGCATGGCGAAAGAAAAGAGGCCGTTCCGGCGAGGCCTTCCAGATGATTTGACACAATTTGACATTTCGCCGTCCAGTTCCGGTTGCTCGCACCTGGCCGATCCAGGCCTGTACGGACGAACCAGCCCGCCGGATGCATCACCGTCACAAAGGCGCTATGCCATTGCGCCATTCAGCAACGCTCAAACGACCGGCGCGTACCATTTCGCACCCCGCGTGGCGCGCGCGGCAAGATTCAGGCCAGAGGCCAGCCGCTCATCGGGGCTTCGAATACCAGGTCGGCCAGCACGATGATGGGCGCCGGCGCTACCGGGTTTGCCGGCAGGGCCGGCGCGGTCTCGGTGCGCGTGACGGCGTCTGCCAGCAGCGGGGAGGCCGCAGTGACGATCCCCCCCGATCCATAGCCCAGAAAGGCGACGTCCCAGACGCTTCCCACCTGGACGCCGTCGTGCAGCGCCATCACGTGGCAGCTATCGAAATCATCGCTGAGGGAACCCCGCACGTCGTCCAGCATCACGCGGGCGTCCTCGGTGTAGAGGCCGATGCGGCCCTGGAGGTAGGGTCGCTCCAGGTCTTGAAAACGCACCAGTTCGACGCCGTCGACGGAGATCACGATCCGGTCGCCGTCCTGGACGATGGAAAAGCGGTTCCACGCGCCGATCTCGAACTTGACGTCATTGCCGGTGGCCAGGAAGCGCTGGCCGCCGACATAGTCGGGGTCGCGCTTGCCCAGTTCCCAGCCATTGGGCTTCATCGCGAAGTAATAGAAGTGATCGTTGTCGGCGTAGTTCCAGACCAGCCAGGCCGTCTCCCACGGATTGGCCGCCCCCACCCGTAGCTGTTCCTGGGTGCAGACGGACCCCTCGAACACCACCTTGCCCGTGAAGCTCTCCTGGGAAAGCACCAAGGCCGAGTGGGTGGCATCTGGCCGGCTGGCGACCGCTGGCGCCAGGGTGAGGAGCTGGCTGGGCTTGAACTGGGGCTGCACGTGTGACGGGTCCGAATGGACTCGAAACATGCGCTATGTCGATTTACATCCCATTGATATTATTGATGAATATTCTGGAAATAAACAAGGTTTAAACGCGATTCACAACGCTTGCTAGTATGCAAAACCCAGGACGCCGTATAGTCCCTCGCCCCGGTCGTCACCGGCCAGTCTGACCCGGTACTGAAGGGCCAGATCTATGTACGAGCGCGGCGCCCGGTAGGTGTCCCCCCGCGCCCAGAGCCGCATCCACAGCCCGGGGCCTGCACTCAGCGTCGCCTCGCGGGACAAACCGCTATCGTAGGCCAAGGTGGCGCCTGCAAACGGCGCCACGATCAGGTCCCCGCCACCCGGCTGGAAGGCGCGCCCGTAGCGGAGGTCGGCGAGGGCGAAGGTGTTGTTGGCCCCAACCAGGTGCGCCACATCGACATAGACCTGGGTGAGGGTGGAGGTGGTGCGGTCCCGGCGCAGGTCGACACCATCGGTCCAGGACCAGGCGGCGCGGATCATCCCGTCGTCCAGCGCCTGCGACCCCAGAGCCACCAGGCCGCTGGCTTCCAGCACCAAATTCTGGCTGGCGAGCGGCTTGTAGCGTCCACCAATCCAGCCCTGCAGGGTCTCTGATCCCGTGGGATTCCCCCTGCGGGAGTCGAGCGACTGGAACGCCCGCACAAAGACCTCGAGCGGGCGACCATCATTATAGCCCAACGGTCGGTAGTACGCCTCGCCCCCCACCTGGACATTCCCCGACCCGGCCCCGGGAATCCGGCCGGAGCGCGCGCCGGCGTCGTCATAGAAGATCGAGGCATAGGCCCCTTTCCGCCGGTCAAGATCAGCCAGTTCGCGCCGCACCCCGTAGAGGGTCTGGCGCCCGACACTGCCGGCTTCTCCCCCGTCGACCGCGCGACGCAGATAGCGGATCGCTGCGCCCTCGTCGCCCGCACGGCGCGCGCTGTAGGCCGCGTTCAGCGCCAGCTCACCGGACACCGGCTGCAGAGCGTCGGCCCGCGCGAAAAAGCGCTGGGCCAATCGGTCGTCGCCGAACTTCGCAGTGATGTAGGCAAGGTTGGAGGCGTCATCCCGGGTGAGCGCCGCGTAGTCCACCAGCTCGCGGGCGGCGGCCAGAGTCTCGGAACTGCGCGCCAGGCTCGATAGCGCATAGACCCGCCCCCGAAGCATGGCCGACCGGGCGTCCGGCGACGGAACATCCGAGGCTACGGCTGCGGCGGCATAGGCCTTCGCCGCATCTTCCCGGCGGTTGGCGGCGTCCAGCGCATAGGCCAGGCGCGACTGGACCGCATAGCTGGTGTCAAACTGCATAGGCTCAAGCGCCGACACCCTGGCCGCTGCATCTCCCGGCGCGCCCAGCGCATCCGACAGCGCCAGCCGGACGCCGCGAAGCTGGGCGTTGCTCAATCCCCCCGCCTCGATCGCCGCAGCAAAGGCTCGCGCCGCCGCGGCTGGATCGCTAGCGGCATAGCCGGCGTTGGCCAGGTCCAACCCAGGCGTCTGGGCCGACGCCGCAGACCCCAGCAATGTGAAGGCAAGGCATCCGCCGGCGACCAAGGATTTCATAACGCGCCCCTCGCGATCCGGTCCTGCTCGGCGATGGCGGCCGTGATCGCCTCGGCGCTCACCACACCCAGACGCAGCAGGTGTTCGCCAATCCTGCCGTCGCGGTCTGGACGATAGCTGTCCAGCGCCGCGTCCACGGCTTCGGCGCTGACCGCACCCTGGCGGACCAGTAGATCTCCCAGTAGCGGCGGCGCCGTCTCCCGCAGCGAATAGGGTGCGCCACGGAGCATCCGGAGCGCCGCCGTGATCTCGCCTTCCCGGGCGATCCTCTCGTAGGGCGCGTAGCCGGTTTCGACCTCGACCAGACGCCGCTGCGCCGCGCTGAGGGGTCTTGCCACCGCCAGGATCGGCCCACCGCCCGGACCGCGCCCGATAGGCGCCGCCCGCATCCGGATCCAGAGGGAAAGCGACCCTAGGTCAAGGTGGTTGGCCAGCACCTCGGGCGATATGTTGGCGCGCGGCAGTTCGGCCTGGGTAGAGATCGCCTCGGCCAGGGTCTCGTCGTCGAGAAAGCCCGAGGCCATCATGATCTGGCCCAACGGCTGATTTGTCCTGGCCTGGGTATCCAGGGCCGCCGTGAGCTGGACAGGCGTGATGGCGTCCCAGGTAGCCAGGATGTCGCCGAGTCGGCGACGATCCGGAGCCAGCACCGCGCCGGCGGGAAACTCGTGAGCCGTCTTGTCCCAGGCGATCGGAACCCTGGAGATCAGGTGTCCGGAATAGATCCGCACCGCGCGGAGTGTGGCTGCAAAGCTGACGAGCGTTCCGGCCACCATGCGTGGCGCCGAGACCATCGCCTGCTGCCACCCATAGATCCGGTTCACGAAGTACATCCGTTGGGCGATGCGAAGCACCAGGGCGACTGTATTGAAACCAAACACCGTCGCCACAAGAGTCTGCCACGCCTCAGGGAACGCCAGCCGGTCCCAGCCCAGAACGATCGTGGCGAGAAGGTAGTTCAACAACAGCAGATAGGCGGTGACGACAAGAGGCGCCGACAACAGGGCCTTGCGGTCCCGGACGAGGAAGTAGTTGGTCCGGAACGATTTTGACCAGCCCAGCTGCGCCCAGCCCTGCAGGGTGATGCCGATCATCCAGCGCGCCTTCTGACGGAAGGACGTCCGGAAAGTGTTGGGGAAGTATTCGCGTACACACAAGGGCATGCGCACGGTGACGTAGCCGTCCTTGTCGGCGTTCCGGCCCGGTCGGTAGAATCTGTAGTCCACATCATACCGGGCCATGATGGCCCGCAGGCCCTTGGCGGCGAGGCGCCCGCCCACGTCGTAGTCTTCGGTGAGCGTGCTGGTGTTGAACGGCTGCCCTGTGCCGTTGCGCAGGACCGTGATCGCACGGTGGGAAAAACAGGTCCCGACGCCTGCCGAGGGCACCGTTCCCGCGAAGGACTCGCGCACCACCAGGTCCTTGGCGTGCCACTCGGCGAACTCGTCCATGTAGGTGCCGGCTATAAGCTCGCTCAGGCGCCGTTCGAGCGCCACCACGGGCAGCTGGATCATGTCCTTGCGCGGCAACAGATAGTTGAAGAACTTCAGCTCCAGCGGATGCAGCACATCCTCGCAGTCGTGCAGGACGACGCCGGCGTACTCACGGCCCGTGGCCAGCTCCTCCTGCCGGATGGCCTCCAGAATGTGGTTCAGGCAATCGGCCTTGGAGGTCGGCCCGGGATAGGTCGTCTGTACCCGCACCACCCGCTTGTGACGACGTCGGGCGCGTTCCACCTCGGCGATGGTGGCCGCATCGTTGGGATAGGTGCCGACAAATATCTTGTAGTCCTGATAGTCGAGAACACTCACCGCGTTCTCGATCATCGCCGAGATCACCGCCTCCTCCTGCCAGGCCGGGATCATGATGGCGAGCGGCTGCTCGGCGCGCTCATGCAATGCGGATTCCGGTAGCGGATTGTGCCGAGGTCGAACGACCAGTGCGCGGTAGATTTCCCGCACCCAGTACCAGCCATCGACAAGCAGATCGTCGATCGAGAAAAGCGCGATCAACACGCCCACGACCACCGTGGCGATCTGCAGGGCCAGGATATAGACCTCGATCATGATCTAGCCTGATTGCCCGTCGTCGTGCATGGCTGTCACGCCCCGCGACGACTGGCCGCCGCCCCCACACCGCCCACGAGACGGGGCGCGCTGGCGGGTCGCCAGGCCTCAACAGACTGACCAGCGAGCACGCGTACGATCCGGGCGGCGGCCGCGCCATCGCCGAACAACTGCCGCCGGCTCGCCTGCGTCCTGTAGGCGTCGGCGTCATCCAGCAGATGGCTTACGGCCGACACGATCTTGTCAGGATCCGAGCCGACCAACCGCGCAACTCCCGCCGCGGAGGCTTCCGGCCGCTCGGTGACATCACGTGTCACGATCACCGGCTTGCCAAGCGCCGGAGCTTCCTCCTGGACGCCGCCGGAATCGGTAAGAATGAGATCGGAAAGCTGCATGAGCCGAATGAAGGCAAGATAGTCGAGCGGCGGGATCAGAAGGATGTTGGCCTGTTCGCTCAACGCCTCCCGCGCCGGGCGCTCGGCGTCCGGATTTGGATGCAGCACATAGACGATCTGCAGGTCATCGCGCTTGGCCAAACGCAGCAGGGCGTCGCAGACTCCGCGCACGCCCTCGCCCATGTTCTCACGCCGGTGGCCAGTCACCAGTAGTATGCGACGGGCAGGATCCAACGTCGGCAAACCGGCATCCACGCTGCGTAGTAGTGCGTCATCGTTGGTCAGCAACGTCGCGCAGGCCTGCAGCGCATCAATCACGGTGTTTCCGGTGACCACAACGCGCCCCGGTGCAGCTTCCAGCAAAAGGTTCTCACGCGCCTGGAGCGTGGGCGCAAACAGTAGCTCACTGAAGGCGTCGATCACACGCCGGTTCATTTCCTCGGGCCAGGGGCTCTGAAGATTGTGGGTCCGCAGACCTGCCTCCACATGAGCGACCGGAACACCGCGCCCGAACGCCGCCATGGCCCCGCCCATCGCACTGGTCGTGTCCCCCTGAACAACCACCCAGTCTGGCTGGACCTGGCCCAACACAGCGTCGACGCCGGCCACGATCCCCGCGGTCAGTTCATTTAGGTTCTGCCCGGCCCGCATCAAGCCAAGGTTGAAATACTGGCGGATGCCGAACAGCCGCAGCACCGGCGCCACGAGGTCGCGGTGCTGCCCGGTGACGCAAACTACGGACTCAATATCGGGCCGGCCCGCCAGGGCCAGTATGACCGGCGCCAGCTTGATGGCCTCCGGTCGTGTCCCGATAATCGTCAGTACCTTCAAAGTCCTACGCCTTTTTACGAATGGCCCGAGCGCAGCGTCGCCACTTGCCTGGATACTTGAAACAGTCGCACGCCTTTTGTCAGTTAATCATGAACGTGCGCTGAGCATCGGCTGATTGCGCCTTCGGTGATGGCGCCTCGAGATCGCGATGGACAATCGCGTTGTCTAGCAATGCTGAACGCGGACGCCAGCCAAATTTCAGCTCGAACCCGATTGAACAAGATTGCTTTACGAATTGCGGAGGCGACCCACAGCGAGCGGCGCCAGGGCGGCGGCGACGCCTGCGGCATTGGATACGAGGTCCTTCCACTGAAAGGTTCCGGACACCAGACCGAAGATCTGAGCCACCTCAAAGCCTGCTCCGAGACCCAGAAGAACCCCGCCGATCAACCAGGGACTGATCCTGGGAAAAGAGACAATCGTCAGCAGCGTCATCAGGTATCCGTACGCCACATGCTCCACAACGTCGGGCGCCGGCGCGAACCGCGATGCGTCGTGCATAGGATCCAGCGCCCCTGAGACGACGACGACCAGAACAGCGAGAAGGGCGGCGCGGCCGGCCCAGAGGGTGAGGGTCTGCATGCGCCTCAGATAGGGTCTCCCGGCGCCGGCGCCACCCTGTCGACGGATCGCAACCAGGCCAGCAGACCGGCATTGAGCTCGCTGGGATAGGTATGGCTCAGATCCTCAATCTCGCGATAGGAGACCCTGGCGCCGGCGCGCTCCAACCCCTGATACGCTGACCGGGCCATCGATACCGGGAACATCCAGTCGAGCGCGCCATGCGTTAGATAGACCGGTAGGCCGGTGATCCTGGCGGGGTCCGCCATCTGGGCCAGCATGGGGTGGAAGGCCGAAGAGGTGAGTGCAAGGTGCGTGAACGGCGATCCTGGCTCGAGGCCGCTGACGGCTGCGAAAGTGCCCCCGTCGCTCACTCCCGCCAGCAACAGCCGCTCCGGATCCACGCTCCAGCGCTGCTGCATTTCCTTGAGAATTCGGGCCAGGTTGGGCGTATCCGGGTCGGCGCCGCTGATCGCCCAGGTCCGGCTCACCGAGGTCGGCGCCACCAGGATCGCGCCGTAGGTTCGCGCATCCCGGAGCCAGCTCCAGAGAAACGACCTGCCATGACCGCTGCCGCCATGCAGCGCCATCACCAGGGGCATCAGAACATCAGGGTCGTAATCTTCCGGCACATAGACCGAGTAACCACCCCTGGCGGCGGCATCATTGTCGACGTGATGCACGCCCGTATCGGGGCCCGGGCTCGCCAGGCGGGCCAGTCGGTCGACGTCATCGCGCCGGGGAGGGTCCAGAAACAGGCGGCTGACGGGCGGCAGGTGCTCCGCCAGCGGATAGAGCGCCTCCAGCGCGCGCGGCCGATGGCGCAGCGCGCGGAAAACGGGGCCGATGTCGTCCGCTTGATCAACGGCGGCGCGGAGCTCGGCGAAAGCCTGGATCGTCGCCTCGCTCGCGGTCCGAAGCGCGGCGCCCAGGTCCCCCAGGCTGGGCGCCCAGCCCTCCAGTCGCGGGAGCAGGGCGATCAACGCAAGGTCCGACTGCCCACAGGCGTCCATCACGGCCGCAAGTTGAGGCGGGTGCAGATACCGGCTGACAAACCCCAACGCCTCAACCGCCTGAAGCAGCGTCGGCAAAATCAGCTTCAGATCCTCGAGTTCGTCCGGGTCCATTTCCGCGTCCCGTGCTGCTCCGGAAATGCATGAAAATCATGCCGACACCGGCAGTAATCGATTTACCAGAGGCTGCTATTGATGGGTTGTCCAGACGGACAGCCCCGCGCCCTGCGGGGATCCACCCCGGCACAGGTCAATTTGACCATGTTGAACCTCTATCGCCGAATGGCGCCGCTCGTACTGACAATCGCCATGGGCGCGCTGGCGCTGGGTTTTGCAGCGGTCACCCTCGTCGCCTGACCCACGAACCGCGACCTGCCGCCCGCACCTGACGCCCGGCAGGTACCGAATCTTCTGGGCCTGACCGGGTTTGTCGTTTACAGAAGATTAAGGAATTCAGGGCGCTCGCGGAAATCTTCTGGCCCCCAACCTCCCCCCGAAAGGTTGCTGGGTTTATGGCCGTTGTTGAGCGTTGCGTGTTTACCGTGATCCGCCGCGACGGTGGTTGGGCCGTCGAAAACGCCGGGGAGTTCTTCGGCCACTCTGTCGACAAGGAAGTCGCCAAGGCCGCCGCCAACAAGCGCGCCCGTATCGTCCAGGAGGGCGGCCGCCCCTGCCAGGTCCGTGTCAGCGGCGAGACGGGCTTCTACCCGGTCTGACTCCAGTTCTACCGCTTCTTCCCGAGTTCGGCTGCGATGTCCTTGGTCAGGCGGCCCACTTTGCGGTGGGCGGCGGTCAACTGATCGCGCGTCACCCCCCAGCGCTTCATCCAGTACTCGACCGCCTTTCGCTCGGTCAGGTCCAGGCGCTCCTTGTCGATGAAGCCACGCTTGTCCTTCAGACCCGCCATCAAGAACCCTTCAATACTGCGACTGACCCACGCTCGATAACCGTTGTACGGGAATGCATTTGCCAGCATAGGCGCAAGATGCGATAATGTGCTCGTCAATTGTTCCAGGGTTCGCGCGCTCTCCACGTTCTTTCTCCGGATTGAGCCCCGAGCCCAAACGATCCTCTTCAACATATTGATCTCGCGGGCGCGTCGTCCGCGTGACCTCATCTCCCGAAAAGGGGACTGACTATGGCTAGCGGCGTCGTGAAGTGGTTCAACGCCACCAAAGGCTTCGGTTTCATTCAGCCGGATCAAGGCGGTCCGGACGTGTTCGTGCATATTTCGGCTGTGGAACGCGCCGGTCTCGGCGCGCTCAACGAGGGCCAGAAGGTTTCCTACGAGCTGGAGCGCGACCAGCGCAGCGGCAAGACGTCAGCTGGTCAATTGCAGGCCGGCTAATACCCACTTGGCGGGCACGCGCCCGCTGGACTATCAACGGGTCGGCTCAGCGCCGGCCCGTTTTGGTTGGCGCCCGCCGGTCGCCGCCTGAATTGAGAGAGGACTGAACTGCATGGCGAAGGAAGAACTCGTCGAGTTCGACGGCCTGATCACCGAGCTCCTTCCGGAGGGCCGCTTCCGTGTGCGGCTCGAGAACGATCACGAGATCCTGGCCTACACGGCCGGCAAGATGAAGAAGAACCGCATCCGCTCGATGGTCGGCGACAAGGTCACGGTCGAGATGACCCCCTACGACATGGACCGGGGCCGGATCACCTTCCGTCACCGCGACGCCACGCCCCGCGTCGGCGGCGGCCCGGGCGGCGGCCAACGACCGGTCTATCGCAAGCGCTAGTCTGCCACTGGCGCGGGATCAGGACCGCCCGATCCGCTTGATCTCCCACTGCAGGTCGACGCCGGTCTTGGCCCGGACGTCGGCGCGCACGGCTTCTCCGAGGCCCTCGAGGTCAGCGGCGGTGGCCGTCCCGGTATTGATCATGAAGTTGGAATGCAGGGCTGAGAACATCGCCCCGCCGTGCGGTTTGCCGCGCCAGCCAGCCTCATCCACCAGTTTCCAGGATGACTGGCCAGGCGGGTTCTTGAACGTGGATCCGCCGGTCTTTTCGCGGATCGGCTGGGTCGTCTCGCGGCGCGCGGTGATCTCGTCCATGCGGGCCTGCACCGCCGCTGGATCGTCAGGTCGCCCCTGAAAGGTCGCCTCGACCCAGATGATGTCCGCCGGCGCCGCGCTGTGCCGATAGGTGTACCCGAAATCTGCCACGGCTAGGTCTCGTCGCGCGCCGGTGCGATCGTAGCCCCAGGCCGATACCAGAACGTCATTCGTCTCGGTTCCATAGCAGCCGGCGTTCATCGTCAGCGCGCCCCCGATTGTGCCCGGGATGCCCGCGTAGAATTCAAGGCCTGCCAAACCCGCCCTTGACGCAGCCCGTGCCACCGCTGCGTCCAGCGCAGCAGAGCCGGCGATGATGTGGTTTGCCTCTACCTGGATTCCGGCGAACGCGCGCCCCGCCAGTCGGATAACCACGCCCGCGACGCCGCCATCGCGGATGATCACATTGGAACCAACCCCCAGTACCGTGACAGGCACGTCTTGTGGGAGGTCCCGCAGAAACCCGGCCAGATCATCGGCGTCCGCCGGCAGGAACAGGACTTCCGCCGCCCCGCCCACCCGGAACCAGGTGAACGGTCCCAGAGGCTCGTCGCGCAGCAGCTTGCCGCGCACCTTCGGCAGGGTGTCCAGCCAGTTGCTCACGTCGCCAGCGCGTCCAGTTCGCCGGGCAAGGCGTAGGCCCAGCTGGTGATGTCGCCGGCGCCCAGCAGCACCACCAGGTCGCCGGCCGTGGTCTCCTGTCGCACCATGTCCGCCAGATCTGCCGGCGCCCCCAGCACCAGCACGCGTCGATGGCCATAGCGGCGCAGGCCCTCGGCGAGGCTGTCGCGGCTGACGCCTTCGAGTGGGGCCTCGCCGGCGGCATAGACATCAGCCACGATCACCGTGTCGGCGTCGGCGAAACAGGCGCAGAACTCGTCAAACAGATCCTTCAGGCGCGAATAGCGGTGCGGTTGGACGACTGCCACCACCTTTCCGGATGTTACCGCGCGCGCCGCCTTCAATACCGAGAAGATCTCGACGGGATGGTGGGCGTAGTCGTCCACCACGCGAACGCCGCCGGCCACGCCCGTGGTCGTGAAGCGCCGTTTGACCCCGCCAAACCCGGCCAGGCCCTTGCGGATTGCGGCCTCGTCCAGGCCCAGCTCACGGGCGACGGCGACGGCGGCCAGGGAGTTGAGCACATTGTGCTGGCCTGCCATCGGCAGGTGCAGGTCTGCGTAGCGCAGCAACTCGCCTTCACGCGGCCGGATCACCACATCGAACCGGGCGCCGTCCGGACCCATGGTGATATTCTCGGCGCGCACCTCAGCCTGGGGGTTGACGCCATAGGTCACCAGTCGGCGGTTCTCCACCCGGGCGGCCATGGCCAGCACTTCGGGATGGTCCGTACAGATCGCGGCGAACCCGTAGAAGGGAATGTTCTCAACGAAATCGCGGAACGCCTTCTTCACAGCGTCGAAGTCGCCGTAGTGGTCCAGGTGCTCAGGGTCGATGTTGGTGACCACGGCGCACGTCGACTTCAGCTTCAGGAACGTGCCGTCGCTTTCGTCGGCCTCCACGACGATCCAGTCGCCGGTCCCCACCTTGGCGTTGGTGCCATAGGCATTGATGATGCCGCCATTGACTACGGTCGGGTCCAGCCCACCCGCGTCCAGCAGGCTGGCGATAATCGAAGTGGTGGTGGTCTTGCCGTGCGTGCCGCCCACCGCGATGGAGAACTGGAGTCGCATCAGTTCGGCCAGCATCTCGGCGCGTCGCACCAGCGGCAGTCGCCGGTCGCGGGCGGCCACCATCTCTGGATTGTCGTGCTTTACCGCGGTCGAATAGACGATGGCGTAGGCGCCCTCCACATTGGCCGGATCCTGGCCGATGAAGATCTTCGCGCCCAGCTTCTCCAGCCGTTCGGTGTTGGCGCTGGCCTTGGCGTCGGAGCCCTGCACCGTATAGCCGGTGCGCATCATGATTTCGGCGATGCCGCTCATCCCGATGCCCCCGATGCCAATGAAGTGCACGGGGCCGATTTCGAAGGGGACGGGGCGACGAGTCATCCCGAAGTGCTAGCCCATTCGGGCTAGCCACGGAATATCAGAACGCAAGCAGGCCGCTGGGTGGTTCAGAGCGTGTCGATGCTCAGCCGCCCGCCGTCGCCTCAACAACGTCGGCCAGACGTTCGGCTGCGTCCGGGATCGCCACAGAGCGCGCCGCCGCCGCCATGCGCGCCAACCGCTCGGGATTCTCCAGCAGCTTCACCATCGCCCCGGACAGCGAGGCCACGGTGAGTTGGCTTTCCCGCGCGATTTCGGCGCCGCCTGCTTCCGCAAGCAGTCGGGCGTTCTGGCCCTGGTCATCATCCAGCGCGATCGCCAGCGGCACGAGGATTGAAGGCCGGCCCGCCACCGCAAACTCACACACTGTGCCGGCGCCCGCCCGGCCGATCACCAGATGGGCCTCCTTCAGACGTCCAGCCATGTCCCGGAAGAAGGGCGCAATCTCGGCGTCGACCAGCGCATCCCGATAGATCCGGCGCGCGGTGTCCATGGATTCTTTCCGGGTCTGCTGCTGGACCGTCAGCCTGGCGCGAAGGGCCTCGGGTAGCGCCTTCACCGCTTCAGGCACCAGTTCCGACAACAGGCGCGCACCCTGACTGCCGCCGGTGACCAGCAGTCGCAATGGCCCGTCGGGCTCGGGCGGCACATAGGCGACATCGGCCAGAGCCCGGATGGGTGGACGCACTGGATTTCCCACGACCCTGGCGCGACCAGCGACCTTGGCCGAAGCCTTCATCAGTGCCGGAAATGCGCAGGCCACCGTCTTCACCCAGGGCGCCAGCATGCGGTTGGCGCGGCCCATGACAGCGTTCTGCTCGTGGATCACCGTGGGTCGGCGATCCATGATCGCGGCGACCAGGGCCGGCGCTGACGGGTAGCCGCCGAAGCCTACCACCACACTTGGGTTGATCTGGTGGAACAGAGCCCGGGCCTGCAGGGCGCCACGCATGACCGCAAACCCGGCGCGGGCCATGCCAACGGGGTCGCCGGGTCGGAACGTCGCCGCGGAAAGGCCGATCTGTCGCTCTGCCGGGAAGTCCTGGGCCAGGCCCGCCACGCGCTCATCCGACGCCAGCACAATACCCCACCCCCGGGCGATCAGCGCCTCGGCCAGCGCCTGGGCTGGAAACAGATGGCCTCCGGTGCCTCCCGCAGCGACGACGGCGATCCTGCGCATGATGCCTTGCCCCTAGCTGTAGGTCCCGGCCTTGGACAGGCCGTCATTGTGGCTGTAGGCGCCAGGGCGGCGGCGTATCAGGGCCAGGGCAAGCCCCAGCGTCAGTCCCATCGCAATCATCGAGGATCCCCCGTAGGAGATGAAAGGCAGGGTCATGCCTTTCGTCGGGATCATGTTGAGGTTGACCGCAAGGTTGATGGCAGCCTGCTGACCGACCAGCACGAAGAGCCCGGCGGCGGCCACCTGCTGGAACGGGTCGTTGAGTTTCATGGCGCGCTGCAAGCCTCGGATCACCACGAAGCCGAACAGAGCGATGACCGCCAGCAGGAACACCAGCCCGAACTCCTCGGCGCCCACCGAAGCGGCGAAGTCCGTGTGCAGATCCGGCACGTGGCGCTTCATGACGCCCTCTCCCGGCCCACGACCAAACAAGCCGCCTGCGGCCTGCGCCACCCCGGCAGCGTCCACCTGGTGGGTGTCCGCCTTCTCCGGCGAAAAGAACCGATCTACGCGGCTGGCTACGTGCGGGAACAGGAAATAGGTCGATGACAGGCCACCCAGCGCCGCGACAGCCAGCAGGATCACCCACGACATCGGAACGCCTGCCATCCAGAAAACCGCCCCGAACGCGATGGTGATCAGCACTGTCTGGCCGACGTCCGGCTGGATCAACAGCAAGCCGACCGAGACGGCGAACAGGGCGAAGGCGATGGAGACGCCCGGGACCCCGTTGCCCTTTTGACCCTCGGAAAACATCCAGGCGACCAGGATGATCAACGCCGGCTTCATGTACTCGGACGGCTGAAAAGTGAAGCCGGCGAACTCGATCCAGCGGTTGGCGCCCTTGGCCTCGTGGCCGATGAACGGCAACGCGATCATGATGGCGATCGCCGCCACCCAGATGAAGAACGCCGCGCGCCGCACCCCTTTTACGTCGAGCATTGAAAAGCTGATCAGCACCACAGCCGCCACGCAGGCGAAAACACATTGGCGGACTGCGAAGTGAAACGGATCGCCGATGTTCATCCGCGCCGCCGCTGCGGGGCTGGCGGCAAACGAGACTACGACACCGATACAGATCAGAACAGCGACTATCCCCAGCATCCAGCGGTCGACGGTCCACCACCAGACGCCCAGCGCAGAACGATCGGATCGCGGAAAGGCGTGCGCGTTGCCGGCGGTCGTCATGCGGCGTCTCCTGTCGAATGCGTGGCGGCGAGCGCCTGAACGGCGGCCCGGAACGCGTCGCCGCGGGCTTCGAAGTCGGCAAACTGGTCGAAGGAGGCGCACGCCGGAGACAGCAGCACGATCGCCTCGCGCCCGGAGGCGCTGGCGTCCCGGAATGCAGCCTGAACGGCGGTGTCGAGATCGCCGCACCTGACCGCATCGGCCTTTCCCTTGAGCGTACCTGCGAAAGCCTCACCCGCCTCGCCGATCAGATAGGCGCGAACGACGCGGGGAAATAGATCCGCCAGATCCTCGATGCCGCCGGATTTCGGCTGACCGCCGGCGATCCAGTAGACCTTGGGATAGCTCGAAAGCGCCTGGCGCGCGGCGTCGGCGTTTGTGGCCTTGCTGTCGTTGACGAACCGGACCTTGCCCAGGATTGCGACCGTTTCCATGCGATGGGCCAGTCCGGGAAACGACATCAGGGCGCGGCGGGCCTGGCCTGCGTCGATCCCGATCCCGCGGACGGCGGCGTAGGCTGCGGCGGCGTTTTGCCAGTTGTGGCGGCCCGGCAGTGAGCGGGCCCGCTTCAGATCACAGACCTCCGCCGTACGTTCGCCCGTGGAGTCATAGAGCAGGCCATCAAGGGCGTAGACCCCGCGCCCGATGGTCTTGCTGGCCGAGATGGCGACGGTCGTCCGGCGGTTGGCGGCGGTGATCTCCGTACAGATCTGACTACACCATTCGTCGTCGACGCCGATGACCGCCGTGTCACCCTTACCCTGGTTCAGCAGAATCCTGCGCTTTGCGGCCACATAGTTGGCCATGGTCCCGTGGCGTTCCAAATGGTCGGGCGAGATGTTCAGGATGATCGAAACGTCCGCCCTAAGGCTGGTGGTCAGGTCCAGCTGATAGGACGAGAGTTCCAGCACATAGACCGCCCCGCCATGCATGTCGTCGAGGCTCAGTACGCCCTGACCGATATTGCCGCCCACCCGCACATCGCGCCCGGCCTCGGCGCAGATGTGGCCGATGAGAGCCGTGGTGGTGGACTTTCCATTGGTGCCGGTGATGGCGATGATCCTGGGTCGCCTGTGTTCGGGCGAGGCATTGACCGTGCGGGCGAAGAGCTCGATGTCCCCCAGGATCTCCACGCCCGAGGAATTGGCTTTCGCCACCGTCCAGTGCGGTTCCGGATGCGTGAGGGGAACGCCAGGCGACAGCATCAGGGCGTCGTAGCCGGCCCAGTCGGACCGGGAGATGTCGGTCAGTTCAAAACCTTCGGCGACCGCCGCGTCGCGTGAGGCCGGCTTGTCATCCCAGAGCGCTACCCTGGTCCCGCCGGCTATCAACGCGCGCGCGGCAGCCAGACCCGTGCGGGCCAGGCCGAAGACGGCGACGGTCTTTCCGGCGAAGGCGGTGACGGGGATCATAGGGTTGCGGCCCGGCTCCCTATCTGAGCTTCAGGGTGGCGAGGCCGATCAGCGCCAGCATGATCGAGACGATCCAGAACCGGACCACGATCGTCGACTCCGACCAGCCCAGTTTCTCGAAGTGGTGATGGATCGGCGCCATCAGGAATATCCGGCGTCCGGTACGCTTGAACCAGGCCACCTGGATCACGACAGACAGCAACTCGGCGACAAACAGGCCCCCGATGATCGCCAGCACCACCTCATGGCGGGTGGCCACCGCAATGGTTCCGACCGCGCCGCCCAGGGCCAGGGAGCCGGTGTCGCCCATGTAGATCTTGGCGGGCGGCGCATTATACCAGAGGAAGCCCAGACCCGAGCCGATCAAGGCGCCGCAGAACACGGCTAGCTCGCCCACACCCGGCACAAAGTGGAGTTGCAGGTAGTTTGCGAAGATGTAGTTGCCGACCAGATAGGCGATCAATCCGTAGGCGGCAGCCGCGATCATCACCGGCACAGTGGCCAGGCCGTCGAGCCCGTCGGTGAAGTTCACCGCATTGGCCGCGCCGACAATCACGAACGCGCCGAAGGCCAGATAGAACCAGCCCATGTCCAGGAACAGCTGCTTGAACACCGGGAACGTCACCGACGTCAGCAGTTCCGGGCTCTCCGGAGGCTTGGCGGCAAACAGGATGATCAGGGCGACCGCCGCGACTGCGATCAAGGCCTCAAGACCAAGCCGCGCCCGGCTGGAGATCCCGGCCGTCGTCTGCTTGGTCACCTTGGCGTAGTCGTCAAGGAATCCGACCATTCCGTAGCCGCCGGTGACCAGCAGCACCGACCAGATGTAGACATTGCTGAGATCGGCCCAGAGCAGAGTGCCGGTGAAGAGACCCGCCAGGATCATCACTCCGCCCATGGTGGGCGTGCCGGTCTTCTCGATCACATGCCGCTGGATGCCCTCGGCGCGCATCGGCTGACCCTTGCCCTGCTTGACCTTCATCCAACGGATGAAGCGCGAGCCAAGCGCCACAACTACCAGCTGGGCCGTAAAAATCGCGAGGCCGGTGCGGAAGGTTTGATACTTCAGCAGGTTGAGGATCGGCACATAGCCAGAGGCTGCATACTGTTCGTACAGCCAGTAAAACATCAGCGCGCCTCCTCAAGCCCGGGCCGGGAGTCGCCGATCGCGATCAGAGCCTGGGCCACCAGCCCGGCCTTCGATCCGTTCGACCCCTTCACCATCACAACGTCGCCGGCCTGAACGACCTGGGCGAGCCGCAGCGCGAGGTCCGAGGCCGTCTCCGCGTAACCGCCCCATCGAGTCGGCGGAAGGGCGTCCCGGAGCGATTTCATCAGAGGTCCGGCGCAGAACACGAGATCAATTGATGCAGCTTCGATGTGCGGGGCCAGGCCGGCATGAAACGCTGCGGCCTCCGGGCCCAGTTCCAGCATGTCGGTCAGCGCCACGATCCGTCGCCCGGCCCCCTTGCGCGCGCCCAGGGTGGCGATGGCGGAGGCCATCGAAATCGGATTGGCGTTGTAGCTCTCGTCGATGAGGGTAAAGGCGCCGCCGGCGCATGCCACCGTCCGCTCGGCTCCCCGCCCGTCGAGGGGCTCAAACGCCCCCAGGGCCGCCTGCCCGGTCGCGGCCTCGACTCCCAAAGCCTCCAGCATCAGCAGAACCGCCATGCTGTTCAGGCCCCAGTGGCGGCCGGTTTGCAGGATCGGGAACGCCGTCGACTTGCCGCCAAACCGCGCCTGAATGGTGGCCCGCGATCCTTCGACCTCAAAACCCGTCAGCTGCGCGTCGCAGACGGGACCCGTCCCGAAGGTGCGAATCACGGCGCCGGCCCGATCGGCGGCAGCCTTCAGGAAATCAAACCATTCGTTGTCCGCGTTGAGGATCGCCACGCCGCCAGGCTCGAGGCCTTCGAAGATCTCCGCCTTGGCGCGGGCCACGCCCAGGACGCCATCGGCGAAATTCTCGGTATGGACGGGGCCTACCGTCGTAACCATGGCCGCATGCGGCCGGACCATGCGGGTGAGCGGGCGGATCTCGTCGGCGTGATTCATGCCGATCTCGAAGACGGCGCGCTCCGTGTCGCGCGGCATCCGCGCCAGGGTCAGCGGAACGCCGATGTGGTTGTTGTAGGACTTCACCGAGCTGTGCGCCCGTCCGGCCAGTCGCAACCCCGCCATAACCGCCTGGGTGACGCTGGTCTTGCCCACCGAGCCGGTCACGGCGCCCCGCCGCGCCTGGGCGGCCCGATCGCGGGCGGCAACGCCCAGGGCCTCCAGCGCTTTGAGTGTATCGGACACCCCGACGCAAGGTCCGGCCCAATCCTGTGTCACCAGGGCGCCGGTCGCGCCCCGCGCCCGGGCGGCCTCCAGAAACGTATGGCCATCACGTGCGCCAGCCAGCGCCACAAACAGGTCACCGGTCTCAAGACTGCGAGTGTCAATCGAGACGCCGGTGGCCGAAAACCCGCCGCGCTCAACACCACCCGTCGCCCTGGAAATTTCGGCCGAGGTCCACAGCGGGTCAGCCATGGACCAGCTCCAGTGCGCGGGCCGTCTCGGCCACGTCGTCGAAGGGATGCACGACGTCGCCCACCGTCTGGCCCTGCTCGTGCCCCTTGCCGGCCACCACCAGGATGTCACCGTCCTGCATCCGGGCGACAGCGGCCCGGATCGCCTCGCGTCGGTCGCCGACCTCGGACATGCCAGCACCGCCCGCCAGCACCTCTGCGCGGATGGCTGCCGGAACCTCGGAGCGTGGATTGTCGTCGGTGACGATCGCCACATCGGCCAGGGTCGACGCGATGGCCCCCATCAACGGGCGCTTGGTCCGGTCCCGATCTCCACCTGCCCCGAACACCACGATCAGCTTGCCCCGGGTGTGCGGGCGCAGGGCGCGCAGCACCGTCTCCAGCCCGTCCGGCGTATGGGCGTAGTCCACATAGGCCTCACCGCCGCGCGCGCTGCCGACCCGCTGGAGTCGACCGGGCGCGCCATTGATGTTCTCCAGCGCGGCGAAGGCATCGTCGTAGCTGAGGCCCGCTGCACGGCACAGGCCAACGGCCACAAGAGCGTTGGAGGCCTGAAAGGCGCCGACCAGCGGCAGGTGCACATCGTACATCCGCCCCTCGGCGCGGATCGCCAGCCGCTGGCCATCAGGAAGCGGCGTCCGCACCATCAGTTTAAGCGCCTGACCGGTTTCGCCGACGCTCATCACCCGCTGGCCCGATACAACCGAAGCCGCGGCAAAGAATGGAAAGGCCTCGGCATCCGCATTCAGCACCGCCGTCGCACCGCGCGGCATCAGTTGCTCGAACAGCCGAAGTTTGGCGGAGCGATAGCCTTCCATGGTCCCGTGGTAGTCGAGATGGTCCTGGGTCAGGTTGAGAAAGCCAGCCGCCGATAGCCGTACGCCGTCCAGCCGGCGCTGGTCGATACCGTGAGAGGATGCCTCCATGACAAAGTGCGTCACGCCAAGCTGGGTTATCCGCATCAGAAGCTCGGCCACGTCACCGGCGTCAGGGGTGGTCAGACCAGGGGGGGTGATCTGATCGGTTACGCCACCGGGACGAGAGACCGTAACGCCAAGAGTGCCCATGCTGGCGGAAACGTGCCCGGCGTGGGCGAACATCTGGCGGCAGAAGGTGGCTACCGAGGTCTTTCCGTTGGTGCCGGTCACCGCGACGCATGTCTGCGGCTGGCGACCCCAGAAGTTGGCCGCAGCCAGCGCATAGCCCCGTCGCGGGTCACGACAGACGATGGTCGGGACCGCCAGATTCAGATCCTGATCAGCCAGCACCGCCGCGGCGCCCGCCTCAACCGCTTTGGCAGCAAAGGTGGCGCCATCCGCCCGCGAGCCGGGAAGCGCGGCGAACAGGTAGCCGGGTTTCACCTTGCGGCTGTCAGCCGTCACGCCCGTGATCTCGGGGTCGACGCCGACGTGACGTTTGATGAGCGATGTCAGGCGCTGGATCATTGGTCGTCGCCTGCGTTTGCGGCGACCGACGCCTCGACGGGGATGGCCTGGCCGACATCATTGCGGCGCTGGACGCCTAGTAAGGGGGCGATCCGCTCGATGATCCTCCCGGTCGCCGGCGCCGCCACCCAGCCACCCGTCGAGTAGCCCGCACTCTTGGCCGTCCCGTTCGGCTCATCCAGCAGGACAAGTACGAAGAAGCGTTTCGTATCGACCCCGCCGGTGGTCGGGAACACCGCCGCAAACGAAGAGACCTGACGGTTCTGATTGTAGGCCCGGATCGCGGGATCATATTTCTCCCCCGTGCCGGTTTTGCCGCCTACCGACAGACCCGGCACGTTGGCGGACTTGCCGCTGCCGCCGGTGACGTTGGCGCGCATGATCGACAGCATCTGAAGCGAGGTCCGCTCCGACATCACGCGGGAGCTCTCTATCTTTGCGCCCGGCTCCACCTTGCGGATGGTCATGGGTACCAGCCTGCCGCCATTCAGCACCGCGCCATAAGCGCGCGACAGCGCCAGCGGGCTGACGTTGATGCCGTGGCCAAAGGAAGTGGACGCCACCGCATCGTCGTTCCAGACCTTCGGCGTCAGCGGCCGGGCGCTTTCGATCAACTCCACCTTGGCCGGCGTGGTCAGACCCAGGCCGTTGAAATACTCGCCCATCCGAGAGGGGCCCACGGCCTCGGCCAGTTTCGCCGTGCCGATGTTGGACGAGTGCTGGAACACCTCGACCAGGTTAAGGATGGCGCGGGCGGCGTGGTAGTCATGGATGGTTCGATAGCCCAGCTTGTAGGGGAACCGCGCGTCAAACGTGGTCTCCGGTGTGGCGACGCCGCTGTCCAGACCGATGGCCACCGTGAACGCCTTGAAGGTGGAACCCATCTCGAACACCGAGGCAGCCGCGCGGTTGGTGCGGGAGTAGTCACTGGATTTGCCGGGTTTGTTCGGATCGAACACCGGCCAGCTGCTCATCCCCAGGATCTCGCCGGTCTGGATGTCCGTGACAATGCCGACCGCGCTCTTGGGCGTGAACTCAGCCACGGCCTTGTAGATCTCGTCCTCCAGCGCCCCTTGAACACGCAGATCGATGGAGAGCGGCACGGTTCCGCCGTTCATGGCGGCGGAGCGGATCTCCTGGTCGAAGGCGGCCTCGGCGCCGGCCAGACCCTCGCCACCCGAATCCGAGAACCCGATGATGTGAGCGGCGGTTGTGCCCAGAGGATAGACACGGTGTTGCTCGGGCTCGAAGCTGACGCCGGGCAATCCCAGTTCGTGGATACGGTTGCGGTCGCTGGGGTTCAGTGCGCCGACCAGAAACACCCGGCGATTGCCGCGCAGGGCTCGCTCCAGCCGCTCGGCGTCAAGGCCCGGCAGGACGCCAATGAGCCCGCGGCGTGTTTCGGCCTGATCCCAGATCTCACGCGGATCGATGTAGAGCCCGTAGTGCAGCAGATTGGCCGCCAGCATCTTGCCGTTGCGGTCCACCAGATCGGCCCTGGACGAGCCCAGCGGGGGCGAGATACCGGCGTTTCGAGCCGCATCGGAGAACATCACCGCCCGCGTCGCACCCACAGCCAGGGTGATGAAGAACAGCGAGAACAGCGCCAGTACAAAGAAGATCCGCAGGCGGGTGTCATCCTCGACGCGACCTGACGCTCGGGCCCGCTCGAAGGCATGCTCAAGACCCCAGATGCGCTCGATCAACCAGCGCGGCAGACCGGTGCGGCCGAACGTCTGGGAGATGAAGCTCATCGCGCCGCCTCGGCCAGCTGCGACGGTATGGCCTCCGGCGGCGGCGGCGGCGGTACGCCCGGGATCACGCCCTCGCCATCGACCATGGACGCGACATCGGAAACCGCCTTGGCGCTGGGCGCGGCGCCGGCGCGGGCCAGCTCCACCAGCTGATCGGGATGGGCCTCGCGGATCGCCGGAACCGGCGCCATCTTCAGGTAACCCACCGCCAACCGCTCGATACGCCCCGGCTGCTCCAGATGGGCCACCTCAGCCTGGAGGAGTCGTATGCGCGCCTGTTCCGCGACGATCTGACGTTCAACCCTGGCGATCTCGGCCCGTTCGCGACCCGCCAGCGTCTTGGCCAGGTAAACGCCCAGAATAATGACGACCAGCAGACCAAGGCCGACCAGATCGATCAGACGGAAACCCCGGATCCGGCGGGTGAAGACATTCATGCCGCTGCCCTCCAGACCGGCGCGTCGGTACGGACGGCGGCGCGGAGTTTTGCCGAGCGGGCACGGGGGTTGGCGCGGGCCTCGGCGTCGGACGACGCCTGGGCGCCATTGAAGATCAAACTGAAGCTGGGCGCCGCATCCTGGACCACCGGCGGCGCGTAGCGCGAGCCGCCGGGCACACGCCCGGACCGCGTCGACAGAAAGCTCTTTACGATGCGATCCTCGAGCGAGTGAAAGGTCACCACACAGAGGCGGCCGCCCGTTTTCAGGGTTCGCTCGGCGGCCACCAGGCCCGCCTCGAGTTCGGCAAGCTCTTCGTTCACCGCAATCCGCAAACCCTGAAAGGTGCGGGTTGCCGGATGGATCTTGGCGCCCCGTCGACCGCCCAGCGCCCGCTCGACAAAGTCGGCGAGTTCGAGCGTGCGAGTAAAGGGCTGCTCCTCCCGGCGACGTACGATCGCGCGCGCCACGCGTCGACTTTCCCGCTCCTCGCCATAGACGAAGATCATCCGGGCAAGTTCTTCCTGCTCCGCAGTGTTCACCAGGTCCGCTGCAGTTGGCCCGTCGCCGCCCATCCGCATATCCAGCGGCCCGTCCTGCATGAACGAGAACCCGCGCTCAGCCTGATCGATCTGCATGGAAGACACGCCCAGGTCCAGCGCAACGCCGTCCACGCTTCCCTCGCCCAGTTCCTCGTCCATCCGGGAGAACACGCCCTCCACGAGCCGGAAGCGGTCAGCAGAAAGCCCCTCGGCAAAATGGCGGACGGTGGGATCACGGTCGAAAGCAACAACCTTGGCGCCGGTTGCCAGGATGGCCCGAGAATAGCCGCCGGCGCCGAAGGTGCCATCCACGACCGTATCGCCAGGGCCGACATCAAGATTGCGGATGACCTCGTCCAGCAGAACCGGGATGTGGGATACCGTCATGCACCGCCACCCAGTCGCGCCGCGCGCTGCTGGGCGCGAAGATCGGCAAGGCCGGCCCGAGCCATGTCGCGCTGGGCGGCGCGATGCGCGTTGAACGCGTCCCGCTCCCAGATCTGGAACCGGTCGCCGAGCCCGACCACGCTCACCCAGTCGGTCAGACCAAAGGCCTTGCACATCAGGTCTGGCAGGGTGATGCGGCCAGCGGTGTCAAACGACAGCTGCACCATGCCGCCCAGCACCGATGTTTCCAGCGCCGTGCGCACCGGATCACCGAACGGAAGCTCCTCGATCACGCTGTTGTAGCGGTCGAACAGCGCCTTTCCGCCACCCTCAAGGCAGTCGGCCTCGATGGAAGGAAAGCAGAAGACGCCGTCAAACGGACCAGAGACGGCGGCGCGAAATTCCTGCGGCACAACGATGCGCCGCTTCAGGTCCAGTTGTTTCTCGAACGTCGAGAGAAACATCTTGGCCAACGATCCCCTGCCGTCGCCACCGGATCTGGACGCGCACCGGCGCGCCACTTTGGTTAGCGAATGACAATTGGGTTAACATGGGATCAAATGGGTTTCAATGACACTTGCTGACGAAATGAGGCAAAAACAAAGATCTCGTGCGACACAATGGTTAATGAAAAGCAGTTATCCACAGAACATACTCGGAACCTGTTAACCATTGTGGGCAAGTATAGTTGCCAGGCTACAGACACGTTGCCGCAGTGGCAGTGTCGTCCATCACGGATGAGGGAAGAGTGGATCAGACGGCCTGTAAGCCGGGTTCTGTGCCGCCCCCTTGCGGAGACGCGGCGATCATTCCTCTGGACCGGCCCTTGCGGGACGGTTCTCGCGACCTACCCGGAGCCCTCAGGCCGGCGACGGCCCTACCGGATTTCTCCGGCGCGGGATCCCTATTCGGTCTTGCTCCTGGCGGGGCTTGCCATGCGGCCCCTGTCACCAGGGACCCGGTGCGCTCTTACCGCACCCTTTCACCCTTACCGCGCCGTAGCCCCGAGGGGCGAAGGCGGGCGGTCTGCTCTCTGTGGCGCTATCCCTGGGGTCACCCCCGGTGGGCGTTACCCACCGCCATGTCGTCGTGGAGCCCGGACTTTCCTCGACCCCCTTGCGGGGACCGCGACCGCCCGGCCGTCTGATCCGCGCGGACCATGGTCGCTGCGGGCGCCCGGGTCAACGCCCCAGGCGTTCAGGCGTCCTCGTCCCGCATCAACCCGGCCACAGGATGATCGCCAAGGCCAGCCGCGGCCCCGGCTCGATCCATAACCCCTTTGTTTTGGCTCAGTTTGAACGTCCCCTCCAGCCGTTCGATGCTGAGGCGACATCCCAGAATGGCCGTGTGCATTCGCTCGAAAACACCGGAGCTCATCTTGGCCCGGGTCCACGGCGCCTTGGGTAGAAGCCGCGCCTCCTCCTGTGCCGACAGATCGTCGAGTAGGGTGGTAAGGCTGTTCTCATCCAGAGCCGTGACGCTCCCCTCGGCCTCGACCGAGACATAGTTCCAGGTCGGCACCTGGTCGACGCTCTCATACCAGTCCGGACTGATGTAGGCGTCCGGTCCCAGGCCCAGCAAAACCCCCCGAAACCCGCCGGCCAACGCCGTGGCGAGTGCGTTGCCTCGCGAAAGGTGGAAGTCCAGCGCCAGACCCCCGGACAAGCTCCGGATAACCACGGGCGCCTGGGCGATCAGCGGACGGCCCTGGGGCGCCGCAGCCAGCGTCATGAACGGATGGGCTCCGATCCAGGCCAGCAGTCTCTGTTCGTCCTTGACGGCAAACGCCGGGGCCGGATGCATCAGGTCGAAATCCTCAGCAGGGCAATGAGCCGCGCGCGGGTCTCCCCATCCGCAATCCCATCCACCTTTTCGGGCCGCCAATGCCGCTGGAAGGCGCGCACCGCGACCGTCGTGGGCGCATCAAATCGGCTCGACGGCGGCAGGTCAAAGCCCAGTCTGGTCAAACCGGCCTGCAAGGCGAACACCGCCGCCCCCTCTTCCCCCTCGCCGATCGGCGCGCCGGGCGCCGGCGGCCACTCGGCCCAGAGCCCATGCCCCGCCTGAGCCAGGCGTTTCCAGGGAAACAGCTCACCAGGATCATCCTTGCGGTCGGGCGCCACATCGGAGTGGCCTACGATGTCGCGATCCTCGATATCCCAGCGGCTGCGGATGTCGGCCACCAGTGCGATCACACTCTCGATCTGGGCGTCCGGAAATTGGCGATAGCCCCACTCATGCCCTGGATTGACGATCTCGATACCGATAGACTCGCCGTTCACGTTGCGCCGGCCACGCCAGTAAGACACACCGGCATGCCAGGCCCGGCGCTCTTCGGCCACCAGCCGGAACACCCGACCGTCCTCCTCGACCAGATAGTGTGCCGAGACCTTCGCATCCGGATCGCACAACCGCTCCAGCGCCTCCGGCCCGGTCTTCATGCCGGTATAGTGCAGCACCAGCATGCTGGGTGGCGCCGTCCGCGTGTCGAAGTTCGGCGAAGGCGCCTCGATGATGTTCATTTCAGCCGGCTCCGGACCGCCATCAGCATCGCCATGATCTGATTGCGCCGGAGCGCAATGACAAGCACGCCGCTGATCGCCAGCGCGCTGCCGATGATCATGCGGGGTCCAAAGGGGTCACCCAGCAGCACTACGCCCATCCCGATGGTGATCAGGGGCGTCATGAGCGTGAGCGCCGAGATCAGGTTGGCCTCATACTTCTGCAGGAGCATCACGTAGCTGGTGTGCGCGAACAGCGACACGATCAGGGCCGAAAACAGCAAGGCGCCCAGGAACGGCCATCCGGCATGCAGGGCTATATCGACCTGCCCCGGCTCCAGCCAGGCTGACAGGGCCGCCAGCGGCCATACGGAAGAGAAGCCCACCCAAGCCTGAAAGGTCAGGGGCCGCATGCCCTCGATCTGCTTGGTCATCACCGCGCCCAGCGACGACATGAAGGTGGCCGCCGCAACCAGCAGCAGGCCTGTTGAGATCTCCAGGCCGTGCGGATCAAAGATCACGATCACGACGCCGGCGAACGTCAGGCCAATCCCGAAGCCGCGCCAGAGCCCGATGCGCTCGTGCAGCATCAGCACCGACAGCAACACCGTCATCGGAAGGCCCAGTTGGAACACCACCGAAACCGCCGACGGTGTCGACATTTTCAGGCCCACGAACATCAGCGCAAAATTGCCGCCGCCCATCAGCAGCGCCGTCACCACCAGCCGCCAGATCGGCCTCGGCGCCGGACGCAGGAACGGGATCAGCACCAGAGTCAGGATCGCGAACCGCGCCGCCGCATAGAAAAGCGGCGGCACTTCAAGCCCGCTCACCACATACTTCGACAGTATATTGTTGAAGGCCCACACCAGGCACATCAGGATCAGAAGCGCGAAATCGCGAAGGGCCATGGGCCGGGGTTACGTTGCGCCGGGCTGCGGGGCAACTGCTGGTCTTGCTCTACCCGCTCCCGCACTGTTGCGGGAGGGGTAGGAAGGGCCTGGCTTAGGCCGCCTTGCCCAGGCTCAGGCGCTCGTAGCGGGCCAGGTGGTGGTCCACCGATCCGAACGCACTTTCGATCATGGTGGCGCGCTTGAAGTAGTGGCCGATGGCCATTTCGTCGGTCATGCCCATGCCGCCATGCAGCTGGATGGCGTTCTGGCCGACAAAGCGGCAGGCCTTGCCGATCTGCACCTTGGCGGCCGAGATCGCCTTGGCCCGCTCAGCTTCGTCGGTGACCTTGATGTTGGCCATGTAGGTCATCGAGATCGCCTGTTCGACATTGATGAACATGTCCACCATCCGGTGCTGCAGCACCTGGAACGAGGAGATCGGCGCCCCGAACTGCTTGCGTTGCTTGGTGTATTCCACGGTGCCGGTGTGCAGCTTGCTGAGCACGCCGCATGCCTCGGCGCACATGGCGGTGATCGTCTCATCGACAACCTTTTCCACCAGCGGCAAGCCGTCGTCGACGGTTCCGATCAGGGCGTCGGCGCCCACCGAGACGTTCTCGAAATAGACTTCCGAGGCGCGGTTGCCATCAACAGTGGGATAGTCGCGGGTTGTCACACCCTTGGCGGCCTTGTCGACAAGGAAGACCGAGATCCCGCCCGCATCGCGCTCGGCGCCGGATGTGCGGGCCGTGACGAACAGGTGGGTGGCGAAGGGCGCGCCCATGACGACGGCCTTGTGGCCGTTCAGGATCCAGCCCGCGCCGTCCTTTTTCGCCGTCGTCGCCACCGAGGCAAGGTTGTAGCGGCTCTGCGGTTCGGCCTGGGCGAAGGCGAACAGGTTCCTGCCCTCAATGATGCCGCCGATCAGATCGGCTGCGCCAACGTGGCCCGAATGCTTCAGGAAGCCGCCGCCGATCACTACCGTGCCGAGGTAGGGCTCGACGACCAGTGCTTTACCGAACTCTTCCATGACGATCATATTGTCGATAGGACCACCGCCCAGACCGCCAAGATCCTCAGAAAACGGCGCGCCCAGAATACCCAGTTCCTCAGCAAACGCCTTCCAGACTTCTGGCCGCCAGCCCGGCTCCTTCGACACCGCCGCGCGGCGCTTGTCGAAATCATAGTGGTCGGTCAGATAGCTGGCGACCGTGTCGCGCAGCATCGATTGTTCTTCGGTGAAGCTGAAATCCACGGGTGCGTTACTCCGTCAGGTCGTTTCTTGTGGAAGGTGGCTTAGAGGCCCAGAACGGCTTTGGCGATGATGTTGCGCTGAATTTCGTTCGAACCGCCGTAGATCGAGGTCTTGCGACCGTTGAACATCTCGCCGGCCAGACCATCAGAATAGTCCGGTCCGATACCCAGATTGTTGCCCTGCAGGTCGCGGAGGAACGGCGCGCCATAGTGGCCCACCGCCTCCAGCGCCAGCTCCTGCAGGCGCTGCTGGATCTCGGTGCCCTTGATCTTCAGGATCGAGCTTTCCGGGCCGGGGCCCTTGCCGCTGCTCTCACCGGCCAGGGTGCGGAGCTCGGTGAACTCCAGAGCCGTCAGGTCAATTTCCAGCTCGGCTACCTTGCGCTTGAAGAAGGCCTCGTCGATCAGCGAGCCACCCACGTCCGAACGCTCGGTGCCAGCGATGGTGCGCAGCTTTTCGAGGTTGCGCTTGGAGCGCGCCACGCCGGCGATGCCGCTGCGCTCATGGGCCAGAAGCGCCTTGGCGCAGGTCCAACCCTGGTTTTCGTGGAAAATGCGGTTCTCGACCGGCACCTTCACATTGTCGAGGAAGACGTCGTTGACCTCATGACCGCCTTCCAGGGTGATGATCGGGCGCACCGAGATGCCCGGCGCCTTCATATCGATCAGCAGGAACGAGATTCCCGACTGCGGCTTGGAGTCCGGGTCCGTCCGCACCAGGAAGAAGCCCCAGTCCGCATGCTGGCCCAGGGTCGTCCACGTCTTCTGGCCATTGACGATGTAGTATTCCTTACCGTCATCGGCGGTCATCCGCTCGGCCTTGCACTTCAGGCTGGCGAGGTCCGATCCGGCGCCCGGCTCGGAGTAGCCCTGACACCACCAGATGTTGCCGTTGTAGATGTCGGGCAGGAAACGCTTCTTCTGCTCCTCGGTGCCGAAGGTATAGAGAACCGGAGCCAGCATCGACACGCCGAAGGGCAGGATGCCAAGGCAGTCAGCGCGAGCGGTCTCCTCGGACCAGATGTATTTCTGCGTGGGCGTCCAGCCGGTACCGCCGTGTTCCACGGGCCATGAAGGCGCCAGCCAGCCCTTCTTGGCCAGCACCTTGTGCCAGAGAAGATACTCTTCCTTGGTGAGCGCCCGGCCCTCGTCCTGGGCGGCGCGCAACCGGGCGGGATAGTTGTCCTTGATGAAGGCCCGGACCTCGTCGCGGAAGGCGTTTTCTTCAGGCGTGAAATCGAGGTTCATGAGCGTCCTCCGCAGGCTGGCTTACAGCGTATGTGTATGGCGAATGCCTATACCCGTATGTCGGGCGGGTGAAAAGATGACCCTTACGTAAGCGGAACGGAGCTTAACGCGGCGTTGAGAAGCGTATCGGAATCCGGACGGTCCCGCCTTCGACCGGCTGTCCATCTCTTGTCATGGGGCGCATCAGGAATTTTGGCATGAGTTCGAGCGCGGCCTTGCCAAAGCCCACACCGGCTGGAGCCTCCTCAAGCACCTGGCAGTCAGTGAGCGTGCCACCGACAGCAACCTTGCAGCTTGTCATCGCCATGCCATCAATTTCTCGCCGCAGCGCCCCAGCAGGGTAAACTCGAACTAAGTCCGCGAAAGTTGGCTTCCGAATCCAGTCCGGCACGGTGATGATGCTCGCCAGGCCAGGGCCTGGCACGGTCGCGTTCGGGTCCTTGAACTCGAAGACAATAGACATTCTCCCCATCTTGCGCGGGGTTGCCGGCAAGGTAGTCGCCCCTGCCAACTGCATCGCTGCGGTGGATGCCGACCCCGATGTGCTGGACTCCACAAAGCAGTTGTCGAGCCGCAAAGCCCTGTACCGGCAACTCAACGAGGCATGGCCGGCCTTGACGACCGCATGGTCGACACCGATCGGATTTGCGCGGAGATCATCGGGCAATCGAAAGTAGAGCGGAATTCGTACTTTGCGGTCTGCACGATCTGACCCTGTCGGCAAGTCAGAGCGCATCGTGAAGTAGGGGCTCAAGCTGAGCGCGGCTTGTTCAAAGCCAGCTTGACGCGGGTCCGCCTCGTCCACAGCACAACCACCAAGGCCGCCGTCCAAACCAACGTCACACGCCAGTGTTGCGCGCCCCGAAAGAAACTCCTTCTCAGCGGACTTCGGATGCGCCCGTCGGAAATCCTGGGGGCCGGGCGATCTGAGCCACAACGTAGAGCGAGGGCTTACTGGTTCTACTGCAGGCTCGGCCGCGTCAACCGCCTGAAGCGTCACTGCCATGACAATTCCGAGCATTCCGCGCCCCTCAGATCGTTGACGCGAAGCTTAGGGTTGAATGCCGCCGCACCGCTACCCCTGCCGCGAAAAGAAAAAACGCGCCGGCGGACCGGCGCGTTGGCTGAATGCTGGCTAGTTCGGCGTGGAGTCTATTGCTTCGACGTTTCAGCCCCGCGCGTCATCAAGGCCCGACAGGGACCGGTGAGTTCAGCGGTCAGGCGGGCCTTGCGGTCTTCGCTCCTGGCCTCTCGCCTGGCGCGTTGAAATTCGTTTGACGCGCGTTCCTGGACGTAGGGCATCCGCGCCCCGCGATCAGCCTTGATGAACGCCTCTATGGCCGCGGGGTCGACGGCTGTGCTGAGCGTGGTGGCCAGGCCCTTGCAACGGTTGGCCTTGATATACTGCAGGTCGGTCATGCTCTCAGTGGCTGAGGCCGAGCCGGCGGCAAGCGTGGTGGCGATCAGCGCAAAAACAGCGAACTTCATTCAGACTCTCCTTCGAAACAGGGAGAAAAAGAACTTGTTTCATCTCCATATTCAAATGAACAACCAGAAATAATCTGTATTTCTGGATTAATGATGAATAATGGTACGTGCACGTTACATGTGTGACATCGCTCTTGTCACACCAGTGGTTCCGGGCTCAGAAAGCAGCATGGCCATCTTCACACCGAAGCTCGACGTCGATGAGCTCAACGCCCTCTTCCGCCGAGCCTTTCCCGGCGCGGGACAGGCGCAGACAATTCTGGTGACTTCGGTCATGCCGGGTCGCATCGCCATGACCGGCGCCTACCGCGAGGGCTTGCTGCGCCCCGGCGGCGTGATCTCTGGCCCGACACTGATGTCGCTGGCCGACTCGGCGGCCTACGCGCTGGTGCTGGCGCACATCGGCGATCAGCTCATGGCGGTGACCTCGCAGCTCAACATGAGCTTCCTGCGCGGCGCCCCGCCCGGCGACATGCATGCCGAAGCGGAACTGTTGCGGCTGGGCCGCAGGTTGGCCGTCTGCGACATCCGGATCTGGACCGAGAGCCCGGACCGGCTGGCGGCCCAGGCCAATGTCACCTACGCTATTCCCGGATGAGCGCCGCCCCTGCCCCCATAAAGACCCCCTGCATCAAGGTCTGTGTCGTCGACGGCGAGAGCGGTCTTTGCATGGGCTGCTATCGCAAGCTTAACGAGGTTGCTGCCTGGGGCCGCCTTGATGACGCCGAGCGCGACGCGATCATGGCCTCTCTACCCGACCGACGCCGCCTGATCCGCCCCGAGAAGCTGGCGATGTTCTGAGTTTACACCTCGGAAACCCTGCCGGTTCACGGCTTCCCAACCTCGATGTCCTAGCCTCCCGCCCGCAAGCCTGGCCGAAATGGTCGCTTCTCCGGGTGATGTCGGGTGTCTTCTCTCGTTAAACTGATCGTAGCGTCCACTCTGGCGGCGATGGCAGGAGCCAGCGCTGTCGCGGCGATGGACCCAGCGCCGCTGCGAATCGCCCGCTTCGAGGTTCAGGGCTTTGCCCCTTCCGCCCCGAAGTCCGGGACCGGCGCGGTCGCCAAGGCCGCCGACGGCCATTTCTGGGCCAACGCTGACGTGAACGGCCAGCCCGTTCGGTTTCTTGTGGACACCGGCGCAACCGCTGTGGCGCTGACGCCTGCCGATGCGGAAAAGCTGGGCTTCAAGCCGGCGGATCTGAAGTACGGCTACAATGTCACCACGGCTACGGGCTCAACGCGGGCCGCGGCGGTCACCCTAACCTCGGTCTCGATCGACGGCGCCCGGCTTAAGGACGTCAAGGCTCTGGTTGTAGCCGAGGGGCTGGACGTGTCCCTATTGGGCATGAGCTATCTGGGCCGCCTCACCCGCTTCGAAGCCACTCGCGACACGCTGCGCCTGCAGCCCTGAGACCGCGGCCAACGCCTGGTCAATCACCTCAAGGCCCGCCCCCGGCTTCACCCCCTCGACGGTGAGGATCCTCCGCCAGGTTCGGGCGCCGGGCGCGCCGTGGAACAGTCCCAGCATGTGGCGTGTCATGGCAGCCAGGTGCGTACCGCGCGCCAGTTCGCGGGCCACATAGTCCTTGTAGAGTTCCACCGCCTCAAACGGGCCCTGTCCTGCCGACCCACCAAAAATGCGGGCGTCTACGTCGGCCAGGATCGCTGGGGTATGGTAGGCTGCCCGGCCCAGCATCACCCCGTCCACATGAGCCAGATGCGCCTCTGCCTCGTCCAGCGAACCGATCCCGCCATTGATAACGATGGTCAGATCCGGCCGCTCCCGCTTCAACCGCCAGACCAGCGGATAGTTCAGCGGCGGCACGTCCCGATTCTCCTTTGGCGACAGCCCCTTCAGCAAGGCCTTGCGCGCATGCACCACAAACAGCTTCACGCCGGCTTGCGAGGATAGCTCCACCAGCCGGAACAGGCTCTCCTCCGGGTCCTGGTCATCCACCCCGATTCGGCACTTTACAGTCACCGGGACCGACACCGCCGCACCCATGGCCGCCATGCACTCGGCCACCAGCTCCGGCTCGCGCATCAGGCACGCGCCGAACCGCCCCGACTGAACCCGGTCCGAAGGACAGCCGACATTCAGGTTGATCTCATCGTACCCCTCCGCCTCGCCGATGCGCGCGGCCGCGACGAGGTCTTTTGGGTCCGAACCGCCGAGCTGAAGGGCTACCGGGTGCTCGGCAGGATCAAAGCCCAGCAATCGCCGCCGGTCGCCATGCAGCACCGCTCCGGTCGTCACCATCTCCGTGTAGAGCAGGCTTCGCCCCGTCAGGGTGCGATGCAGGACCCGGCAATGGCGATCCGTCCAGTCCATCATGGGGGCGACGGAAAGGCGATGGGGCTGGAACTGGCTCAATGGGCTTGCGGGTTCGATCTCTTTCGACACCGACGCTAATACGCCGCTTCAGTCGCCTAGGCGACCCACCCCCTCAGACCAGCGGCCCGTGGTCGATCTTCGGCAACACATGGCGCGCAAACAGGTCCGCCTCCGCCGCGTGTGGATAGCCGGACAGGATGAATGCCTCGATACCCATGTCGCGGTAGTCGTTGAGTTTGGCCAGTACCTGGTCTGGATCGCCGACGATCGCCGCGCCACAGCCTGAGCGGGCCCGGCCCACGCCGGTCCAGAGATTGGCTTCGGCGTAACCGTCATCGGCTGCTGCGGCCTCGCGCAGGGCGGCCTGCGCCTGCACGCCGACCGACGTCGAATCCAGCGACTTGGCGCGGATGGCGTCGCCGGTCGCTGCGTCCAGTTTCGAGAGCAGCCGGTCGGCGGCGGCGCGGGCCTCGGTCTCTGTGTCGCGCACGATCATGTGGGCGCGGTAGCCGTACCTCAGCGTCCGCCCGTATTTGGCGGCGCGCGCGGTCATATCGGCGATGATGGCCGCAATGGTTTCCTTCTTGTCCGGCCACATCAGGAAGACGTCGCAACCCTTGGCGGCGGCCTCGCGAGCGTCCTCGGACAGGCCGCCAAAGTACAACAGCGGCGCCTTGCCCGAGAGTGTACCGATCCGGGGCGGGTCCAGCTTGAGCTTCCAGAATTCGCCATCGTGATCCAGCGGCTGGCCATTCAGCATGGTCTTCAGGATGCTCATGGCCTCGACCGTGCGGGCGTAGCGCGGCGCTGACGCCAGCTTCTCGCCGGGCATGTCGGAGGAGATGATGTTGACGGTCAGACGACCGCCCAACATGCGGTCAATGGTGGCGATCTGACGGGCCAGCTGCGGCGGCCACATTTCGCCGATCCGCACCGCCATCAGCAGGCGCATGCGCTTCAGCAACGGCGCGATCCCGGCGGCGAAGGCGGTGGTGTCAATGCCCAGTTCATAGCCCGACGGCAACAGGATGTTGTCGAACCCGCCAGCCTCGGCCTGCATCACGATGTCCCGGCAGTGCTCCCAACTGGACCGCAGCATGGGGTCTGGCACGCCCAGAAACTCATAGTCGTCATCGCAGAGCGCCGAGAACCAGCTGATCTCGCAGGGCGGGCGGGTCATGGCAGGGGCTCTCCAGTGGCGGCGACCAGAACCTCGTACCAGTCGGCCCGGGTCCAGGCGGGCTTGTAGGCGTCGGGGATTTCAGCAATCCGCGCCGGGGTCTGGGTGCCAACGATAGGGATCGGCCGCGCCGGGTGAGCCATGATCCAGCTATAGGCCGCAGCCGCCCGGGAGACGCCGAAGGTTTCCGCCTTCACATCCAGCGCCCTGGCGGCGGCCTGACTGCGGGCGTCCTTCGGGTCGCCCAGACGCCCTTGTCCAAGCGGTGACCACGCCAGCACGGCCATGTTGCGCGCCATCGCCTGATCCAGAATCCCATTGCTCAGCGGCGCCGTCGCTAGCGGAGAGAATTCCGGCTGGCAGCTCACGATGGGCAATGCGCTGTGGGCGGCCAGGGCCTCGACCTGCGAAGGCGTGAAGTTGGACACGCCGATCGCACCGATCTTTCCGGCCTTGTGCGCGGCTTCCAGGGCCCGCGCCACCTCGGCCGGGTGGGTCAACATGTCCGGCCGGTGAATCTGCCAGAGCGCCACATGATCCAGGCCCATGCGCTTGAGTGACGCGTCGATGGCCGACGCCAGATAGCCGGCGCTTGAATCGTAGGGAACACCCATGCTGATCCCGCCCTTGGTGGCGATCACCATGTGTTGGGCCATCGCCGGGTTGGCGGCCAGCACGCGGCCTAGCAACAATTCGGCGGCGCCAAAGGGCTCGTTGTTGTCTGGACCGTAGATGTCGGCGGTGTCGAACAGGGTGACACCGGCGTCGAGGGCGGCCTGTACGCGCGCTGAGGCTAATTCAACGTCGTCGCCGGCAAAACGCCACATGCCCCAGGCGACCGATGAAACCATCGGACCGCCCTCGTACAGCGGTCGGCTGGCGGCAGGCTGAGGTAGAATGCTGGTCGTCATGCTCGATGCGGTCCCTGGGGCATTTTCAGTCACTTATCTGAGTTCGACAGTCGACGGTTCATCGTATGATAGCGCTGTCATACAGATAAGCCCCGCCTTGTGACGTTGGCAAGACGACCGGGCGAGAAACCGGAGTTTGTCAGCTTACCCTGGGCCCTGCCGTGGACGCACGGATCACAAGCTCATGAGGGAGACGGCGGTGCACGACCTCGTCGGTGGCGTCAAACAGCAGCCCGGCGGCGGCATAGGCCAGCTCCCGCGTCGGCTGCCGCACCGTGGTCAGGGGCGGCCAGAGCTGGCTGGCCAGCGCGGTATCGTCAAAGCCCACGACGGACAGGTCGCCCGGCACCGAAAGTCCCCGGCGGTGGGCCACCGTGAGCACGCCCGCGGCCATGTCGTCATTGCTGGCAAATATCGCTGTGGGCGGCTGGGCCAGATCCAGAAGCACATCCCCCGCCGCCTCCCCTGATGCGAAATCAAAAGCGCCGGGCCGCACGTACTTCGGCTCGAATGATAACCCCGCGCGATCCAGGGCACGACGGTATCCAAAGAGGCGCTGATCACTGGCCGTATGGTTGGTGTGGCCGATGATGAACCCGATACGCCGATGACCGAGCGCGATCAGGTGCCGGGTCATGTCGTCGGCCGCCTGCACGTCATCCATCGAAACCGACGAACTGCGGTCGTAGTCCGTGCCAGGCGATATCCGTACATAGGGGATACCGCGCTGTTCAAGCTCCTCCAGCGCGCCCGGCGCGTCCGTCACCGGCGAGGAAAGGATCACACCGTCCACCTGGGTCTGGTCGATCAGGCCGCCGATCTCGCGCGCCAGATTGGGCGAAGCCACATCGGAGGGCTGGGCCAGCAGGCGTACTCCCTCCTCGATGCATCGCGCCCAGACGCCGTTCTGGATCTGGTGAATGTAGTGAGGGCTGTGATTGTCGTAGATCAGGGCGATCTGATAGCTGCGCTTGCCCGCCAGGATACGCGCCGCAACGCTGGGCCGGAAATTCAGTTCCGCGACCGCCTTCTCGACGCGCAGCCGGGTCGACTCGGAGACATAGCGCTCCTTGTTGAGCACGCGAGAGACGGTCTTCATCGAGACCCCGGCGATAGCCGACACGTCCTTGATCGTGGAAGCCATGGTCTCCTGCCCTTCGGCGCACGATGTCGCGTCCGGACCCTTAAAGCCTTTCAAGGCCGTGGGAAATCGCTGTGCGGCTATTCCTCGTTGGGAATGTTCAGCACCAGGCCGCAGGCCTTGCAGTGCACCGCGTCGGCATCATGCCGCGACAGACCGCAACTGGGACAGGGGAAGTAGACCTTGTAGGGCCGGATCAGGGTCTGGGCCAGTCGCACAAAAAGGGTGATGCCGCTGATCATGATCATGATCGACAACAGCTTTCCCCAAACGCCAGGCAGGGTGATGTCGCCGAACCCGGTAGTGGTCAGCGCCGTAACGGTGAAATAGAGCGCATCGACATAGCCCTCGATGCCGGGGTGGGTCCGGGCAAAGCTCGTGTAGACAAAGCCCGTGGCCACGAAGACGAAGGTGACCATGGTCGACAGCGCCTTGGACACCTCTTCCCAGCGCGTTCCGTCGTAGCGGCGTCCAATCGTCGTCCAGAAGAGCTCACTGTGGAACAGCGACCAGATGCGAAGCACGCGCAAGAACGCCAGGTTGAACAGCCAGAACGGGAACAATAGCGTCGCCAGGACGAAGAGATCGATCCAGGTCGCCGGTTTGCGGATCCAGTCCTTCAGTCTGTCGTGGGCCAGAGCGCGCGCGCTGACCTCAACCGCCATGACGAGGGCGATTGCATAGTCGACGACCAGATAGCCGGGGTACTCCTTCAGGAAAGGTGAGGCGATGAAGAAGGCGATAAGCAGCAGATCAACGGCTATGACCCAGTAGCGGAAGCGGATCGCGCCGGGCGTGGCGCCGAAGTAGAGCTCGCGAAGCCGGGCGCGCAGGTGCGACATCCCGGGCGTGGCCGGTGTTTTCTGACTGACCGGATCTGCCACGCCGTTGTCTCCTGTCGACTCTGTCCGGCGAACGTTACCGTTCATGCCGCCGCACGACCATGGCGCCGTTGGTCATTGCGCGTCGTTGCTCACGTAGCCAAGCTGTGCCTCGGCCGGAAGCAACGACGCCCTGCAAGGAAGAAACATGAGCCAGATCACACGTCGCGCCCTGGGCGGACTTGGCCTTGCCGGCGTGGCCGCCCAGGCCTTTGCCAAAACCCCGGCCCTGAAGTCGGCCTGGCCGGACGCCACGGAGACGGCGGCGATGATTCGATCCGGCAGGATGTCGGCGCTGGAGGCGGCAAAGGCAGCCGTGGCTCGGGCGGAGCGCCTGCAGCCGAAACTGAACTTCCTCGTGGCCTCGGACTTCGACCGCGCCCTTGAACGCGGCGAGATCGCGGCGATGACCGGACCGTTTGCCAGCGTACCGTTCCTGATCAAGGACCTGGACGACTACAAGGGGCTGCCGACGCGCTCGGGCTCGCGCACCATGCTGCGGATGCCGCCAGCGACGCGCCAGGACGCGCTGATCAACGCCTACGACAAGGCCGGCGTCAATGTGATCGGCAAGTCATCAACACCGGAGTTCGGGTTTCTCCCGACCACGGAACCGACCGGCTTCGGGCCGACGCGCAATCCCTGGGACCCCGACCGGTCTTCGGGCGGCTCGTCCGGCGGCGCTGCGGTGGCCGTGGCCTCAGGTGTGGTCCCTTTCGCCCACGCCAGCGACGGCGGCGGTTCGATTCGCATCCCGGCGTCCTGCTGCGGTCTGTTTGGTCTCAAGCCATCGCGCGGGCGCATGCTGGGAACCCGCGGCGACACGCAGGTCACGAACATCAACGTTTCACATGTGGTCAGCCGCAGCGTCCGAGATTCCGCCGCGATGTTCGCATTGACCGAAGACCCAGGTCCGAACGCCCAGCTCCCCGCTGTCGGCCTTGTGACCGCGCCGCTGAAACGCCGTCTTCGCGTCGGCGTGGTCATGAACGGCGTCGCCGGCGTCGCGTCTTCGGCTGAAGTTCGCTCTGCCACCGAGAGTTCGGTGCAACTGATGGAGAGCCTGGGTCACCAGGTGATTCCGACCGCCTGGCCCGTCGGCCAGGATTTTATCGATGACTTCCTGCTCCTGTGGGCGGCCGGCGCGGCCGATCTGGCGGAAACGCTCACCAAGGTCATGGGCCACCCACCCGGACCAGACGCGCTGGAAGGCTTCAGCCTGAGCATGGCCGAGATGGCCGCCAAGGCGCCCAAGGACGCCCTGCCGCAAGCGATCCGGAAGCTTCAGGCGGCCGCCAGTGCCTATGATCGCTGGTTCATCGACAACCGGTTCGATGTTGTCCTGTCGCCCGTACTGGCCTGGGCGCCGCCCCTGCTGGGTCATGTCGGGCCGGACCTGCCGTTCGAAACCCTCAAGGCGCGGCTCATCGAGTACGTCGGCTATACCACTCAGCACAATGTCGCCGGCGCACCTGCCATGAGCGTGCCGCTCAACTGGACGCCCGGCGGCCTGCCGGTGGGTACCCAGTTCGCCGCCCGCGTCGGCGGTGAGGGTCTGTTATTCCAGCTGGCGTACCAGTTGGAAGTCGCGCGGCCCTGGGCGCACCGGATGCCGGCCATCCACGCCTAAAGCGGGATTCGATAGCGCAGCTTGACGCCCTCACCATAGGCCGGTGGCATGTCGAACGCTTCGACCAGATGGCCGCCATTGTTGGTGATCACCTTCTGCGAGGCGATGTTGTCGGGATCCGTTGTCAGCTCGACCCAGGTCAGGCCTTCAGCGCGGGCGTCGGACAGCAGCAGACGCAACGCCTGACTGGCGTAACCGCAGCCGCGCTTCCAGGGGACGACGGCATAGCCCATATGGCCAAACACATGCGCCGGCAGCTCACTGGTCCCCGGCTGCCAACGAAACCCGATCGACCCGCAGAACGCCCCATCCCAGAGCCAGCGATTGTACCCTGGCAGGCGCTGCGCCTGACTGCCGTCCGGTAGCGTGATCGGCGCGCCTCGGGCCTCTATATCGTCCAGCGAGGCCACGAACCCTGCCGCGTCGCGCGCGATCCAGGCCAGGTCAGAACTGATCGTCTTCTCGAGACCGATGTTGTCCCGCGACCATCCGCGCTCCAGGGCGTCGACGAACCCCGGCAGGGTCTCCAGCGACGGTTTCAGCAGCTGAAGAGCCATCAGGACCAATCCATATCCGGACGCGCGACCCAGACCAAACCGGTCCAGGCGGCAGCTGTGTCGTCGTTGGCGATAAAGTCACGACCCTGGTCGCGCGCCAGCCCGAGGCGGGCCATCACGGCCTGCGAGCGGATGTTGTCGGACGCCGTGTAGCTGAGCACCTCATCCCAGCCGTGACGCCGAAAGCCGTCGCGCAGCGCGGCCCGGGCGCCTTCCGAGGCATACCCCGCACCCCAGGCGGAACGCGCCAGGCGCCAGCCGACTTCGACGCCCGGCGCGACCGGATGCGTCAGCCAGATCGGCATCACGCCGACATAGCCCAGAAAGACGCCATCCAGGCGCTCCAACGCAAATCGCGAAAAGCCATGCGTTTCAAACGCAGCCGCATAGCGGTAGAACTTCGCATCACTCTCGACGCGGGTCAGAGGACCGCCATAGTCCGCCATGACCTCCTCGTCGGAGTGCATGGCGGCCAGCGGCGCGCGGTCGCTCTCTCGCCAGGGCCGCAGACGAACGCGCGCCGTTTCAATCATTTCCGGCCCTTCGCCGTCAGCCCATGTTGAAAATGCAGACCTTGTTGCCGTCCGGGTCCCGGACATAGGCGCCGTAGAAGGTGGGTATGCGCTGTCCGGGAGGGCCGTCGCAGGTTCCGCCTGCGGCGACGGCGGCGGCGTGCGCGGCGTCGACCTGTTCCTTTGTGCCGGCGGGCAGGCCGAACATCGTGCCATTGCCGGCGGTCGCCGGCTGTTCGTCATAGGGCTTGCTAACCGCCAGCATCCCGGGCGTTTCCTTGCTGCCGTAGAACTGCATGCGATCGCCGTTGGCGAAGGTGCGCCGGCCGCCCAGCGGCGCCAGCAGGGCGTCATAGAACTTGGTCGCGCGTTGCAGGTCGTTGGTGCCGATGGTTGCGTAGCTGATCATGTGAAATCCTCCCGATGAATAGCGACCCTAACGGATAACCTGCACGTAAGCGCAAGCGTTGCGTGACAGCGCGGGTCCAATGGTTTCAAACTCGGTCCAAACGGGGAGTGCGACGATGGTTCGGGGGACAGGGTTTCTGGCGGCGCTGACGATGCTGGCTGGCGCCGCGCACGCGGAGGTTTCAACCGCCGTCCGGCAGGAAGACCGCACGCTGGCCGGGCTCGCCCAACCCGCTGAAATGATCATCGACCGGTGGGGCATCCCGCATATCTATGCCCAGAGCGCTCGCGACGCCTTTTTCCTCCAGGGCTACAATGCGGCGCGAGACCGCCTCTGGCAGATCGACCTGTGGCGAAAGCGCGGGCTGGGTCGACTTTCGGCCAGCCTGGGTCCGGCCTATGTGGCTCAGGATCGCGCGGCGCGACTGTTCCTCTATCGCGGTGACATGGCGGTGGAATGGGCGGCCTATGGACCGGGCGGGCGTGAATCCGTGGAGGCCTTCGCTGCCGGGATCAATGCCTATGTCGCCGAGGTCCGGACTGGCAAGCGCCCCCTGCCCGTCGAATTCGGCCTGACGAAGAGCCAGCCCGAAGACTGGAAGCCCGAGGATGTGCTGCGCATCCGCAGCCACGCGCTGGTGTCCAACGTGACGTCCGAGGTGGCCCGCGCCCGCGTGGTTTGTGCAGGCGGCGTTGAAGCTGACGCGCTGCGCCGCAAGCTGGAACCCGCCCACAAGCTGAGCGTGCCCAAGGGCCTAGACCCCTGCGACGTACCGGCAGATGTGCTGAAGGACTATATGCTGGCGACCGAGCCGGTGAACTTCAAGGCTCTGGCCGACGCCAGGACCGCCGAGGTCGACACGGACATCAAGCTCGCCGAGGTGATCGATCGCCGGGCGGCGGAAGGCTCCAACAACTGGACGATCTCGGGCGCGCGCACGGCCACAGGTCGGCCGATCCTGGCCAATGATCCGCACCGGCCCGTAGGCGTGCCAGCGCTGCGCTACATCGCCCATCTGGAAGCGCCCGGTCTGTCTATCATCGGCGCTGGAGAGCCGGCGCTGCCGGGCATCTCCTTTGGCCACAACGGGACCACCGCCTTCGGCATCACCATCTTCTACATCGATCAGGAAGACCTCTACGTCTACGAAACCAGAGGAGCCACCTACCGCTACAAGGGCGGCTGGGCGCCGATGACCACGGTCCGCGAGACCATCGAGGTCAAGGGCGAGGCGCCTCGCGAAGTCGAGCTACGCTTCACCCGGCATGGTCCAGTGGTGTCGGAGGACTCCGCCAGGGGCCGAGCCTTCGCGATACGCACCATCTGGGGTGAACCGGGGTTGGCGGGCTATTTCGGCTCGGCCCGCATGTGGCGCGCCAAGGGCTGGGAGGACTTCCAGACCGCCCGCAACAAGTGGGGCGCGCCGCCGCTGAACCTCGTCTATGCCGACACCTCCGGCGAGGTGGGCTGGTCGGCGGCGGGCCGCACGCCGGTGCGACCCAACTGGGACGGACTTTTCCCGGTGCCGGGCGACGGACGCTATGAGTGGAAGGGCTTTCTGGAGGATGGCGGCCTGCCGGTCAGCCGCAATCCGGCGGCCGGTTTCTTCGCCACCGCCAACGAGATGAACCTGCCCGCCGACTATCCGCGCGAGCAGCGCAAGCTGAGCTATGAATGGGCGGACGCGACCCGATCGGTGCGGATCAAGGAAGTGCTGGCCGCCACGCCCAAGGGCACCCTCGCAGACTCCATGGCCCTGCAGACCGATGCTGTCAGCGCCCAGTCTCGCCGTGGGATCGCGCTTGTCCGGACATTGGCCTCGGCCGATCCCGAGGTCGCCCGCGCGCTGGATACCCTGAAGACCTGGGATAGCAACCTCGCGGTCGATAGCGCCGCCGCCGCCATCTATGAAGTCTGGGCCAACAAGCATCTGGGACGGGCAACCGTCGCCGTCGCGGCGCCAGAGGCCGTGCGGGAGATGATCGGTAACAGTTCGCCTGACCCGATCCTGACCTGGCTCGAGGCTGCGCCGCCCGCCATCCGCGACCCGATCCTGTTGTCGAGCCTGGCCGCCGCTGTCGCAGAATTGAAGGTCCGGCTGGGACCGGACATGTCCACCTGGGCCTGGGGGCGATTGCATGTGGCGCGGTTCACACCCGCCAGCGCCGCCCTGGCGGGACCGGAACTCGCTGCCCAGATGAGCCTCGGCCCCTTGCAGATCCCGGGGTCCGCCTCATCGCCTCGCGCCGCCACCTATTCCATGAGCGATTTCAGCCAGACGGCCGGCGCCTCGGTGCGGTTCGTGATGGATGTCGGCGCCTGGGACAACTCCGTGGCCATCAACACGCCGGGCCAATCCGGAGACCCTTTGAGCCCGCATTATCGGGATTTGTTCCCGCTCTGGGCAGCGGGCGGCTACGTGCCGCTGCGCTACAGCCGCGAGGCGGTGAACCGGGACGCCGAAACGTTGGTGCGGTTCACGCCGGCGCAATAGGTTCGCCCCAGGGCGGAGCGAATAGGCCAGCCTGTTCGGAGGGCGATGTCGCAGAAAGTCGCGGAACGGGATGCCGGAGACTGCGGCTTCATTGGAGCGGCCTCCTGGCCACGATGTGATGTCCGCCGAGGCCTTGGGCGAACAACCGGTGAGTGGATTGACTTAACCGCCCAGCGTCTTGCGCACCCGGACGTTCACGCTGCCGCGCCATTCCAGATCGCGCACGTCGGTGTAGTCCAGCCGGCCCAGATTGCGGGGCCCGATGAATACCTCGCGGATGCGCTGGGAATTCCGGAAAGTGACGCCATTGGCTTCGATGCGAACGGACAGATCCTTGCGCGGCTTGAACTCGGTGAACAGAACCACCCAGGGCGAGAACTTCTGGGTCTCGATCTCCGCCAGCCTGTAAAAGCGTTCGCGGTACCCGCCGATCACGTCGACACCCCAGGTCGCATTTAGCCGGGGCAGGTCCTGGCTGTAGTGGACTTCCCAATCAAGAGGGTGCGCCGCCGAGATCTCCCGCGAGCGGCCATCCAGCGGATCGGTGACCTTGGTGTCACGCCAGGTGGCCTGGGTTTTCAACTGGGCGGCAGGGACGCCCAGGCGATCCAGCGGCAGGGTCACGCTGGCCTGAATTTCGGTCTTGGTCCCCTTGCCGATATTGTCCGGGCGATCGGCGGCAGGCAGTCCCGTGACCGGATTTCGGATTATCGCGCCGGACGCGTCGCGTGCGGGGCCGCGATCGACGGTGTCGTTGATTGCAAAATGGCGCACCGTCAGGGCAGCCGATCCGGCCCCCCAGAAACGCTGCTCCAAGGCCGCCTCATAGACCCAGGCCTGCTGGGGCGTCAGGTCGGGATTACCCGCCACGACCGTACCGGTCGCGGCCACATTCGACGACGCCACGAAGTCGTCGAAGTTGAGCTGGCCGACTTCCCGTTCCACCCTCAGGCGGACCTGGCCGTTCTTGTAAGGAACCCAGGTAATCGCTGCCCTGGGCTTCAGGAAGTTTTGCGACTTCTTCAGGCTGACATCACCCGCCGACGTGACGCGTGACGCCTCCTGACGCAGCCCCATATCCATGGAGAACGCCGCCGACGGCCGCCAGGTCCCGCGCAGAAACACCTCGCCGCGCAACTCCTCGACCTGCACGTTGGCGGCAGGCACCAGAACGGCGCGATCGTTAACGGTCAGGTCCGTCGCGCTATCCAGCTTGTTGAAGGCACCCTCCGCCCCGGTTTCAAAGGTCAGGTCCGCAAAGCCTTTCACCCGGAACTGCACCCGCCCGACGCTCTCCGAGGTCTTCCGGTCCGACAGGAAGTCCCGGGTCAGCCCCGGCCCCTCAAAGCGAACATCCGTCACAAGCTTGCCGAACGACTGGAAGGCCACGCTTTCAAGAGAAACGTGCTCGTTCAGGACGCGGGTAAAGCGCCCCCCGAGTTCCAGTTGCTTTCGCTGGATGTCGTTGAACTGGTACTCGAGCCCCGCGGCGCTGCGATAGTGGTCGTAGATCTCTGTCCAGCCAGGGTTGACCTGCAAAGTGCCCGTTAGCCGCACCTTGCCACCCAACAGAGGCGTCTCGTAAGCGCCGTTGGTGTACATCCGAACGCCAAAGCCGAAGGCCTCGACCTGGGATTTCAGGCGCACGGTGTTGTCGGCGTTGTATCGGGTTCGCGGCCCGACGCCGAGGTCCGGGTTAGGCATGTGCCCGCTGCCAAACACCTGGCTGAACTCCGCCGAGCGCCCGCCCGGCCAGCTCCATTGCCCCTCGAACCGTAGGCTCGGCAGTACCCTTCCATTGTAGACGAAGAACAGAGCCGGTGAGACGGCGCCCCGAAACCCGGCAGCCTGACGACGCACCACATTGGCCAGTATGGTGCGGCCTTCCATGTCGATTCCCGGCGCCCCGCCGCGGATCAGCTCGATGCGCTCGACGCCGCCTGCAGGAATGCGTTTTAGGATTTCGTCCAGCGAATCGGTCTTGGAAACCGGCGTCTGACCGTCGATCAGGACATTGCCGCCGGCGCCGGCGAGGCCACGCACAGCAGCGCCCTTGTCGAAGGCGAAGCCGGGAACCCGCAAAACCATGTCGTAGGCGTTGGCTGGCTGGGATTCCGCGAAAAAGCTCGGGGGATAGGCGATGACCCCACGCGCCGCATCCGCCGCAAGCGGAGTCGACGGTGCGGACGCTACGGGCGCCGCCTGAGGCGCGGCTGCCGTTGCCGCCGCCAGCATCATAGAACCCAGCATTGGGGTCCCCTCCCTGCCGATAGTCTCTCCTACTTCGCAGGATCGAGCTATGGGTGATCAGTTACAGCCGTGAAATGCGAAGGGCAGACCCGGCCGATCCGGCGCAGTCCTTAAACCCGCCCGGTTACCGGGATCAGCGCACCGGTCACCCCGCTGGCGGCCTCGCTGGCGAGAAACAGGATTACAGCCGCCAGTTCGTCCGGCGCGACCCAACTGCCGAAATCGGCCTGGGGCATATCGACCCGGTTGGCTGGCGTGTCCAGGATCGACGGCAACACCGCATTGACCGTGACACCATCGGCCTTCAGCTCTTCAGCCAGGCTTTGCGTGAGGCTGTGGACGCCGGCCTTCGAGGCCGCATATGGCCCCATGCCAAGCGAGGCCTTGAGCGCCGCGTTGGCGCCGACGTTGACGACCCGACCAGCGGAACTACGGCGCAGGTGGGACGTCGCTGAACGACTGATGTTGGCCGCCGTCTGGACATTCATCAGGAACATTTTGTACCAGCTGTCGAACCCGCTGGCCTCCAGCGTTTCCCACCTGAATCCGCCTGCAATATTGAGCAGCGCATCGAGACCGCCAAAACGGTCGGCGACCGCGTCGACCGCCGCACCCGCAGCGATCGTGTCGGTGAGGTCAACGCCGCCGAGCACCAGAACATCCGGGCCATCCGGCAAATCCGGCGGCGGCGCCTTCGCAAAATCGATCAGCGCCAGCCTTGCACCCTGCGCCGCCGCAGCCCTCGCCACGGCGGACCCGAGAACGCCGAACGCGCCAGTAATGGCGATGACGCGTCCGACCAAAGGGCTAGAGCCTCTCGACGATGGTGACGTTGGCCAGGCCACCGCCTTCGCACATGGTCTGCAGGCCGTACTTCTTGCCGCGCGCCTGCAGGGCGTAGAGCAGCGTCGTCATCAGCTTGGTTCCCGAAGCGCCGAGCGGGTGGCCCAACGCAATGGCGCCGCCGTTGACGTTGACCTTGGCATGATCGGCGCCCAGCTTCTGGATGAAAGCCACCGGCACAGAAGCAAAGGCTTCGTTGACTTCGAAAAGGTCAATGTCGTCGATCGACATTCCGGCCCGCTTCAGCGCCCGCTCGGTCGCCGGGATCGGGGCTTCCAGCATGATCACCGGGTCATGGCCCAGCAACGACAGGTGATGCACGCGGGCCATGGGGGTCAGGTTGTGTTCCTTGAGCGCGCGCTCCGAGACCACCATCACGCCCGAAGCGCCGTCACAGATCTGGCTAGACGTGGCCGCCGTGATCCGGCCGCCCTCCTGCAGTAGCTTCACGCCGCGCATACCGTCCAGGCTTACGTCGTAGCGGATGCCTTCATCACTGTCGTGGCGGACGGCATTGCCTTCGGCGTCCATGCCGTCGAGCGCCAGGATCTCATCACGGAACGCACCGGCCTGGGTGGCGGCGATGGCACGCTGGTGGCTGTGATAACCGTACTCGTCGAGCTGATCCTTGGTCAGGCCGTATTTGGCCGCGACCATTTCGGCGCCGGCGAACTGGCTGAACTGGATGTTGGGATAGCGGTCTTCCATGCGCGGACTCTTGGGCACGCCCATGCCCGCCTTGGCAGGAAGCATCACCGACATGCCCATCGGGGCGCGGGTCATGCTCTCGACGCCCGAGGCGATCACGACATCCATGGTGCCGCTCATCACCGCCTGGGCCGCGAACTGCAGCGCCTGCTGAGAGGATCCGCACTGACGATCAACAGAGGTGCCGGGTACGCTTTCGGGTAGCTTGGACGCCAGCACCGCGTTGCGCGCGATGTTGGTGCTCTGCTCGCCAGCCTGGGTGACGCAGCCCATGATCACGTCCTCGACAACGGCCGGGTCGATCCCGGTGCGGACGATCAGCTCGTCCAGCACGCTTCCGGCCAGATCCGCGGGGTGCCAACCGCGCATGCGGCCCCCTTTGCGGCCTCCGGCGGTGCGGGTTGCGGCGACAATATAGGCCTCGGCCATGGGAATGCTCCGTTCGCAGTGCGCCTTCCGGGCGCGACAAAAACCAGCCTACCGAAGGCGCCGCAACGTAAGACAACGCGGAGCGCCCTGCCTGTCAGACGGGGTGGGAGAACGTGGCCGCAAGGATGCGCTCCAGCCAGTCCCGATCCACAGCGTCGAACGCGGCAGGTCTGTCGGAATCCACGTCAAAAACGGCCATCAACGCCCCGTCTGGCCCAAACACCGGCGCCACAATCTCGCTGGCCGAACGTCCGTCGCAGGCGATGTGACCGGGGAAAGCGTGCACGTCTTCCACCAGCTGGATCGTCCTTGTTGCCGCCGCCGTTCCGCAGACGCCGCGTCCGAAGGCGATCCGCATGCAGCCGAGCGTACCCTGGTAGGGCCCCACAACCAGCTCGTCGCCCCTTAAGGGATCGACAACATAGAATCCCGTCCAGAAGTAGTGATCGAAGCTGTTTGCGAGCATCGACGTGACCGTCGCCATGCGCGCAACCACATTGGGCTCGCCCGCCAGCACCGCCGCGATTTCCTTTGCGACGACTTCATAGCGGCGAGCTTTCTCGTCCGGGAGGGTCAGGTCATTGAAGGCTTCGGCCATGCGCTGGCTTTGTAGAACGCGAAAGCCGGGGGGCAAACCCCGTAGAATTTTGGGTGATTGCCGATCAACCAACAATGTAATGCGAACTGCGGCATTCCATGGTCTACTGTACGCCAAACAGACGCTCGGAATCCCGGCAAACATGGCGCAAGCGCTGGCAAACAGCACCGTTCGGGTTGCAGCAAGCCTCGCAAACGGCTTCGCGCTGGATCTGGTGAAGCTTGGAGGCTTCGGAAAAGACGTGATCGATGGCCTTCCGTTGTTGGCCATCAGCCAGGCCAACGTTATGCCCGTTTCACGTGAGCCTGAGTTGCAACGCGCATACGCCTCGCTTGATCAGACGCCGCCAGACGATCTGCGGCGTCCAGTGAGCATAAATGCCATCCCCAGTTCGCTGCGGGTCCCTTACGAAACGGCGCGGCGCCGGATCATGGCGCTGATAAATTCTGGCATTCTGCAACCTACGCCAAAGGGTGTGATCCTGCCGCAGGCGCCCCTGAACTCGGCGTTTTATCGCATGAGCGCAGAGGGCAACTACAATCTGGTGAGAACCCTCTACTTCCGACTGCGTGGCATCGGGCTTTTGACGGATCTGGCCCGTCCCAACAGCCTGCCATTTGAGCCCGAACACCCGCCGGTGAGACTGGTGATCCGGATGTCTGCCGACTATCTGTTGCGCCTGGCCGAGTTCGCGCTGGCCAATCAAGGCCATCTGCAAAAGCTGTTTTCCGGCCTGGCGGAGTTCGGCGTTCTTCTGGAATGGGATCGCGAGCTGGATCTCGCATCCTGCGGTGCGACGGAGATGGATTGCATCACCCCAAAATGAGTAGCTCGGCATTTCACATTGCGACACAAATGTCACAACCCAAGGCCGTACTCTTCAGGGGATGCTTTCGTAAAAGCTGCATGAACGGGAAATCGCGCGTCGTCTTTGTTGAGGGTCGGGGAACATGACAATCGAATTGGGACAGGACGGCCCGAACGTGGCCGCGGCCGGCGTCGTCGATGGTGGGCGAGGTGATGGCGGTCGAGGTGATGGCGGGCGAGGTGATGGACCGCATCCAGTGGACTCGCACGTGGGCCTGCGCATCCGCCTGCGCCGCAAGGAGATGGGGGTCAGCCAGGAGCGGCTCGCCGAATCGCTCGGGATCACTTTCCAGCAGGTTCAGAAGTATGAGCGTGGAGCCAACCGCGTCAGCGCCTCAAAGCTCTGGGAAATCGCGACTGCACTGCGCACGCCCGTGTCCTTCTTCTATGACGGCCTGAGTGATCGCGAGTCGGCCGCGGCTCAACGCGGCGCCGCCCAGGACTTCCTGCTGTCCACCGACGGAATCGAACTGATGGCCGCCTTCCCGCGCATCACCGAAGCTTCGGTCCGCCGAAAGATCGTCGAACTGGTCTGCGTCGTCGCGGAAGAGGCCTGAAGGGGTCGTTTCAACTCCGGCGGTCCCGAGATTCTCAGGCGCGCAACCTTCGAGGCTTTGACATAGTCTGGGCTCCGCAAGCCGAAGGAGACAGACATGCTGCTGCAGGGACTAAAGGTGGTGGAGATGGCGACGTGGGTCGCCGCCCCCGGTAGCGCAGCTGTCATGGCCGACTGGGGCGCCGATGTCGTCAAGGTAGAGAGCCCCACGGGAGACGCCACCCGGGCTTTCCAGCCCGACTCGGCCGAGAGTCCCGGCAATCCCATCTTCAGCAACGAGAACCGGGGCAAGAAGGGTGTTGTCCTCGATATCGGCACGCCGCAGGGCCGCGACGCCCTGAAGCTGCTGATGAGTCAGGCAGACATCTTCATCACAAACACCCGCCCGGGATCACTGAAACGGCTCGGTCTGGACTACGAAAGCGTCAAGGCCGCGATGCCCCGCTTGATCTACGCAGCCGTCACCGGTTATGGCCTGACGGGCCCGGAAGCGGACGTCGCCGCCTTTGACATTACCGCCTTCTGGACGCGCAGCGGCATGGCGCGTGCGATGATCCCGCCGGATCAGGAGCCGTTCTCCTCGCGCCCGGGCTTCGGCGACCACGTCACGGCGCTGGCGACCGTATCGGCGGTACTCGCGGCCCTGCACGAGCGGACCAGCACCGGGCGCGGGCGGCTGGTCGAAACCAGCCTCATCCGCGCAGGCGCCTATGCCATTGGCTGGGACCTGGGCCTGCAGCTTCGATATGGCGAGGTGGTGACCACCCAGGCGCGAAACGACCGGCCGAGCGGCATCTCCGGCTTCTTCCGGACCGCTGACGACCGGTGGCTCTGCATCGTGCCACGGACGCTGGATTGCTTCATGAAGATGATGCTGGTGATTGATCGCCCGGAGGTCCTGGCGGAACCCCGGTTTGAACCGCCCATCGTTGACATGGAGACCACACGCGAGGTCCGCGCCATGTGCGACGAAGGGTTCGCGAAGCTGACATTGGCCGAAGCCGGCGCGCGTCTCGACGAGCAGGATCTGGCCTGGGCGCCCATGGCCACGCTTGCCGAACTGGCCGCCTCCGAGATGGCGGAAACGGCGGGCTGCTTCGTGACGGTCGAGGACGGCTGGGGCGGTTCGTTCCGCGCGCCAGCGGCCCCTGCCCGCTTCCCCGAGGGCGCGCCGCCCGTGGGACGGGCTGCGCCAAAACTGGGCCAGCATACCCGAGAGGTGCTTGAGGCAGCTGGCTTGCACGCCGATGAGATAGACGCCCTGATGCGACCCTGAGCCTCAAAAATACACCGGGCGGGGATCCCGCCCGGCGCGAAGTTGAGAAAGGAGAACGCCCTGAGAGGGCCTCTCCAACCTGACTTCGATTGCCGCGCAAGCAATCGGATTGGCCGAAACATGTTCGAGGAAGACCTCAACGCGCAGGTTTTCGGCAAAACCGTTCTCCGGCGCCCGGTTTGTCATCGAAACTGTCCGGACACCCTGTCCCCCGGGATCCGGGCGCTTCAATCAAGGCGGCGCCTGAATAATGGGCGCCCCAAGGGGACCTGTCATTGGCTCGCTCTCGCCGCTGGACACGTCGCAGGCAGGGTACAACCTGATTGAGTGACTCCACTCACCCCCTCCCCACTGAACCGAAGCGCGCCGACGTGTGACGGCGAGGCAAAGGGGTTGTCATGATCCCGTCCGAATCCCGCCTTCTTCGGCTCCTGACCTGGCTGACCCCCGCCTTTGCAGCGGGAACCGTTGGCTATGCCCATGGCCTGGAGGCAGCCATTCGCGAGAGGACCGTCACCGATACTCGGGATCTCACAGCCTGGATCTCCAACCTGATTGAACATGGATCGGGCTGGACCGACGCCGTGTTGGCGCGCGCCGCCTGGATTGCAGTCACCGCCGAGGATCACGTGGCTCTGGAGCGCATCGCCGCCCTTGCCGAACAGCAGATCACTTCGCCTCACAGGCGTCGGGAGAGTCTGGCGCAGGGCGAGGCGTTTCTTGTCGCGGTGGCTGCCTGGAATCCGCCGCCGATACTGAGCGCGCCCTATCCGGTGGCTGTGGGGGCGACCGCCGGCGCCGCTGGAATTCCGCTGGAGCCTGCCCTGGCGGCCTGGCTTCACGCTTTTGCCGCCCATCTCACCGGCCTGGCGATGCGGGCAATTCCACTTGGCCAGTCCGACGCCGTGGCGGTGATCGCCGGCCTCGAACGCGTGATATTGCGCACCGCGACCCGAGCCGCAGGCGCTACGCTCGACGACCTGGGCGCCGCCGTTCCCGATCTATCGATCCTCCCGCAGCGCGCCGCGCAGAGGTGAGGAAAAGGCGTCGCGGGACTGCGGACCTGGCTCGGGCTATGACTGCCATACAGTTAACCCTGACCGGACTCCGGGAACCCTATGAGCCGCCACGCCTACCGCGCCGCCCTGTTCCACACCCTCGACGACCCGTCCGGGTCGCCGGAAGCCGTTGTCCATCATCCGGATGGCTTGCTGGTGGTGGAAGACGGTCATGTGGCCGCGTTCGGCGCGTATGATGACCTTCGCGTCACTCTGCCCGTTGATGTGCCAGTTACCCATTTCCCCGGCCATCTGATCACGCCAGGCTTCATCGACGCTCACATTCATTTCCCCCAGACCGATGTGATGGCCGCCTGGGGCGCCCGACTCCTCGACTGGTTGGAGAACCATACGTTCCCGACGGAGCAGGCCTTCGCTGAGCGCGCTCATGCCGATACGGCGGCCGCCTTCTTCCTGGATCAGTTGCTGGCGAACGGAACCACCAGCGCCCTGGTGTTCGGCTCGGTCCACAAGACATCCGTTGAGGCGCTGTTCGAGGCTGCTCTGGCCCGTAACATGCGCCTGATCGGCGGCAAGGTGCTGATGGATCGCAACGCGCCAGAGGGCCTGACAGACACGATCGAGCGTGGTCGCGAGGACTCAGAAGCGCTGATCCGCGCCTGGCACGGGCGCGGACGGCTGGGCTACGCCGTGACGCCGCGCTTCGCCGTCACGTCCAGTCCGGGCCAGCTTGCCATGGCCGGCGACATCGCTGCGGCCCATCCCGACATCCTGGTCCACACCCATATGTCGGAGAACACGGAGGAGATCGCCCGGGTAGCGCAGCTCTTCCCCGACGCGAGCGACTACCTGGACGTCTATGCGCGATACGGCCTTGTGGGGTCGCGCTCGGTGTTCGCCCACTGTGTGCACAGCGACGAAAACGTGCTGAGACGGCTGGCGAAGGCCGGCGCGTCCGTGGCTTTCTGTCCCTCCTCCAACCTGATGCTGGGCAGCGGTCTGTTCCGACTGAAGCGAGCCTGCGCCTGCGGGCTCAACACGGCGCTGGCCTCAGACATTGGAGCCGGAGCCAGTTTCTCCATGCTTTCGATGATGGGGGAGGCCTACAAGGTGGGTCAGCTTTCCGGCGACGCCCTGGACCCGCTGCATGCCTTCTATCTGGCCACCCTGGCCGGCGCGCGGGCGCTGCATATCGAGGATCGGGTGGGCAACCTTGAGCCAGGCAAGGAGGCGGATTTTCTGGTGCTTGATCTGGCGGCCACGCCGCTACTGGCCCGGCGCACTGCAGGCGCAGCAAGCCTGGCTGAAACCCTGTTCATCCTGTCGATCCTGGGCGATGACCGCGTGGTCGCGCATACCTTTCTTGCAGGCCATCTGGCTAATAGCCGAAATGACGTCTCAGGACTTGCCCGGGATACGGCTTGGCAGCCTATAACGAGCCCTTGCTAGAGGGCCTCGCGTGTTTCGACCATTCCTGCTGATTGCGGCCTTGCTTGCGCCGTTTCCCGCCTTGGCAAAGCCGGTGACCGTCAAGGTGGTCGTGCTGACGATGTTCGAGGTTGGTGAAGAGACCGGCGATGTCGCCGGCGAGTTCCAGCATTGGGCGGAGCGCTATCCCTTCACAGAGAAGGTCAAGGTCCCAGGCATCGAGCATCCCGTGCGGGTATCCCCGGACGGCGTGGTGCTGGTGCTGGCCGGCATGAACGCCCGATCACGTCAAAGCGTGACCGCACTGGCGCTCGACCCGCGCTTTGACACGTCGAAGGCGTACTGGCTGATCGCCGGCATCGCCGGGGTTGACCCTGCATCCGGCTCCATCGGCAGCGCGGCATGGGCGCGGTGGGTCGTGGACGCCGACGCCGCCCACGACATGGACGATCGCGAAGCGCCGGCCGACTGGCCCTGGGGCATCTATTCGCTGGGAACCCGCAAGCCCGGCTTGAAGGGATCGGCCGCCGGCGCAAGCGCAATGGCCTGGAAGCTGGATCCCGGGTTGGTGGACTGGGCCTACAGCCTGACGCACACAACACCGCTGGCCGACAACCCGCAGCTTCAGGCCGCACGCACCAACTATGTCGCGGCGGCGGCAAGACAGCCGCCCAAGGTCTACATCGGCGACGTGATCGGGACCGCGAGATTCTGGCACGGAGACAGGCGCACTGCCTGGGCTCGCGACTGGGTCCGGATCTGGACCGACGGCCAGGGCCAGTTCGCGATGTCGGATTGTGAGGATCATCAGGTGATGGACGCGCTCGACCTCCTGGGCCCCTCAGGGCGTGTGGATCGGCGACGGGTTCTGGTCCTGAGAACCGCCAGCAACTATACCGCCGCAGCCCCGGGCGCCGATCCCGTGTTCGATTTCGCGCCAGGTGGGCTGGAAGCCGGAGTTGAGGCCGCCTATCGGGTCGGGCAGCCGGTCGTGAAGGCGTTGGTAGCCGGGTGGGACCAATACGCAGACCAACTCCCGAAGGTCGCACAATGAGCCTGCTGCAACGCACCTTCAAACTGACCGAGCACGGTACATCGGTCCGCACTGAATTGCTGGCCGGCTTCACCACGTTCTTGACCATGGCCTATATCGTCCTGGTCAATCCGGCGATCCTGTCGACCACAGGCATGCCGTTGGCGGGCGTCGCGGCGGCTACCTGTCTGGCGGCCGGAGTCGGCTGCCTGTTGATGGGCTTCCTGGCCAACTATCCGATCGCCCTGGCGCCCGGCATGGGCCTGAACGCCTATTTCGCTTTCACCGTCGTGGGCGCGATGGGCATCCCCTGGCAGACCGCGCTGGGACTGGTCTTTGTATCGGGCGTTCTATTCCTTGTGCTCACAGTGGCCGGTGTACGGCAGCTGATCGTCAGCGCTATCCCTCGCGCCTTGTTCGCCGCGATCGCCGCCGGGATCGGCCTGTTCATCGCCTTCATCGGCCTGCGCAGCGCGGGACTGGTTGTGAACAATGACGCCACCCTGGTGGGTCTGGGCGATATGCATGCGCCAACCACCCAGTTGGCGCTGCTGGGCCTGGTGATCCTTTCGGTCCTGACGGTGCTGAAGGTGCGCGGCGCCATCTTCATCGGGATCGTTGCTACGGCCCTGCTGGGTTGGGCGTTGGGTCTGGCAACCTGGACGCCACAACCCTACAGCCTCGAAGAGATGACCGGGACGGCCTTGCAGCTGGACATCCCCGCTGCCCTTGGGGTCGGCGGTCACGGTTTCGGGCTGGCGCTGCTGGAGATCCTGTTCATCTTCCTGTTCGTCGACCTGTTCGACAACGTCGGCACCCTGGTGGCTGTGAGCAAGAAGGCGGGACTCATGCGACCGGATGGAACCATTCCGCGCCTGAACCGCATCCTGTTCGCGGACGCGGGCGCGACCATCGTCGGCTCCCTCGCCGGTACGAGCACTGTGGTCAGCTATATCGAGAGCGCATCCGGCGTTTCGGCCGGTGGCCGCACCGGCCTGACCGCCGTGGTCGTAGGCCTGCTGTTCCTGGCCACCCTGTTCGTGGCGCCCTGGGCTCAGGCGGTCCCGGCCGCGGCCACGGCGCCGGCGTTGATCCTGGTGGGGGCGATGATGATGGCGCCGCTGGCCGAGATCACATGGGACGATCCGGTCATCGCCATCCCGGCCTTCCTGACGCTGATCACCATTCCACTGACTTTTTCCATCGCCAACGGTCTGGCCTTCGGTGTGATCGCCTATGCTCTGCTCAAGCTGGCCTCGCGCCAGGCGACGAAGACCGACTGGCTGCTGTTGGCCCTGGCCGCGCTGTTCCTGGCCCGGTTCGTTTATATGGCGTTTGAAGCCTAGCGGGCGGAAGACACCGCGAGCCAGACGGCAATCGCGGCCAGCGCGACCGCGAAGAGCCTTTGCCGTCGAATAGAACGGCTGACCGCAGCGTCGGTCGCCACGGCGCTGCTGGCACGTGACGCCGTCAAGACGATGAGGAGGTGGATGATCACACTGACCGCGAGATGGATGCCGCCCAGGAAGAGCATCTGCAGCCCCGGTCGTCCCGCCTCTGGTCGTACAAAGCCCGGTAGCACCGCAACATAGAACACCGCGGCTTTCGGGTTCAGCAGGTTGTTGATCAGGCCGCGCAGAAACAGGCTCCTGGCCTCAGGAGGAGGCCCCTCGATGTCCGCGGCGCTGCGCCAGGTATCCGCGGCAAGCCACAGCATGTAGGCCACACCTGCCCACCGCAGCGTCTCATAGACCCACGGCCATCGCAGGGCGGCCTCGGCCAAGCCGACAACCGAGGCCGCCAGATAGATGGCCAGACCCAGCGTGACGCCGGCCACCACCGTCAGGCCCGCGCGCCAACCGGACTGCCCCGCGACAACGGCCAGATATCCCATGTTCGGGCCAGGCGTCAGCTCGATAACCGCCACAGCCACGAGGAACGGCAGCAGTTGGCTTGCGCTCAGCAATTGACGGTGTCGTGCATGGGAGCCTCCAGCTTATCGGTCACTGGACCTTGGCACGGAAGCCTTAGCCCTGGCGCATGCGAAGCATAACGATGCCCGGGTTGCGCCTCCGTAGTTCTACCTAGGGGACGCTCCGAAATATCACCGTTCCGCACAGCGTCGTAGCTTTTGCTCATCGGAACAGGAGCTTGCGATGACCTTGGCATATCCCTTGGAAGACCCACGGACCGCCGCCCCCTCGAGGGCCTTGTCCGATGTTCTGGATCGACTTGGCGTGCGCCTTGCCTACGCCAAGGATGCGGAGATCTACGCGCAAGAGGACGAAGTTGAGTTCCTCTATCAGGTGGTCAGTGGCGTGGTCCGCACGATGCGCCTGAACGCTGACGGTCGCCGCCAGGTCGGAGACTTCTACGTCGCCGGCGAGATGTTTGGCCTGGAGCCGGGCCCCGATCACCAGTTTACCGCCGAAGCGCTATGCGACTGCCAGGTTCAGGTGGTGCGGCGCGCGGCGGTCAGGGCCCTGGCGGGTGATCGTGAGCTGGATCGGGCGATCCTTGAGGCCACCCGACGCGAACTCCAGCGGATGCAGGAGCATGTGTTGCTGCTGGGCCGCAGAAGCGCCCGCGAAAAGGTGGCCGGATTTCTCATGAGTCTCGCCCAGGATCATACCGAGGATACCGTGCGGCTCCCGATGGGTCGCCAGGACATGGCCGACTATCTGGGTTTGACGATCGAGACCGTGTCGCGCACCCTGACCCAGCTCCAGGGAGACGCCATCGTCGAGTTTCCCGAATTGCGGCGCTTTCGCGTGACCCGATGGGCGGCGCTGGAAGACCTTGCCGCCTGACATCTTTCAGCCTGCGCGGTCGCAGGCGTTTCCACGGCCGCTTTGACCGAGATGGAGGCGTCAATGTCCGAGACGCAGGAACGCCCGACCGCCAAGACTGCGGATCGGGCAGACAGCTACAGAAGCCTCCTGGTTCATGCCGAACCGGGAACCACATCGACCCGTCGGGTAGAGGTCGCGGCGCGGCTGGCCCGCGATCTGAACGCCCGGCTGATCGGGCTCGGAGCCGAGGCGTTCGAGCCCGGGCTGACGGTCGACCCCTTCTTCGGGTATGCGGCGGCTGAGTGGGTGACCCTCATCCAGGACCAGATAAGCAGCGACCTCACAAAGGCCGAGGCCGCCTTCCGGCGCGACGCCGCCGGCGCGGACATCGAGTGGCGGTCGGTAGAGGATAATCCCGCGAGGGCCCTCGCGCTGGCGTCCCGCGCGTCTGACCTGATCGTCATGAGCCCCAAGGGTCCCGGCGGTCCGTCGCGTACCGCAGACCCCGCAGACGTGGTGATGACTTCCGGACGTCCGGTGCTGATGGTTCCCGAAGGCGCGGCCCATCTCCACGGCAAATCGGTGGTCATCGCGTGGAAGGACACCCGCGAGGCCCGGCGTGCGGTGGCCGACGCGATGCCCTTCCTGAAAGCCGCCGCCGAGGTGATCGTTCAGGGTGTCTGTGAGGACGTCGACGCCGAGATCGTGACCCGCCAGACCGAGGACGTCGCCGTGGCTTTGCGGCGCCACGGGATCAAGGCCAGCGCCAGCGTCTCAACGGTGGCGAAGGATGGCGTAACGGTCGAACTGCAACGTGCGGCCGCCGCCGCTGGCGCGGACCTGATCGTCGCCGGGGCCTACGGGCACAACCGTACGGCGGAATGGGCGTTTGGCGGGGTGACGCGCGAACTGATCCACAGGCCCCCGTGCTTCGTGCTCCTGAGTCACTGAACTAAACCCGGCCAAAAGCAGGGTGGCATGGCGACATGCCGGCCCTGCTTTCTGGCTGTGAGACGGCTTCGAGTCGCGCCTGGCCAGTGTTATAGATCACCCATAAAATATTGATTTCCCGCGCTTAGTTGTGGAATCGGATGAGTCTTCCACGTTGAGGCAAGCCTCAGTAGCGACGATCCAGGGTTTCGAAGTAGGCGACGATATCCTCGGCCTCTGACGCCCCAAGGCTGACAGGCGGCATCTCTCCGGCCCCGTGCTGTGAAATCTCGCCGAACTTCCGGGCCAGGGAAACGCCATTGTAGCGCATCTGCAGATCGCGGAAGCGGGGCCCCTCGGTGGCTGAAGTCTCATCAAGGCCCACCATGTGACAGCCGGAACAGCGCTGTTTGGCGATGGAGAGCCCTCGATCGGCAGCCGGACTGAATCCTGAGCTTTCGGGCGCCACGCCCGAACCTGCGCAGCCGGCCAGCAGCGTGGCCAACACCATGCTCGTAAACACCCGCATTGTCTGTCTCCGGTCCATTTCAGACGCCAGACTGCACCCTGGGCGCTGCGAGGTCGCCTCCGGGCGTCTACCTAGGCGTCAGACGTGCGCGGCGCGCCGGCGTTGCCTTGAGGCTGCATTGGCCCTAACCGTCATGTCATGAATTCAGGGGCCCGGGTGTTGCTGAATCGGACCATCCATGATCGCGGGATGCCGGGGTTCGTTGTCGCGATCCTGTCGACGGGGATTTGTGCGGCGGCCCGGATGGTGCTGGGCGCAGAACCCCAAAGCGATCTTGCCTTCCTGCTGTTCGTCCCGGCCCTGATCGCAAGCGGGGCGGCAGGCGGACTCGCGCCGGCGATCCTGGCTGCCGTTCTCTCGATGGGCCTGACTCTCGGTCTGCAGGGTTTCCCAAAGGTGATGACCCCTGACCACTGGGTGCGGATCATTGTCTTTGCAGGCCTGAGCGTCGCTGCGGGCCTGGTGGGCGACCGGATGCTCCGCAATGCCGACGCGGCGCGCCGGATGGTGGCCGATCTGGAGGCTCGGGAGGCGCATTTGCGATCCATTCTGGCGACCGTGCCCGACGCCATGATCGTCATAGATGAACATGGAACCATCCAGTCTTTCAGCACCGCGGCCGAGCGCCAGTTTGGCTGGACGCAGCAGGAGGCGGTCGGGCGCAATGTCAGCAGCTTGATGCCCGATCCCTATCGGAAGGCCCATGACGGCTACCTCCTGCGCTATCTGACGACCAGCGAGCGACGGATTATCGGCATTGGCCGCGTGGTGGTGGGCGAACGCAAGGACGGCTCGACATTTCCCATGGAGCTCTCGGTTGGCGAGATGCGATCCTCCGACCAGCGATACTTCACCGGCTTCATACGGGACCTCACCGAGCGGCAGGTGGCGGAACGGCGCCTGCAGGACCTGCAGGGCGAACTGGTGCATGTGGGTCGCATCACCGCCCTTGGCGAGATGGCTTCGGCCCTTGCTCATGAGTTGAACCAGCCGCTGACAGCCGCAGCCAATTTCATGAAGGGATGCCTGATGCTGCTGGACCGCGAACCCGTGGATCGCGGGCGACTGCGCGAAATGATCTCGCAGGCCGGAGACCAGGCCCTGCGGGCGGGCCAGATCATTCGACGGCTGCGGGACTTCCTGTCCAAGGGCGAAGCGGACCGCCAGTCCGAGAGCTTGCCCCAGCTGCTGGAAGAAGCCGGCGCTCTCGCCATGATCGGGGCGCGGGAGAAGGGCGTCCACCTGACGTTCGAAATAGATCCACGGACCGAGCGGGTGATGGCCGACAAGGTCCAGATACAGCAGGTGACATTGAACCTGATCCGCAACGCCATCGAGGCGATGGAGGGCTCGGAGCGGCGCGATCTGGTGGTCGGCGCCGCCCCCGGCGCCGGCGATCTTGTTGAAGTCTTCGTGAGTGATACCGGCCAGGGTATCTCCCCCGAGTTCACCGCCAAGCTTTTTCAGCCCTTCATGACCACCAAGGACCAGGGCATGGGCGTCGGCCTGTCGATCTCCAGAACCATTGTGGAGGCCCATGGCGGGCGGATCTGGGCAGAGGCTAATCCTGGCGGCGGCACCTCATTCCGTTTCACCCTGCCGGTGGCAGAAGCAGACAGCGAGCCTGGCCATGACTGACGCTCAGGTCCATGTGATCGACGATGACGAGGCTGTGCGCACGTCGGTTGCGTTCCTGCTCGAGATGGCTGACCTGCCGGCGCGCACCTATGGCTCCGCGCGGGAGTTTCTTGAGGTCGTCGACAGCCTGCGGAACGGTTGTGTCGTGACGGATGTCCGCATGCCCGGGATGAGCGGCCTGGACCTGGTGCGCCACCTCAAGGACACCGGCGTAAAGCTGCCCGTCATCGTGATCACCGGGCACGGCGATGTGCCCATGGCGGTCGAGGCGATGCGGGCTGGCGTGACCGACTTCCTTGAAAAGCCCTTCGACGATGTCGCCTTGATCGCGGCCGTCCGCGCCGCGCTGGATCAGCAGGTCGCTACGGCGCCGTACCCGGAAGAGCGCGAGCGCTTCGAAACGATGCTTGGCGCCTTGTCCGGGCGCGAGCGCGAGGTGTTGCAGGGCGTGATCGCGGGCAAGCAGAACAAGGTCATCGCCTTCGAACTCGGCATCAGCCCTCGGACCGTAGAGGTCTACCGGGCCAATGTGATGAGCAAGACCGGCGCACACAGCCTGTCAGAGCTGGTCCGGATCGCGTTGCTGGCGGGCTTGTAGGTGGGAACGATCCGGCCAGGTTGGCCAACCTTTTCTCACCGCTTGGCCCGGCGAATGCCGATCGCCGAATTGAGCGGCCGTGAACCGGGCGCTCGCCTCCGCCAGCGGATTTGGCTAGAGCCTGTCCGCTTTAGATGGAATCATCTGAACCGGATAAACAGGCTCGTTTTCATACATTTAGAGTGCGACGGGCGCTTGAACCGGTATCCACTTCAAGCTGTCGCGCTCTAGGGGCTGGACCATGACCGACACCACCAATCACTATACCGACGATCCGCGCCAGGGCTTCATCGGACTGGTCGTTGGACTGGCCAGGGCGTCCGGACCGGAGGGGCTGACCCTGCGCGAGATCCGTGACCGGCTGGATGAGCGGGCGTTCGGGCTGATGATCCTGATCCTGGCCATCCCCTGCCTGGTGCCGGCCCTCTATGGCGTGCCGCAGATCGTGGGGATCCCCATCCTGCTGCTCGCTGGCCAGATGCTGGTGGGCCGCGAGGAGCCCTGGTTGCCGGAGGCGGTGCTGAAGCGCCGGGTGTCCAGGGCCATGCTGGACCGGATGGCCGACTTCGCCGTCAAGCGGATGGGCTGGTTCGAACGGCTGTCGCGGCCCCGGCTGACACTGTTCACCCAGGGCCTCGCCGAACGGGCGGCCGCCGCCTTCATGATCCTGGCCACCCTCACAATCGTCCTGCCCATGACCAATACGGTCCCGTCCGTGGCGCTGGCGCTCATGTCGGTCGGTCTGATCCAGCGCGACGGCCTGTTCGTGGCCGCCGGGGCAGCGGTGGCGACGGGCTGGGTGACCGCCCTGCTGGTGGTCGGGATCGGCTTGGTGGTCGGGGCCGGCTGGGCCGTAGGCCTGATGGCGCGCTTCACCGGATAGGCGGGACGGCGGGTCGCTATAGCCCCGGTGAGGACAGGGAAATGAGCGCTTGTCGTCTGTTGACCCGATCTATGTACAATGTGGTGAGGCTTGAGCCGGGAACGTCTGGCTTGCTGTCAGCGTCGATTGAAATCAGCTCGACGCCGTGGCGCGCGTAAGCCCGGCGGCCACCTACCCATCCATTGGTCGGGAGGTTTCCGTTCCGTAGTCACAGCGAGAGATAGGGCAGGTCCGCCATGGGTCGACAGCGGCTATCGGCTCACCCGCTGAAACCGGACGGCGCCGCTTGATCTCCTCGAGACCCAACCGCCCATTGCGCAATCTTGGTCAGCAACTCGATGGAAATGATTGGTTTGCCGATGTGGTCATTCATACCGGCCTCGGCGCATTCTGACAGATGTCGTGGCAGGACGTTGGCGCTCAGGGCGACGATCGGGGTCAGGCGGTTCGGCTCGCAAGTGGCGCGGATTGCCCGCGTGGCGGCCAGGCCGTCCATGCCCGGCATCTGCAGATCCATCAGGATCAGATCGAAGCGTGCAGCCATGGCCATTTTCACCGCCTCGGCGCCGCCGGTCGCCTCGGTGATCTCGTAACCGTAGGGCAAGAGCATGGAGCGCACGAGTTCGCGGTTCACCGCCACGTCGTCGACCACCAGCAGGCGCGTCCTGGAGGCCGTGACCAAGGGGTCGGACGGGGCCGGTTCAGGCTGCGTCAGCTCGGCCGGTGGAGCGGCGATCGTGAACCAGAAGGTCGAGCCTTCGCCCGCGCGGCTCTCGGCCCCGATCTGGCCACCCATCATCTCGGTCAGCTTCTTGCAGATCGCCAGGCCCAGGCCGGTGCCGCCATATTGGCGGGTACTGGAACCATCGATCTGGGAGAACCGCTGGAACAGCCGGTCAAACTGGTCGGCGGGTATGCCAATGCCGCTATCGCTAACCGCGAAGCGAAGTGTGCCGCCAGCCTCGGGCTTATGGCTGAGCGTGATGCGGACCTGCCCAGCCTCGGTGAACTTGATGGCGTTGGAGAGCAGATTCAGGAGTATCTGGCGCGCGCGCGCACTGTCCGCCAGCACCGCCGCCGGCAACGGCCCATCGATTTCGGTCGTCAGTGCCAAGCCTTTCTGCAGAGCCTGAACAGAGACAAGTTCGACCGTCTCGGCCACAAGCGCCACCGGGTCGAAGGCATGTGGGTCCAGATCGACGCGACCGGCCTCGAGCTTGGAAAAGTCCAGGATATCGTTGACCACCGCGAGTAGCGTCTCGCCGCTGGTGGTGATCCGTCGGGCATAGGACCGCGCCGTGTCAGGTAGATCCGGCAACGCCTCCAGAAGCCCCGCAAATCCCAGGACACCCGTAAGCGGCGTGCGGATCTCGTGGCTCATGTTGGCCAGAAATTCACCCTTGGCGACAGTGGATGCTTCCGCCTCTTCCGCAAGCAGGCGGTATCGCGCCTCACTGTCCGCGATGGCGACCTCGGCGGCCTTCCGCTCACTGATGTCGCGCGCGACGGCTGAGGCTCCAACGATCTTGCCCGACGTGTCGCGCATTGGGGAGATCGTCAGCGACACGTAGATCACCCGGTCGTCCTTGGTCACCCGGCTGATATCGATATTTGAGATCAGTTCCCCGCGCTGCAGCCGCGCAAGATGGTCAGGCCATTCATTGACCTGAATGCCGTCCAGCAACGTGGACATCGGTTGTCCGATGATTTCGTCGGTGGTGTAGCCAAAGATTTTCTCCGCGCCGGCGTTCCAGCTGGTGATCTTCCCGTTGAGGTCGTGACTGATGACCGCATCCTGAGACGAGGTGACGATGGCTGCCAGGAGTGCTCTATCGCCTTCAAGCCGCTTGCGCTCGGTGATGTCGATGAGCGTGATGACCACGCCGTCGATGACGTTGTTGAGATCACGGTAAGGTCTAACGCGCACCAGATAGGTTGCCGCGCGATCTTCCGACTCGGCCTCACGCTCCACGGATCCGAGATCGCGAAGCACCGTGGCGATGTCTTTGGTCAAGGCCGCGCCGGCGAGGCGGGATGCGAAATCGCCGATAGGCCGACCTTCGTCGCCCTCCCTTACATTGAAGATTTCTGTGATTGCGGGCGTAAACCGTCGGATGCACGACGCATTGTCGAGAAAGAGGATGGCGATCGACGTATTTTCAAACAGATTGGCTAGATCGCTGTTGGACCGGACGAGGCTGTCTGCACGGTTGTTGAGCTCCGCATTAACTGTTTGAAGCTCTTCGTTTATCGACTGAAGTTCTTCCTTTGACGTTTCAAGTTCTTCAACGGTCGAATGAAGCTCTTCGTTGACCGACTGAAATTCTTCGTTGGAGCTCTGTAATTCCTCGTTCGCGGTTTCCAGCTCTTCGGTGATGGTCTGCAGTTTCTCCCGCGCAGCGACAAGCTCGCCATGGTCTGTGTCGGAGGCCGGCGAACTGGCGTCAGGCTGATGGGTGACATCGGCTGCAATGATCGGTGTGAGTTCCTGGAAGGCGAGCAGCAGGCATCGCTGCCCCCCGACCGGCTCCGTCAGAGGCTGTGCGATCAGGTTTATCGTATGGGGCTGGCCGGCGACCTGGAAGGTCACATGCTCCTGAACCGGCCGCTGGGTTTCGCTCGCCCGTCGGACCAGTGTACGGACCGGCGAGCGCAGTTGGGCATGCAGCATTCGAAAGAGATTCAGGCTCGCGCCGCCGCTGACGGGCTCCATGAATTTCGCGACCTTGCCCGAAAAGCGCTGGATCTCATGCTGATCGTCGAAGACGATGTAGGCTGGTGCATACTGCGCCATCATCCGCGCAGCCTGGGCCTCGATGCCCTCCGCCTCGGGGCTCGGCTTGGCCGAGGACGCCTTCGTCATTCGGGTACTCGACGGGGGTCGTGGAACCTCAGACATGACATCAACCCGCCTGAAGAAGCGGCTACGCTTGTCGACCGCCTTGAAGATCCGCGTGCTCGCCACAAGGGTCTCAGACGGACCGAGCCACAGGAGACCATCAGGTTTGATTCCGTAATGAAAGATTGAAATTATACGCTGCTGCAGCGCCGGCTCAAAGTAGATAAGAAGATTCCGACAAGACACCATGTCGAGTTTCGAGAACGGTGGATCCTTTACGAGATCGTGTGTCGAGAAAATGCACATCTCCCGGATGTGCTTCGCGACCCTGTAGCGCTGCCCTTCCTTGACGAAGTATTTCTCGAGCCGTTCCGCTGTGATGTAGGCCTCAATGGATTCACTGTAGAGACCGGTGCGGGCAACTGTAATCGCGCGATCATCGATATCGGTGGCGAAGATCGTGACCTTTCTCGGCGATTCGGCGTTCGACAACGCCTCCTTGAGGAGGATGGCGAGCGAATAGGCTTCCTCGCCCGTAGCGCAGCCTGCCACCCATATGCGCAGGGGGTGGTCCTGATCACCCCCTGCGATCAAATCTGGCAGCGCCGTCTCAGCCAGAGCCTCGAAGATGGCTGGGTCGCGGAAAAACCTGGTGACGCCGATCAGGATCTCGCGGAACAGGAGCTCGGGCTCATCGGGCAATGTGCGCAGCAGCTCGATATACTGGCGCGGTTCCTTGACGTGAAGCGCCTGCATCCGTCGGTGGACCCGGCGCATCAGGGTGCTGGACTTGTATTGACTGAAGTCGCGCCCTACGCAGCTGTTGAGCACAGCGCAGATCGTCATCAGGTATTTGGGCCGGCCTCGTCCAGACTCGCCGATCTGGTTATCGATTCCGGCGTTGGCCCGGAAGTCGCGATATTCCAGCAAACGCGCCGGCATCTCATGGGGTGGGAGCACATTGTCCACAAAGCCGCCCGCAGTAGCGCTCTCCGGCATGCCAAGCTTGGCGTGATGGTCGAAGGCGGCCTCACTGAACGTCAGCCCGCCGCCCTCCTTGATGGCTTTGATCCCGATCGTGCCATCGCTGCCGAACCCGGAAAGAATGATCCCTACCGCGTTCTCACCCTGGTCGTTGGCCAACGATACGAGGAAAGTGTCGATCGAGGACTGCCGGGCGTTCGGCGTCTTGGGTCGCGCTACGCGCAGGACGCCGTTCTGGATCTTCAGGATCGCGTTCTGAGGGATGACTGCGACGGTGTTTGGAGTCGCGACGGTTCCGTCGACAGCCTTCACCACAGGCATCGCGGTGTGGTGTCCGAGGATCTCGGCCAGGACGCTGTTGTAGTCGGGGTCCAGGTGCTGGACCAGGACGAACGCCATACCGCTATCCGCAGGCATCTCGGAAAAGAACGACCTGAAAGCGTCAAGACCGCCGGCCGATGCGCCGATGCCGACGATCAGATGACCAGTTCGCGCAGGCCCGTTGTCGAGCGGCCGCCCGCCCGCCGTGGCCTTCGCAGCCGACAGCGGGGCCGCGGCAGCCTTGGCTCGCGAAATGGATGTACGCTTGGCCATGGTTGTTCGTTGATCATTGCGGCTGAAAACACAAGGGACTTGCGACCTGAGCTCCGCCCGTCCGCAAGCCGCTCCTCCTATCCCTGATCAGGCCGCCACCATCGCCGCGGCAGGCATCGTGAGCCGCCGTCCGGAACGTCCGAAGCCTTGATCTGCGGATCAGATGTTCCTGGAGGTCGAATGATGGGGTGGACGCGCCCGACAGCATCATCGCGCCAGATTGGTGGTGGTGTTGTAGATGGCCGTGACGGCAGGCCAGGGCGCGACAGTTTGACTGTGGATACCGGTTCAAACGCCTGTCTCGCCCTAAATGTATGAAAACGAGCCTGTTTATCCGGTTCAGATGCTTCCATCCGAAAAGGGACAGCCTCTGAGGTCTGCCTCGGTCGAAAGTGGCATTTGGCTCCTTGTCCGAAAGCGGACGCTCTGGATGGCGCGATCAGTGGGACGGCCGGTCTACCGCGGGGGCATCCGGATTGCGCCATCGAGGCGAATGCACTGCCCATTGAAGTACCCGTTGCGCGCAAGTTCCAGGACCAGGCTTCCAAACTCAGGCGGATTGCCCAGTCGCTTGGGAAACGGCACGGAGGCCGCAAGACCCGCGAAGATCGACGGCGCCCTGTCCTTCACAGCCAGCATCGGCGGTGTGGCGAAGATTCCAGGGAGGATGGCATTCACCCGGATGCCCAGATCCATCAGGTCGCGCGCCATCGGCAGGACCATGGAATTGACGGCTCCCTTGCCGCCGCCATAGGCGACCTGACCGATCTGGCCGTCCTGCGAGGCTGCCGAGGATGTCAGGATGATGCAACCGCGTTCCCCATCGTCGTTGAGCGGGTTGGAATTGGCCATGCCGAGCGCTCCGTGTGACGCAATCCGGTAGCTGGCCGTGAAAATCCCGTCGGCGGCGCGGGCGATCATCTCGGTCGGGTTGCGCTTGTAGCTGCCGGTTTCCTTGTCGAAGGAGATGGTCTTGCCTCCGCCCGATACGACGGCGCAGTGCACCACGATGCGTTCCTGTCCATGCGCCGCGCGCGCCCTGGCGTACCCTTCGACGACACTATCCTCGGAGGTGATGTCGACCTTGCAGAAGACGCCGCCGATGGCCTTGGCCACCTCCTGGCCGCCGGCCTCATTCACATCAAAGATGGCGACCTTGACCCCGGCGGCGGCGAGCGCTTCAGCGCTCGCACGGCCAAGTCCCGAGGCTCCGCCCGTGACGACGGCTGCGATTGTGTTGTCGATCTTCATTGAAAGCTCCCCATTCTCATCACTGCAAGGTGTCGATATTGCCGCCAGCACCAGCGCTTAGTTCATTGCCGCGGCCCACGGATACTGGCCACGGATCGCCCAAGGCTCCGGGCCATCCCTCGTAGCGGACGTTCAAGCCGCACGAGACTCCTTCAACGACTCCGTCGCTGCAACGTAACTCTCGGCGTTGGCGACGGCCTGAATCACCCTCAGGAGGTCCCGAACGTCGATAGGCTTGGCGATGACGTCATTCATTCCGGCGGCGTAGTAGGTTTCGATCTGATGCACCATAGCATTGGCGGTCAGGGCCACGATGGGTACGGGCGCTCGCCCCGTCTGGACCTCAAGGTCCCGAATCTGACGCGCCGCTGACGGTCCATCCAGGACGGGCATCTGCACATCCATGAGGATCAAGCCCCAATCGCCTGTCCGCCAACTGGCGACGGCCTCCACGCCGTTTTCGACGATTGTTACGGATAGATCGAATTGAGCCAGCAGGGTCTTCAGGACCAGTTGATTGATGGGGTTGTCTTCTGCGGCCAGAATATTGAAGGCACGAATGGGTTCCGGGAACCCGTCATCCGCCGGCTGGGATGCAGAATCCACAGAAACGGTCGCCACCCCTTGCAGGGGCAGGACAACCTCGAAGACCGTTCCTGCCCCGAGCTCGCTGGTCGCGTTGATCGCCCCACCCATGGCCGTGCAAAGATCGCGGGTGATGGCCAGCCCCAGGCCGGAGCCGCCGTGCTTTCGGGTAGTCGAGGAGTCGGCCTGCACAAAGCGATCAAAAATGCCCGCGATCTGGTCAGAAGCGATCCCGACGCCGCTGTCCGACACGCGGATGAAGATGTTTTCGCCGCGCCGGTCAATCGAGACCCGGACTTCACCCTCGGCTGTGAACTTCACCGCGTTGGAGATCAGGTTGTAGAGAATTTGCCGCATGCGTGCTGAATCGCCGAGATAGGCGCCGCGGGCAGCGGGCTGGACCGTGAGATTGAAGGACAGGCCCTTGCTATGGGCGACGCCTGTGAATGCGGCATGGGCGCCAAGAGCCACCTCCTCAAGGTCGAAGGGTTTTGACTCAAGCACCAGCTTGCCAGCCTCAATCTTCGAGAGATCCAGCACGTCATTGAGAATGGCCAACAGGGCTTCGCCGGATTGCCGAATGACGGCGAGGTGATCCCTCTGAACCGGAGACAGGGCGCCACGATCCATCACATGGGCCATGCCCAACACACCGTTCAAAGGCGTTCTGATCTCGTGGCTCATCACGGCGAGGAACTCGCTCTTGGCCAGGGACGCGGCATTCGCCGCGTTCACCGCTGCCTTGAAGGCGGTTTGGTCGACAAATGAGACCAGGATGACGGACCACGGCGGGTCAGCTTCGGGCAAGAGCCGGTAGTGAACATCCAGCTCAGAAATCCGGCCATTCGGCATGGTGATCCGGGTTGAGAACGGCGGCATGGCCCCATCCTTCCCGAGGCCTTCCAAGCCATTGCAGAGTTGTCGCATGAAGCCATCATCAAACCGACCTCGGGAGAATGATCCATCGGGATGACGTTCAAAGATCAGTCTGCGGGCGGCATCGTTGGCCTCCGTAAGGGCTATGTCATTTATAACGCTTGGCGAGTCCTTGAATACCTGTAGCATTTTGTCACCCATCGAGCCTTCGGCAAGCCGGGGATCCTGCAAGCGATTGTAAAGCATGGATGCATCGAGGCTGACCTGGGGCAACGGGCTCTGGTGGAATAACGTGCGCCACCGGCTCCGTTCCGACGCGGCTTCCTGACCCAGTTGCTCTGCGCGATCACGCTCTACAGCCAGCTCCCGTGATGCATCGCGAAGGCGCTGGCTCTCCAGATGAAGGGTCTGAGCGAGAAGGGCGATGAAGGTCACGAACGCGAGCCCTCCGATCGCCAGAAGCAGGCCGCTGAGCACGGTTACGGGATACCCGAGCCATGCTGCAACGAATGGCAAAGCCACGAGCATCAAGGACGGTGGGCCAACGAGGAGCGCCGCGTCCGGCCTGGATCCGCGCGTCATGATCGCGTTGTTCAGGGTAATCGCACATCCAACGAAGATCGCAGCGGCAACGCCGACAATACTCCTGTCCAGCAGGCAAACAAAGATGACTGCGCCAAATGTTGCGCTGGACATCAGGCGCGTCAGCGGCGCCATAGCGGCCAGTCTCCGGCTCTCCGGCTTGTTGATGAGCGCCTTTGAGACGTGCCCATCCCACAGCGCCGTGAACGTAGCCCCGGCCAGCCAGATGATCGCAGCCGGATGTCGTGTCTCAAGCCAGACAAGCAAGCCGATCAGCGCGCCCTGAGCCACACGCGTCAACAAGCCCTCGTGTCGCCATCGAAGCACTCTTTGACCGGGTGGCTCTCTGTGAGGCATCGGCTTTCCTGTTGGTCACCAAGATGACCGGATCGAAGAAGGGGCAGACCGCACGCTCAAAACGTTCGTCGAAAAGCGAACCATGACTGAGCTTTCTGCCCCGTTAACCGCCTTGGCGGCGATTGTCGCACTTGAGGGGTGACTACACCTTGACCTGCCGCTCATCCCGGCGAGCGAGGATGAGCGGAGATGAAATGCGCGCGGGTGCGGCTCCAGCGGGTTTGCGCTCGCTCAAGGTGGCCACCGCTTGGCCGACGCACTATGCGGCATGCCTCGTCCGACGCCTTCCGCAAGATCGCTGGTCATCATCGTCGATGATGATGCCGCCGTCCGCGAGGCGTTGACATTCACGCTGGAGCTCGAGGGCTTTGACGTCGAAGGTCTCGGATCGGGCGAAGCACTTTTGCTATGCGACTTGCCCGAGGTCGGAACCTGCCTGGTGGTGGATGAGCGGTTGCCCGGCATGTCGGGGTTTGAGGCGTTGCGGCGGCTGCGCCTGCGCGAGGTGAGGCTTCCAGCCTTGCTTATGACCAGCCATCCCGACTTCCACTTGCGGACGGCGGCGCGCCTGGCCGGTCTACCCATCCTTGAGAAGCCGCTGCTCGGCGATGTCCTTTCCGACGCCATCCGCGCCGCACTACACAGCTGAACGCGAAAAGACGCCGCCAGCTGACCGGCGGCGGCTAGGTGTTCAGTCCCGAGGTCAAGTGGACCGGATCGAGCCGGAAGCGGTGGGGTTCGTTGGCCCAAGCTGTACAGATGGCTTCGTAGGGTGTGAGGCCGCGTAAGGTCTTCAGCCGCCTGGCGA
>NZ_JBIKNZ010000043.1:0-27338 GCF_044358365.1 Phenylobacterium sp. | reverse complement strand
ACGCCAACACTCGGGCATTGATATCGAGGCCCGCCGTGAACGCGTCTCGATACCCCACACGCAGGGCCTCTAGCATGGCGTCATACTGGGCTTGGTCTACGCCGGCGGGGGGCCTCAGCCGACGTTTCTCAATCTGAACCTCCAGATTTTTCATCAATGTCTCGACGGAGCCCTGATCTTCTAGGATTTTCGTCGCCAGAGTGATCGCGCGATCACTGACACCATCAGGAGCTTTGTATATACCGCCAGCTGGCGGTGGCGAGAAGCCGACGCGCAGTGTCACCTTGCGACCCTCTGTAGCGGTCGCCGCTTGAATCGGACTCAGGCGATAGCGGGTGGCAAGACCTTGGGCGGCAGCGCCGAATCCGAGCCCCTGGGGTAACTCTTCGTCCACGGTGCAGACGGTTACGGTGCCCTCTTTCCCAAGTTGGCAGGTCAAACGCACCGCTCCACGAAGACCAATTATCGTGGGAACGGGGGCGGCGGCGGAAACCGCGCCCTCGGTCGGACTATTCGACCACTGTGGGTTGTCGATTCGATCATCCGAAGGTTCGATGGCGCGCCACACGCGAGCGAGGTCCGCGGGGGCTGGACAGGAGTTTTTCGCGCAGAATGCCGCTTTGGCCGACGGGCCGAGAATGGTCGGTAAGCTGGCGCCGATCGTCTTTTGAATGTCCTGCAGTCGCCGATCATAGTTCAGAGCCTTGCCTGACCCCTCAGCAAAGTCAGCGATGGAGGCCAGCTCCGATTCCCTGAATACCGACGCGAGAGCGTTCGCATATGCAATCCGCAACTCGGGGCGCCGCGTCTGCCAAGCCTTCTCGAGAACTTCGATCACGATGGCGCGGGTGCCTGTCGTAACGCCGCGGTCGTATGCGGTGGCGTGCTCTTTGTAGATGTTGTCGAGTGTTACAGTGACAGCGTCATGGGCATCGGTGATGCGCAACGCATTCCTCAGCGACTCTCCCGCAGCGGGCGGTGGCGGCGGGCCATTCTTGGGTTCCGGCAGGACGAATCGGATCGGAATGGCAACCGTGGCGCCATCAATTGGAATCCCGTTGCGCGCCCCTGGCCGCATCGCGAACTTCTTGGTCATGGCGAGCGCTGCGGCTCCGAACCCCAGGCCGACAGGTTGTTCAAAGGGCGTCGTGCAGTTCTCCAGCTCACCCTTCACATTGACGGTGCAACTGAGCCTGGCTCGACCATCTACCTCCAGAAAGTTCGCGTGCTTCGGATAGTATTCCTCAAAATCCTTGCCGGACGGGATGGTCACCCAATCGGGTTTGTTGATCGGCGAACTGCGCTGCGCTTCGGCGGCGCCGGCGCACATCGCGAGCGCGGTCGCACTGACCAGTGTGGCCTTTGATGTCTTGGAACTCACCACCACTTCCCCGCCGAAACCTGTGCAGAATCAGCCCCAGACCGTATATAGAGACCTTACGAATCTCAGGCTCCGCGCCGCGCGCGCGACGCCACCATAGGACGCCTTGGGTGGATTTGCCCACCCTGACGCGAGGCGCCTCAGTTGGACGCATCATGAGCGACGAAACCCAGGTCCCCGACAACACCCCTGAAGGCAATGGCCAGGCCGAGTATGGTGCGGAATCCATCAAGGTTCTCAAGGGCCTGGATGCGGTGCGCAAGCGGCCGGGCATGTACATCGGCGACACCGATGACGGCTCGGGCCTGCACCACATGGTCTATGAGGTGGTCGACAACGCCATCGACGAGACGTTGGCGGGCTGGGCCACGCGGGTCGAGGTGATCCTGAACGCCGACGGCTCGGTCACCGTCACCGACGACGGGCGCGGGATTCCGGTGGATATCCACGAGGGCGAGGGCATCTCGGCGGCCGAGGTCATCATGACCCAGCTGCATGCGGGCGGGAAATTCGACCAGAATTCCTACAAGGTCTCCGGCGGTCTGCACGGCGTGGGCGTATCGGTGGTCAATGCCCTTTCGGAGTGGCTGCGGCTAAAGATCTATCGCGGCGGCAAGTCCTACGAGATGGAGTTCCGGCACGGTGATTCCGTCTCGCCGCTGAAGGAAACCGGCGACGCGCCCTTGCGCGAAAACGGGGAGTTCCTGTCGGGGACCGAGGTCACCTTCCTGCCGTCGCTGCAGACCTTCGCCTTCATCGACTTCGAGCTGAAGACGCTGGAGCACCGGCTGCGCGAACTGGCGTTCCTGAACTCCGGCGTCACCATCTGGCTGAAGGACCTGCGGGGGCCCGAGCCCACCGAAGAGGTCATGCACTATGAGGGCGGCATCGAGGCCTTCGTGCGGCACCTCGACAAGGCCAAGACCTCGATCATGAAGACGCCGATCGTGGTGCGCGGCCGACGCGAGAACGTCGAGCTCGACCTGTCCCTGTGGTGGAACGACGGCTACCACGAGAATGTTCTCTGCTTCACCAACAACATCCCTCAGCGGGACGGCGGCACCCACCTGGCGGCGTTCCGCTCGGCGCTGACCCGGATCATCACCAACTATGCCGAGAGCTCCGGCACAGCCAAGCGCGAGAAGGTCTCCGTCGGCGGCGAGGATGCCCGCGAGGGCCTGACCTGTGTGCTGTCGGTCAAGGTGCCGGACCCGAAGTTCTCCTCCCAGACCAAGGACAAGCTGGTCTCGTCCGAGGTCCGCCCGGCCGTCGAGGGGCTGGTGGGTGAGGGCCTGGCCGCCTGGTTCGAGGAACATCCCGTTGAAGCCAAGATGATCGTCCAGAAGATCGCCGAGGCCGCCGCCGCCCGCGAGGCGGCCCGCAAGGCTCGCGAACTGACCCGGCGCAAGTCAGCGCTGGATATCTCGTCCCTGCCCGGCAAGCTGGCCGACTGCGCCGAGAAGGATCCGGCCAAGTCCGAGATCTTCCTGGTGGAGGGTGATTCCGCCGGCGGCTCGGCCAAGCAGGCGCGCAACCGCGACAATCAGGCGATCCTGCCGCTGCGGGGCAAGATCCTCAACGTCGAACGCGCCCGGTTCGACCGGATGCTGGGCTCAGACCAGATCGGCACCCTGATCATGGCCCTGGGCGCCGGCATCGGGCGCGATGAGTTCAACATCGAGAAGCTGCGCTACCACAAGATCGTCATCATGACGGACGCCGACGTCGACGGCGCACACATCCGCACCCTGCTGCTGACCTTCTTCTATCGGCAAATGCCGGAGATCATCGAGCGGGGGTATCTCTATATCGCCCAGCCGCCGCTCTATAAGGCGTCCAAGGGCAAGTCGGTCCGCTACCTCAAGGACGACCCGGAGCTGGAAATCTACCTGATCGACGAGGGTGTGGATGGGGCGACCCTGGACTTGCCGTCTGGCGAGCGCCTGACCGGCGCCGATCTACTGGCCCTGGTCCAGACCGCGCGCGGCGCCAAGGCCAATGTGGAGCGGCTGGCGGCGCGGGCTCCGGCCTTCGCCATCGAACAGGCGGCCATGGCCGGCCTGCTGGCCGAGGGCGGCGATCCGGCGGCGGCGGCCAAACGCTTCGACCTCTACGCTGAAGAAGGCGACGGTCCCTGGAGCGGCGAACCGGCTGTGGGCGGCGGCTTTGCCTTTACCCGCATCAAGCGCGGCGTCACCGAGCGCGTGGTGCTGGACGAGCTGTTGCTGAACGCTGCCGATGCGCGCCGCCTGGCCGAGCGATCAAAGGAACTGGCCCAGGTGTTCTCCGGAGCCGCCACCTTCACCCGGCGCGACCGCACGACCACGGTACGAGGTCCCATCGATCTGGTGAACGCCGTGATGGAAAACGGCCGCCGGGGCCTTTCGATCCAGCGCTACAAGGGCCTGGGCGAAATGAACGCCGACCAGCTCTGGGAAACCACGCTGGATGTCGAGGCCCGCACCCTGCTGCAGGTGCGCGTCAACCACGCCGATGACGCCGACGACATGTTCACCCGTCTGATGGGCGATCTGGTGGAACCTCGGCGCGAGTTCATCCAGGAGAACGCGCTGGATGCGGAGGTGGACGTTTGAGTATCTTTTGGGGCGAGTTCAATCACTTTCACTCGCCTCATGGGTGAAAACAGTTTGCCCCTCTGATCGGCGCCTGTATAGGCGATTACACGTATGAAACTTATGGATAGAGAGATGAAAGTTCACGCACTCCTGGGAAGCCTGTTTGGTGCGGCGCTTTTGGCGACCACTGGTTCCGCCGCCGCCGGCACAAAGATCGTAAACCTGACGCTGGACCTCAATGCGCAGTGCATTACCTGCGATGACATTGCATCAGGTCCCGGCTTTACCCAGGGACCCTTCTCGGTAGATCTCGCAATCGGCGATACGCTCGACCTGACCGTCGACTTTCTTGACGACCAGCAACTCACCGTGACCAATCTTAGATCCATATTTCCGAGCATCTGGACCAATGCACAGTACAACAACCCGTCCAACATCACGCAAAGCGGGATGCTGTCGTTCCTGAATAGCCTTGGGTCTGTGATCTATACGTCGCCCCTGATCTCGAGGACGGTCGGCGGAGTACACGCGGGACAGTTTGTCAGCGAAGACGAGCTGCCTGGGTTGCCTTCGACCTTTACGTTTTCGAGCGTGCGCTGGCTGGGCACGGTCGATAGCTATGACGGCGTCATCACCACCCGAAACTACACCTCTCCCGGGTTCTATGTAGGCGTAGAGCGCACACTGATTTCGAATTCCGGCGCCGTCCCCGAGCCGGCGACCTGGGCGATGATGATCATCGGCTTCGGCGCTGCCGGCTCCATGATCCGCCGCCGCAAGGCCGTGGTCGCCTAGAGACTGACTGCCTTTTGATCGGCTCGGTGGCGCCGCCCTTCGCAAGAGGGGCGGCGTTTGGCGTTCGGGCGTGACGGTCGCTCAGGTCCGGTTCACATTTCCGCCTCCAGAAGGTACGGAACCGGTCACCTCCAATTCTGACGCGAACCCCATGCGCCTCTCCTGTATTTCGATCCTCGCCGCCCTGACTGTGGTCGTGCCTGTCGCCCAGGCCGCGCCGGACTCCCATGGCGTCACCGTGGCGTTCGGCAACACCGTCAAGGCCCAGTACTCGGACGGCAAGTTCCAGCGGCTGTGGTTCCAGGCCGACGGCACCTGGGAGGCTGTGGGCCGGCGGGGCACATGGTCGGCAGGCAAATGGTCGCTTAAGGATCAGGGCGTTTGCCTCAAGCAGTCGCGGCCATTCCCGGCGCCGTTCCGCTACTGCACGACGTTTCCGGCGAGCGGTGGCCTTGGCGCGGTCTGGACCTCGCGCGACTGGCAGGGCGAGCCGATCAAGGTCACGGTGGTCAAGGGAATCGAGCGGCCCTAGATCACGTCGAGATTGGATTGAAACAATCCAATCTCGAAGAACGTGATCGCCCTCATATGTTCAGAGCGGGTTGCGGGCGGAAAACCGGTTCCCACTTTTCCTCAACCCGCCCTAATCAGCTGTCTGGATACCTGCGGTCCGGTCCCAGTCCTCGGCCACGGCCCGGGTCACCGACTGCATGAAGGCCAGTCGCTCGGGCACAGGCTTCCAGGTGCGGCGCATCATCACCGCCACCGCATAGACGCGCCCGTCCGGCGCGGTGAGCAGGCCCACGTCGTTTATGCCGACCGAGGCGCCGGAGAAGTCCTGGCCGGTCCCGGTCTTGTGCGCGATGGACCAGCCGCCGGGCAGGCCGCCTTTCAGCCGCCGTGGACCGGTCCGCGCCTGCGCCATCCAGTCCAGCACGCGAGCCGTCGAGGCCGCCGACAGCAGTTCGCCCCGCGACAGCGCCGCCAGCGCCGCAGTGATCTCCCCCGGTGCGGCGCCATCCAGAGGCGCGGCCAGATAGGCGTCCAGAGCCGCTTGCCGCGTCGCCCTTGGCAGGGCCTCTCGCGCCGCCTGGAAGTTCCAGCCGATTCCGTAGTCCGGTTGCCAGACGAGTCCGGCGGTCAGCGCCTGCAGGTCACGCTCGAACGCGCCCACCTTGACGCCCGTAAGGCCCATTTCCTGGAGCGTCAGCGCGACGCCGTCGGGGCCGCCCAGTTCGCGCATCAACCGGTCGTTCGCGGCATTGTCGCTCTCCACCAGCGCGCGGCGCAGCAGATCCGAGACGGTGGTCTGGTAGCCGCCCGGCCCGATCCTGTAGGCCACGGGCTGGAAGAACACCGAGCGGTCCGCTTCGCTGAGGGTGACGATGGCGTCCGGGGCGATCCGCCCCTCATCCACCGCCCGCATGACCGCTATGGCGACCCAGAGTTTGGAGACGCTCTGCTGGGGATAGGGCCGATCCGTATCAACGCCGGCCGTCCAGCCGGTGGCGACGTCGGTGACCGCGATACCCACCTCCTCGCCATAGGCGGCGGCCAGGGTTTCCAGTCGGGACTGCAACGCCGCCGGCGCAGGCGGGATTGGCTTGGCGACCTGCAGCAGTCCCGCCAGACCGGGACCGCCCGAGGTCAATCGCACCGACCGGTCGGCGATCGCGAGGCCGCCCGCCACGGCGCCGGCCAGAACGATGGCCGCAACCAGAACGAGCTTCATCAAGCGCATGTATTCCTGCCCTGTCCGGCTCAGGCGTGGCTGTGCCCGGCGTGGTCGTGGGCGCCTTCGGCGCGCGCCCGCACCTCTACGGTCACATGCGACAGGCCGCCCAGTCCAGCCAGCCGCTCGTGATAGGCCTGCGGCGGGGCCGGATGGTCGGCGGCGATGACGGCTATGACGGCATGATGCCCGGGACCGAGGCGCCAAAGGTGCAGGTCGACCAGGTCTTCGCCCTCTGAGGACAGCCGCCGACGCACCTCTGCGGTCAGGTCGCGTGACGGGTTGATGTCCAGCAAGGCAGAACCGGTTCGCCGTAGCAGGGTGAAGGCGAAGTGCCCGACGAGGACGGCCGCCAGCAGGCCCGCCAGCGGATCGGCCATTTCCCAACCCAGCTGGCGGCCGGCCAGCAGGGCAAGGAAGGCGATCACTGACACCGCCGCATCGGCGGTCAGGTGCAGGTGCGCGGCCGAAAGATTGAGGTCGCCTTCCGCGTCGTTGCGCGCCGCCGTCGCGCCCGTGGGCCGGAGCAACAGGATGCAGACCACATTGACGGCGAGTCCGCCGGCGGCGATCGGCAAGGCGTCACCGAAATGCACATGTTCCGGGCTGAGCAACCGTTGGCCGCTCTCCACAGCAATCATCACGGCGGTGGCGGCCAGCACCAGGGCGTTGGTGAACCCGGCCAGATACCCCACCTTGCCGGTGCCAAAGCTGAAGGCCGGATTGGCCGCGTGGCGCCGCGCCAGGGCATAGGCGGCCGAGGCCACCAAAAGAGACGCGACATGGGCGCCCATGTGCAGCCCGCTGGCGGTCAGGGCGATCGAACCGGTCGCGGCGCCGCCGGCCAGCAACGCCACCAGGGTGCCCATGCAGATCACGGTCACGAGCCAGGTGCGCCGCTCGTTGCGCACGTGATCCGCGCCCAGATAGGTACGGTTCTGCCGAAAGGCGTCCAACGCCGCTTCAGAGGGCGCGAGGGGTTCATTCAGGGCCATTTGTTACTTCATAACACTAAATGGCCGGAAGGCCAGCTTTGCGAACGCCCCTTCATAAGTCGGTGTCCAGGCTCTACATGGTCAGACATGAGCGAAACCCTTGTGACCAAAATCCCTGTCACTGTCCTGACCGGCTATCTCGGCGCGGGCAAGACCACCCTTCTGAACCGGATTCTCTCGGAGAACCACGGCAAGACCTATGCGGTGATCGTCAATGAATTCGGCGAGATCGGTATCGACAACGACCTGATCGTCGGGGCTGACGAAGAGGTCTTCGAGATGAACAACGGCTGCGTCTGTTGCACGGTGCGCGGCGACCTGATCCGGGTTCTGTCGGGCCTGATGAAGCGCAAGGGCACGTTCGACGGAATCATCGTGGAGACGACGGGACTGGCCGATCCGGCGCCCGTGGCTCAAACCTTCTTCGTGGACGACGACGTCCGCGCCCGGACCCAGCTGGACAGCGTCACCACCGTGGTCGACGCCAAGCACCTGCCCCTACGCCTGAAGGACAGTCGCGAGGCTGCCGAGCAGATCGCATTCGCCGACCAGATCATCCTCAACAAGACCGATCTCGTCACCGAAGCCGAGTTGATCGAGGTGGAAAAGGCTATCCGCACCCTCAATCCTCTGGCCCCGATCCGTCGGGCCGAGCGCTCCAACGTGCCGCTGGACTCTATCCTGGGCCAGCACGCCTTCGACCTGGGCCGGATAACCGAACTACAGCCCCACTTCCTCAACCCGGGGCATGGCGAGGCCGGTCACGTGCATGATGAGCACTGCGAACACGATCACGATCACCACGTCCACGACGAGCATTGCGGACATGACCACGACCACCATGAGCATCACGCGCATATCCACGATCATGTGGCCGAGAGTGGGATCTCGTCGATTTCACTGACCTCGCAAAAACCGATTGATGGCAATCGCGTCACGGTCTGGCTCAACAATGTGTTGCAGACGCAGGGGATCGATATCCTGCGGGCAAAAGGCATCCTCGACGTGAAGGGCGAGGAGCGGCGGCTAGTTTTCCAGGCCGTCCACATGATCCTGGAGGGCGACTTTCAGGGGCCGTGGAAGGACACCGACAACCGCTATTCGCGGCTGGTTTTCATCGGTCGCAATCTGGACGAGGCGGGCCTGAGGGCCGGCTTCGAGAGCTGTATTGCGGCTTAGGCGGCTTGCCGGGTCACGAGCTGGCGCAGGCGGCTTTCAGCCACGATCTCCGGCTTCAGGATCCCGCACCACTCGGTGGTGCGTCGGCCACGCCATTCCAGCACCATGCGCCGGCCTTCGAGACGGTAACGGCCCCGATGGGTCGAGGGGCCAACGGCGACGTGTATGGATTCCCACATCGGACTTGCGCCCATAAAAAAGCCCGCCGGGCGCGAACCCGGCGGGCGATTTCAAGTCTGACGAAACTGCCTGGCTAGAGTTCTTCGTTGATCAGGGCCACCTGATAGAAACCGTTGCCCTGCAGGTCGTTCATGACAGCCATGAACTCGCCATACAGGACGTCGCGGTCGCCGCGGATATAGACCCGCTGCTCGGTGACCGGAATGTTGGGCTCATCGCGCTGAAGCGTGAGGGTCAGGTCGCCGGTCAGGCGCTCGAGGGTCGTAGGAGCCTCGCCGATGAAGATCGCACCACCACGCTGGAGGTTGATCAGGATCGGCTCCTTCACCTTGGTGCCGGGGGGCGGCGGAATCGCCGGGGGGAGGTCCAGCTTGATCGAGACCGTCGCGGCCGGGATCGACACCATGAAGATAATCAGGAGCACAAGCATAACGTCCACGAAGGGCGTGACGTTCATGTCCGAGTTCTGGTTCAGGCTGAATTTGCCGCCTTTAGCACCGCCGACTTTCGCCGCCATACCTGCGAATTCCTTCCCAAGGACCCATCAGCCGGGCCCGTCGGGAGGACCATTGGCAAGCCGTTAGGAGGTTGTAAAGCCGAAAGCGCGCGAAGCAGGCCTGCATCCCGGATTCGTTCCTTTGCTTGCCCATCAAGGCATCATGGTTCTAGGGGAAGCCATGACTTTCAGCTTTGACGCCTTCGTCACGACCGCCCTGTTTGACCGGACCGGTCGCGCCGCCTTCGCTCTGGGTGACGGGACAATCCGGTTCGAGGGAGGCGAGGTTGCCGCCGCCCATGACGGCGCCGTGCTGGCGGCCTGCCTGGCGCCTGCCGGCGACGCCATCCTGACGGGTGGGGATGATGGTCGGGTGATGATGTCCACCGCGTCTGGCGCAACAGAGATCGCCAGGGTCGCCGGTCGCTGGATCGACGCTGTCGCCGCCTCTTCCGAATCGAAGCTGATCGGCTTCTCCGCCGGGCGTGACCTGCATGTGCGCGATATGACCGACCCGACCTTTACCCGCACCTTCGCCCACGAGAAATCCGTGGCGGATATTGCCTTCGATCCCAAAGGTCGCAGGCTGGCCGTGGCGACCTATGGCGGTGTCTGGTTCTGGTACGCCCGGATCGTCGATCAGAAACCTGCGATCTACAAGTGGGCAGGCAGCCATGTGGGTGTCTGCTGGAGCCCGGACGGCAAGTTCCTGATGAGCGCCATGCAGGAGAACCAGCTGCACGGTTGGCGCGTGGCCGATGAGAAGAACCTGCGCATGGGCGGCTATCCGGCCAAGGTGAAGTCCATGGCCTTCATGTCGAAGGGCGCGCTGATGGCCACCTCCGGCGCCAACGGCGCGGTGTGCTGGCCCTTCGCCGGCGCCACTGGTCCCATGGGCAAGCAGGCTGCCGAGATCGGCTATGACGACGCCGCGCTGTCGACCCGCATCGCTGCGGCGCCTGACGAGACCTGGCTAGCGACAGGGCTGGACGACGGCCGGGTCTGGGCTGCCAATGTCACGGGAGAACGAATCGTGACGCTCAAGGCCGAAAAGGGCGCCGCGATCTCGGCGCTGGCCATGAGCCCTGATGCGAAACGCGTGGCCTGGGGCGATGAGGACGGTAACGCCGGGGTGGCCGTGATCGAATGAGCGGGGATCGAGCTGAGCGGGCTCAGCGGCTGGGGCCTTACTTCGAGGTACAGTTGCGATTGGCCCGCCGGATGGCGGAACTGCGCAAGGAGCCGCTTGGTCAGGCGGCGCTCCGCTACACCAACTTCCACCGACGCTTTGGTCTGCGTACGCCGCCGGAGACGCCGACCGAGCCCTGGATCAGCTTTGCCAAGGACCTCGACCGCCTGGACGAGCTGAAGGACCAGCTGGCCCTGACACAGGCGACGTTTCGGGTCATGCCCGAGGAGATTCTACCGCCGCCGCCGAAGCAGGCTTACGGCTGTTTTGCGCACGATCCTCCGGACGCGGACGGCGAGGTTCAAATCCACTTCAACAACGCCGACACTGACAGCCTTGGCGGTCCGCTGGCCTCGGAGAAGCAATCGCGCCGCCGTGCCGATCTGAGCGCCATGGTCGCTGCCATACGTGCAGCGCATCCCGACGCGCGGATCATCCGGGGCCGCTCCTGGCTTTACAACCTGAAAGCCTATCTTCGCCTTTTCCCGTCCGACTATGCGGCCTCTGCACGTCTCGAGACCGGCGTCGTCAATCTGCACGGCAATTCCAGCTGGGGTCAGATGATCGATAGTCAGGAGACCGTGCGACCGGACTTCCGGGATCGACTGCAGGCCAACCTCCCGCACATCGACCCTGCTGCGCCTTGGCGCGCGTTTCCCCTGCAGGTTCTCCGGGTCAGCGCGCCCCTTGAAAGCTTCGAAGCTTTCTACAGCCTCTGAGCCCCTACTGTATTGCGATGGGATTGATCACCACCTGCACGGTGCCGACAAAACGCGGCTGGCCCAGCACGAACAGGAACTCGCTCACCCCGTCCGCCGCCAGCAGACCCACGTTGACGTTCTCCAGAATGTGCACGCCCTTCTTGGCCAGCAGGGTCTGATGCACCACGAAGGGGCGGTTCGGGTCGGCGAAGGGGATGTGCTCCAGCGTGATGGTGTCGGCGCCGATGGCCACCACGCCCTGATCGGCCAGCCATATCGCGCCGTCCTCGCCGATCCCTGGCGTCGTTTCCTGGAACGCCTTGCGATCGCTGTTCATCTTGGCGGCCATCCAGCCGGTGTGGAACAGCACCACGTCGCCCTTGCTGATGGTCACCTTCTGGGCCCGCATCGCCGCCTGGATCTCGGTGCGGTTGAAAGCCTGCCCGGCGGTCATGGGCTTGCCGAAATACTTCAGCATGTCGATCACCACGCCACGGGTGACGATCGGCGGTACGTTCGAGAGCTCCAGAGTCTTGAACCCCTGAGGTGTGTTCAGTTCGTCACGGGTCAGTCCGTTGTAGTAGCGGTGGTCGATACCCAGATGGCCCAGGCCGTCCATCTGGGTGCCGATCCCCATGCTGGTGGTGACTTTTTCATCGAAAGCGGTGGCCTTGTTGGCGCCCAGCGGCGGTTGGCCGGCCGGCGGGGTGACGATGATTTCGGCCTTGTAGCTGCGATCGCCATAGACGGCGCTGTCTGGCCCGGTGGGGATGCCCAGGGCGTAGACCTTGCCGGTCTTCACCAGCGCTGCGGCCCGCTTCACACCCTCCGGCGACAGGTTGCCCACGGCGCCGAGGGTGTCAGATGCGCCGTACTTTGACGGATACCAGCGCTCCTGCGCCGAGGCCGCACCGGCCATGCACAACGCGCTCAGCGCCAGGACCATACCTGATCGAACCACGTTTCCGCCCTTTGCCGTGTTTTGATTGGCGCCAGCCTGTCACGGCCCGGGCGGCGTGCAAAGGGCTTCAGGGCTTCGGCGCGAAACGGCTTTCCGGATTCCAGGTGGGCTTTGCCGGCGCATTCGCCACGGTCTGGGCAAGCTTGTAGAGGAAGCGGTGGAACGCACCTGCCGCCTCGAAGTCCATGGGCTGGTTGATGTCATCCTGGGGGCGGTGATAGCGGACCTCATACCACTCGCGATACCGGGCTTCGGCCTCTGTCCCCGGCTCATAGCCAAAGATGAAGCCGGTGGCCGGGACGCCGATCTGCAGAAATGGATAGTGGTCGGCCCGCGTCAGCAGGCTGCGCTCGGGCTCGGGATCGGCCTGGGTGCGAATGCCCATCGATCCGGCCACCGTGCGGACGGTCTCGCCCAGACTGGTGTCGTTGATGGCCAGCACCGTCATCAGCTTCAAGGGAAACAGCGGTCGTAACTGGTCCAGATTGATGTTGGCGACCAGCGAGGCTTTCGAAACTGTCGGGTTCTTCGTGAACCAGTAGGCGCCCAGCAGGCCCTTCTCCTCTCCGGTGAAGGCCGCCAGCAGGATGCTGCGCTTGAGGGGCTTGCCGCGATGGTTCTCGGCGAAGCGGATCAGGGTAGCGACATAGGCCGCGTCGTCCAGGGCGCCGTTGTAGAGGCTGTCGCCGGCCACCGGCTCGCCGAAGCCATAGCCGTCAAGATGGGCAGAGAGCACGAGGTGTTCCGCAGCCAGCTTCGGATCTGATCCCGGCAGCACGGCCAGCACATTGGTAGCGGTGTAGTCGCGCTGACTGCTCTCGAACCGTGCGGAGAATGTTCCCGGCAGGTCGAACACCGGCAACGGCTGTTTCGCCCCGCCGGCCGCCATGACCGCCGCGCCGTCATGGCCCGAGCCCTCGGCCAGTCGTGCGAACGCTGGAACGCTCATGGTCATCACGACAAACCCGCCGGTCCTGGTCGGCGGCGCATCGGCCAGTGTGATCGACCGCGCATAGGCTGCCGGCCAGCGAAACGGCTCTATCGTGAAACCTGGATCGTCCACCTGGATCAGTCCGAGCGCGCCCGCCGCCTGGGCGTTGCGAACCCGTTCGGCGCCCGTGGTCAATCCCGCCCGCCGCGTATTGATGCAGGCCACCACCTTGCCGCCGGAGCCCGTCAGGTCTTCCGGGCGGCAATAGCCCGCGAACCGAAGGGGCGCTTCGAGGCGCGGCGGAAGATCATCAGCCGCGCGAACGCTGAACGCCTTCAGAAAGGCCAGGTGGCGGTCTGCGGTCCCTTCCTGGACCAGGGCGACCACTGCGGAATCGACCCGGCTCTCATGCACCGGGAAGGCCTGGAAGAAGGTTCCATTGTCCCCGGCGGGATTCCAACCGGCGGCCCTGAATTTGTCGGCGACCAGACGGCCAGCACGATCATGGCCAGTAGAGCCGATATCCCGGCCCTCCATGGCGTCGGACGACAGCTGTTCGGTGATCTGCCGCCAGGCCCGGGTGTCGGGGTCCCGGATGGACGCGGTGCGAGGCTCGGCCGAGGTCGGGGTCGACAGGGTCGCGATCAAGCCGGCGACGAGAAGAGAGCGGAACATCATGCGTCACGCTCCCAGAGCACGGGCTGATCCGCAAGGGTTATGGAGCGGTCAGGCGCTGGCGCGGTTCCCCGGGGACATCGCCTTGCCGGCGGTCCATCCGGCTCAGCTCGGCAAAGGTGATGTGGGGATGGGTCCGCACCAGCTCACGGAACCGTCCTGCATAGACCGGCAGGAACACCAGTGCAGCGCCTGCCAGGTTCCCGGCAAAATCATGCAGCGACATTTCGCGCCCGACCAGCGCCTGCGCAACCTCGCTGGCGATCCCGAGCGCGACGAGGACCGCGGCGAGATCCGGTGTGCGCGACCGGGGCAGCGCCCCCAGCATCAATGCGCCCAGCCCATAGAACAGCAGGGCGTGGGCCACCGTGTCGGGGAAGGGCAATCCGAGCTGGCTGTAGGTGAAGGGACCCGTCAGGGCGATGAGCGCCGCCAGACCGCCCAGCAAGCCTGCGAAGCGCAGGGCGGTCAGCAGTCTGTGCGGCGTCAGCGACATGGCGGCATCCTGACGCCACATGCTGAAAATGCGGTGAAATCTTAGGGTTAGCCGTTCCTCAACGCGACCAGCGTGCGTGTTGCGCCGACGGCGATCAGGGTCTGCCCCGTAAAGTAGAGACCCCACACAGCCAGCGCCATCGGGAAGACATCCAGCGCCGGGCGACCGGTTCGCGCAAAGATCAACAGGTCTGACACCACAAACATCAACGCGCCTGCCGCCACCAGAAGCCGCGGGAACCGGCTCATCCAGGCCGCCGCCGCCATCGCGGCCAGACCCATGGCATAGAGCGCGATCAAACCAGCCCCGGCCCGGTCGGGTGGCAGGAGAAAGGCGATCACGGTGACAACCGGGATGATCGTCAGACCCAGCGCCAGATGTCGGGCGCTCAGGCCAGGATCGAGGTTGCGGACATAGAGGACGATGGCGATCAGGTGGCCCGCCAGAAAGGCCAGTGCGCCCACAACGAGGCCATGGGTTTCGAGCAGCACGTCGCCCAGCGCCCCGAACATCAAGACCACCGCCAACAGCACGCCATCCAGCCTTCGCGCCTGTGTGGCGGCGAACGCGGCCAGCAACGCCACACCCGCGCCCTTCCAGATCACCGACCCGGCCGGCGGCAGATCCAGGAACCAGGATCCCACATAGCTGACCCCGGCGACTATCGCGGCGATCAGCAACAGCCGGCCAGCGCGCATTAGTCGAAACCTTTCAGGTCGCACCAGACCTCGGCCGGATCGCGCGCTGAACGCCAGCCATTGATGGGGTGATCGGGGTCGCGATAGCCCAGCGCCATGCCGGAGAACAGCATGTGATCGTCGGGCAAACCTACAAACTTCGCCACCGTCTGCGGATAGCGGGCCCAGAACTCCTGCGCGCAGGTGTCGAGGCCGCGCTCCACCGCCAGCAGCATCACGGTCTGCATGTACATACCCAGGTCCGACCATTGCGGTGGGCCCAGCTTGCGGTCGAGGCAGAAGAACAGCCCGACCGGTGCGCCAAAGAAATCGGTGTTCTTGGCGAGTTGCTGCAATCTGGCGGGCTTGTCCTCGCGCGGGATGCCCAGGCTGGCGTAGAGGTCTTCGCCGTTCTGGAACCGACGGGTTCGGAAGGGATCCCATAGATTCTGGGGGTACACCTCGTACTCAGGTGTTTCTCCGAACGGCATGGTCCTGACGATGGCCTTGAATTCGGCCAGCGGCGCGCCTGTCAGACCATAAACCCGCCAGGGCTGAAGGTTGCCGCCCGATGGCGCGCGGGCCGCCTGCTCCAGGATCTCGGCCACCAGGGCGCCGGGCACCGGATCAGGTTTGTAGGCGCGGACCGAGATGCGGCGCTCGACGGCTTCGGAGACGTTCATGGCGGTTCCCATTGACCAGATCGTTGAGAATCGCGCGTAGCATGAGTTCGCAGGGTCAAGGCAAGCGACACGTGGTAAAGCGGGGCAAGGGCGGTTTCTGGGGTTTTGTGCGCGCGGTGTTCATCGCGGGCCTCATCGTCTTTTTCATAGGGCCGGTGGTGATGGTGGCGATCTATCGCTTTCTGCCGCCGCCGGTGACGTTCCTGATGGTGCAGCGGACCATCGAAGGTCGTGGCTTTGAGCGCAAATGGGTTCCGCTGGAGGAGATCTCGCCCAATCTTGTGCGCGCCGTCATCGCTGCCGAGGACGCCCGCTTCTGCGAGCACTATGGATTTGACGTGGAGGCCATCCAGAAAGCCATGGTCGCCAACGAGGCGGGCAAGAAGCTGCGTGGCGGCTCCACCATCAGTCAGCAGACCGCCAAGAACGTGTTCCTGTGGCCGGGCCGGGACTGGGTACGCAAGGGTCTGGAGACCTGGTTCACGGCGCTGATCGAGGTCGGCTGGGGCAAGCGGCGGATCATGGAGGTCTATCTGAACTCAATCGAGTGGGGGCCTGGCGTCTATGGCGCCGAGGCTGCGGCGCGCAAGAATTTCAAGGTCCCAGCCAGGTCGCTGACCGTCGCCCAGTCGGCGAGGCTGGCCGCCATCCTGCCCAGCCCCCTTAAGTGGAAGGCGGCGAAACCCGGCCCCTATGTCCAGAAGCGTTCGGGCAGGATTACCCGCAATGCCAGGGCCGTGCGACGCGAAGGCCTGACGGCCTGCGTGCTTTAGGGGCCACCAGGTCCGCGGGCAAAACCCTTGAGGAAATCTCGGCCGAGCCCGCAATCCAATAGACCGCAGACTTTTGTCACACTGCGTCGAACCGATCTGGGCCCTGGTGCGTTGCCACCCATGCACCGCGCCCGTTGGCGCGGCGCTGGGCCTTGGTCTGGGGAGACAATACGAATGAACATGAAACTTGTGGCTGCCATCAGCGTTTGCGCCGCGCTGCTCGCCGCCTGCTCGCAGAAGACCGAAGACAAGGCCGCAGAGGCGACGGGAACCGCTGCGGCGGCTGCAGATCAAGTGGGTGACGCTGTCCAGTCAGCGGGCAGTGATGCCGTCGCCAACACAGAAGCCGCAGCGGCCAAGACGACTGCGGCAATCGACAGCGCCGCTGACGCAACGGCGCAGGCCGCTGGCGCTGCAGCGCGGAAAGCCGACGCGGCAGCGGAGGCCGCCGTCAAACAGAAGTAGGCTCGCCCGGGGGATCAACTCGCCGCTCTGGCCGTGGGTTGATCGGCGATGGCGGTCGGTCGCCCTGAATCAATGGCGCTGATCACCCCGCTGATCAGGAGTCGAGCGTCGATCGGCTTGCCGATGTGGCCGTCCATTCCTGCGTCGAAACAGGCCTGCTTCTGGCTGTCCATCACATTGGCGGTCAGCGCCAGGATGGGAATCCCGGCGTTCGGGCCACCGGAGGCGCGCAGGCGGCGCGTCGCCTCCAGTCCGTCCATGACCGGCATCTGCATGTCCATCAGGACCAGGTCGAACGCGGTGACCGCCAGGGCGTCGAGCGCCTGTTGACCATCGCCGACGATGGTCACGGCGGCGCCGAGCGGACGCAGGAAGTAGTCAATGATACGCTGGTTGGAGAGATTGTCCTCAGCCACCAGTATCTGGATCGCCGGGAGGGGCTCTGCCACGGCATCGGCAGACGAAGTTTCGCCAACCTCGGCGAGGGGCGCCACCTCTGCGGGAACCCGCAAGGTGAAGCTGGAGCCCTGACCGGGCGTAGAGGTCACGTTGATGGCGCCGCCCATCATCTCGGCCAACTTCTGGCTGATCGACAACCCCAGCCCTGTCCCTCCGAAGCGGCGGCTGATCGAGCCGTCAGCTTGCTGGAACGCCGTGAACAGGCGCGAAACAGCGTCCTGGCTCAAGCCAATGCCGGTGTCCGTCACGCTGAGGATCAGGTCGGTGGCCCCTTCGCCCCTTGCCTCCGTCTGCAGCAGCATCCGGACTTCTCCGGCCTCGGTGAATTTCACGGCGTTGGAAATCAGGTTGAAGGCGATCTGACCCAGGCGGGTGGCGTCGGCGATCACAAACTGCGGCACTTCGGGTGAGACCGAGACGGTGAACTTGAGGCCCTTGTCGTCGGCCCGGGGTGACCAGAATGCGCCAGAGCGCCGGACGAAGTCGTGAATGTCGGTCCGCGAGGGGTCGATACTGAGCTTGCCGGCCTCGATCTTGGCCAGATCCAGCACGTCGTTCAGCACCTGCATCAGAATGGATCCACCGTCGGCGAGGATGGCGACATGGCCCTTCTGTTCTTCGTTCAGGTCGGTTCGGACCAGAAGGTCGGTCGCCCCCAGCACGGCGTTCATCGGTGTGCGCAACTCATGGCTCATGATCGCCAGGAAGTCGGTCTTGGCCTGGCTGGCCGCTTCGGCGCGCAACCGGCTGTCACGGATTTCGGCGAGCGCACGTTGCTGACCGATCCAGAGCACAGTCATGTAAATCACCAGCAGGCAGGCGCTGGCGGCGACCACCAGGCCTTCAGTCCGGTTTACATCCCAGCGCGCGACGAGCGGCACGAGAATAAGGTAGCCGATGAGGGGCGAAGCGCTGGACCAGAAGAGCCGCCCGGCGCCCAGGGATGACACCACCAACTGTACCAACATCCCGCACAGGAACATTGTCGACGCGGCGATGCCCAGCTCATCGAGGTTGACCCACATGTGCCAGGCCGGAAAGCCTGCGACCGCATAGCTGAGGGTCGTTGTGGCATAGGCGATGCGTGGCTGGGTGTCGGTGTCTTCGCGGTACAACCGCGCCGCAGTCCACTGTAGGACCGCATAGGTTGACCACCACAACGGCGCGATGGACCAGTCGCCAAACGTCCAGAGCATAAGGGCCACCGCCGCCATGATCCCGACCCGGATCACACCGGATTTGGCCCGCATGGAGAGCGCGGCGTTCAGTCCCGTCGATCTACCTTCGGCGCTCATATCTCAACTCTGGGTTTCGAGTCTTGATACGGGTTACACCTTAAGCAACGGTGACTTCCGAATTTCGCTTACCCCATGGGATAGAGTATTTCCCGCGTTACACCGTCGATCTGCTTCATCACTTCGGGGCTGAGCGTCAGGTCGGCGGCGGCGAAGATGTCGTCCAGCTGATCCTCGCGGGTGGCGCCGACGATGGTGGAGGCGACGAAGTCGTGCTGCATGCTCCACGCCGTGGCCAGGGTGACCGGCGAGATCCCCGCCTCGGCGGCGATGGCGGCGAAGCGGGCGGTCGAGGCCAGGCTCTTGTCGTTGACGAAGCGCTGCGCCATGGCGGCCTGGCGACCGCCGATTTTCAGATAGTTGGAGAACCGCGCCCCATCCGGCCGCGCCCCGTCCTGGTACTTGCCCGACAGCACGCCTCCGGCCAGCGGCGAGTAGGGGATCAGGCTGACGCCCTCCTGCAGGCAGACCTGTGACAGGGCGTCCTCGAACCTACGGTTATTGAGGCTGAAGTTGTTCTGGATGGTCTCGTAGCGGGCCAGGCCCTCGCGCTCGGACACGGCCAGGCTCTTCATCAGGCCCCAGGCGGTTTCGTTGCTGCAGCCCAGCACGCGCACCTTGCCGGCCATCACCAGGTCGTCCAGCGCCCGCATGGCCTCTTCATAGCCCGTGCCGTGGTCCGGCCAGTGGGTCTGGTAGAGGTCGATGTAGTCGGTCTGCAGCCGGGTCAGGCTCGCCTCGACGGCGCGCACGATATTGTGGCGGTCCAGTGCGGTCATGCCCGCGCGCTGCGACGACTTGATCCAACCGTGGCTGGGGCCGGACACCTTGGTGGCGATCAGCAGCTCGTCGCGGCGCTTCGTCTTCATCCAGCGGCCGACGATTTCCTCCGTCGTGCCGGCCCACTCTTCTTTCGGCGGCACCGGATAGTTTTCGGCGGTGTCATAGAAGTTGATCCCGGCCTCCAGCGACCGGTCGAGGATGCGGAACGCAGTCTTCTCGTCGGCCGACGAGCCGAAGGTCATAGTGCCCATGCAGATCTTCGACACCACCATCGGGCTACGGCCGAGACGCTTGTACTGCATGTGTTTTGATCCCCGGGTGGTTGTCGACTGGGCCGTCTCAAGCGGCGCGAATGGGGTTTAGCCGATCAGCGGCGGAATGCCAGAGCAGGCAGCGCAGTCATTCTGCTTCGGGCTGATCGTCGTCATCGGCCTTGGCGGCGCGAACCATCTGTTCGGCCACCGGCGGAGGTGGCGGGATAATCTGGACGTTCATACCGAAAATCAGCAGCAGGCCGGTAATCAGCACCGCGCCGCCACGCTGCCGCTTGGCCAGCCTGACCGCCCAAACGCCGAAAGGGGTCAGGATCGCGACGATGACAAGGCCGATGAGAAGCGGCTGCAAGGCGGCGGGTGTCCTGCTCAATCCCTTCGGACATGGTGAGTCCGGACGGTTCGCGCCAGACCAAACTACCGTATGGTCACGAGCTTTTGGTGACGATGGACGTGCAAAATGATCGCCAGTCAGAACGAATACGCCATCATGGTCGAGCCGCTCGATGTGGCGGATGGGGGCGGGTGGCTGGCGACGGTTCCAGCGCTGCCGGGCTGCATGGGTGACGGCGAAAGTCGCGAGGAGGCCCTGGCCGATGTCCAGAATGCGATCGTTGAATGGCAGGCCGCTGCCCGCGAGTTAGGTCGCGACGTTCCGAGGACAGGTTGGGTTCGGCCACGACTGGACGCTGCAAAGGCGCCGAGACGTCAGAAGCGGTAGTTTCAGTCATTGCCGACCCGGCCGCGTGCAGCCGCCGATTCCCAGGGTGTACCTTACATTCAGCCGGGTCTTGCGTTTGACAAGGTCGATGCGGTCGCCAGCAGCGCACATGGCGCCTGCCGGGATGGAGACCAGACCGCGGGTCGTTCCCACGGTGACGCGCGCCTTCAACCGGGTACCGACGTCCGACTCGACGAGGCTGATCCCGTCCACCCGACCAACGGCCCGTTCACCGGGACCCATTGGCATGAACAGGAACATGCCCGCGCCTCCGACCGCCAGGACGATCATACCGGCGATCGCCAATCCAGCGACGCCTTGCCGGCCCGGTTCCCCACCGAACTAGGCGCTCAATCGCCGGACCTCCCGGTCAACCCGCTTCCGTTCTTTCGCGTCCAGGTTCATGCCCTCCAGTAACGCAACCATCACGAATAGATTTTTCGCGCTGGTCAACGAACCGGCGCATCCGGGAGTTACGTTAGGTTAGTTGTTGCGTAGAAGGTCTGTGCCTCAAGCCGCAACCGTCTCCGCCTCAACCTCACCCTCGCCCTTGACCAGGCCATCCAGACCCTGTTCGCGCACCTTGCGATAGAGGGTGGATCTGCCGATGCCCAGGCGGCGGGCCACTTCGCTCATGTGGCCGGCGTAGATCTCGATCGCCAGTTGGATCAGGTCGCGCTCGATCTCTTCCAGGGTGCGCAGATGGCCGCGCGCGTCGAGGATGCGCACGGGTGCGTCCTGAGGCGGCGCGCCGGTGTCGGGCGCCGGCGCGATCGGGGTCGCGGCCTGCGCCTCCGGCGGCGGCGCGGCGACGCCCGAGATCGCCGGGAAGTCATAGGGCTGCAGGTAGGGCGCGTCGGCCAGAACGATGGCGCGATAGACGGCGTTCTCCAGTTGTCGGACGTTGCCCGGCCACTCGTGCGCCATCAGGCAGGCCAGGGTCTCGGCGCCGGCGCCGACCACTGACTTTCCCTCCTCAACATTGAACCGACGGATGAAGCAGTCGACCAGGGCCGGCACGTCCTCGCGGCGCTCGCGCAGGCTGGGGGCCTCGATGGGGAAGACGTTCAGGCGATAGAACAGGTCCTCACGGAACCGGCCTTCCTTCACCGCCAGGCTCAGATCGCGGTTGGTGGCCGAAACGATGCGCACATCCACCTTGATGGAACGCTTGGAGCCGATCGCGTCGATCTCGCTCTCCTGCAGGGCGCGCAGCAGCTTGACCTGAATGTCCAGCGGCAGTTCGCCCACTTCATCGAGGAACAGGGTGCCGCCGTTGGCCTCCTGGAACTTGCCCAGGTGCTTGTCGGTGGCGCCGGTGAAGCTGCCCTTCTCGTGGCCGAACAGGATGCTTTCCACCAGATTGGCCGGGATGGCGCCGCAGTTCACCGCCACGAAGGGCTTGCCCGCACGTTCCGATGAGCCGTGTACGGCGCGGGCAATCACTTCCTTGCCGACCCCGCTCTCGCCGGTGATCAGGATCGGGATCGAAGACTTGGCCGCGCGTTCGCCGAGCCGTTTGACCAGGGTCATGGGCGGGGACGATCCGATCAGGTCGTTGAAGCTGGTGCGGCCGGTAGCGTGTTTCTTGAGCCGGTCCACCTCAACCTTCAGGGCGCCCATCGAAAGGGCATTCCGGATCGAAATGGTGATGCGTTCCGGGCTGGCCGGTTTGACGAAGAAGTCACAGGCGCCAGCCTGCATGGCCTTGACCACGGTATCAATGCCGCCGGTCGAGGTCAGCACGATCACAGGTTGAGCGAAGCTGCGGGCGCGCATCTCGATCAGGGTATCCTGACCGGAAATACCGGGCATCACCAGGTCCAGCAGGATCACGTCGACACTGGCGCCTGAGGTCAGGTGCTGGATCGCCTCGTCGCCGCTCTGGGCGTGGGCGACCGCGAAACCGTCGCGCTCGAGGACCGCCTGGATCAGGCGGCGTTGCGTAGGGTCGTCGTCGACGACCAGGACCGTTTTGGTCATATGAAAACACCCACCGGACTGGACGCTCGCTCTTTTGGCGAGGCCTTGTTCTTGTCCCTGATTGATACAGGGCGGTGGTAAAGGCGAAGTTTCCTAGAGTTGAGTCAGGTCTTAAGCGGCATGGTTTCCTGAGTGTTACTCTTGGCTTCGGGAATAGAAACCATCGGCAGGAAGAATTGCACCAGCGGGCCGATGCAGAAAGCATAGAGCAGTGTTCCGACGCCGACCGTTCCGCCCAGCGCCCAGCCCAGAGCCAGTACGGTCACCTCGATTCCGGTCCGTACGAGGCGCAGTGACCAGCCGGTCCGTCGCGCAAGGCCGGTCATCAGCCCATCGCGCGGCCCGGGGCCCAGGCCCGCGCCTATGTAAAGGGCGCCGGCGAAGCCATTGGCGACAATACTGGCGATGAGCGCGGCCACCTGAAACGCCAGCCCCTCGACGGGGGGCAGAACCCTCAGGGTCAGGTCCATGGCAGACCCGATCATCACAACATTCGCTACCGTACCGATCCCTGGCCGTTGGCGCAGCGGAATCCACAGCAGCAGGACCACCAGTCCGGTCAGGTTCACGATCATGCCGATGGATAGTCCAACCTGTCCGGACACCCCCTGATGGAACACGTCCCACGGGCCGAGCCCCAGGGCTGCGCGCAGCATCAGGGCCATGGACGCGCCATAGAGTGTCAGGCCAATGGAGAGCTGGAGGAGGCGGCGCATCATCATGCAGATCCAGATGCCGCTAGCTGGACCTTGAAAACAGAGCCAGTTCTGCGACCTTGGCCCCATGAGCCCGCGACGACTTGGACCCGCCTCCCTGATCCGGCTGCTTGGCCCCTGGCGGGGCCAGCGCGCGGGTCCGGCCTATCGGCAGTTGGCCGACGGCCTGCGCCTCTTGATCCTTGACGGGCGCCTGCCGCTGGATGTGGTGCTGCCGGGAGAGCGGGAACTGGCCCATATCCTGGAGATCAGCCGCACCACCGTCACCGCCGCCTTCGCCCAGCTTCGCGACGAGGGCTTTCTGGACCGCCGGCAGGGCGCCGGCGCCCGGACCCGGCTGCCCACGGGCCCGGGGGAACGCGGAGCGACGATCCTGGTCAGCAGCGCCTCGGCCGAAGGCGTGCTGGATATGACCTCGGCCGCGCCGCCGGCCAGCGAACTTATCCACCAGGCTTACGCGGCGGCGCTCAGCCTGCTACCGGCCTTTCTGCCTCAGCACGGCTACGCGACCCTCGGTCTTCAGGAGTTCCGCCAAGCCGTGGCCGAGCGCTACACCCGGCGCGGTCTGCCGACGCGCGTCGATCAGATCATGATCACCAACGGCGCCCAGCATGGTCTGGCGCTGATGTTGCGGCTGCTGGCCGGGCCGGGCGACCGGGTGGTGATTGATCACCCGACCTATCCGCATGCCATCGACGCCATCGAGCGCGCCTTCTGCCGACCGGTCCCGGTGGGGCTGCCCGGCGAAGGTTGGGACCTGGAGGGCGTAGCCGCCGCCTTCCGACAGAGCGGTGCGCGCGTCGCCTACCTGATCTCGGACTTTCAAAATCCTACGGGCCAATGGATGTCGGCGGAGGCTCGCGCCGTGCTCAGCCACGCGGCGGCGCGTGCGGGCACCACACTGATCCTCGACGAGACCATGACGGATCTCTGGCTCGACGCCCCGGTTGATCCCTACGCCTTCGCGGAGCCTGCGGAAGGCCTCGTCAGGCTGGGGTCCATGGGCAAGAGTTTCTGGGGCGGGCTGCGGCTGGGCTGGATCCGCGCCGACGCGCCGGTCATTCAGGCGCTGGCGCCCCGGCGGGCCTCCATCGATCTCGGATCGCCCCTGCTTGAGCAACTGGCGGGCTGCCAGCTGCTGTCGGATGAAGAGGCGCCGCTCGCAGCTCGCCGCGCGTTGCTGCGGACCCGCCGCGATCACTTGCTGGCGCAGTTGCAGGCGCGACTGCCGGAGTGGAAGGTCCGCCGCCCCGAGGGCGGCCTGTCTCTGTGGGCGGAATTGCCCAGCCCGGTGTCCAGTGCCCTGGCCGCCACGTCCGAACGCTTCGGCGTCCGCATCGCCGCCGGCCCACGGTTCGGTGTCGACGGGGCGTTCGAGCGCTTTGTCCGGCTGCCCTACACCCTGGCGCCGGAGGACCTCACCACGTCGGTGGAGCGGCTGGCGGCGGCCTACGATGGGCTGCGGGCCGGGGCGACGCCAACGCGCGCCTCCATAGGGGCCGTTGTCTAGTCACACGGTTCCCTCGCGACAGGCTTGCAGCCGGCGTCAGCCGCGCCATACTGGAAGCGGATCGGCGCGGGTGGAGACGCCGACCACCGGGAGCGATCATGAACCTTATCCGTATCGGGCTGGCGCTGGCGCTCGCCGCAACCGTCGTGGCCTGCCAGAAGCCGGACGCCGGCAACGTAGATGGCAAACGCATTGAGGCCGCAGCCACCAACGGCGAATGGCTCTCCTACGGCAAGGACTATTCCGAGCAGCGCTACAGCCCGCTGGACAAGATCAATGCGACCACCGTCAAGGATCTGGGGCTGGCCTGGTTCGCTGACTTCGACACCGATCGCGGCCAGGAGGCGACGCCGATCATGGTGGACGGCGTGCTCTACACTACCACCGCCTGGTCCAAGGTGTTCGCCTTCGATGCGAAGACCGGAAAGCAGCTCTGGACCTGGGATCCCAAGGTCGACCGCGCCAAGGGCTTTGACGCCTGCTGCGACGTGGTCAATCGCGGTGTCGCGATCTGGAAAGGCCGGGTTTATGTGGGCACCCTGGACGGGCGCCTTGTGGCCCTGAATGCTGGCGATGGCACGGTCGCCTGGAGCGTCCAGACCACGGATAACTCCAAGCCCTACACCATCACCGGCGCGCCGCGCGTGGTGAAGGACAAGGTGCTGATCGGCAATGGCGGCGCCGAGTATGGCGTGCGCGGCTACATCACGGCCTACGACGCGGCCACAGGCAAGCAGGTCTGGCGCTTCTATACCGTGCCCAATCCCACCGGCGCGCCCGATGGCGCGGCCTCGGACAAGGTGATGGCCGAGAAGGCCAACGCCACCTGGTCGGACGGGGCGTGGAAGGAAAGCGGCGGCGGCGGCACGGCGTGGGACGCCATGGCCTATGACCCGGCGCTGGACATCATGTACTTCGGGATCGGCAACGGGAACCCGTGGAACCACATGAAGCGGTCCGGCGGGAAGGGCGACAACCTCTTCCTGTCGTCGATCCTGGCGCTGAAGCCCGACACCGGTGAATACGTCTGGCACTATCAGACCACGCCCGGCGAGAGCTGGGACTACACCGCCACCCAGCACATCATGCTGGCTGACCTGAAAATCGCCGGTCAGGACCGCAAGGTGCTGATGCAGGCCCCCAAGAACGGCTTTTTCTATGTGATCGACCGGGCCACCGGCCAGCTGATCTCGGCCGAACCCTATGCGCCGATCACCTGGGCGACCAAGGTGGACATGGCGACCGGGCGGCCGGTCGAGGCGCCGGGCGCGCGCTACGAGACCAAGCCTGCCGTCATTGAGCCGGGCCCGCTCGGCTCGCACAACTGGCACCCGATGGCGTTCAATCCGAAAGCCGGGCTGGTCTATATTCCGGCCCAGGTCGCCGCCAGCGCCTACGGCGATGAAAAAGTCTACAAGCACCGCCAGGGCGCGATGAACCTTGGGCTTGATACGCTGATCATGGGCCTGCCCAGCGACAAGGCGCAGTTCGCGGCGATCAAGGCCACCACATCAGGCAAGCTGGTCGCCTGGGATCCGGTGGCCCAGAAGGCCCGCTGGACGGTGAACCATCCGCATTTCTGGAACGCCGGGATCCTCTCCACGGCGGGCGGGCTCGTGTTCCAGGGGTCGGCCGGCGGCGGCTTTACGGCCTATGACGCGGCGACCGGCGCCAAACTCTGGAACTACCGGACCCAGAACAGCGTGGTGGCGCCGGCGTCCACCTATGAACTGGATGGCGAGCAGTATGTGGCGCTGATGGTAGGTTATGGCGGAGCGGGCGCCACCTTCGCCAGCGCGCTCAATGGAGATCCGGTACGGACGCCGGGCCGTTTGATGGTCTTCAAGCTGGGCGGCAAAGCGGTGGCGCCGGACTACAAGGTCCCGCCGAAGCCCAAGCTGGATCTGGCTGGCGTCTCGTCAAAAGGCGACGCCACCGCCGGCTTCGCTCTGTTCCAGGAAAATTGCGTTGGTTGCCACGGCGGCAGCGCGGTTGGCGGCTATCTGGCTGACCTCAGGGTCTCGCAGATGCTGCGTACCGAGGCCGACTTCAAATCGGTGGTGATCGACGGGGCGCTTCGCTCCAAGGGCATGGTGAGCTTCGCGAAGTACATGACGCCCAAGGAGGCTGAGGATATCCGTGCCTATCTGCTGACCCAGGCGCGGGCCATACAGACGCAGGCCGCCGCGCCGACAAAACCCGCAGCCTGAGGGCGCTGGCGCCGCCCGGTGCCAAAGGAGGCCTTGGCGGCGGTCGCGGCGAGACTCTAGGGTGAACCATGGCGGGAAGTCAGGATTTCGCCGTGGATCCGCGCAATGCGGACCTGCGGATCTACGTGAACGGAAACGTGGTTCCGCGCGACCAGATCAGGGTGTCGGTCTTCGACGGCGGCTTCGTACTCGGTGACGGGGTCTGGGCGCGGGCCTGGTATGAGGCGGTTGAGCGCTCCACCGGCTTTGCGGCGCCTGAACGTCGCGCCTCGCCGGCGTTGCCGGACGCCCTGAAAAGGATCGCCGATGCCGCCCAACCGCACTTTGAAGGTCTCTCCGGATATCGCCTGACGTTTGAACCGCTCGACTCCGCGAAAATCAGCTAGGTCACAGACCCATAAACGGGATTCCCAAATCGGGGTGTCGCTGATTCAATCTTCGCAGGATGGAGGTTGAGATGGCACGCTTTGATCTGACGGATTTCGAGTGGTCGGTGATTCAGCC
>NZ_JBIKNZ010000042.1:0-27450 GCF_044358365.1 Phenylobacterium sp. | reverse complement strand
TCTTCAACAAGCTCAAACACTTCCGCGCCGTCGCAACCCGTTACGACAAGAACCCTGAAAACTACCTCGCCAGCGTCAAGCTCGCTTCAGTCAGGATCTGGATGCGATTTAATGAGTCGATGGCCTAAACGAAAAGGATCCCCTTGAAAAAAGATGACGGGGGCGTCATCTTTGAAGCTGTCGATGTCCACTAGGATTGCGTTCGATGTCCACTACCGCCGACGCTGCTGATTTCCGTCCCGCCCCAAAGGCGGCTCGGCCAAAGCTTGAGTGGGGTGCCGCCTGGCGCGCGCTTCAGCGCCTGTTGAAGGACAAGGAAGACACCCACGCGGTGTTCGAAATCATGCGCGCCCTGACAGGCGACTCCATCGCCAAGGGCTACCAGCGCCTTCTTGACACGCCTGGTGGCGGTCGCATCGCCTATGAACGCCAGGAGTTCGCGGCGAAACTGATGGATGACGCCTGGCTCGACAGCCTGCCGGCCGGCAGTGTCGGCGCGGCCTATCGCACCTTCATTCGCGCTGAACATCTTTCCGCAGATGGCCTCGTGGAAATCAGCCGTGATAGCGGCGAGCATGCCGACGAGCCGCACCCCTATGCCTGGTTCGGCCGCCGCACGCGCGACGTGCACGATATCTGGCACATCCTGTCGGGCTATCACCGTGACGCCCTGGGCGAGGCCTGTCTGGTGGCGTTCTCCTACGCCCAGACCCGAAGCCTTGGTTGGGCCTTCATCGCCTTCGGCGCCGCCTCAACTGCGCGCAATTCCGGGTACCCTATGGTGAAGGCGATCTGGCAGGGATACCAGCGCGGCAAGGCGGCGGCATGGCTGCTGGGTCAGGACTATGAACGCCTGATGTCGGAGCCGCTTGAGGCCGCGCGTGGTCGGCTGGGCATCACGCCCGCCACGATCTACGACTCGATCCCCGCAGATGTGCGTGATGGGGCTGTAGCGGCCTGACACCTAGACCCACTTCCGTCGCAGCCAGATCACTGGACCACTTAGCACCAGCAGGATCGCCAGTGCCGCGAACAGGTCGTTTAGCCACTTGAACTGCTCGTGGAAGATCACGCCGGCGTGGATGTCGGCGGCGAACAGGAACAAGGCCGTACCCGAAACGGCATTCTTGAACTGGACGTCCGATTTCCGGATTGATCGGGCGTCGGCGTCGGCCACATAGAAGCCCCGGCTGTTCTTGATCAGCCACTGGTCGCCCTGGCGCGTGGCGCTTGTGATGCCGGTCGGCAGGCCCTTCAGGAAGCGCCACTCACCGGCGCCGCCGGTCTGTACAATGTTTCGATCTCCCCCCCGGCCGACGAAGACGCTATCGTCCACGCGAAAGAGATTGGCGCCGGCCATACCGGAGGGATCCGGGATCGAGGGCTCAGTCCGCCAGCTTCGGCCATTGTCGAGTGATTGCATAACGCCAAACCGCGATGAGATGGACAGTCGCCCCGGTTGCCCCGGCCAGGCCGCAACGCCGTCGATTTCACCATCCAGATTATTGGCCTGGTAGGCTGGCGGCAGAGCGGCGCGGGTGACCTCCCAGTCCTTTGTCGCGTCAATGAACCCATAGATGTGATTCAGGGGAAAGGCGGTCACCGCCAGGATCAGGATCGGGATCGCGCCGATCAGACCCACGGTCGGGCCGTGCGCCCTGAACAGCCACTTCAGGCTGCCGCGCCGGGCCGGCACAGACAGGCCCAGCTGCTTGCCGTTGCGCTTGATCAGCCAGTAAGCGATTCCGGAGAGTGAAAGTGCGATCAGAGCTACGCCTGCGAGATCGTTGATCCAGATAGATTTCCCACCGGCCAGCAGGCCACGTCCGAAATGAATTTCCCGGATGAAAGTGTTGAACGGGACCGTCTCGGTCAGACCGGTGACATTGTCGGATCGCGCAATCCGGGTGACCTTGCCGGTCGCCTTTTCGATGGTCAGCAGATCGGAGTGGTCCCGCACCGCGACCAGGGTAGCGCCGTCATGGCCAGGGCTGACTGATGTCAGATGCTCACCCTTGAGTGCAATTCGCCGCGCTGATGCGCCGTCCGGCGCGAGCGTCCAGAGGCCGTCATCGGTCGCCAGATAGACCCCCGAGAAGTTAGCGCCAGCCGATCCTGCAAAGCCGAACAGCTGTGGCTGACCCTTGATGCCGTCGAACGCCACCTTCGTCCAGGTTTTGCCCTTGTCGGAGCTGAGCCAGGTTCCGCGCTCCGAGCCTCCGACAATTGTGGCCGGCGTGGCCACGGCGTAGCGCATCACTGTGCCCGGCACGAGGCGGTTGATCTGCTTCGAGGTCCAGGTGGTCGGCACGCTGTTCTGGTTGAGCCAGCGCCACTCGTGATGGTCCAGCAGGACACCCGTGACACCAAGGACCAGCAACCAGGCAGCCGCGACAAGCCCTGCGTACTTGTGGACGGTCCAGAGGACTCGATGGGTGTGGACGTCAACCATGATCTGCCCGGCCCCTGCAATTGTCCGGACAACCTAGGGAGTCCGTCAAACCGATGTCAATCGAGCCTGTCTGGAGCCCGGCAGGCGCACCAAACGGCGCGACTTGATTTGTCCGGACAATTCGGAGACAGTTCCATGCAAGAAACTGGCATGTCACGCGTGCTCTTCGGGGAAAAACGATCATGAAAAAGTCCATCGGTGCGCCGCTCGCGCTCCTGTTTCTAAGCGCCGCCACCTCGGCCTACGCCCAGACTGCGCCCGCCAGCAGTGCTGAGGCCGCCAGCAGCACAGTCGACGAGATCCTGGTCACCGCCCGCAAGCGCGAGGAGCGTCTGCAAGACGTGCCGCTGACGATTTCGGTGGTGAACGGCGAGGCTATCGCCCGCGCCAATCTGGTCAATGTTTCCGACCTGGCCGCACAGACGCCCGGCTTTTCCTTCCGCCAGGGTTTCGGTCGGACCGGACCTGGGAACGGTGCGGGCGTGCGCCCGTCGGTGCGCGGGATGTCTTCGATTGTCGGGGCGCCCAACGCGGCCTTCTTCGTCGACGGCGTCTATGTCTCCGACAATATCTCCAGCTATCAGCTGGACAACCTGGAACGTGTGGAAGTGATCAAGGGCCCGCAGTCGGCCCTGTTCGGCCGCGGCACCTTCGCCGGCGCCATCAGCTATGTCACCCGCAGGCCGACCAATGAGGTAACGGGCCGGGTTCGGGTGAACGTCGGTCAGTACGACAGCCGCGAAATCTCCGGCTTCATCTCCGGCCCGGTCGTCAAGGATAAGCTTCTCGTTGAATTGAATGCGCGTCACTATGAGTTTGGCGGCGACTATATCAACGCTGACAGCGGCAAGCGGGACCTGGGCGCTCAGCGCAGCAACAACTTTGGCGGGCGGGTGCTGTTCACGCCCGTTGAAAACCTCGAGATCGTGGGCACGCTGGGCTACAGCAACGATCACGATAAGGGCTATCTCTACAACTTCCAGGGCTCGGCCCTGAACAACTGCTTCCCGGCGCCGCTGGTGACACCGCAAGTCGGGCTATTCCCCCGGACAACGACCAATCGTCGCGGTTTCTATTGTGGCGAGGTAAAGACGCTCAGGAGCTACGCCTACAACAACGACGCCATCGAGGCGCTCGGATACCACGGCCTTGATCGCGAATTCGTCCGCAGCAGCGTGTCCGTGAACTACGAAACCGACAACGGTTTCAGCCTGGCGTCGATCACGGCGTTCAACACGAACAAGAGCACGACCGGGCAGGACAATACGCTGCTGCCCAGCGTCGCCCCTGCGTTCCTCATCGAACAGGTTCGCAACCGGGACTTCAGCCAGGAACTGCGACTCATGTCGCCGCAGGACAAGAGGGTCCGCGGACTGGTTGGCCTTTACTACTACAAGGAAAACAGAGGCGAAGGCTTCCAGGTCAGCAACACCAACACCAATGTGCGCCTCATCGACTATGCGGACGGTGTTCGCAGCCGCTCTGTGTTCGCAATGGTCGAAGGCGACATCACGGACTCGATAACCCTGAGCGCCGAGGGGCGCTATCAGAAGGAAAAGATCATCGGTTCAACCGGCGTGCTTGGCGCACCGGGCCAGCCGGCGCCCGCGCCCACCGCGATACGGAAAGCAACATTTGACGCCTTCCTGCCGCGCGTGACCGCCCGCTGGCAAGTCAATCCTGATCTAACGCTGCACGTCTCTGCGGCCAAGGGCAACAAGCCCGGCGGGTTCAACAGCTACCCGGCCGACATCAGTGCTGCGGACGCCACCTTCTTCAATTCCCAGGGATTCGACCTCTTCGATGAGGAGACCGCCTGGAGCTATGAAATTGGCGCGAAGGGCGTTGTTGGCGGCTGGATCAACTATTCCGTGGCGGCCTTCTACACGGACTGGACAAAGCAACAGCTCAGCCGTGGTGAAGCCTACACCCGCTTGACCAACACCCCCAACAGCGTGGTGATCATCCAGAACGCCGGCGAGTCCGAGATCAAGGGCTTTGAGTTCGACCTGTCCGGTCGGCCCCTGGACTGGCTATACGTGCGTGCCGCCTACACCTATGTCGACGCCAAGTTCACCAAGTTCTTCGATGACACGACGCAGGAGATCTATGACACGGACGGTCGTCCTGCCTTCCTGCGCGGCGGTGTTCGCAATCCCCTGGACGTCGACTCGACGGACGGCGGCGACGTCAGCGGAAATCGTCTGCCGCAGACACCGGAGCATCAGTTCGTCCTGACCGCTGAGGCCAACAGGCCCCTGACCGACGATATCGAACTGACGGCGCGGGCTGATCTGTCCTATGAATCCAAGCGCTACTCCCAGGTCGATAACCTCAACTGGGCTGGCGACAGCTATAACCTTAGCGGAAGCTTGGGCCTGCGCCGCGGCAATTGGGATCTGTCGATCTACGGTCGCAATCTGCTGCAGGATCGCACGCCGCTGGTGGTAACCCGCCTGCTGGACTTCAACCGGCTGCTGACCCGTGTGAATCCTCTCACGGGCGCCAACCAGACCACATTCTTCCGGGACTTCTCGGTCTCGGCGCCGCGCAAACGCCAGATCGGCGTCAGCGCCAGCTACAAGTTCTGAATGAGCTACGCGGGGGCGCTCAGTCCCCGCGTTTCTTGCCGTCCAGATCGCGCTGCGTTCGGGCAGCCTCAAGGGCGGCAACGGCCTTCTGATCCTTGGTAAGTCCGAACCGCACGCGGTTTCCGGACGCCTGAGACTTGTCTTCGGCGCGTGCCCTGGCCTTTCTTGCCTTGTTCAGATTGATCAGTTCCGCCATCGCTCTGATCCTCGCTCCGGAGTCGCATCGTGTCGCGTAGTCTAGCTCTTCTGGCGGCCATCGCTACCGCCTTGGCGCCCATGTCCGCGCAGGCCGGTCCCAAGGTGTGCGCCAGCTGTGTCACCTCGACCATGAAGCACCTGACGGGCGCCAAACTTGCCGGACGGGCCTGTGGGACCGACGATGACCTGGAAACGGCGCGCTATCTCGCCCGGCGCTTCAAGGCTTACGGCGTGAAAGGCGCGGCGCCTGGCGGCGGCTATCTGCAGTCCGTGCAGTTCCGCGTGCCAACCTATGCCTCACTGCCTGTTCTGCAGGTCGGGGAGGTTCGATTTGTCCATGGCGAGGGTATTCTGGCGCTGACGCCCATGCCAGACGCCACCGCGTCCCTGGTGGTGCTGAGCAAGGATGGCGCGCCTGCGGAGGGCGCCGGCCGGATCGTGGTCTTCGACGGACTATATGATCCAGCGACTGCCGCGGCGCTGGTTAAGGCCGGTGCGCTTGCCGTCATCGCGACACCGCCGGACCGGTTTCTGAAAGCGTGGGATCAGCTCGCAACGCGCCCGCCAGGGCCCGTCGAGGTTCTGGGTGTTGAGGCGCCGACGCCGCGTCCCGCCGGCCCGCCAGTTGTCTTCGCCCGACCCGAGACGTTGGCGACCCTCAAGCTTCGCGCCGGGACGTCCGCGAACATCACCGCAACCCTGGGCGCGCCGATCCTGCGCACCACCTACAATGTACTGGCGGAGATCCCAGGTCGATCCGGGCCGGCCCGCCGCGAGGTGGTGTTGCTCAGCGCACATCACGACCATCTCGGCGTCATTGGCGGACAGCTCTATCCCGGCGCCAATGATGATGCCTCCGGCACGGCCGCCGTGCTGGAGTTTGCACGAATGATGAAGTCGGGACGCGGCCACAAGCGCAGGGTTCAGTTCGCGCTCTTTGGCTGTGAGGAACAAGGCGGGCATGGCTCGCGCTACTATCTTGCCCATCCGCCTGCGCCGCTGGGCGATGTTATCGCCAATCTCCAGTTCGAGATGATCGGGGTTCCTGATCCCAGGGACCGCCAGGCGCTCATGCTCACGGGTTGGGAACGTTCGAACCTGGGTCCGGCGCTCAAGGCCAGAGGCGCAAGCCTGGGTCCGGATCCCTATCCGCAGGAGAACTTCTTCATGCGGTCCGACAACTATCAGCTCGCGAGGAAGGGTGTGGTCGCCCAAACCATCAGCGCCTGGCCGCTGCCCCCTTCCTATCACCAGCCGTCCGATACCCTGGAGAACCTGGACCTGCCCTTCATGATCGGAGTTATCCAGTCACTCGCGGATCCAATCCGATGGCTGCTGGACAGCGACTTCAAGCCGGACTGGAACCCCGGGATGAAGCCCTGAGCCTGGGTCCCGGCCGATTGCCGACACGATTTCGGACGCGGAATCCCGCCTCGGCGATCAGGCAAGCAGCTTGGCCTTAGCAACCTTCTCGGTGTCGGCCGGTTAACCCGGTCCCAGCCCAGGAGATCATCATGATCCACGAATCCAAAATTCTCGAACACATGGAAGTCATCGGCTCTGACGGCGGCCATGTCGGCAAGGTTGACCGCGTGATGGGCGGTGACATCGAACTGGCCAAGTTCGACTTCGGGTCAGGCTTCAAGCACCACCTTATTCCCATGGTCTGGGCGGAAGAGATCCTCGACAACAAGGTGTGTCTCAACATCACCAAGGACGCCGCCAAGGCCGCCTGGCGCGAACGGGCCTAGTCAGGATCGGGCGGCGCTGATCGCGCCGCCCGCTTTGCCTATTTCACGTTGGCGCAGAACCGCTGGATCCGCTGGCAGGCGTCTTCAAGCACCGCGTTGCTGGTCGCATAGCTGATCCGGAAATGCGGCGAGAGCCCGAACGCCGCGCCCAGCACCACGGCGACGCCTTCGGTTTCCAGCAGTTCGACGCAGAAATCGGCGTCGGACGTGATGACCTTTCCCGACGGCGTGGCCTTGCCGATCAGGGCTTCCACGGACGGATAGACATAGAAGGCGCCTTCCGGTGTCGGGCAGTTGATGCCCTGGGCCTGGTTCAGCATCGATACCACGAGGTCGCGGCGACCTTCGAACAGCCTGGCGTTGGGTTTGATAAAGTCCTGAGTCCCGTTCAGCGCCTCGACCGCCGCCCATTGCGAGATGGACGAGGGGTTCGACGTCGTCTGGCTCATCACCTTGGCCATCGACTTGATCAGGGCTTCCGGTCCGGCCGCATAGCCGATCCGCCAGCCGGTCATGGCATAGGCCTTGGAAACGCCGTTCATGGTCAGCGTGCGATCATAGAGCGCCGGCTCCACCTGCAGGATGGTGGTGAACTCGAAATCGCCGAACACCAGGTGTTCGTACATGTCGTCGGTAAGGACCCAGACCTGCGGATGGCGCAACAAGACATCAGCCAAGGCTCGCAGCTCGGCCCGGGTGTAGGCGGCCCCGGAGGGGTTGGACGGGCTGTTCAGAAAAACCCAGCGGGTCCGCGGCGTGATCGCGGCTTCCAGGCCGGCTGCGTCCAGCTTGAAACCAGACGCTACCGAGGTGGGCGCGGCGACAGGCTGACCGCCTGCCAACAGCACGATGTCCCAGTAGCTGACCCAATAGGGCGTCGGGATCACCACCTCATCGCCAGCGTTCAGCGTCGAGATCATGGCGTTCCAGATCACCGGCTTGCCGCCCGGAGAGACATTCACCTGGCTGGCCTTGTAGGTGAGGTGGTTTTCCCGCTGGAACTTGGCGACGATGGCGTCCTTCAACTCCGGAATGCCATCGACATTGGTGTACTTGGTCTTGCCGTCGCGGATCGCCTTGATCGCGGCTTCCTTGATATTGTCGGGGGTATCGAAATCGGGTTCGCCAGCGGCCAGACCGATCACGTTTTTGCCCTGGGCCTTCAACTCACGGGCCTTGGCGTCTGCGGCCAGAGTGGCGGAGGGCTTTACGCGGGCAAGCGCGTCGGATTCCCGGAACATGGGGGAAGTCTCCCGGCTGGGGGTTGGCGAAACGGCGGGGGTTTAGCCCATGCGGCGGCGCACGCCTACCCGCAGAAGGGCGCCACTTCGCCTTGACCTGGCCTCAGGATCACGCGACGCCTCCAAAGGTGATGCGCCGCCTCTTCGAATTCCTGTCGAACCTCGACGCCCAGGCCTGGCGGACGCTGGCGGTTTCCTTTGTGCTGTTTGGCGGTGTCGGCATTGTGTTTGTGTTCGGCGCCCAGCTGCTGGGGATCGACAGTGAGCGCACGCTGGAAGGGTGGTTGGGCACGGCGCGGGGGCCGTGGTCCCTGCCGGTGGCGGTCGCCGCCTTTGCGGCCCTGGCCTTTGTCGGGACGCCGCAGATTGTCCTGATCGCCGCCGCCGTCGTGGCGTTCGGCCCGGTGACCGGTGCGGCCTACAGTTGGGTGGGCACCATGGTCTCCTCGGTATTGGGCTTCTATCTGGGACGAACCGCCGGCGCGCGCACGCTCGAGCGGATTTCGGGTGACGGCGTGCGCCGGTTCATGCGGCTGATAGGCGAGAACGGCTTTCTGGCCAGCCTGATCGTGCGGCTGGTGCCGTCGGCGCCTTTTATCGTGGTCAACATGGCAGCCGGTGTCACCCCCATGCGGGTGACCCATTTCCTGGCGGGAACGGGGATCGGAATCGTCCCGAAGATCGCGTTGACCGCTTTCGCGGGGGCCTCAATCCTGCAAATCATGCGCGGCGAGATTTCAGGCCATTGGGTGGCGCTGCTGGCTGTTGCGGTCGCCTGGCTGGCGATCGGATGGTTTGCGCAGCGCTGGCTGGGGCGGAGAGGGCGAAGTGACCCTTAGGTCGCCGATCAGCAAGGTTCTTGCTGAAGTGGGCGTCTTTCATCTGATCCAGCGCAACAAGCTTGCGGCGCGACGTCCATCTCGATACATAACGTTCCATGCGCACGCGGCCCACAAGCCTGCTTCTTCTCTCGCTGGGGCTTAGCCGCCCCTGGGCGCCTCTCTAGGCACGCGCATGCTCGCGGCCGGGCGATCCAGGGGTTAGAAGACCTCCGCCCAGACCTGAAACACCGCGAAGAGATCTTGATTCCCATGACTTACCCCGTATCCGAGTCCGCCCCGGCGCCGTCTAACCGCGTCATTGTCTTCGACACCACTATGCGCGATGGCGAACAGTCGCCCGGCGCATCGATGTCGCACGACGAAAAACTCGAGCTGGCCAAGATCCTCGAAGACATGAAGGTCGATGTGATAGAGGCGGGCTTTCCGATCGCCTCCAACGGCGACTTCGAGGCGGTCCGCGCCATCTCCGGGATCATCACTGAAAGCGTCGTCTGTGGCCTGGCCCGCGCCGGCATGGCCGATATCGAGCGCTGCGCCGAGGCGATCCGGAAGGCCAGGCGCGGGCGTATCCACACCTTCCTGTCCACCAGTCCCAGCCATCGCGACCACATCCTGCACGCCAGCCAGGAAGACATCCTGGAGATGATCACCAAGTCGGTGACCCATGCGCGCAACCTCTGTGGTGATGTGGAATGGTCGGCCCAGGACGCCACCCGCACCGAACCTGACTTCCTGCGTCGCTGCGTGGACGCCGCCATTCGCGCCGGGGCCGGCACCATCAACCTGCCGGATACGGTGGGCTACAGTTATCCATCCGAGTATGGCGACATGTTCCGCGACATCATCGAGAACGTCGAGAACGCTGACACGGTGATTTTCTCCACCCACTGCCACAATGACCTGGGCCTGGCCGTCGCCAATAGCCTGGCCGGCGTGCAGGGCGGGGCGCGGCAAGTGGAGTGCGCCATCAACGGCATTGGCGAGCGCGCCGGCAACGCGGCGCTCGAAGAGATCGTCATGGCGCTCAAGGTCCGTGGCGATCACCTGCGGTTCCATACCGGCATCGAGACCCAGCACATCACGCGCGCCAGCCGCTACGTCTCGGCGATCACCGGGTTCCCGGTCCAGTTCAACAAGGCCATCGTCGGCAAGAACGCCTTCGCTCACGAGAGCGGTATCCATCAGGACGGGATGCTCAAGGACCGCGGCACCTACGAGATCATGCAGCCCGAGGACGTGGGGCAGGGCTCCTCCAATCTGGTGATGGGCAAGCATGCGGGCCGTGCGGGGTTCCGCGCCAAGCTGAAGGACCTGGGCTACGAACTGGGCCAGAACGCCCTGAACGAGGCCTTCCAGCGGTTCAAGGACCTTGCCGACAAGAAGAAGCACGTCTTCGACGACGATATCATCGCACTGGTCGACGATGCACTGGCCAGCGGGGCCGACCGCGTCCAGGTCAAACACCTGCGGGTGATCGCGGGCACCGAGGGGCCGCAGGAGGCGTTCCTGACGGTCACGATCGAGGGCGAGGAAAGGTCAGCCAACGCCACTGGCGACGGCCCTGTGGACGCGGTGTTCAACGCCATTCATGCGGTGATCCCGCATACAGCGATCCTGCGCCTTTTCCAGGTCCACGCGGTCACCGAAGGCACGGATGCCCAGGCCCAGGTATCGGTAAGGCTCGAGGACGATGGCCGCATCGCCACCGGCCAGGCCGCTGACACCGACACTCTTACGGCCTCGGCCAAGGCCTACGTCAACGCGCTCAACAACCTCTTCGCGCGCAAGGAAAAGACAGCGCCGGGCAAGGTCGCCAGCGGATTCTGACGCCGTAACATCGTGTCGTCCCGGTTTGGCCAGAGGCGAAAACCGGGATCGTTGCTCACCTGATCGCTGGAGGTTCACGCGCGCCGTGGGTGTGGGTGGACCCCGGCTCGGCCTTGGCGGCTGTGCCGCCGCATTGGCCGGGATGACGGATTCAATTTAATGCTCTGGATTTTCCTCGCCGCTGCGGCCGCGCCTTTGCAGGTCGCACGCAACGCCATGCAGCGGGGGCTGGTGGGTGATGCCGGGCCGTGGGGCGCGACGCTTGTGCGTTTCCTGTTTGGCCTGCCGTTTTCGATCCTGATCTTCGCGGTCATGTGGACGATCACTCCGGACGCCCAGCCTGATCCTTCGGCCCGGTTCTGGATCGCCGCGGTTGTCGGCGCCATCAGCCAGGTGGCGGCGACGGGAGCATTGCTGATGGCGATGCGCAGTTCAGGATTTGCGGTGGCGATCATGCTGCAGCAGTCGTCCCTGCCCATGGCGGCTATCCTCGGCTGGCTGGTTCTGGGGGACGCGCTGGGCGTCGCAGCCTGGTTTGGCGTGGCGGTCGGGACCATCGGCCTGGTCGTTCTGTCCTGGCCGCGTCAGGGGCAGGCCAGGGCGGATCTGCCGGGAGGGTTACTGGGGCTGGCGGCGGGCGCGGCCTTTGCGGTGGCGTTCAACGCCTATCGTCAGGCGGGGCAGGCGTTTGATGCGAGCCACCCGCTCTACTCGGCGGCAGCGGCCCTGCTGGTCGCCCAGACGATGCAGTCGGTGGTTCTGTCGTCGATCCTTGGGCTGACGCGCCCGCAGGCCTTGCGGTCGGTGTTTGGATCCTGGAAGCCCTCGCTGGCTGCCGGCTTTTTCGGGTCTGCCGCCTCGGCGTGCTGGTTCGGGGCTCTGGCGCTGGCGCCGGCGGCGCCGGTCCGGGCGATCGGTCTGATCGAGGGGCCGATCGCAGCCGCGGTTGGTCGCCGTCTGTTCAAGGAGCGTCTGACGCCCCGTCAGTGGATCGGCGGCGGATTGACTGCGGTGGGGGTGCTGCTCACCGTCCTGGGTTGATGGCAGGGGCAGCACGGTCTCAGGACCGGACGCCAACGCTTCACGTCATTGCGCAGTAGCGGTACACAACGCGAGTTGCGAGATCCCGCTGCAAACCTGGAGACCCGACCGTTGATCGCACGCCGGACCTTCTTCCGCGTCGCATCGGGCGGGCTGGCTTTCGCGCTGGGCGCAGGTCCTGGCAGGGTTCAACCCGGCGGGCCGACCGTGGCCGCCGCGTCCGATCTTTCCGCGGCTCTCCCCGAAATCGCCGCGCAGTTCCGCCGGCGGACAGGGCAGAACGTGAGGCTCACCTTCGGCTCATCGGGCAATTTCACCCAGCAGATCCTCAACGGCGCGCCCTATGAAGTCTTCCTCTCGGCGGATGAGGCCTATGTGGAAACCTTGCGTCAGGCGGGGCGCGGAGAGGGCCCGGGCGTGCTCTACGCCATCGGCCGGATCGGACTGTTCTCGCCCAAGGGATCTCCGGTCCAGGTGGACGGCGCGCTCGCCGGTCTGGGAAGGGCGCTCCGCGCAGAGCAGGTGAGCAAGGTCGCCATCGCCAATCCTGAACATGCGCCCTACGGTCGGGCGGCGCGCGAGGCCCTCCAGGCGGCGGGCCTGTGGGATGACCTGCAGGGGAAGCTTGTTCTCGGCGAGAACGTCTCGCAGGCGACCCAGTTCGCCGTCGCTGGCGGCGCGCAGGCCGGCTTGATCCCGCTTTCGCTGGCTCTGACGGCGCCCGTCAAGGCGGCCGGCACGTTCGCTCTGATTCCGGAAGACCGGCATAAACCCCTGCGTCAGCGGGCCACCCTGCTGACCGGCGCCGGCGCTACGGCCCGTGCCTTCTACAGCTTCCTGCAGGGCGTTGATGCGCGCGCGATCTTCACCCGCTACGGCTTCACCGTGCCCGGGGGGCGCTAGCAGCTTGGACTGGGAGGCGTTCCGTCTTTCGCTGGTGCTCGCGGCCTGGACGGTCGGCCTTCTGCTGCCGCTGGGCCTGGTGCTGGCCCGCTGGATCGCCTTTCACCGGTTCCGCGGACGCGGCGTCCTGGAGGCGTTGATCATGGCGCCGCTGGTGCTGCCGCCGACGGTGCTTGGCTTCTATCTATTGAGTGCGATGGGCGCCAACGCGTCTCTGGGCAAGGCCTGGGGCGCCATGTTCGGCCACCCGCTGGCCTTCAGCTTCGAGGGGCTGGTGGCTGCGTCTGTCCTGATCAACCTTCCCTTCGCCGTGCAGCCGATGCAGCGGGCCTTCGAGGCCCTGCCACCGGATGTCCGGGAAGCCGCCTGGGTCAGCGGCCTCTCACCCTGGCGTACGTTCTGGCGTATCGAGGCGCCCCTTGCGTGGCCGGGCGTCCTGTCGGCGTTCGCGCTCACCTTCACCCACACACTTGGCGAATTCGGCGTTGTTCTCATGGTCGGTGGGTCGATCCCCGGCGAAACGCGGACCATCGCGCTGGCGATCTATGATCGGGTGCAGGCCTTTGACACCCATGGCGCCGGTCTGATGAGCGCGCTCCTGCTGGCCTTCTCCATCGGCGCCATCGCCATCGCGACGGCGGCGACCGGCCGCGTCGGGCGTCGTCATGGCTGAGCCGGGTCTCTCTGTCCGCCTGCACCAGTCGGGACCGATTCCGCTGAACGTCGCCTTCACCTGCGCGCCGGGCGAGGTGCTGGGCCTGGTCGGTCCTTCCGGTGCGGGCAAGACGACAGCGCTCCGGGCGATCGCAGGTCTCTACCGCCCGCGCGCGGGACACATCGCGGTGGGTGACGAGGTCTGGTTCGATAGCGACGCACGCCGGTTTCTGCCGCCGCACCGTCGCCGGGTCGGGCTGGTTTTCCAGGAACACGCCCTGTTTCCCCACCTCTCGGCGCTGGACAATGTCGCCACGGCCCTGCTCGATTTTCCTCGCGCCGAGCGACGGGACCGGGCCGCCGGCCTGCTGGTGCGGGTGCATCTGGAAGGCCTTGAGGCGCGCAAACCGGCCCAGCTCTCCGGCGGCCAGCGCCAGCGCGTGGCTATCGCCCGGGCTCTGGCGCGCGAGCCGCATGTGCTGCTGCTGGATGAACCATTCTCGGCGGTCGACCGTCGCACGCGCGTTCACCTCTATGAAGAAATCGTTGCGCTTCGGCAGGGGCTTTCGATTCCTATGTTGCTGGTCACGCACGATGTGGACGAGGTTTCGCGACTCGCCGACCGGTTGTGTGTGCTCGATCAGGGGGAAGCCCGGGCGACGGGAACGGCTCGCCAGGTGCTGGCCGACCCTGCCGCCAGGGCGCTGCTTCTGGGCGATCCGCCAGCCTGACCCGGCAATCGCGCCGCAGGCGAATCCGCGCAGCCCGCATTAAGCCTTGAAATGACCAAGGTGTCAGGGCAGAGGGACCTGATCATCTGCCAGACAAAGTTAACCAACTCAGGCGCAAGCTCGCGTTTTCGGTCGGTTGTGCTTTCGCCTCGCAGACACCTTACCGTTTCCGCCCCAACCCGTCAGGGCTTTGCATGATCTCTTCGCTCTTCGGCGCCATCTCGAACGATATCGCCATCGACCTCGGTACCGCCAACACGCTGATCTACATGAAGGGCAAGGGCATCGTGCTCAATGAGCCTTCGGTGGTGGCGCTGCGCAATGTGGGAGGCCGCAAGGTCGTTCACGCTGTGGGTATCGAGGCCAAGCAGATGCTGGGCCGCACGCCTGGCCACATGGAGGCTATCCGCCCCATGCGCGACGGGGTGATCGCCGACTTTGAAGTCGCCGAAGAGATGATCAAGTACTTCATCCGCAAGGTTCACAACCGCAAGGGCTTCGTGAACCCCAAGGTGATCGTGTGCGTGCCGTCTGGCGCCACTGCCGTTGAACGCCGCGCCATTAACGATTCCTGCCTGAACGCCGGCGGCCGCCGCGTGGGCCTGATCGACGAGCCGATGGCGGCTGCGATCGGCGCCGGCCTGCCGATCCATGAACCCACGGGCTCGATGGTGGTCGACATCGGCGGCGGCACCACCGAGGTGGCTGTGCTCTCGCTGTCGGGGATCGTCTATTCGCGCTCGGTTCGCGTCGGCGGCGACAAGATGGACGAGGCGATCATCAGCTACATGCGCCGCAACCACAACCTTCTGATCGGCGAGACCACGGCCGAGCGCATCAAGAAGGAAATCGGCACCGCCCGCGCGCCGGCCGACGGCGAGGGCCTGTCGATCGAGGTCAAGGGTCGCGACCTGATGCAGGGGGTCCCCCGCGAGGTGCGGATTTCAGAGAAACAGGCCTCTGACGCGCTCGCCGAGCCGGTCGGCCAGATCGTGGACGCCGTGAAGATGGCGCTGGAAGCCACGCCGCCGGAACTGGCCTCCGACATTGCCGACAAGGGCATCATGCTGACCGGCGGCGGCGCACTGCTTCGCGGCCTGGACGCCGAGATCCGCGATCACACCGGCCTGCCGGTGACGGTAGCCGACGATCCGCTGTCCTGTGTTGCGCTGGGCTGCGGCAAGGTGCTCGAACATCCCAAGTGGATGAAGGGCGTTCTGGAATCCACCCTGGCTTAGGCGGCGCCCGCGCGGGTGATGGGGGTCGAACCTAGATGTCCTACAGGGACAATCCGCTCGGCGAACTGAGGGTTCCCCTGACCTGGACGGCGGGGATCGTGTTTCTCGTTGTGCTGATCGCCTCCGTGGCGGTGTTGCTTTCGGATCGCCGCGAGGTCTTCGACACTGACGCCTATGGCCGCTCGCGCACCCTGTCGGACAAGGTGATGGCGCCGGTGGGCGATGCGCTCTCCACGCCCGGCCGATTGACTGGACAGGGCGTGGACGGCGTCAAGGGCTACTTCTTCGCTGTGTCCGAGAACCGCCGCCTCAACGCCGAGCTCAAGGAAATGCGCCAGTGGCGCGACGTGGCGCTGGCGTTGCGCGACACCAACGAGCGCTATCGCGCCGCCCTGGGCCTCAAGACCGATCCTCCCATTCCCATGGCCTCGGCGCGAATTGTCACCGATAGCCGCGGACCCTTCGCAAATTCCCGCCTGGCCAACGCCGGCAGCGAAGCCGGGATCAAGCCCGGCAATCCGGTGATGAGCGAGAACGGCCTGGTGGGCCGCGTCGTCGGCGTTACGGACGGTGTCAGCCGGGTGCTGCTGCTGACCGACGCCGCCTCACGCACGCCGGTGATGATCGACCGGACCAATTCGCGCGCCATTCTGACCGGCGACGGCGGACCCAATCCCAGGCTGGAATATCTGCGCGGCCAGGACCCTGTGCGCAGCGGTGACAGGATCCTGACCTCAGGCGATGGCGGCGTTTTCCCCCGGGGACTACCGGTCGGCGTGGCGATCAAGGGGCTGGATAACCGCTGGCGCGTAGTGCTGGCCTCCGACAAGGCGGCAGTCGACTATGTACGGATCCTGCTGTTCCAGGACTTCACCCAGGTGGTCAATCGCGCGGGCCTGGAGAAGGTTGAGGTTCCGCCGGCGACGCCTGGCGCCTCAACCCTGCCGCCGCCGATTGCGACGCCCGCGGCCGTACTGCCGGCCGCCGCGCCGCCGACAGCCCCTGTGCGCCCGGCTGCCGGGACTGCCCCGCGACCCGCTGGAGCGACGCCGTGAGCAGCAGCGGCGCACAGCCCCTGGCGCCCTGGCGATGGCTTGGCGTTCCCATGCTGCAGGTGATCCTGGCCACCTTCCTGCTGGCGCTGCCCTTGCGTTTCTGGGGGCTGAGCCTGCCTGAGCCGGTGTTCGCCCTGCCGGTGGTGTATGCCTGGGCGGTCATCCGCCCATCCATGCTGGCGCCGGTGGGCGTGATGCTGATGGGATTCTATCTGGATCTGCTCTGGGGCAATCCCCTCGGATTCTGGGCGGTGTGTCTGTTGTTGCCCTATGGCCTGGTGCTGAGCGGGCGGGCGATGCTCGCGGGGCAGAGTCGCCTGTTCATGTGGGCCTGGTACAGTGCTGCGACCGCGCTGGCGCTTGGCGCCGGTTACATCTTCACGATGCTGGACACCCAGAACGCGCCAAGCCTGGTGTCCGTGGGTTGGCAATTCCTCGCCACAGTTGTGCTCTATCCCTTCGCCGACAGGCTCATCGACCTGTTTGAAGACGCAGACGTGAGGTTCCGCTGAGCGCGCCATGACCGGCCCATCGATCTTCTTCGAAGAGGTGAACGAGCGTCAGGGCGTATTCCATCGGCGCGCCGTCCTGCTGGGCGCCTTCGCGGGCCTCGGCCTGACAGCCATGGGCGGGCGTCTGGCCTATCTGCAGCTGTTCCAGACCCAGCGCTATGAGCGGCTGTCCACCTCGAACCAGTTCAATTTCAAGCTTATGCCTGCGCCGCGCGGAGTGATCGTTGACCGCAACGGCGCCGTATTGGCGGCCAATCGCCCCAACTTCCGGCTACTGGTGGTCCGCGACAAGGGCACAGATACCGAAGCGACCCTCAAGACACTGGCCAGTTTTGTGCCGCTGGACGAGGTTCGCCAGCGCCGCCTGCTCAAGGATATCAACAGCGCGCCGCGCCGGGCGCCGGTTTCGGTCATGGAGGACATGACCTGGGAACAGTTCTCGGCCATCAGCGTGCGTGCGCCGGAGCTCACCGGAGTTACCGCAGACATGGGTGAGGTGCGGGTCTATCCCTACGGCGGGGCCTTCGCCCACGTCATCGGCTACGTCGCCAAGGTGAACAAGGACGACATCACCGCCGCAGGCCCCAACGCGGACTCCATCCTGCTGCATCCGGGTTTCAGGATCGGCAAGCAGGGCGTCGAGAAAGCCTTTGATCTGGAACTTCGCGGCCGGCCCGGCGCGCGCAAGGTCGAGGTCGATGCCAACGGGCGCGAGGTCAGCCACCATGGCGAGGGCGACATCTCGCCGCAGCCGGGCGCTGAAATTCAGCTGACCCTTGATGTCGATGTCCAGAATCGGGCGCTGGAAGTCTTCGGCGAGGAGAGCGGCGGCGCTGTCGTGATGGATTGCCGCACCGGCGACATCCTGTGCATGACATCGGCACCCAGCTTCGACGCCAATCGGTTTGTGCGAGGCCTTACGGTCGCTGACTACCGCGGCCTGGCGACCTTCGAGCGCAAGCCCTTGCTGGACAAGTGCCTGTCAGGCCTCTACCCGCCGGGCTCAACCTTCAAGACAATGACTGCGCTGGCGATCCTCGACGCGGGCATCGACCCGGATATCCGCGTCAACTGTAGCGGCGGGATGAACTTCGGAGGCCGCTACTTCCACTGCCACAAGCGCGGCGGGCACGGCTCGCAGAACCTGCGCGACGCCATCAAGAACTCCTGCGACACCTACTTCTACACTATGTCACTGCGGGTGGGGCCGGATCGCATCGCCATCGCCGCCCGCGCCTTCGGCCTCGGCCAGATTTATGACATCGGAATCCCGGGTCAGAAGAAGGGCGTCGTGCCCGACCGGGCGTGGAAGAAGCGCTACTTTGCGAAGAACGAGGCCCAGCAGCCCTGGTGGCCGGGCGAAAATCTCTCCTACGCCATCGGCCAGGGCTATCTGCAGGTGAACTGTCTGCAACTGGCCGTGATGACGGCGCGGCTGGCCAACGGACAGCGGGCGCTCAATCCGCGTCTCGTTCGCTCGGTGGGTGGCAAGGAGCTGCCAAAAGGATCGGACGCGCCGCCACTGCCGTTTGCGACCGAGCACATCCAGTATGTTCGTGACGGCATGGCGGCAGTGACCGAGGCGGGCGGCACCGCGTTCCGGGCCAGCCAGCTGGGCCTGGGTGACATCCTGATGGCCGGCAAGACCGGCACCGCCCAGGTGCGCAACTATGACAAGGGCGGATCACGCGGCCAGGGCGGGACCTGGCGCCTGCGCGACCACGGCCTGTTCGTGGCCTTTGCGCCCATTGACGCCCCCCGCTACGCCATCGCCGTGGTGGTGCAGCACGGTATGGGCGGATCGACCGCCGCAGCGCCGCGCGCACGGGAGATCATGCGTACCACCCTGTTGAAGGATCCGGAGATCCGCGCGCGGATCGAGAAGCCGTTGCCGATGCCGGAAATGGCGCCCGACCTCGAACTGGACAACGTCCCCCAGTCCACGACCACCGAACAGACCGCCGCCATCCCCGGAGGTCCGGCATGACCGTGTCCGCCCTGACCCGTCCCGGCGAACGCGACCGGCTGATCGTCAAGCTATCCGAAATCGATTGGCTGTTCGTCCTGGTCCTGTGCCTGATCGCAGGGACCGGGTCGCTGATGCTGTTTTCCATTGCAGGATCTTCCTGGACGCCCTGGTCGGCAGCGCATGCCAGTCGGTTCGGGATCTGCATCTTTATATTGATCGCCCTGGCGATGGTGGATCTGCGGGTGTGGTTCGCGCTGGCCTACCTGATCTATGGCCTGGGCGTACTGTTGCTGATTGCGGTGGAACTGGTCGGCGACATCAGACTCGGCGCCCAGCGCTGGTTGTCCATTGGCAGTTTCAGTTTCCAGCCGTCCGAGGTGATCAAGATCGGCATCGTCCTGGCGCTGGCGCGGCTCTATCACGGCGTGTCGGCAGAGCGCGCCCGGCTTTCATGGTGGTTGCTCATTCCGGCGTTGATGATCGCCGTCCCGGTGCTGCTGGTGGCGCACCAGCCTGATCTGGGCACCGCCTTGCTGATCGCCATGACCGGCGGCGCCATCGTGGTGCTGGCTGGCCTCTCCTGGAAGATCATCGCCGCCGCCGTGGCTGGCGTGCTGGCCGTGATCCCGCCCTACGTGATCTTCGGCATGCACGACTATCAACGTCAGAGGGTGCTGACCTTTCTGGACCCGGAGAGCGACCCCTCGGGCTCGGGCTATCACATCCTGCAATCTATGATCGCGCTGGGCTCCGGTGGCCTGCTGGGAAAGGGCTATGGGCTGGGCTCCCAGAGCCAGCTCAATTTTCTGCCGGAAAAGCAGACCGACTTCATCTTTGCCGCGCTCGCCGAGGAGTTCGGTTTTGTCGGCTGCGCCTCACTTCTGATCCTCTACGCTGCGGCGATCTTCATGGCGCTCCGGACCTCCTATCTCAGCCATAGCCATTTCGGACGCCTGGCCGCAGCCGGCGTCACCGCCACCTTCACCCTCTATGTGATGATCAATGGCCTGATGGTCATGGGACTGGCGCCGGTGGTGGGCGTGCCGATGCCGATGCTGAGCTATGGCGGCACCGTGATGCTGACGGTGATGATCGGGTTTGGCCTGATTCAGTCTGTCCGTGTGCACCGGTATTCCGAAGTCACCAGCGGCAAGGGGTCATTTGTCTGACTTCATTCTGCCCGCATCTGATGTATGATGCGTGATGCAGGAGGGTCCAATGCGTACGACAATCGCGATCGACGACGACGTTCTGCTCGCGGCAAAACATATGGCCCAGGTGCAGGGGCGGCCTGTGGGACAGGTCATTTCGGACCTCATCCGCGAGGCGCTTGCGCCTGCGACGCCAGCCGAGCCGACCTACCTGAATGGCATCTTGCAGCTACCGGTCAGACCTGGCGCAATCGTCACGCCCGAACTGATCAAACAGCTTGATGACGAGACGCAGTGACGTTTCTGCTCGACGTCAACATCCTCATTGCTCTCATCGACCGGTCCCATGTCGACAGCTCGCGGGCCCACGCCTGGTTTGCTCACGAGGGGCGCCATTCGTTCGCAACCTGCCCTCTGACCGAAAACGGCGTCCTGCGTATCGTTGGCGGACCGCGCTACCCGACACCGCATGGATCAGCCTCAGCTGTACTGCCAGCGCTTGAGGCCCTTTGCGCCCTGCCGGGTCACGTATTCTGGCCGGACGCCATAAGTCTGCGAGATCAGCAGCATCTGGTTCGCCGCCGTCTTCTCAGTTCCGGCGACGTGACGGACGTCTACCTCCTGGCGTTGGCCGTTGCCAACGGCGGTCGCCTGGCGACCTTTGATCGAAAAATCCCGGCTGAGGCTGTCCCCGACGGGGCCGCAGCCCTCTGCTTGCTGACTTAACTCAAACCCTGAGCGCCGCCTCCGTCGCGCGGACCAGACCATCGACGATTCCCGGCTCGGTCGAGGCGTGGCCTGCGTCCCAGACCACTTCGAAACGCGCCTTCGGCCAGGCCGTCTTGAGGCGCCAGGCGCTGTCCATCGGGGTCACCACATCGAAGCGACCCTGGACAATCCAGCCCGGGATCCCGGCCAGCTTGCCCACGTTTTCGAGAATCCAGTTCTCGCTGTCGAAGAACCCGCCGTTGGCGAAGAAGTGGCACTCGATCCGCGCGAAGGCGATGGCGAAGTCGATCTCGTTGAACTTGGATGGCCGGGCTTCCGGGCCGCGGATGGAGATGGTGTCGCCCTCCCACTGGCTCCAGGCGGTAGCGGCCTCGGCCTGGATACGCCGGTCCGTATGGGTCAGCCGTTTGTGGAAGGCGCTGATCATGTCGCCCCGTTCTTCCAGCGGGATCGGCGCGCAGAACCGCGCCCAGGCGTCGGGGAACAGCATTGATGCGCCGTCCTGATAGAACCAGCGCAGCTCACGCGGGGTGAGCAGGAAGATGCCCCTGAGCACCAGGCTCTCCACCCGTTCCGGGTGGGTGATGGCGTAGGCCAGCGCCAGGGTGGAACCCCATGACCCGCCGAAGACGCACCATTTCTCCACGCCCAGATGCTCGCGCAGCCGCTCGATGTCGGCGATCAGCGACCAGGTGGTGTTGTCGTCCAGGCTGGCGTTGGGCCGGCTCTTGCCGCAGCCGCGCTGATCGAACAGAGCCATCCGCCACTTCGACGGATCGAAGAAACGCCGCATGGTGGGATTGATCGTGCCGCCGGGGCCGCCGTGCAGGATCACACAGGGTTTGCCGTCCTGCACGCCGCACTGCTCGTAGTAGATCTCGTGCGGCCCGTCGGTGGCCAGCCAGCCTGAATCGAAAGGCTCGTTGTCGGCGAATAGACCCCGGCGGTTCGAGGTGGACGAGAAGGCCTGCGCCGGGGTGTTGCGTTCCATGAGCGTCTTTTACGTCGGGAAACGCCTGTCGAGCCAGCCCAGGATCAGGGCGTTGACCTCATCCGGCTTTTCCTGCTGCGTCCAGTGGCCTGAACCGGCCACCATCACCGTCTCCAGATCGCCGATGAAGCCCGCCATGTGGTCGGCGGCCGACGGGGGCAGCACGGCGTCCAGCTCGGCGGTGATCATCAGGCAGGGCAGACCGTCGATCCGGGTGGGCAGGGTCTCTGCCCGTTCCCAGGTGCGGGTGAAGTTACGGTACCAGCTGACCGGGCCAAAGAAGCTGCCGGCCCGGAACGCCTCTGCGAACACAGCCAGTTCGTCGGGCGTCAGCAAGGGGTCGCCGCCGGTGACGCCGTCCCAGTTGCGCAACAGGTCCTTGAACGCAAATGTCGATCCCGAGGCGTCGGGCTGGACTGTAACCGGCTGCGCGGCGGGTTTGCGCATGAAGAAAGCCATGGTTCTGCTGGTATCTGCGCCCAGCACCGCCTCCGGCTCATCCGGGTTCTGGAACCAGACGATGTACATGTCCGGTCCGAAGCGCGCCCTCATGATCGCGATCGGGTCGGCCGGCGCGCGCGGCATGAAGGGGGTGTTGAGGCCGATGACGCCCGCCACGCGATCGGGATGGATCAGCGGCATCTGCCAGACCACGATGCCGCCCCAGTCGTGGCCGCAGAAGATCGCCTTCTCCACGCCCAGATGGTCCAGCAGGCCGGCCATGTCGGCGGTCAGCTGATCGATATCGTAGGCGTCCACGGCGTCGGGCTTCGACGACAGGCCGTAGCCGCGCTGGTCCGGCGCGATGGCCCATTGCCCGGCGGCCTCGCAGGCCTTGAGCTGGTGACGCCAAGAGAACGCCAGCTCCGGGAAGCCGTGGCAGAAGATGATCGGCACGCCTTGACCGCGCGGTCCGACCTCATAGTAGGCCAGCTCCACGCCATTGACGGAGGCCTTCTGGACCGGCGGCATCATGGCCTCGAGTGCTGACATGGTGGTCTCCTTGCGGTTTGGGGTATCGCCGACCCCTAAGGTTCCAGTAGGGCATGGGCGCCGTGACGTCCGCCAACCCTTCATCCGCTTCGCCGCCGACGCCCTGGGGGTTGGTGATCCTGCTGGGATCGCTGACCGCCATGGGGCCGCTGGCGATCGATATGTACCTCAGCACCCTGCCGGCTATCGGTCAGTCCCTGCGCGCCACGCCTGCCTCGACCCAGGCCACGGTGTCGACGTTCCTGGCGGGGATGGCGATCGGACAGCTGGTCTACGGACCCTGGTCTGACCGGGTCGGGCGACGCGCGCCGATCATGCTGGGTGTGGTGATCTTCATCGCCGCCTCGGTAGCCTGCGCACTGGCGACGTCGGTGGAGCAACTGCTGGCGGCGCGGTTCATCCAGGCTCTGGGCGCCTGCGCCGGGGCCGTGGTCTCGCGCGCTATCGTCCGGGACACCTTTGACCACACCGAAACGGCGCGCACCCTCAGCCTGATGATGCTGATCATGGGCCTTGCGCCAATCCTCGCGCCATTGCTGGGTGCGGCCCTGCTGACCTTCGGCGGTTGGCGGCTGAACTTCTGGTTCATGGCTGCGTTCGGCATTGTGGTGGGTGTGATCGCCGTGTTGCGCCTGAAGGAGTCCCGCTCCGAGGCCACGGCGCGCCAGGCCGCATCCGAAAACCCCTTCCAGTCCTATGCGGCGCTGCTGCGTCAGCCGCGGCTGGTAGGCTATGCGCTGGCCGGGGCGCTGAACGGCGCCACCCTCTTTACCTACATCGCCACCTCGCCCAGCCTGATCATGGGAACCTACGGGTACTCCGCCGCCCTCTTCCCCTGGATCTTTGGCTTCAACGCCCTCGGCATCGTGGGATCGGGCCAGATCAACCGGATGATCCTGCGCCGCGTCCACCCTGACCGGGTGCTGAGCGTGGCCAGCCGCATTGCCGTCGGCCTGGGCGTCACCCTGATGATCGCCGCTTACACGGGCATTGGTGAACGATGGACGGTGCTGCCGCTGGTGTTTCTGGTCTTCTGTAGTCTGGGCTTCATGCAGGGCAACACCACCGCGGGCGCGCTGAATGTCGACCCCCTGCGCGCCGGCTCAATCTCGGCCCTGATGGGCACCGTCGCCTTTGCCGCGGGTGCGCTGGCGTCGACCCTGGCCGCTATCCTGCATGACGGCTCTTCCCGACCCATGGCGCTGGTGATGGTCACGGCGCTGGCGGGGTCCGCCCTGGCGCTAAGGTTCCTGGCGCTGCGACCGGCTCAGGCCTGAGGGTCGACCCCACGTGCGGCCCAGGCCAGCACGGCCCAGCCGATCAGGAACAGCAGTCCACCGATGGGCGTGATCGCGCCAAACCACCGCGGGGCGCCCAACGCCATGGCGTAGAGGCTGCCCGAAAAGATTACGACGCCACTGAGGAAGAAGGCCGGTGCATATCTTGCCCGCCTGGCGCCCACCTGAATGAACGTCGCGCAGGCCAGCGTCGCCATGGTGTGCATGAACCCGTAGGTGGACCCGGTCCGCAGCCACTCCTGAGCCTTGGGATCGTGCACCCCGTGCGCCGCGAACGCGCCGACCGCCACGGCGACAAACCCGCTGATCGCCGCCAGCGTCATCCAGTTCCGATGGGTCCAGAAGCCCATGCCTAGCCCCATACCTGCGGACGACGGGCCTTCCAGGGGGCTTCCTTCTCCAGTTGCCCGGCCAGACGGAAGAGGGTCGCCTCGTCGGCATATTTGGCGGTGAACATCATGCCGATGGGAAGGCCGTTTGCGTCCATCTCCAGTGGCAGGCTGAGCGACGGCTGACCTGAGAAGTTGAACGGCGGCGTGAACGGGAAGGCGCGCCCCTGGCGCCGGTTCACCTCGCGAGGCTCCAGGTTCACCGGGTCTATATGGCCGATCTCCGGCACCGGCGTGCCCAGTACCGGGCTGAGATAGACGTCGATGTCGGCGAAGGCCGCGAGCGTGGCGCGGTTCAGCATCCGCATGTCCTGCAGGGACCGCAGCGCGTCGGCGCCGCTGACCTTGCGTCCTGATTTCAGCGAGGCCCAGGTCAGCGGCTCCAGTTCGTCCGGCTCAGGCTCACGACCGATCTCGTCGATCAGGCGCGCCATGCCGGCAGCGAAGTTGGCGGCGCCCGCCGGACCCCGCGCGGCATAGAGCGCGCGGTAGTCGATCCCCAGACCGCGTTCGAACACGTCGTGGCCCAGGCGGCGAAGCAGGTCGGCCGTTCGTTCCAGCGCAGCCTGGATTTCCGGATCAATGGGGTGGCCGTTGGCGGTCTCCGATGACCAGGCGATGCGTAGTCTGCCAGGGCTCTTGCTCACATCATCCAGATAGAGGCCGGACTTCGGCGGCGCAGGGTAGGGCGAGAACGGCTCGGGATAGCCCGTGGCGTCCAGCATGGCGGCGCTGTCGCGGACCGTGCGACTGACCACGTGATCCACGACCAGGCCGTAGGTGTAGTCGTACCCGTCCGGCATGTTGGGATTGCGGTCACGGGTGACCTTCAGGCCTACCAATCCGCAGCAGGCCGCAGGGATCCGGATCGAACCCAGGCCGTCCGAGGCGTGGCCCATGGGAACGATGCCGGCCGCCACCGCCGAGGCCGAGCCGCCCGACGAGCCGCCGGCGATGTGCCCCGGGTTCCACGGATTGCGGCAGGGTCCAAGATGGGCGCTCTCGGTGGTGCCGGTGATGCCGTATTCGGGCGTATTGGTCTTGCCGATGGGGATCACGCCGGCGTCGCGATAGCGCGCAGTCAGGCCACCATCCTCGGCGTCGATCACGCCCCGTGCAAAGCGGCTGCCCGAGGTGCGCGGCCAGCCGGCCACAGGCATGGCCAGATCCTTGATCAGAAACGGCACGCCGCGAAACGGACCGTCAGGCAGGGCGCCCGTGGCCCGGGCCCGGGCGTCGTCAAAACCCTTGTAGACCACCGCGTTCAGGGCGGGGTTGTGCCGCTCGACACGCGAAATGGCCGCCTCGACAAGCTCGGCTGGCGTCACCTGCTTCGTGGCGACCAGCTGTGCCAGTCCCAGGCCGTCGAAGTCGGAATAGTTGTCCATCAGCGGGCTCCAGCAGAAAGAAAGGCCAGTTTCTCGACCGGCGCGAGATCGCGCACCTGGGTCTTCAGTTCGCCGAACGACGCTTCCGCCGCATCAAGCGCGCCGTCGATATCGGCCTCGGTCATCGCCGCACAGAGGAACATGTTGTGCCAGGGGTGCACATAGACGCCCCGCTCCAGCATTTCCGAGGCGAAGCAGAACCCCTTACGCAGGTCCGGGTCATCGTCGAACAGGAACAGGGGCATGGTTCCGGGTCCGGTCTGACGGAAGCCGAAGCCGGCGGCGGCGGCGCGCTCGGTGAGGCCCGCGCGCAGGCGTTCGCCCAACCCGGTGATCCGTTCCAGATAGTCCGTCTCGCGGATCAGCCTGAGCGTCTCCAGACCCGCCGCCATAGGCGCGGCCTGATACCAGAACGAGCCGGTCACATAGATGGCGGCAGCGGCCTTGCGCGCCTTGTTGGAGCCCAGCAGCACCGAGATCGGATGGCCGTTGGCGACGCACTTTCCCCAGGACGACAGGTCGGGCTGTACGCCCAGCCGGCTCCAGGAACAGTCCCGCACCAGACGAAATCCAGCCCGGACATCGTCGACAACCAAAAGGGCGCCGGTCTGGTCACAGAGCTCTCGCGCCCGTTTCGCATAGGCCAGATCGGGGTCGGCCTGGTCGATGAAGGCGTCATGCTTGAACGGCGCGGCAAAGATCGCGGCCAGATCATCGCCCGCTTCGGCCACTGCAGCCTCCAGGCTGGCGACATCGTTGTAGTCGCAGAAGATCTGGTTGGCCCGGTCCGTGTCGATCGTCCCGGCCGGACGCGGCACGCACCAGGGGGCTGCGCCATGATAGGCGCCCTTGGCCCGGATCACCTTCTTGCGCCGCGTGTGGGCCCGCGCCGCCGACAGCGCCATGGTGGTGGCGTCCGTGCCGTTCTTGCAGAAGATCGCCCAGTCGGCGTGGGTGATCATGGCCGTCAGCGCTTCGGCCAGCTCCACCATGAGCGCCGTAGGTCCCGTCAACGTATCGCCCTGGCCAAGCTGACGAACGAACGCCGCGTCGATGTCGGGGTGGCCGTAGCCGAACAGGTTCGGGCCGTAGGCGCACATGAAATCCAGATAGCGGTTGCCGTCCACATCGGTGATGTGGGCGCCGTCACTGCGGGCGAAGAACTGCGGATAGTCGTCCGGCAACAGCCCCACCGACTGATGTCCGAACATCCCGCCTGGGATAACCGCCTCAGCCCGTTCCCTCAGCTGTCGATCCCGACTGTTCGCCCGGCTCATCCCCGTCTCCCTGATCGTTGTTCAGGAGAGCTTACGACGGGCGGAGGGGATGTGGGGAGTCCTGAGCGTACGGCATCCCGGGAGGGAAAGGCGGCAATCCCTCAACCTGCGACCGTGGGCTAGGTGTTCAGTCCCGAGGTCAAGTGGACCGGATCGAGCCGGAAGCGGTGGGGTTCGTTGGCCCAAGCTGTACAGATGGCTTCGTAGGGTGTGAGGCCGCGTAAGGTCT
>NZ_JBIKNZ010000100.1:0-8908 GCF_044358365.1 Phenylobacterium sp. | reverse complement strand
GATCCGGACCAGATCGCCGCCGCCGTCGTCGCCTTCAACAACACCCCGCGACAATGCCTGGACTTCCGCACCCCAGTTGAGGTCTTCTCCGAGCACCTGTTGCACTTCAAACGAGAATCCACCTCCCCGCGTTCGCGGGGATGACCGGAGTGGGCGCGTGGTCAGAACGCTAATCCTCCCCGTCTGGCCGTCCCCGCAGCGCCTTGACACCGCCGCGCTTCACCTTGCCCTCGATCCGCCGCAGCTTCGAGGCGAAGGTCGGCCGCGTCTTCTTGCGCGGCGGTGGTGGCGGCTCGGCGGCTTTGCGGATCAGGTCGAACAAACGCTCGAACGCCTCCTGGCGGTTCATTTCCTGCGAGCGGCGGGCCTGAGCCACGAGCACGATGACGCCCTCAAGGGTCAGGCGGCTGCCCGCCAGCTTCTCCAGCCGCGCCTGAACGTAGGGCGTCAGCGACGGCGAACCCCGCACATCAAACCTGAGCTCGATGGCGGTGGAGACCTTGTTGACATGCTGCCCCCCCGGCCCGGACGCGCGCACCGCGCGGACCTGGACCTCATCGTCGCCGAGCGTGATGTCGGGGGAAACCTCGATCATGGGGCCGATCTGCCATGTTTCGGCGCAGGTTGCGACGCCGTCTGAACAGCCCATGACGCGCCTTCCCTTGACCTTTGGGCAAAAAACCGCTGGAAAGCGCGCGCTTTGCTGACCCGCCATTGCGCGGGTCCCAGCCTTTGTGATCCTCCAGGAGTACGATCATGCGCGTTTACTATGACCGCGACGCCGACATTTCCCGCATCCTGGACAAGAAGATCGCCATCGTAGGCTATGGCTCGCAAGGGCGTGCCCATGCCCTCAACCTTCATGACTCCGGCGCGAAGAACGTGGCCGTGGCGCTGAAGCCCGGCTCGGCCACCGCCAAGAAGGTCGAAGCCGACGGCCTGAAGGTGATGAGCGTGGCCGACGCCGCCAAATGGGCCGACGTGCTGATGGTGCTGGCCCCCGACGAGCTGCAGCGCGGCATCTACAACGCCGAGATCGCACCCAACATCAAGGCGGGCACAGCTCTCCTGTTCGCCCATGGTCTGAACGTCCACTTCAACCTGATCGAACCGGCCGCCGGCATCGACGTGCTGATGGTCGCCCCCAAGGGCCCCGGTCACACCGTGCGCGGCGAGTACCAGAAGGGTGGCGGCGTGCCCTGCCTGATCGCCGTCCATCAGGACGCCACCGGCGGCGCCATGGATCTCGGCCTTGCCTATGCCTCGGCCATCGGCGGCGGCCGCTCGGGCATCATCGAGACCAACTTCCGCGAGGAATGCGAGACCGACCTGTTCGGCGAGCAGGCCGTGCTGTGCGGCGGCCTCGTGGAACTGATCCGCGCGGGCTTCGAGACCCTTGTCGAAGCCGGCTACGCGCCGGAAATGGCCTATTTCGAATGCCTGCATGAGGTGAAGCTGATCGTGGACCTGATCTACGAAGGCGGCATCGCCAACATGAACTACTCGATCTCCAACACCGCCGAGTACGGCGAGTACGTGACCGGCCCCCGCATCGTCACCGCCGACACCAAGGCCGAGATGAAGCGCGTGCTGGAGGACATCCAGTCCGGCCGTTTCGTGCGCGACTTCATGCAGGAAAACGCCGTCGGCGCGCCGTCCTTCAAGGCCACTCGCCGTCGCGGTTCGGAACACCAGATTGAGGAAGTCGGCCAGCGCCTGCGCGCCATGATGCCCTGGATCACCAAGAACGCCCTGGTGGATACGTCCCGGAACTGATCCGCGCAGCGGGTCATCCCTGAGAAAGCGGGAAACCGGATTTCGGGATGAAGCCTGGATGAAAGCCCGGGCTTCCTTCACGGTGGGAGGATGGGATTCACGTCGCCGACCCCGCGAACTGGCAGAAATCGGACCCGGCAAATCGTCTCGTGACCCCCTGCCTTTTGCCGGGCCTGGGTTTGCCTGCTGGCTGGCTGGCTGGCTGGCCGGTCTGGTCCAGGACGCCCCTCTTGACCGTGTCCTGTTAACGCAAAATTGTGGTTTTCTACCCTTGACTGTACTCGACGTCTCGACGGATCGTGACGTGTGGTTCAAGGGCGCGGGTCGCTGAGAATGGCTATGTCCTCCATCAACACAATCTCGGCCGCAGACGCTGCCTATGCGCTCAATGTGCGGGCGGGAACAACGGCCCAACGATCTACGGCTCGGGAGCCTGAAACCGCCCCGTCGACCGGTGCAGGCAGAGGCGCCGTCACGGTTGAGCTTTCCGCCGAAGCCAGGGCTGTGCTTGCCCAGCCACCTCAAACCATCGGCAACCGGTTTGCTCAATACTTCCCAAGGCGGGACGGGACGTCGGCAAATATGCTGTCGAATGGCGTGGAAGGTCCTGGCAGACAGGTCCTTTCCCAAGGTCTAAGCCTCGGCGAGGTGGCTTCAGCCGCACGCGCCAGTCTGGACGCGCAACATCAGGCCATGAAGGCTTCTGGCAAGCCGTTTGATGTCAACAGCTGGGAAGGTAAGGACATCTATACCCTGACAGCGGGTCTCGACCGCCGCGCGCTGAATGCCGTTGCGCAAAATGTCGGCGGCCAGTTTTCAAAGGACGAACAGACCAGTGCGCAGTGGGTCATGGATCAGCAACTCAGCCTGGCTACAGGGCTGTATAGCGGTCCAAGCAGCCTCGCGGGACGTTTCGTGGACGTATTTGGCAGTGACAACGTCGGACGCTTCAAGGCTGGCATGGCCTTCCTGGACTCCGTCAGCGATGAGGAAAAATCTACGTTGGCCTGGGCCGCCAAGCGCGCTGAACTGGAGCAGTCCTACAATTTGATCATAGACGATCCGAACCAGAACAGCGGCCATAGCCGCGAAGACGTCGAGAGTGACAGCCCGATCGTCAAGCTGCTCAGGCAGGCCATGGGCACCATCAGCCTTGAGCGCATGTCAGGCGGCCCTATTCGCACGGTCGATGACCTGAAAGCCCAGCCCTGGTTCAAGGGCTTCGAAGACCAGTTTGATGCGCTCTGGACGCCGCCCGCCTGGGAAAACCCGCCCCGGCCCGTCAACCTGAGGGCCTAGCGCAGATCGAGATCGGATCGTATCCATCCGGTCTCAAAACGTCTGATCGCCCTCATGGGGCTGGTGCAGGCCGTGGGCGGCAAACCGGTACCAGCCTTTGCCCCACCCGCTCTCGGCGCTCCTGTGATACGACTTGGTCCCGCGACCCCCGCGCAGGGGTACGCGCGCGGTTCTTTCGGGCGTCATTCGTCCAGGGGCGACGCAGGATCGGTCTTGCGCCGCCATCGGTTGGGCCTAAGTATCCGCACAGGCCCCGATGGGCCCTGGTCTGCCGCGATAGCGGGCCTTAGTGCACCTGAAGAGAGAACCCACTATGGAAATGCAGGCCATCCTGGAGCGCCAGAAAGCCGCCCACCTGCGCGACGGCGAGGCCTCGGCGGAGCTCAGGATCGAGCGGATCGACCGCTGCATCCGGCTGCTGCGCGAGAACCGCCGGGCCATCGAGGACGCCCTCAACACCGACTTCGGCGCCCGCTCGCGCGAGGCGACGGCCTTTACCGACATCGCCGGCTCCATCGGTCCGCTGCAGCATGCTCGCGATAATCTGCGCAAGTGGATGCGCACGGAAAAGCGCAAGCCAACACCTGCCATTCTCGGCCTGTTCGGCGCCAAGGCCGAGGTCCGCTACCAGCCAAAGGGCGTCGTGGGCGTGATCAGCCCCTGGAACTTCCCGGTGAACCTCACCTTCGCGCCCCTGGCCGGCATCCTGGCTGCGGGAAACCGGGCGATGATCAAGCCGTCCGAGTACACCCCCGTCACCTCCGAGCTGATGAAGACCATGCTGTCCGGCGCCTTCTCCGAGGAGGAGATTGCCGTGGTCACCGGCGGGCCGGAGATCGGCGAGGCGTTCTCGCACCTGGCCTTCGACCACCTGATCTTCACCGGCGCCACCTCGGTGGCCCGCCACGTGATGCGCGCGGCGGCCGAGAACCTGGTGCCCCTTACTCTGGAGCTTGGCGGAAAGAGCCCGGTGATCCTGGGCCGCTCCGCCGACATGCCCACCGCCGCTGCCCGGGTGATGAACGGCAAGACCCTCAACGCCGGTCAGATCTGCCTGGCGCCGGACTATGTGCTGGCGCCTCAGGATCAGGTTGAGGCCTTCGTCGCCGCTGCCCGTACCTCGGTCTCGACCATGTTCCCGACGATCAAGGACAATCCAGACTACACCGCCGTCGTCGCCCAGCGGCACTTTGACCGCATCACCGGCTACATCGACGACGCCCGCGCCAAGGGCGCCCGGGTGATCGAGCTGAAACCCGAGAGCGAGGATCTCTCTCAGCAGGAGCATCGCAAGATCGCGCCGACGCTGATCCTGGATCCCACCGACGACATGAAGGTGATGCAGGAAGAGATCTTCGGCCCCGTCCTGCCGGTCAAGGGCTACAACACCCTTGATGAGGCCATCGCCTATGTGAACGGCCGCGACCGTCCGCTGGGCCTCTACTACTTCGGCGCTGATGCCGCCGAGCAGGAGCGCGTGCTCACCCACACCACGGCCGGCGGCGTCACCATCAATGACGTGATCATGCACGTGGCCCAGGAAGAGCTTCCCTTCGGCGGCGTCGGCCCCTCCGGCATGGGCAGCTATCACGGCGCCGACGGCTTCCGCGAATTCAGCCACCGCAAGGCCGTCTTCACCCAGATGAAGAAGGACATTGGCCCCCTGAAAATGCTCCGCCCGCCCTATGGCGCGGGCATCAGGAAGTTCCTGGACGGGCAGATCAAGGGGTGAGGTGAGGGGCGCGGACCCGGTCCCCCCGTCACAACGGAGAGGGGGATCACGAAGTGATGGTGGGGGCGCTGCTGCCCCCCGACCTGCCTACTCGTCCGGCATCCGGCCCTTCTGCTTCATTCGCGCCTTGCCGGCCTTGCCGCGCGATGCCCAGAGTTTCTTGTGCTCCTGGGCCAGCAGAGGGTCCTGCCTCCGGCGATCATGTGCCAGCTCGGCCTGCAGCTTCTCGAAGCTGTAGAGCCGACCGGGATCCAGGTCGCCGGCGTCGATGGCCGCCTGGATGGCGCAGCCGGGCTCGTCGCCGTGGCTGCAGTCGCGGAACCGGCACTGGGTAGCCAACTCCTCGATGTCGGCGAAGGTGGCCGAGACCCCTTCGTCGGCGTCCCAAAGCCCCAGTTCGCGCATGCCCGGGGTGTCGAGGATCAGGGCGCCCGACGGCAGCAGGACCAGTTCGCGGTGGGTGGTGGTGTGGCGGCCGCGGTCGTCGGCGGCGCGTACTTCCCGCGTGGCCATCCGCTCCTCGCCCGCCAGCACGTTGAGCAGGGTGGACTTGCCCGCGCCCGACGAGCCCAGCAGCACCGCCGTTTGGCCGGGACGCAGCCAGGCATCGAGGGTTTCCAGTCCCTGGCCGGTCTTCGCGGAGATCGCCAGCACCGGGGCCCCGGAGGCGATGGCTTCGATCTCGGCGATGTCCTCGGCGAGGAATTCGGCGAGGTCGGCCTTGGTCAGCACGATCACCGGTCTGGCGCCGCTCTCATGCGTGGTCGCCAGATAGCGTTCCAGCCGACGCGGGTTGAGGTTGGCGTTCAGCGAGGCGACCAGGAAGGCCACGTCGACATTGGCCGCCACCACCTGGGCGCCGGCGCGGGGGCCCGACGCCTTGCGGATGAAGGCGGTCGAGCGCGGCAGCACGGCGTGGACCAGGGCGGTGGTCTCACCGGGCCGGGCCTCCAACGCCACCCAATCGCCGGCGGCGGGGCGAGAGATATCGGTGGCGGCCTTCATCAACGGCCCGGTCGCCCGGGCGTCGATCTCACCCAGCTCGGTGATCAGACGATAGCCGCCGCGTTGTTGCACGATAATCCTACCGGGCACGAGGCCCTGGGCGGCGTGCATGGCAAAGTCGTTCCGGAGCGTTTCGCTCCAGCCATAGGAGGTCAGCAATGGGATTGTCCTTGATGTCGAAAGCCGATCAGGCGTCGACGGCGGAGATCCCGGTTTGACGTGATCTCTTGCCTACGCGGCAGAAGCCGTGACGCAGCGAGGGGCTGCGGGCGCAATGGGCGACATGAAACATCCTCCTCTGCCGTGGCGTTCATCATGAACGATGGCTGACCTTGGCGGGTGGCGCTCCTTGCGTCAAGGTCGCGAACGCGGTCGCTCAGTGCCAGTTGATCGCCGCCTCACCGCGCAGGATCGCCTCGACCTCGGGCCGGTGTTTGTCGCCATTGCGATCGTGCAGTACGAGGGCTGGCAGCAACCTCAGCGGCGCCTTGCCAGTCTTGATCGCGCGCACCAGCACCCGTTTGGCCGGTTCATCTGCGAACGGATGGATGGGCAGGATCTGGATCCCGCCGCACTTCTCGCCCAGCAGCGCCAGGATGTCGGCCAACCGATCAGCGCGATGGACCAGGGTCAGGCTTCCGCCCTCGCGGACCCCCTTTGACATGAAACCGATCCAGGCCGCCAATCCATCATCAGCCATCCAGGCGGCGCGCTTTTCCGGCGACGGGCCACGCAGGCCTGCGCTGTCGTCGAAGAACGGCGGGTTGGTCATGGCGGCGTCAAACGGTTCGATACCCAAGGCGGAGAAGCGGATGGCAACATCGCCTTCGATCGCCTCAACGCGGTCCTGAAACCCGTTTAGCGCGATGTTCTCGTTCGCCAGCGACAGGGCGTCAGGGTCGCGTTCGACGCCGGTGAACCGAACCTCCGGACACCGCGAGGCCGCAGCAAGCAGGGCGCCGCCCGCCCCGCAACCGGCCTCCAGCACCCGCTGGCCTGGCCTGGCGTCACAGGCCGCTGCCAGCAAGGCGGCGTCCAGCCCGGCGCGATAACCGCGAACGGGCTGGCGCAACTGAACGCGACCGTCCAGCAGGTAGTCATTGGTGATGGCATCCATAACGGCAAGCCTTGGAGTCAGCGGGGGAGAGGCGTAAAGCCTTCGGATATTGACCGTGCCCTATCGCGTCCGCATTGTCCCGCCAAACGGCGGCTTTGGGGGCAGGCGGTCGGGTCGAAACAGGAAACCTTGCTTGGAAGCCGCCCAGGCCATTGCCGCACCGCCCTCGCTGGACCTGCTGCTCAAGCTCGCGGGCCCGGACATGCGCGCCGTTGACGGGCTGATCCGGCTGCACATGGATAGTCCCGTCCCTGTGATTCCGGCGCTGGCTGACCACCTGATCGCGGGCTCCGCCAAGCGGCTTCGGCCGCTGCTGACCATCGCAGCAGCCCGGCTGTGCGGCGCAAGGGACGATGCGTGCCTTAAACTGGCCGCCGCTGTCGAGTTTATCCACACGGCCACCCTGCTGCACGATGACGTGGTCGATTCCTCGCAGTTGCGTCGGGGACGGGTGGCTGCGCACCTGATCTGGGGCGCGCCGGCCAGCGTGCTGGTGGGAGACTTTCTGTTCGCCCGCGCCTTTGAGTTGATGGTGGACGCCGGTTCCATGTCGGCGCTGGAGATCCTGGCGCGCGCCAGTCGCGTAATCTCCGAAGGCGAGGTGCTGCAATTGACTCGCAGCCATGACCTGGATCTCAGCCAGGAGGTCTATCTGGAGATCATCAAGGCCAAGACCGCCGAACTCTTCGCCGCAGCCGCGGAGGCGGGCGCCGTCTCAGCCGGGGCCTCTCCGGAACAGCGCCGCGCCTTGCGCAAGTTCGGTCAGGATCTGGGACTGGCGTTCCAGCTGATCGACGACGCCCTCGACTATTCCGGCGAGGCCAAGACCCTCGGCAAGAACCCCGGCGACGACTTCCGTGAGGGCAAGGTCACCCTGCCGCTGCTGCTGGCCATGTCGCGAACGGCATCAAGCGAGCGCGACTTCTGGGTGCGCACCATCGACCGTCGCGAACAGGCGGATGGCGACCTGGAACGTGCCTGCGAGTTGATGCGCGAGACCCGCGCGCTCGATGAAACCTTGGCGCTGGCGGTGCGCTATGCCGAGAGCGCCAAGGCGGCGATCGCGGATTTCGGCTCCAATCCCTGGCGGCCGGCGATGCAGGACCTGGCCGATTTTGCGGTCATGCGCCGGGCCTAGGGCAGACAGCTTGAAGTGGATACCGGTTCAAGCGCCCGTCGTGCTCTAAACATATGAAAACGAGCCTGTTTATCCGATTCAGATGATTCCATCTGAACCGGACAGGCTCCTAGTCGGCAAACGGGTGCGGCAGCGGCCCGGAGCGGAACAGGATCACCGGGTTCTCGTCATAGTCGCCCAACTCGGTGTCGGCAGTGACCGAAAAGGCTACTACGGCGGGCCGAAGCGGTCCCAGCCGCTCGGCCTTGCGGCGCGCCTCCTCGGCGTTCTTGCAGCCCACCTGTTGCTCGGCCTTCAGCGACTTGCCGCGACCGGCCTTGTAAGACTGCACGATGTAGACGGTTTCCTTGGCCATGAACCTTCACGCGCCGGTTTGGCGGCGGGGTCAATGGGCGCGATGGCCGAACATGCTGACGGACTCAAATGAAGATTGAAATCCGTAGGTCGGGCGCCGCTCGCCAGATCAAGTGAGCGGAGGCAAGCACGAAGAGAAGGAAGGCTGCTTGGATGGCAACCATCCAAACCATACCCCCGAACGTCGCTACCACCCACGTGTTGTGGGCGACGTCCGAGATCATTATCGCCATCGTGGCGGCAACGCCGATCCGAGGTCGCAGATAAAGAAGCGCGGCGGCGAGGGGATCGAGAACCGTCAGCGAGTTCCAGAAGATGGCGCTCGCTATCGGTATGCCGTCGTACTCCCCGCCGTTCTTGACTAGGCTCAGGACTCATTGATCATAGCCAGAAGATGACGGTGGCAGCGAGAGCGATGGCGGACATGAAGGTGTGTGCGCATCGGTCGTATCGGGTGTGGATGCGCCGCCAGTCCTTGAGGCGTCCG
>NZ_JBIKNZ010000041.1:0-27682 GCF_044358365.1 Phenylobacterium sp. | reverse complement strand
CACCTGGACATCCTGGCCATCGAGACGCTGGAAGCCCAGATCGGCGCCAGCCGGGCTGCAGCCCTGATCGTCAGCCACGACCGCGCCTTCCTGGAACGGGTGACCCAACGGTGCTTCTGGTTGGAACGCCGGCAGGTGCGTCGCCTGGACGCCGGGTTCGCCGGGTTCGAGGACTGGGTCGAAAAGATCGAGGCCCAGCAGGCCGAGGAGGGCCGCCGCCTCGATAAGATGTTGCAGCGCGAACAGCACTGGATGGAGCGGGGCGTCACGGCCCGCCGCGCGCGCAACGAGGGCCGCCGCCGCCGCCTGGTGGCGTTGCGCGAGGAGAAATCCGAACGCCAGAAGGAGGTCCGGGGCGCCATGCACATGGGCCTGGAGAGCTCGGCGCTCTCCGGCAAGCGGGTGGTCGAGGCCAAGGGGCTGAACAAGGCGTTCGGCGAGCGGGTGATCCTGAAGGACTTTTCAACCCGCATCCTGCGCGGCGACCGCGTGGCGATTGTCGGCCCCAACGGCGCCGGCAAGACCACTCTGGTGAAACTTCTGTTGGGCGAGATCGCCGTCGACTCCGGCGAGGTGAAGCTCGGGACCAACCTGACCGTCGGCTATATCGACCAGGCCCGCGCCGCCCTTTCACCGGAGATGACGCTGAAGGATGTGCTGACCCCGCTCGGCGGCGACCAGATTCTGGTGCGCGGCCAGCCCAAGCACGTCAACGCCTACGCCAAGGACTTCCTGTTCCGCGAGAGCCAGCTGCGCCAGCCGGTGAAGAGCCTGTCCGGCGGCGAGCGTAACCGCCTGCTGCTGGCCCGCGCCCTGGCCAACCCCGCCAATGTCATGGTGCTGGACGAGCCCACCAACGATCTCGACATGGACACGCTGGATCTCCTGGAAGACATGCTCGCGGACTACGAGGGCACGTTGATCCTGGTCAGCCACGACCGCGATTTCATCGATCGGCTGGCCACATCGACCATCGGCCTGGACGGGACCGGTCGCGCTGTGGAAACGCCCGGCGGCTGGCAGGACTTCATCCGACAGAATCCCGGCTTCTTCGGTGCGTTGTCAAAAGCCGAGACCGCCAAGTCCACGACCCAGAAGCCGGCCACCGCCAAAGCTATCGCCAAACTCACTTACAAGGACCAGCGCCGGCTGGAGGAGCTCGAAACCCTGATCGCCGAGGGTCCGGCCAGGGTCGCCGAACTGGAGACTGCGCTGGCCGATCCAGGGCTCTATGGCCGCAATCCGGGGCGCTTCGACGCGCTTACCAAGGCCTTGGCGGCGAAGCAGGCGGAGGTCGCTTCGGCGGAAGAGGAATGGCTGGCGCTGGAAGAGCGCCGCGAGGCTCTGGCGGCCGGCAGATAGCCTCGAATCCACGTTCCTGTGGACAGCTTCAAACAACTGTCACAATTGACGTTTCCGGATGGGACTCACCGGATATCCACCGGTTCTCAACCGACAGGCCACACGCGCCTCCATTAACCAACTTGCGCACCTTTCTGATCAGGGGCACCGTCCTCTTGCCGACAGGAACTGCGGCGCGGGCAGACGGAGAAACCGGCAACGGAAGACCCGGAAACCAAGCGGGCGGAGTGCCAGGCTCGAGGCCAAGAGCCGGGGCGACCCGGGACGAAGCGGAAGGCAAGACATCGGCAGTCAGGGAAAACCACGGGGCGACCCGAAACCGAACTGACAGTTGGCCTAGAGGCGCAGGTCCCCCAACGGATCTGTATGAGAGGGCGGGGTTTCGGGCAACCGAAGCGCCGCCCTCTTGCTATGTGGGTTCCATCGGAGTGAGTGGCTGGGCGACAAGCACCTGCTGGGCGGTCGCCTTGGCGATGATATCTCCTCCAGGCCTGCGGAAATCCACCTCTACCGATATGAGCTGCCGGGTCTGGGCTACGACGCGCGCCTCAATATCGAGCGGATGGGCACGGCCAATTTTGAAGAACTGAACCTGCAGATTGATCGTTCGGAAATGCTGGTCATCCGGCGCGACGGTCATCGCCGCGAACGCCAGCGCCTGATCTGCCAAGGCAGCCAGGTAGCCCCCGAACATTGACCCGTCGCCGTTGAGGATCTCCGGTTGCGGGACCCAGCGCTTGCGAGCCCAGCCTGGCCCCCACGCATCGAGCAAACCCATCCGGAGTGTTCCAACCACCGGCGGCGCATCCACTTTCCCTGAGACAATCGCACCCAACCGTTCGTGCGCCCAACCCATGAAATCCTCCCGTCATTGACGAGTTCGATTTTCCGAGCATTACTCGGATTTTCTACTCGCAAATCGAATGGCGGAATTTGTGTCGGGCTCAAACAGCGCCAAGCGTATGAATCGTATGCCGAAACAGGCGCGAGCAAAGGCGACATGCGCAGCGATCCTCGAGGCGACGGCTCGGATTCTTGAAGCGCATGGAGAGGCACGACTTAACACCAATCTCATCGCCGAAACTGCAGGCGTGAGCATTGGCACGCTCTACCAGTACTTCCCGCACAAACGCGCCATCCTGATCGCCTTGGCAAACGCAGAACATCAGGCATGGCGGCGTAACGCAGCAGTTGCAGTGGCCGAAGGGCTTGAACCGGACCGGGCCAACATTCGGACGCACATCCAGAGCTTCCCGGGCCGACCCCATACCCGCCGCGCCGCCGTAAAAGCGCTGCTGGAGGCGGATCCTAAGGCAAACTGGAGTGTTCGCTCGGGTGCCAAGAAGGACCTGAAGAGCGAGATCGAAGACTTTATCGTGGGCCGGGCCGTGCTCGGGGTCATACGCGCCGCCGTCTTCGAAGACTGGCCACACCTGCAAACTCCGGAGTTCGAGGAGGCGCTTGTTCGCTTGGCGAGGACATTCCGGAGCACATGAGCCCCTTGGAACCGCCGCCGCACCGCCTTAACGTCGCCCGACCAAGTCGGGAGTTTCCATGAAGACCTTGCGCATCCTGGCGTTCGCGGCGGCAGCCCTGCTGGCGGCCTGTAGTCCGGGGAAGAAGGAGGAGACCGCCGCGCCCTCCGCCAATGCGCCGGTGACGATCCGCTTCGCCACCGACTGGCGCGCGCAGGCCGAACATGGCGGGTTCTACCAGGCGCTGGCCTCGGGCGAGTACGCAAAGCGCGGCCTCAAGGTCGAGATCGTCCAGGGCGGGCCGGGCGTGAACGTGCCGCAACTGCTGGCCGCCAATGCGGTCGACCTGGGCATGGGCTCCAACAGCTTCATCGTCATGAACCTGGCGCAGGAGGGTGTGCCGGTGAAGGCCGTCGCGGCCTTCATGCAGAAGGACCCCCAGGTGCTGATCGCCCACCCCGATACCGGCGCGGAGAAGATCGCCGATCTGAAGGGCCGCCCGATCCTGCTGTCAGACGCCTCCGTCACCGCCTTCTGGGTGTGGCTGAAAGCCAAGTACGGCTTCACCGACGATCAGGTGCGCAAGTACAACTTCAACTCCGCGCCGTTTCTGGCCGACAAGCGCGCCGTCCAGCAGGGCTATGTGACCTCCGAGCCCTACACGATCGAGAAGATGGCGGGTCTCAAACCCAGGGTGTTCCTGCTGGCTGACGAGGGCTACCCCGGCTACGCCACCATGGTGCTGGCCACCGACGCGGTGATCGCGAGGAATCCGGCGGCGGTGAAGGCTTTCGTCGAGGCCTCGGCCCAGGGCTGGCGCGACTACCTGGCTGGAGACCCCAAGGCCGCCGACGCCCTGATCCGCAAGGACAACCCCGAGATGACGGACGACGTGCTGGCTCAGGCGCGGGAAAAACTCCGGAGCTACAAGATCATCGAGGGGTCCGAAGGCGCACCCGTCGGCGCCATGACCGACGCGCGCTGGACCGCCTTCGCTGACATGGCCAAGGCCCAGGGGGTCTACCCGAAGACGCTGGATGCCACGAAAGCCTACACCCTGGCGTTCTCGCCCAAGTGACATTCCTGCCTCCCCCGTTTACGGGGGAGGGGGACCGCACCCGAAGGGCGTGGTGGAAGGGGCGAGCGCCGCACGGCATGAGATCTTCAATCCTGACCTCAAAGCGGGCCAAGTCGCTACGCCGCAATCTGACTGAACCGGAGGTTATGCTGTGGGTTAGACTGAGGGCTCGATCGCCGGACTATCCGGCCTTCAGAAACCAGCATCCGCTCGGACCGTATATCCTCGACTTCTTCTGCCCCAAGGCGAAATTGGCCGTGGAAATCGACGGCGCCGGACATTTTGAGGAGGTTCAGATCGAACACGACGAGCGGCGGGATGCATGGCTGAATCGTCAGGGTGTGACGGTCTATCGAGTGTCGGCTTCGGCGGTCTTTGAGGATGCCGTTAACGTAGCAGACGGCGTGCGGCGGATGGCGGACGAGCTTATCGCTGTGCGCGGGGCCGCCCCCTCCACCACGCCCTCTGCGGGGCGCGGTCCCCCTCCCCCGCTCCGCGTGGGAGGCAGACCGTGATTGCGTCTCTCTCCAACGTCGAGGTCGACTACGACCGGGGACTGGCTCTGGGGCCGATGTCGCTGGACATCGCCGCCGGCGAGATCGTGGCGCTGGTCGGTCCGTCGGGGTGCGGAAAGTCTACGGCGCTGCGCCTGCTGGCCGGGCTGGAGGCGCCGACGCGCGGGACCGTGACGCGGGCGGCCGGACGCGGCGAGACGGCCGTGGTCTTCCAGTCGCCGACGCTGGCGCCCTGGCTATCGGCCCAGGCAAATGTCGCCCTGCCGCTTGAGTTGGCGGGCACGCCCCGGCCCGAGGCCCGCCGTCGGGCCGATGAAGCGCTGGCGCGGGTGGGACTTTGCGCCGCCGTCGCCGCAAGACCTGCCCAGCTCTCCGGCGGCATGGCGATGCGGGTGTCTCTTGCGCGAGCGCTGGTGACCAGCCCCCGGCTGCTGCTGCTGGACGAGCCGTTCGCGGCGCTGGACGAAATCACACGACGCACACTGGCTGATGACGTGCTGGCGCTCTGGGCGACCACCCAACCGGCCATCATCTTCGTGACGCACAACGTCGAGGAGGCCGTCTACATGGCCTCGCGCGTGGTGGTGATCAGCTGCGGCCCTGGCCGGATCGTCGGCGACTTTCCGGTTGAAGGCCCCCTGCCCCGCCCACCTCAGTTCCGGACCCAGGCGGCGTTCCGGACCACGGTGGAGGCGGTTTCCGCAAGCCTGGCCGAAGGCGTGGCAGCATGAGCCGGTTGGCCCCCTTCATCCTGATCACCATCCTGCTTGCTGGCTGGGAGATCGCCTGCCGGGTGATGCAGGTGCCGGTCTATTTCCTGCCGCCGCCGTCCGCCGTGGCCTTGGCGTTGTCGGAACACTGGCCGGCGCTGGTGGCGGCATCCTGGCGGACCCTGTCGGTCGCCCTGATCTCGCTGGTGCTGGCAAGCCTGATCGCCCAGGCACTGGCGATCCTGACCGCACTCAGCCCGCTTCTGGACCGCGCAATCCGGCCGCTGGCTTCGGTCGTGCAGGTGACGCCTGTGGTCGCCATCGCGCCGCTGGTGCTTATCTGGGCGGGACTGGATCATCCGGAGCGCGCCCTGGTCACCCTGGCCGTTCTGGTGGCCTTCTTCCCGATCTTTTCCGGCGCGACAGCCGGTCTGCGCTCGGCAGATCCTGACCTGGAGCGCCTGTTCGCCCTCTATGGCGCGGGGCGCTGGCAACGGGTCATGCGGTTGCGCCTGCCCTCAGCCGTGCCGTTCCTGCTGGAGGGTCACAAGGTCGGCGCGGGGCTGGCTCTGATCGGCGCCGTAGTGGCTGAATTTGGCGCAGGCTCGGGCGGGGTGCGCGGGCTGGCCTGGCAGATCCTGGACGCCGGTAACAAGCTTCAGACTGACCGCATGATCGCGGCTCTGGTGGTGCTGGGGGCCATGGGCGTCGCCCTGCACGCCGCCCTCGAAGCCATCGAGAGGGCGGGGTTAAGGTGGTGGCGGGGCCGGTGAGTCTGGAGCGGGTTGAGGAGAAGTGGGAACCGGTTTTCCGCCCGCAACCCGCTCCAAACATATGGGGGCGGTCACGTTCTTCGAGATTGGATTGATTCAATCCAATCTCGACGTGATCTAGCGGGTCGGTCGGTCTGAGCGATCCCGCAGGCGATCCATCGCATCATTGGCCAGCACGCTGGCGGAACGCAGGCCGTGTTCGCCGAACACGTCGAGCGCGGCGTCCAGCGCCATTATGGCGGCGGCGCGTTCGCCCTTGTCGATCCCGGTCATGCCGAGGCGTGCTTCGTAGAGACGCGCCAGATGCAGTTGCGCCAGGGCCCAGCCCACCGGATCGCGGCCGGGGGACAGCGCGGCCAGTTCGATCTTCATGGCGGCTTCCGCCACATCCAGCACAGCGCGATCGCCGGTGATTTCCGCAACGCGCGCCAGACAGACAGCCCGGGCGCTGGCGGCCACGCCGCGCAGGGGCAAGGTGGCCGTATCCTTCAGCACCAGGCTGGCGCGGTCGAAGCAACTCACGGCATGTTCGAAGGCCCGGGCGTCACTTGCAGCCTCGCCGAGGGCCTGGAGGGACTGCCCCAGCGCCACCTGGGTCCGGGCCCAGTCCAGCGGGCTGTGATCCCGGGTCAGGTTGTCCAGGGCCTGGGCCAGGGCTCCAGCTCCTGCAGCGAGCGTATCGACGTCGCCGACCGCTTCACCGCGGAGGGCCAAGGCCTGCCCATGAGCGATCTTGGCGCGCGCCCAGGTCAGCGGCTCGTAGTCGCTGTCCAGCCGGTCCGCAGCGGCGGCGGCGTCCTGGGCGGCCATGTCCAGCAGGTCGCCATCGCGCAGGCGGGCGCCCCAGCCGGACAGGAGATCGGCCCGGATCAGACGCGCTTCCGCGGCCAGCGCCCGGGCGGCCGGAACGCGCTTGGCAATGGTGTCGAGGGCGGCGATTGGCGCGTTCAGCTGCGCCGCCCAGGCGCGCGCCGCAGCAACGTCGGAGCCTTCCAGCAGACGGCGGCCTTCAAGGGTCGCGATTCCGATGTCAGCGAGCGGTGCGGCCAGCCCACCCTTGTTCGACGACCGCACCTCGTTGAAGGCGATCTCGGCGGCGGCGGCGAGGCCCGGGTCCCCGAAGATCTCTGCCCCAAGCAACGCACAGGAGGCCTGCTCACAGCGCGCGCGCGCCCAGCCGTCGCGTCGATGGGTGGCGTCAAAGCCCGTGGCGGCAATCTCCGCGCCGGCGGCGGCCTTGCGCAGCGCGACAGGATCACCGGTGCGCCGGGCCACCTCACGCCAGACGATGGCGGCCTCCAGGCGTCGGGCGGGCTTGTCCTTGGCGCCGACACGACCGGCAGCGATATCCGAGGCCTTGGCCTCCTGGGCCAGCAGCCGCGCATCCAGCAGCTCCAGCAGCGACGTATCGCCCCGGGTCAGTCCGTCTGATGGCGCTCTGGTCCGCTCGGCGGAGAAGAAACGCTTCAGTTCACGGCCGAGCTCGAACATGACCGACTCCGAACCCGACGGCGTCCCACGTTGGAACGACCTGACCGGGCCCTCTCGGAGAACAGCAAAGCCGGAGCCGCAGACTTTAACAAGTGGTTAACTTGCACTGTATGGTTAACGTCGGCGTTGCCTTACTGTAGTAATCGCCGAGGCGATCCACGATCAATTCGGCGTGTCTGTTAACACTTTATGCGAAAATCCTGCCCTGCTCGACCGGAGACAGCACGCGCCAATCTCCCGGTCCGAGGTCATCCGGCAGGCCAAGGGCGCCAATCCGGTCCCGATGCAGCGCGGTCACATGATTGCCGACGGCGGCGAACATCCGGCGGACCTGATGGTAGCGTCCCTCGGTGATCGTGAGGCGGGCAAGCCGCTCGCCAAGGATCTCCAGCGTGGCGGGCGCCAGCGGCGTGGTCTCGCTGTCCAGCATCAGGGCGCCGTCCGCGAAGGTGTCGACTTCCGTGCCATCCAGGGGACGATCCAGGGTGACAACATAGCGCTTGGCCACATGATGGCGCGGCGAAATCACCCTGTGGAGAAATTCGCCGTCATCAGTGATCAGCAACAGGCCGGAGGTGTCCTTGTCCAGCCGACCGATGGTGGACAGCGACGGCATCCGCGCGCGCCAGCGCATCGGCAACAATTCGTACACACTGCGCCCCGCCTCTTTGTGGGAGCAAACGACATCCAGCGGCTTGTGCATGATCAGCGTCAGCGGTGCGGGGGGATCAAGAGGCCGGCCCGTGACGGTCATCCGCGACGACAGATCCGGGGTCAGCGCAATGCGCGCGCCGGCGTCCTTGATGACCACGCCATCGAGTTCCACCTGCCGATGGGCCACCAGCGCGCTCACCTCCCGGCGCGAGCCGTAGCCGAGGTTGGCCAGCAACCGGTCCAGCCGGGCCATCGGAACCTTGGGCGGTTTCACTTACGCGCCTCGATGATCTTGTAGCCGCCGGCGTCGGCCTGGACGGTGACCGTGGCGAAGGCGGCGGTAAGGGCCGCCTCATAGGGCAGGTGCCGGTTGGCGACGAGCCAGCAGACCCCGCCCCGACGGAGCAGGCGCGCAGCGGTCTGCACAAAGGCGACACCCAGATCTCGATCCTCACGGCCCCCGTCATGGAAGGGTGGGTTCATCACCACGAAATCGAGACCCGAGAGATCTTCGCCCAGGCGGCGCACATCGGCCTGGATCACGCGCGCACGGGGATCGTCCAGATTGTGCGCCGCGCAGGCTGCGGCCCGGCGGTCCAGGTCGACGCAGGTCAGCGCGGTGACAGGCCCAGAGGTCAGCACCGCGATCGCCAGCAGGCCGACGCCGCAGCCAAGATCAGCGCCCTTCCCCGAGAGCGGCGGCAGCAGCTCGATCAACCGCGCGCTGCCAGGATCCAGCCGGTCCCAGCTGAACACGCCCGGCTGGGACCAGACGCCAAGGTCCTCCACGATCTGCGGCGCGCCGGCGGCGATGGCGGCCTCCAGACCGGTGAGCGTCTCGGGGCGCGTCACGCTGCAGAACCGGTGGTGGCGGCGCGCATCCTCCGCTACCTGACAACCAAAGGCCTCCAGCGCCTTCTTCAGACGCGAACCGCCCTTGTCCTTGGGCGCAAAGGCCAAAAGCCGTCCGCCGGGGCGCAGCACCCGAAGCGCCTGGGCCAGCACATGGTCCCGCTCCAGTGTGCCGCCGGGAGCCAGGATGATGGTCTCCTCTACCGACGCGTCGGGCTGGTCAGCGAGGTCGGCGGCGCCAGGGATAAGGGGCGATACCTGCAGAGCCTTTGACGGGATATCGACGAGGCCGGGGGCCGGGACGCCGTAGAGCAGCGTTGTCACGACCCAACCTCCCCCGCCACCCCTACGCCCGTTCCTTGGATCGCTCGAAGCGCACCTTGGGGTAGCGGTCGGTGGCGTAGCCGACGTCCCACGAGCTCTTGGCCAGATACACCGGCTGTTCGTCGATATCGGTCCCCATGGCGCTGCGATGCTTGGAAATGAAATCCTCGAGATCGGCCTTCTCGCCCAGGATCCAGCGAGCCTCGCCGAAGGGGCTGGCTTCAAAGATCACGTCCAGCTGGTACTCCTCACGCAGGCGATCAGCCATCACCTCGAACTGGAGCTGGCCCACGGCGCCGACGATGAAGTCCGCGCCCAGGTCAGGACGGAACAGCTGGGTCACTCCCTCCTCCGCCAGGCTCTCCAGCGCCTTCTTCAGGTGCTTGGCCTTCAGCGGATCCTTGACCCGCACCCGCTGCAGGATTTCCGGCGCGAAGTTCGGCAGGCCGGCAAACCGCAGGGTCCCGCTCTCGGAGAGACTGTCGCCCACCCGCAGTACGCCGTGGTTCGGAATGCCGATCACGTCGCCGGCAAAGGCGTCCTCGGCCAGCTCGCGATCCGAGGCGAAGAACATCATCGGCGCGTTGACGGAAAGCTGCTTGCCCGTGTTCTGCACCTTCAGCTTCATGCCGCGCGAGAACTTGCCCGAGCAGAGCTTGAGGAAGGCGATCCGGTCGCGATGGTTGGGGTCCATATTGGCCTGGACCTTGAAGACGAAGCCGGTGACCTCGCGGTCTCCCGGCGCCACGTGGATCGCCTCGGCCGCCTTGCGCGCCGCCACGGCCTTGGGCGGCGGGGCATAGGCGCCCAGACCCTCCAGCAGCTGATCGACGCCGAAGTGGCGCAGGGCCGATCCGAAGAACACTGGCGTCATGTGGCCCTCGAGGAACGCCTGCGGATCAAAGCTCTTGCCGGCGCCCAGCACCAGCTCGGCGTTGTCCGACAGCTCCTCCTGCTCGTCGGGATCCAGGTAGCGGGAGATGGCGTTGCCCCGGAATGCGATGGCGTCCGGATGGCCGTCGTCCTCGCCCGCCGCGCCGCCGCCCTTCTTCTGGAACGGCAGGAACCTGTCGCGGCGCAGGTCCAGCATCCCCTTGAACCGCCCGCCCGAGCCGGCGGGCCAGTAGAGCGGCGCCGGGTCCAGCGCCAGCTTCGACGACACCTCGTCCAGCAGCTCAAACGGATCCTGCGCCTCGCGGTCCATCTTGTTGATGAAGGTGATGATCGGGATGTCCCGAAGCCGGCACACCTCGAACAGCTTCAGCGTCTGGGGCTCGATACCCTTGGCGGCGTCCAGCACCATCACCGCCGCATCGGCCGCCGTCAGGGTGCGGTAGGTATCTTCCGAGAAGTCCTCGTGGCCGGGCGTGTCCAGCAGATTGAACATCAGCCCGTCGTGGTCGAACGTCATCACCGAGGCCGAGACGGAGATCCCGCGCTCGCGCTCGATCTTCATCCAGTCGGACCGGGTCCGACGGTTCTCACCCCGCGCCCGCACCGCGCCCGCCGCCCGGATCGCCCCGCCGGCCAGCAGCAGGTTTTCCGTCAAGGTGGTCTTGCCGGCGTCGGGATGGGAGATGATTGCAAAGGTGCGGCGGCGCGCCGCTTCGGCGGCAGGAGAGCTGGACATGCGGCGCGCCTATCACGTGGGGGCGCGGAGCGGAAGTCGAAGGGAGGATAGCCTCGGAGCCTTACGCGGCCTCCAGATAGGTCGACAGGTCGCGCAACCAGCGGCGGGTGCCGCCGTCGTCGGCGTCCCCGGCTGACAGCTCGATGCCCTCTCCGAAGTCGGTGATGGCCTGCATACCGAACCCGCCTCCCGAGCCCCGCAGATTGTGTCCCAGGATGATCACAGCCTCGAAATCGGCCCGGTCCAGCGCCGCCAGCATGGAGACAACGTCACGCCGACAGTTGTCCAGATAGGCCGGCATCTGCTCGGCAATGTGCCTCGCCGCCCGCGCGGTGGAGGCCTTTGGCGCCGGCTGGTCCGGCGCTTCGGAGCGGGTTTCCGAGGCGTGGTCGCGGATGGCCTGCAGCAGGACATCCTGCTTGATGGGCTTGCTCAGATAGGCCGTGCAGCCGGCCGCCAGGCAGGTTTCCCGATCCCCCTTCAGGGCCGAGGCGGTCAGGGCGATAATCGGCGTCGGAGCCCGGTCGTTGGCCTGTTCCCACGCCCGGATACGGCGGGTGGCCGTCAGGCCGTCCATGACCGGCATCTGCCGATCCATCAGGACAAGGTCATAGAGACCGGTTTCGAACAACTCACAGGCGATGGCCCCGGTCGCTGCGATCTCCACCTGGTATGGTGTGTCTTCCAGATAGGCCTGGGCGATCAGGCAGTTGTCGGGAGAATCCTCAGCCAGCAGGATGCGCAGCGGCGACAGCACCGGCCTGGAGCCCTCGCCAACAGGCTGGGCTTCCGGCCGACTGGCTTCCACCCAGATCTCGTAAGGCGCGGCGAAGGCGAAAAGACTGCCCTTGCCCACCTCGCTCTCGACCCAGATGCGCCCGCCCATCAGCTCCACCAGGCGCTTCGAAATCGTAAGGCCCAGTCCCGTGCCGCCAAAACGGCGGGTGGTGGACGAGTCGGCCTGGGTGAAGCGTTCGAATACCTGGCCCTGTTGCTCGGGCGAGATTCCAATACCGGTGTCCGAGACCGTGAACCGGACGGCTGTCGGAACGGCGGCGTCCCCATCCGGCGCCACCCGCAGGGTCACTGCACCGACATTGGTGAACTTGATCGCATTGCTGAGCAGGTTGAGCAGCACCTGCCGCAGCCGGGTCGGGTCACCGACCAGCTCGGTATGCACATCCGGCGCGATCTCGCAGGTGAGCGTCAGGCATTTTTCCAGCGCCCGCGGCGCCACCATCTCGATCACCTTCTCCAGGTGGTCATTCAGAGAGAAACCGGTCTGTTCCAGCTCGAGCTGGGAGGCCTCGACCTTCGAGAGGTCAAGGATGTCGTTGATCAGATTGAGCAGGTTGTCGCCCGAGCGGCGAAAGACCTGCACATATCTGTCCTGCTCCGGCGTCAGGGCCGTCTTCGCCAGCAGGTCGGCGATCCCCATGATCGAGTTCATCGGCGTGCGGATCTCGTGACTCATGCTCGCCAGAAAGTCAGACTTGGTCCGGCTGGCGCTTTCGGCGGCGGCCTTGGCCTGCTGCAGTTCCACCTCCACCCGCTTGCGCTCGGTGACATCCCGCGCCGCCGCGAATACGCCCTGCAGTTTGCGGTTGCGGTCGTAGAATGTGGTCGCGTTGTAGGACACCACCGTCTGTTTGCCATCGCGGGCGCGGGCGGTGAGCTCATAATCGGTGACCGACTTCTCCCGCAGCACCCGCTTGATACCGGCCTCGGCGCGCCCCGGATCGGTGAAGTAGTCCTTGAAGGGCGCCCCGATAAGTTCGTCGCGCGTGCAGCCGGTGAGCGCTTCCATCTGCTTGTTGACGTCGGTGATGATGCCGGACGGGTCAGTGGTCATCAGGGCGTCGATGTTCGATTCGATCAGCGAGCGGGTGTAGAACTGCTGGTCGCGCAGGCGCTGCTCGGCCTGTTTCTGCTCTTCTTCGACCACCTTGCGCGCAGTGTTGTCGGTGCCGATCAGCAGGTAGCCGATGATGGCGTCCTGGGCGTCACGCAGCGCCGTCACCGACACGACCGCCGGAAACCGGCTCCCGTCCTTGCGGATATAGGTCAGCTCGTAGATGTCCTCGATACCGCGCGAGGCCTTGAACACCAGGGCCTCGAAGCCCGGGGTGATCGAGGTGCCAAGCTCCTCGCTGAGCGCCTCGGCGCGCGCGATTAGTTCCTGCGGATCGGAGATGTCGGCCGGGGTGACCTTGTTCATCACCTCGGCGGCCGAATAGCCCAGCATCCGCTCGGCCCCGACGTTGAAGATCTGGATCACGCCCTTGGCGTCGGTGGCGATGCTGGAAAAGTTGGCGCTGTTGAAGATCGCACTCTGCAGCGCGCCGATCTCGACCCTGGACTCATCAGCATGCAGCCTGGAGCCGCTCGGAGGCGCCCCGGCCTTCGGGAGCGTCAGGCCCTTGTCGGGGTTGGACTTGGAGATGGAGTATCCTGACTCAGTTCCGTATGGCGCAGTCTGGCTGCCGAGGTTTGGGTCTTCAGGCGAGAAGCTGTTCCATCGAGCTTCCCAGCTCGGCGGGCGAATAGGGCTTTTGCAGGAACCGGCCGCCCGGGACGAACCGGGCGATCATCTCGGCGTTGAACGAGGTCCCGGAGGTGTAGAGGACGCGTAGCCCGGGCCTCATCACAATCGCCTTATTCGCGACATCATAGCCGGCACGGGGAAATTCACCCAGGCGCATATCCACAAACAGCGCGTCGATCACGGCCTCTGCAGACAGATGGACGATGGCTTCGACAAGATTGCCGGCGGAAAGGGACACGTGTCCCAGGTCCTCCACGATCCACTCGGCGTTCTGCCGAATGAAAATCTCGTCCTCGACGATGAGTACTACGGCCATCCGAATGCCACCGACGCTGAACCTGACACCGACGCTGAACCTGACATTGTCGCTCCCCTTTCCGCACCTCGGAAAAGTGCAGCGTTTCGAGCGACAAGTCGGGCCAGGGACAAAGGTTCCATGCGCGCGCGAAAAAATTTCTGATTTCGGACGGCGGCCTTGACTGAAATCAACGCCCGACCTGCGGCGAAGCCTTAACTGGGCGGTCGAGGGGACGACCAGGAGGAGCACTGTGGCTCCATACACCATCAGCTATCTGGGGGCGGCGGGAGAACTCCTCGATCGCCAGGAGCAATGGTTCCGGAACGACGACCACGCGCTGGACACCATCGGCCAGAGCAAACATCCCCACCAGATCCTCGTCCATCACGCAGGCCGTCTGGTCGCCCGGTTTCCACCATGGCCGCGGGATAACCTTCCCTTGCGATAGAGCCGAGCCCTGCGGGGACCAGACACCTAGCCTGCGCCCATGAGCGAGCAAAAGATCAAGGGCCCGGCGTCGTACTTCCCCTCTATCGAGAAGCCGTACGGCCATCCGATCGCCGAAGACGCTTGAGCGCCCGAGCGCGCGCGTCTCAGGTCAGGTAGCGATCTCGGCATTGAGATAGCGACGCAAACGAAGAGGATGCGAGGAGCAAAACGCCTGTCGCTTCGGATTTCTACCTAGAATCAAGGGCGAACGTCCGCTTGCTGGCCCGAACCCAACGCGAAGATACGACCCGTTGCGGACGTTCAAATGATCAAGTCCCGACAGGCGCCTTGCGCCAAATGCCGACCTTCAGCGCGTGCCGGAAAGCAGACGCGCCACTTCAGCCTCCTATGGGCGCCAGGCTCCGCTGGGGCGGCCTCACCGGGCGCCCGCCGACCCGCCGCGGCGCCGGCCGCGGGCGCCGCGGTACCGGTCCGCCGAAGTCTGTCGCGCTGTCAGACTTGGCTGATCGGCGGTCCGCCGATCCGGCCCACGCGCGCCAGTCGTCCCTGGTCCACCGGCGCATCCAGCCGCGCAGCTACGCAGACGGCGCGCAAGACCTGTAGGCCGACCGCCATGCGGGTCTCGAAATGATCGGACAACGCAGGCGAAAAGACGATTTCGCCCGACGCCGACAGGCGGAGGGCGCCGGAAGCCTCGCCCTCTTCCAACAGCCGCGCTACATGCATGCGCGATACCAACATGTCCCGCGCCAGCCGCCGGCGCGAGACCATCACCCGTTCCAGCAGTTGCCCGCCGTCGGCGTCGGGCGCCTGATTTTCCAGGAAATAGAGCAGGAAACCCAGGCCGCGGTCGCGATCCGTGAACACCGCGATCGGCCCCTCGCCCGGGCCGACAAGGTCCGGGCGTAAGATCGAGATCATGCCGAGGGTAAGTAGGAAGCTGCGAAGGGTCGCAGGGTCCTGCAGCGCCGCGACCACGTCGGCGAACTCCGGAATCAGGTCGCCCAGGTGACCCAGGATGCCGGCCACCCCGTCTCGTAGTCGCTGGTGGAATTGCGGCTGGACGCCCAGCCGGCGATGGCCCCACGCCACGTCCGCCGACTCGATCTCCAGGTCGCCGCTGGCGACTCCACGGTCGAGGAAATCGGCCACCACGCCGCGATTAAAGCCGTACATCTGCTGGCAGGTGTTCAAGAGCTCGCCGGCGGTCGTGCCCATGTCCCGCGCGTCGAGCACCGCCATGGTGAAGGCGATTGTGAACCGCCGGTCGTGCTGCGTCACCCAAAGGCCGAATGCGTCCTGGCTGGTGACGAAGGCCCTGGCGCCGACCGCCAGGCGCCCGATGGCAGGCCGCAGGCTCGGGCCCTGCCGCAGCGCCGCCACCGCGTCGGGGGTCAACAGGGCGAGCGCCCGGGCCCAGGGATCGTCGATTTCCAAGGCTGCCTCCGGGCTGTGACGGTCGTCCAGCACCCTGGGGGCGGCGGGCCGGAGAGGCCGTCGCGCACCGGAATAGAGCCCGTGAACCAAGGTGTGCAGGAGCCCGGTTTGGTGGCGGCCGTCAAGCTATACAGCCTGAACCCGGGGCCGAGGCCACGCCATCCCGCAGATTCGCCTGCAGATCGCGCAGGTCCGCCAGCCGAGCGTGCGCGACTGGCTAGATCGCGACGTCGAAATGGTCGGGCGGCAGGCCGTCGCGGCATCGCGCGTGCATCTGGCGGAACGCCGCTTCGAGGTGTCGGGTGTAGGTGGCCGTGTCGAACAGTGGGCTGGTCCCCCGGGTACGGATCAAGGTCTCGCGGATCTGCCGCAGGAGGTCCGGTGAACGGGCGAGTTGGATCGCGCGGGCCTCATAGTCTTCCAGGATTTCGCAGACCAACTCGGGAAGGCCCGCCACCGTCAGCAGGCTGGACGCGACTCGCCCGGCGAAGGCGCCGCCCCGCCGCGTCAGAACGGGCAATCCCATCCAGAGCGCATCACTGGCCGTGGTATGGGCATTGTACGGCACGGTGTCGAGGAACAGGTCCGCGCAGCCCAGCCGGGCGAGATGATCGACTGGCGCCGCCCAGGGCGCGAAGATCAGACGATCCGGCTCGATTCCGCGCCGCGCCGCCGCGGCTCTCAGGTTCGCCCGGGCGGTGGAATGGGTGTCCAGAAGCCAGAGAACGCTGTCGGTGACCTCTGTTAACACCGACATCCAGATCTGGAAGATCCTGGGAGTGATCTTGAAGGCCTGGTTGAAGCAGCAGAAGACGAACCGATCCGCAGGCAGGCCTACCTCGCACCGGGTTGGGGTCTGGATCGGGGTGACACGGAAGGTGTCGTTGGGCTGATAGGCGTGGGGCAACCGGACGACCTTTTCGTCGTAGTGGGGCATGTGTTCGGCGGGCAGCACGGCGGCGTCGGCGACAAGATAGTCCAGATAGGGAGCACCGAGGGTCCCGGGGTAACCCAGATAGCTCACCTGCAGCGGGGCCGGACGGCGCGCCAGGACGCCCAGGCGATGGGCGCCAAACGCCCCGTTGAGATCGATGAGCAGGTCGAGATCCCGCTCGGCGATACACTGCGCCGCGTCGGCGTCCGACAGGTGGGCGACGGGAACAATGGCGTCGAACGCCGCCTCCACCCGCCGGCGCATCGGGCTGCCGTCATCCCAGCCGTTGTCGAAGGCGATCAGTTCGAAGGCGTTGCGGTCGTGCAGGGACCATACCTGCGCCAGCAGGGCCGAGGTGGCGTGGGCTCGAAACTCGCCGGACAGGTAGCCCAGGCGGATCCTGTCTCCCGATCGGGGTAGGCGCCGTCCGGTCGGCCGCGTTGCGGGCGGGAACCTGGCGGCGGAATAGGTCCGGGCGCAACGCTTCAGCAGGGCCTCGTCGGCCGTGATGCGGAGCAGGACATGGGGCTCGGCCACGAGATCGCCGGCGCGCACCCCTTGCGCGATTCGTGCGCTCAGGGCCGGCAGGTCGGTCCAGTCGCAGGCGGCCAGCTTCGCCTGCAGCCAGGCTCCAGGGCCAAAAGGGAGGTCCGGATCGAGTCCCAGGGCGCGCTCGAAGCCCGCCAGCGCCGCGTCGAGTTCGCCCATCCGCTCCTGGAGAACCGCCAGGTTGAATTGGGCCGCCGCATGATCCGGAGCCAGTCGCAGGGCGCGCCGGAAAGAGCTGAGGGCCGCAGCGTGATCTCCGGACGCCATCTCGACCAGGCCCAGGTTGGCGTGGTGCGCAGCGTTCGCGCCCCCGCTGAGGCGGAGCGCGCGCCCTATATGGCGGGCGGCGTTCCGCAGATCGCGGTCGCCATAGTCAAGAACACCTAGCAGGTGCCAGGCCTCCGCATGGCCCTGCGACCGGCGCAGCAGCGCCTCGCAGATGCGTCGTGCTTCAAGGGGTTCGCCGCGGTCGGAAAGCGCCTGCGCCTGGCGAAGCAGGACCTGTGGCGGCACGGAGGGTTCGACCGTGGCGGTCAGATCATTCGCACCGCCGGCGGCAAGCCGCCAGCGGTCTCCCAGAAGGCCTCAGCCTGGTGGCGTTCGAACAGGTCTGGCGGCAGAAGCGAGCGCCGCGCGACCTGTCGAACACGCCGCCGTACATGGTGCAGGCCGGGAGCGCCGATCCGCGCGTCGAACATCAGGGCGTCGTAGTCCTGCTCCACCGCCTCCACGTCGTGGGCGAAGCGCGGCTGGCCGATGAAATCGTAGATCGCAGCCAGGGCGCCATTGGGATCCCGGGTCAGGGTGTCGAAGCGTACCAGCAGCAGGCGGTCGGCATGGTCGCTGAACACGGCCTGGCGCAGAGCGCTGATCGCGAAGCCGACCATCCCGCCGGCCATCAGGCCCTCGCAGCGGGTGTAGACGTTGCCGCCCGGGTCGAACTTGAAGATTCCCGACGGCTCCAGACTGTTCTTCTGGGTCAAGCGCTCCAGGCTATCCAGCACCCAGGCGGGATTGCGCACGCAGCAGATCACCCGCGACGCCGGCCAGAGCCGCGCGGCGAGGGACAGCTTGGCCGTCCAGTCGCGGCTGGTGTCGATCACCAGCTTTTCGGGATGGATATCGCCATAGAAGCTATCGATGCAGGCCTTCAGCACCCGTTCGCGCTGCCCGTCATCGATGAAGACCGCCCCCTCGTTTTCCTGGCTCATCGTCCGCATCAGCGAAGCCACGAGGCTGGCCGCCGGGCTGCTCATCGCCGCGTGGATTGCCGGGTTCTGGCTCAGCAGCGCCGCCAGCAGGGTCGACCCGGACCGGGGCAGGCCCGAGATGAAGTGAATGCCGTTGTCCATGCCTGGTGCTGCGTCCGCGCCGTCAGGCCAGCCGCGGGCGCGCGCCAACCCGCCGGCGCAGCACGAGGCCGAGCAGGCCAAAGCCGGTGAGCATCGAGATCCACGTCGCGGGTTCGGGGACGGGCGCCGCCGCCAGCATGTTGATCGTGATCAAGCCGTTGCCCACGCGCTTGCCCGACGACAGGACGACGTTCGTCGCGCGGGTCGCCACATACGAGCCGCCGCCGCCGGCCGGACCCTGGCCTGAGTATAGTCCGTACCAGCTGCCGCCGCCGCCCGAATAGCCGCCGCCGCCGCCGCCGCCATAGGTCCCATCGCTGGCGCCGCCGCCGCCGAAGCCGCCTGCAAAGCTGCGTCCGCCGCTCGACGCCCCGCCCGCGCCGCCGTTCAGGAACGAGGCGCCGCCATTCGACCGGCACTTCGCGCCGTTGCCGCTGAAGCCGCCGCCGCTTCCGGCCTTGCAAGAGTAGGCGGCGGATCCGCCGCTGCCGTTGACGCCGCCGCCGCGCCCGCCGCCGGAGCGGCTCACCACCCCGGAACTGGTGCCGATCGTGAAGGCGAAGCCACCGCCACCGCCGGCGACCACAAGTGGGCTGAGCCCGCCGACGACAAAGCTGCCGCCCCCGCCGCCACTTGCGCGGTCGAAGCCAGGGCTGGCCCCTTGCCCGCCGACCAGGATCGACAGCACCTCCCCGGCGCTGAGGTTGAGACCGCCGCCGGCCTGCGCGCCGCGTCCGCCGCTGCCGCCTCCCTGGGCGCCGAACGCCATGATCTCATAGATACCCGTCGTGGGGACCACCCAGTGTTCGATCGTGCCTGTGAACAGGAAATCGGCGGCCTCGGCCGCACTCGATGTCAGGACGGCCGCGGCGGCGGCGGACGTCAGGAGGATGGATTTCAGCATGCGTGGGGTCCCGACCTACAGTGGACGGAGAACTCCCACGGCAAAGCCGAGCGGCACAATCTGCACACATTCGGCGCCAAACTTCGAATTAGTGCCGGCTTGACGGGCCAGTGCAGACCCATTGACCGGACTGCCCCAATGGAGGGTAGCACCGAAAACACGTTGAAATACAGTGGGTGAATTACGCGATGTCACCGTGTTTCTCGATCAGGTCGTCGAGATACATCTCCAGCAACCGCGTGGCTTCCGCCTTCATGTCGTCGGAGGCATTCAGGACAAACAGGGCGTCGACCACCTGCAGCAGGATCTGCGCTGACAGATTTCGCGTCGAGGCCGGCGCCTCCGGCGCAAGCCAGGCCAGCATGTCGGTCAACTCTGTGACAACGCCCGAATCGAGAGCAGCTTCCTGACCCGCGCCCTCCCAGTCTTCCGGCATGCCCAGCCGCAGGATCCGATAGGCAGGGTTCGCTTCCATAAACGCCTGCAGCGGAGCCAGATAGGCCTCCAGGAACACCTTGGGCGGAGGGCGCGCGGGCTCGGCCTTTAGCATAGCACTGGCATCGGCCAAAGCCGCCTTCAGACGCTCTATGTGACGGGCGTGGAGCGTCAACAGAATAGCCGTCCGCGACGCGAAGAACTGGTACAGTGATCCATGCGCGGCCTTGGCGCGCTTCGCGACATCCGCCATCGCGAACCCTTCCAGCCCCCGTTCCACGATCAGCGCTTCAGCAGCATCCAGCAAGGATTGCTGGCGGTCACGGCCGCGCTTCTGGAGCGCCGGCAGGGCGAGACTTTTGTGGGCTTCAGTCACGACAGGTGAGGCTTTTCACGTCCGGGGCTTGCAAACACGACAATCTCGTCATATTTAAGATGATAACTTTGTCATATAATGGAGCCGTTCCCCCGTGTCTTCCATTCTTGCACGTCGCACGTTTCTGGCCGGCGTGGCGACCGCCCTGTCGGCGCCCACGGTCTTGCGCGCCGGCGTCGAGGCCGACACGGACGTCGTCGTCATTGGAGCCGGCACAGCCGGCCTGAGCGCCGCCGACGCGCTTCTCCGCAAGGGCCTGAAGGTTATCGTTCTGGAGGCCCGGAACCGTATTGGCGGGCGCGCCTGGACAGAGAGCGAGACGCTTGGTCTGCCTTTTGACCAGGGCGCTCATTGGCTGCACAACGCCGAGGTGAACAGCTTCAGATCCAGCGCTCGCGCCCTGGGTCTGCAACTCGTTGATGCCAGCACCAGCAACCTGCAACTCTATCGTCAGGGTTCGCCCCTGGATCGGAGGGCGTCAGGTCGATCGTTTTCCCGCGCCGAAAAACAGCTTGAGCGCCGGATGGGATCGCAGATTTTCTCAGGAAAAGATGCCGCCCTTTCCGGGTTCCGGAGTGATGATCTATGGCAGAACGGCGTGATTGGCGCCGCTGCATTCTCGATGGCGGCCAATCCGGAGCAGATCTCAATCCTGGATTGGGCGACGTTGACCGATGGCGGCGATCTGGCCGTCAAGGGGGGCTACGGGGCCCTGATCGCGCGCGTATTCGCCCGTGTTCCGGTCAGGCTCGGGCATCGCGTTACGGCGCTGGACTGGTCGCAATCCGGCAGGGTGAAGGTATCGGGCGACTGGGGCGCAATTTCCGCCCGGCGGGTGATCGTGGCCGTGCCGCCGACGGTGCTTGCCAGCGGCTCGATCAGTTTCATGCCCGCCCTCCCTCTCGCCAAGCAGCAAGCGTTGGCGTCCTTCCACAAGGGTCAGTTCCTCAAGGTCGGCATGCGGCTTGGTCTGCCCGCCGAAGGACTTGCCGATTATCACGCCGATCTCGACGATCTGGCGGGCGGTCGACGTGAAGTCCTGATTGCCGACAGGTTCAATCCGCTGCTGACCCTGATCGCGTCAGGCGACACCGCGCGCGATCTGGCAGGTCAGACCCCGGGCGCACGAAAAGCCTACGCCATCGAACGCGTATCAGCTCTCCTCGGGTCAAATGTCGCCAACAGCATCGCCGCCGCGACGGCCTATGACTGGGTGTCGGATCCGCTCGCGATGGGAAGCTACAGTGCGCTGCCGCCCGGCGCGGCCGACGCGCGAAAGGTCTTCGCGGAACCCCTGTCTGACCTCGTTCATTTCGCGGGCGACGCCGCGCCCACCCCCTATGCCGTGACGGTCTACGGCGCCTACCGATCAGGTGTAAGCGTCGCCGGAAAGATCGCGTCCCTGAAGCGGTCGTAGGGTGGGCGTGCATGGGTGGCGGGACTTTGACCCCGGAAGGGAACGCAATGCGGCAGCACCATATCTCCCGGCGCGGACTGCTCGCGACCGCTCCTGCGCTGCTGATCGCCGCCGGTTGCGCCCAGGCCGCCAGGGCCCAGGAGATCGTTGTCTACAAGACGCCTTGGTGCGGCTGCTGCAAGGCGTGGGTGACCCACATGAACCAGGCCGGCTTCAGAGCCGTGGTCAAGGAGATGCAGGACCTCGCGCCCGTGCGCGAGCAGTACGGAATTCCGTTCGCGCTGTCGTCGTGCCACACCGGCATGATCGGCGGCTATGTGATCGAAGGCCATGTGCCGGCGGAGGATGTGGCCAGGCTGTTGAAAACCCGTCCAAAGGCGTTGGGCCTGACCGTCCCCGGCATGCCGATCGGATCGCCGGGGATGGAGCAGGCCTCGGGGGTCACCGAACCTTTTGACACCCTGTTGCTGCTGGACAGAAGCGGCCGCACCCAGGTGTTCGCCAGCCACACCTGACCCACCGAGGGACCGGTCCAGATCTGCTCTGCAGACTTCGGGCGATGCACTTTGGGCGAGAATGACGCGCGTCAGGAATGACGGGTCGTGACCCGTCTTGCCCGTTCCGAATGTCTGCTCCACGGCGCCGGATGCCAACGTCCGCGTGTTGGCCGGAAGCCAACGCGAAAGAACGACCCAAAGCGGAAGCTCAGGTAGTGCGCTCTTGGAGCAATGCCGTGACCCGCGCCCGATCCGTAGACGATAGGTCCATGCTCGCCGCCGCGCGCCAGTGTTCCCGGGTCTTGTCGGACTTTCCCAGTTTTGCCAGCGCGTCGCCCCGGTTCGCGCCGAAGTTTGCCGCTACCTCAGCACCCCACTGCCAGTTTGGACAGGGTGGGGTCAGCTGGTCGCGCAGGACCAGGTCTCGGGTAGTCGTCGTCAGAGGTCTAGGGTCAGCTGAGGGTCAGGCCCCGGCGAGGATGAAGACGAGGCGGCGGGTTTTCGGCGGCCGCCCCGCATCGGAATGCCGGCTTTGCGGCTGCCGTGTCTAGCGACGATGTCCCGCGCCTGATCCCCATGGGCCGGACCCTGGCGGACCGCATGGACCGCTTCCCGGGCGGCCCGGGCGGCGGCGGCATTGTCGACCAGCGGCGGCGGATAGGCGAGGCGGGCGGCGCCAGGCCAGGCCCAGGGCTCGTGCAAGAAGGCGCCTGGTACATCCGACAGCTCTGGCAGATAAGCCCGCACGAACCGGCCATCGGGGTCCTGGTCCAGACCCTGCTTTACCGGGTTATAGATCCGCATGGTATTGATACCGGTCGTACCCGACTGCATCTGGACCTGCGACCAGTGGATGCCAGGCTCATAGTCGACGAACTTGCGCGCCAGATGCAGGCCGGTCTCCCGCCAGGGCAGCCACAGGTGATAGCTCGCAAAGGACATCAGCATGGCGCGCATGCGGAAATTGATCCAGCCATGCTGGTTGAGGGCCCGCATGCAGGCATCGACGAAGGGAAAGCCGGTGCGCCCCTCGCTCCAGGCAGCAAGGCGGTCCGGATCGGCCACCTGCGGGCGCAGGCCGTTATAGGCCGGATGCAGATTTTCGAACTCGATGCGCGGTTCGTCCTCCAGCTTCTGCATGAGGTGGCAATGCCAGTGCTGGCGGCCGATGAAGGAGACCAAGGAGGCGCGCCAACGGCTGGCGTCCGGATCGCCGGAGGCCCTCAAGTCGCGCATCCGGGCAGCGCTGGCCTGAGCGACCTCACGCATAGAGATCGTGCCCCAGGTCAGGTGCGGCGAAAGTCGGGAACTGGCGTCGAAGGCCGTCACCGGGCTGGACATCTGGAAGCGGTAGTCGCGGCCGCGGGCGTTGAGGAAACTGTCCAGTATCGTCAGGGCCGCCGTCCGGCCGCCGGTCTGCCGATGCGGGCAGGGGTCGGGCGCCAGGCCCACCGTGGCGGAGTCCGGCAGGCGATCCCCCTGAAAGCCCTCCAGCCGGGTCAGGGCAGTGGGCTGCGGGGTCAGGGGCTGGGCCATGTCCTGGTCCCAGGCCCTGGCCCAGCCATTACGAGATTTCAGGCGGCGGATCACACCGAACTGTCGTGGTTCATGCCAGGGCACTCCCGCGCGTCTGGCCCAGGCCGCCACAGCGAGGTCGCGGGCATAGGTCCAGCCATTGCCGGTCTCTTCATGGCTCCACAGGGCGGCAATGCCTCGCTGTGCATGCAACTGGGCCAGGATCTGGGCGGCCTCGCCTGTCCGCACGTAGAGGGGCTGGCCGAGGGTTGACAGGGCCTGGTCCAGTTCCTTCAGGCACTCCGCCGCAAAGTCCCACTGCCGGGCCGAGGCGTCTGGCTGGGCCCATAGACCAGGCTCGACGATATAGAGAGGCAGGACCGGCCCGGCCCGGACCGCCAGGGTCAGCGGCCGGTGATCGACAACCCGCAGGTCGCGCTTGAACCAGACGACCTGCAGCGGCCCGGTCACGAGACCCCCAACTCGCCAAGTACTGCCGGGATCCGGTCCTTAAACGCGAAGAAGCCCTTCGTGGCCAATGGCCAGAAAGCGTCGTCCCAGTCCCGACGCACCTGGACTAGCGTGATGCCAGCCAAGGCCAACTCTGGTGCCAGCCGCGCCAAGGCCTGTGCCGTCGGCCCCACGGGCGCGAAGGCCGTCACGATTCTGCTGACACCGACATCCCCCGCCGCCGTCGCCAGGTCCGATGCCGCCAGCCTGTCCAGGCGGTTGACAGGGCAGCCAAAATGCCTGACGGCGCGGGTGGCGGAGTCGCGGGCAGCAGCATCAGTGAACCGCCAGCCCGCCTCGCCCCAGGACAGGGCGGGATCAGCAGCCACAACCGCGCCCTGAACCGCCGATCGGACAGGCAGCAGGGATTCTGGATGCAGGTCGTCCGGCGTGACCAGCAGCAGGAAGGGCTGGCGCAGGTCGGTCGGCAGCCGGGGCGCCAGAGGCAGTGCGGGACCAACCGGAGGCTCGGTCATGGCAACAGCTGCCTGGACCAAGCCTTTGGGGGCAAACCGGCCCTCGGTGTAGCGCTCGATGTTGGAGGCGGTCGCAAGATAGGTTTTGCCCGGCGTCTGGAGGCCAGCGACCCAGCGCCAGGACAGCGTGTTACTGGCTGCGTCGGCATCGACCAGATGACGAAGGAAGAAATCGGCGCCGAGGGCCCACGGCAGGCCTAGAGTGAAGATCCAGATCGATGCGAACCACATCCGCGCGTGGTTGTGCAGATAACCCGTCTGAACCAGCTCACGCGCCCAATCATCGAACCCCTCGATCCCGGTGGTGCCGCGCTCGGCGTCGGCTAGGACCCGGCTGTCCGCAAGATCGGTGAGGCTGCGCTCGCGGGTCTCCAAAAATCGGGTCCAGACGGAGGGGCGAAGCTCCAGCCAACCCTTCCAGTAGGTTCGCCAAAGCACTTCTTGGACGTACTTCTCGGCTACCTCGAGCCGATGGAGCGCCAGGACCGCCTCGACGATCTCCTGCTCGGTAATGAGCCGACGGCTTGTACAGGGCGACAACCGCGACACGGCACCCGGCTGGTCCGGCCCCGGATCGGCATTCCGCCCGATATCGTAGGCGCGGCCGGCCCGCGGCGCAAAGCCAGCCAGTCGGTCCAGGGCCGCTTGGCGGGACGGCGGAAAGTTGGTTGCGGCTAGTCGGTCAGGGGTCAGTGTCATCGGGCAGCGGACTCGGTTGGGCGCGGGCGCCACTAACGCTCGGTATAAGGCACAAACCGGGATCGCCAATGGGGCTGTCAGTCTAAGGTCAACTCATCGCCGGTTGGGTGCAAACTCTCCAACCCTAGCCTGTCACTAGCCCGTGACGGCGCGCCACTCGGTCACATTGTCTAACTTCCGGCCTCAGCAGATGTCCCGGCTGATGAGGTGGCTTGCCATCGGCTCGATTTGATATCCTCGCTATGTCCGCTATCCCTCCATCTCAGCCGCTCGGAAGGTCTGCTTGCGGGCGGTCATCGGGTACCAATTGTCAGGCTAGGGGTCGACCGTTGCCGCCCTCCGACGCTCGAAAACAGTTGACATCCTCCCATCCTTATGTTCCTGTTTTGTTCATGTCCGCCCCTGCCGACATTCCCGAACTGCCCGAGGACGACGCCGTCCTGCGGGAGATCGCGGCGATGGATCTGGCCCTGGCGCGGAGGCTCTATGGCGAGGCCATGGCCGAGGCGGATGCGGAGAAGGCGGCTGATATCACGCGGGCCTATAATCGCGTCACCCGCTCGCTGCGTCAGTCGATCGCGCTCCGGGCGCGACTGGCCCAGGGCTGGGAAAACCATCACGTCAATCACGGGCGGCGCGTCGATCTGACCGCCGAGAGCCCTACCCTGTCGTACCTCGGCCTGGCGGCGAGCGGGCTGGCGCAGCCAGGCCGGCCCGATCCGGCGGCGGCAAGGGCCGAGGCTGACCGGCGCCGCGCGATCCTGCAGCGGGCGGTCCAGCGGATCATCTGGAACGAGCGTGAGACCGAGCGTCTCGACCGGCCCGCGGCCGCCCGCCTTCGGGACCGCCTCGCCGATGAGGCGCTGGCCGCCGTCGCCGAACCGGCCCTGGCCCGCGCGCCGGTGGAGCGGCTGGTCCGCGACGTCTGCCGACGCTACGGCCTGCGCTACAATCCCGACTGGGAAAGCCTGCCCAAGCCGCTGGAAAGCTGGCTCTTCCCCCAGATGGAACTCGCCGACGACGGGTAAGGCGCTTCAGCCCTTCTCCACCGGCTCCACCAGGAAGTGCCGGCCCTCGCGGTCCTCGATCTCCACCACCCAGACGTCGGGGTCGATGCGGACGGCGCGTTCGATATAGCGGTCCAGGTCCGGCTCGGCCGTGGAGGCGACCGGCTGCATCCAGATGCGGTCGCCGTCTCCCCGTGTGGCTTCGGCCAGCAGCCGCGCCGTGCCGTCGCTGCGGTTCAGGATCTTGACCAGCACCGCGCCGGCGCGCGGGTCGCCCTTGCGCACGACCACGGCGAAGCCGCCGCCGATCTCGACGCGGCGGATCAGGGCGCCAACCCAGATATCGGCAGACAGCAGCATGGCGCAGACCATGCGCTGATGCGCCCGGCGCCCGTCAACCCCGGGTCAACCTTCCTGAGGTACAGCTTGCGCCCAGACGGCCAGACAAGGCCGCGAAAGGCTAAATGCATGACGAGCACGCGCAGAAGCGCGAGGCCGGCGTGGTGGTGGATGGGTGTTTCGGGTCTGGCCGTGCTGGCCGCCCCCGGCGTGGCGCTGGCCAGGCCGGTCGACCTGTTCATCGAACGTGCGGCGACCAGCGAGGCGGGCGACCGTTGCGGCCTGTTCTCGCCGGAGGTCGCAGCCGCGCTGGCGGCGGCGACGCAGCAGGCCCGGGGCGCGGCGCTCCGCGCCGGATCCGACGCCAGAACCCTGACCAGCCTGGAACGCGACGCCCGCTTTCGCGCCGCGCGGCTGGAGTGCGACAGCGAGCGGGTGGTCGACGCCGCCAACCGCGTGAAGAGCGCGTTCGCCGGCTATCAGCGCATTTCCCGGATGGTCTATCCCGGCGATGTCGCCGACTGGCGGGCCGATCGCACCACGGGCCGCGCGGCGCGCTGGCGTCTGTCGCAGGACAGCCGGTTCGGCGCGGACCGGATGACCTTCGGGCTGGCGGGCTGGGACGGCGCCAACGGGCTGCTGGCGGTGGCGACCTTCGCCGACGGCCGCACGCCCTATGCGGCGCGTCTGGTCATGCGCGACGGCGCGCGCACGCTGGGACCCTACCTGATCGCCACCGGCAAGGCCGCGCCCTTGAGCGCGAAGCTGCCGCCCCGCACCGCGACCCGCAGCTATCTGGCCGAGGCCCGCAGCTCGGCCGGGCCGGAACTGCTGCCCAAGGCTGTGGAGGCGGGCTGGGCGTTCCGTTTCCCTGTCGCCGCCGCCCAGGCGCTGGGCGACCTCGACCCGCGCGAGTCCATCGCCGTGGAGTTCCTGTTCTCCGGTGAGCGGGTCCGGACCGCCTATGTGGAGGTGGGCGACTTCGCCGCCGGCCGCGCCTTCCTGCGGATCGCCTCGCGCTAGGTGTTCAGTCCCGAGGTCAAGTGGACCGGATCGAGCCTGAAGCGGTGGGGTTCGT
>NZ_JBIKNZ010000040.1:0-27836 GCF_044358365.1 Phenylobacterium sp. | reverse complement strand
CGTATGCGTGGCGCCCGGCGAGCCCCCTCCACCCCGCTTCGCGCGGTCCCCCTCCCCCGACGGGGGAGGAGAATAAGGAACACTCCGGGGAGTGGACGCCATGACCTCCCTTCCCGCCGACCCCGGCTTCGATCCGATCCGCGCCTCCGATGCGGTGATCCAGCGATTGCGCGCCAATCATCCGACCCTGATCGATCTTACGACGGGCCGTGTTGAACGCCTGCTGGCGGCGCTGGGCCGACCCGATCTGAAGCTCCCGCCGGTGATCCACGTGGCGGGCACCAATGGCAAGGGCTCCACGGTGGCCTTCCTGCGCGCCATCGGCGAGGCGGCGGGGCTGAGGGTGCATGTGCTCACCTCGCCGCATCTGGTGCGGTTTGCCGAGCGGATCCGGCTGGCCGGAAAGCTGATCACGGATGCTCAGCTCTCGGCCCTGATCGAGCGTGTAGAGACCGCCAATGCCGGCGAGGCGATCAGCTTTTTCGAGATCACCACGGTGCTGGCCTATCTGGCCTTCGCCGAGACGCCGGCGGATCTGTGCGTCGTGGAGGTCGGGCTTGGCGGACGCTTTGACGCCAGCAATGTGTTCGAGGCGCCTGCCGTCAGCGTGATCACGCCGGTGGACTATGATCACGTGGAGATGCTGGGCCCGGCGCTTTCCAATATCGCCTGGGAGAAGGCCGGCATCATCAAGCGGGGTCGCCCCGTGGTCGTGGCGCGTCAGGACGACGAGGCGCTGGCGATGATCGAGCGCGAGGCCGACGACCGGATGGCCCCGATGCTGCTGATGGGGCGTGATTTCGACGCCTGGGAGGAGCGTGGCCGGCTGCTGGTGCAGATGCCCGATCGCCTGCTGGACCTGCCGGCGCCCAGCCTGTTCGGCGGCTACCAGTTCGCCAACGCCGGTCTGGCGGTGGCGGCGGCCCTGACCTTCAACCATGACCTGGCCGACGAGGATCTGGGGCGTGGCGTGGCGTCTACCGTCTGGCCGGCGCGGATGCAGCGCCTGACAGCGGGCCCGCTGGCGGCCTTGGCCCGGGCGCGTGGCGCCGATCTCTGGTTGGACGGCGGCCACAATCCCCATGCGGGCCGGGCGTTGGCCGAGGCGGCGGCCCGGATCGTGGATCGCGATCCCCGGCCCCTGGTGCTGGTCACCGGCATGTTTGCCCGCAAGGACGCCGAGGGCTTTTTCCGCCCCTTCGCCGAGATGCGGCCCCGGGTGATCACCACGACGTTCGACAGCCCTATCGCGGCCAGCACGGACGATCTGGTCGACGCGGCCCTCCGCGCCGGCCTTGAGCCGGAGACCGCGGCCAATGTGTCAGACGGGGTCGCGCGCGCCCTGGAGATAGAGGGCCCGGCGCCCCACGTGCTGATCTGCGGCGGCTTGCATTTCGCCGGCGAGGTCCTGGCCATGAGCCCCGAGACCTGGCCGGGGTAGGTCTCTCTACCCTCTACGGGGAGGGATCCACGCACCAGTAAAAACAAGTATATCAATGCATTGTAAGGAAGACCTTCTCCCCTTGTGGGAGAAGGTGGCCGCCGAAGGCGGTCGGATGAGGGGTCGCACCGGCCTATGACTGGGGTGGCGGCGTCCCGACGACCTCGAGAATGCGCGCGATGATCTGCCAGTCCTTGAGCTGGATGTCAGTGTTTGGACAGCGCAGGATCCAAAATCCCTTTGCTATCAGCCAAGCGTCGCGAACGGCATCGCGTTCCGGCTCGTGAAACGGGCCACCCGCCTCGATCACCGATCGATGTCGCAGGCAGACAAAGTCCAGAACATAAGGTCCGAGCGGGGCCTGTCGCCGGAACTTCAAGCCTTCCAGCCTTCGATCTCGCAGCAGCTTCCACAGCAGGCGGTCTGTTTACGGGGCGTTGCGACGCAGAGCGCGGGCTTGCGGGACGGTCGTGGGGCGAGCCATGGCGCAGGGTGATCTATCCTGAGCCGGTTTTCGACCCCTCATCCGTCAGGCTTCGCCTGCCACCTTCTCCCACAAGGGGCGAAGGGAACGACCGGCCTCGAACTACAGAGCGGGGTTCCGATAGCCAGGGAAGAGGAGGGAAAAGGGGTCAGGCGGCGACGCCGGCTTCGGCGAGCCACTCCAGGATTTTCTGCTTGGGCATGGCGCCGACCTTCATCGCGGTCATCTGGCCGTCCTTGAACAGCATCATTGTCGGGATGCCGCGCACGCCATAGCGCGACGGGGTTGTCGGGCTCTGCTCGATGTCGAGCTTGGCGATGGTCACCTTGCCGGCCAGTTCCTCGGAGATCTGCTCCAGCGCCGGGGCGATCTGCTTGCAGGGGCCGCACCACTCGGCCCAGAAATCCACCAGCACAGGCTGGCTGGCCCCCAGGACGTCGGCTTGAAAGGATTCGTCAGTGACCTTGACGGTGCTCATCTGGAAACTCCTGTTGCACGGGGCCCTGGACAAGGCGGAACCGCGACTCTCAAGACCGCCATGTAAGCGGACCCTGACCCTCTATCAACCGGCGCGGTGCAGTTCGGCAAGGGTTTGAGCCAGCAGGTTTTCTGGGATCGGCATCAGCTTGGGGCCGTCCGTCCAGACAATGGCGGCTTCGATGCGCCGTCCGGCAAAGATATCCGAGAGCACCGCCCAGTAGAGCGCCATCTGCCGAAGATAGGCGGGGTCGGCCTCACCGATCACGTTGGGAGAGGGCCGGTTGGTCTTGAAATCCACCACCAGCACCCGGTCCGGCAGCACAACCAACCGGTCAATCCGCCCTGAGATTCTGAGGCCAGACGGCAGGGCTTGCGCTGTCCCGGCGACGGTGACCTCGGCGCGGGAGCCTTCGCCGAACACCTGCGAGAAGGCTGGATCCTGCAGGACGGAAAGCGCCGCGTCCGCCATCTCGGCGCGCTGAACCGGGCTGAGGTCGGCCTCCCGCGCCAGCAGGGCGGTCGCGCCCGCCGGCTGTTCGGCGGCGGGAAGGTCGGGCAGCAACTGCAGCAGTCGGTGGATCAGGTCGCCGCGTCGGAAGCGACCCAGCCCGCCGGTTTCGGCCAGGGGTGATGCGGCCGCGCTCACGGCGCCCTCCCCGAGATCCGACGGAGACGCATAGCGGGCGAAGGCCTCCGGCGGGGCGACCAGGGACGTCCAGTCCGGCAAGGGCGCGATGGGCGCCGGCGAGGTCTCTGCCCCTTCGAGCGTCAGGGGATCGGGCCCGAACCGCTGGAATGTCAGATCGTCGATCGTGAGGGTGCGGACCTCATCGGCCACGCCGCTGTCCGACAGGGCGTTCTGGATGGCCCCCCACCAGCCCGGCAGCTTGTTTCTGTCCCGATCCGACACCCGACCGCACAGCACCAGACGATCCCGCGCCCGGGTCAGCGCCACGTAGAGCAGACGGTAGGCCTCGGCCTCCTCGCGCTCGGCGCGCCGGGTTCGGGCCAGTGCGGTGGCGTCACAGTCGCGCGCGCCGGATGAGCACCAGAGGAAGCCCTCGGTGCGATCATGGGTATGGCGCATCAGCGCAGATCCCCGCCCGGTCTGGGTGATCGTGGTCTCCGGCAGGAAGACGATGGGCGCCTCCAGGCCCTTGGCGCCATGGGCGGTCATGACGCGCACCTCGCGGCGCTCGGCCTCCATCTCGCGCTTTACGGTGATGTCGAGCCCGGCGAGGTCGGCGGCCAGGTGTTCGAGGCTGTGAACGCCCCTCGCCTCGGCGGCCAGCACCTGGTTCAGAAACTCGTCCAGCGCATCCTCGGCCTCCGCCCCCAGCCGGTGCAGCAGGTCCTGGCGAATGGTGCGGCCCCCCTCGCCGGTACGGCCCAGCAGGTCGGCGAAGAACTCGAAAGGCGCCCGGCTCCGTCCCCGATTCAGGGCATGCTCCAGAAACGCTGCGGCCGCCTGCCACTTCGGGCGCTCGGCGGCCCGGCGTTGCAGGCGCGGCCAGAGCCCCTCGGCCTTTCGCCCGTGCGCCAGAGCGTAGAGGCTGTCGTCGTCCAGGCCACAGAACGGGCTCTTTAGCACCGCCGCCAGGGTCAGTTCGTCGCCGGGAAACAGGACAAAGCGGGCCAGGGCGTTCAGGTCGTCGAAGATGATGTGCTGCGACAGCGCCAGCCGGTCGGCCCCGGCCACTGGAACACCGGCGTGCTTAAGGGCGCGCAGGATCTCCTCGAACAGCGCCCGCCGCCGCCGCACCAGGATCAGCACGTCGCCTTCATGCGCCGGGCGCCAGGTCCGAGCCTCCTTGTCGTAGACAGCGTCGCCGCGGGCGATCAGCGCCTTGATCTCGGCGGCGATCCGGCGGGCCAGACGGCGGTTGGCGCTGTCCTCGAGCTCGGCGTCCAGCGGGGCGTCCCAGGCTTCACGGTCCTCGCCCTTGGCCTCCACTTCCAGCGGCCAGACGTCGACACAGCCTGCGTGGTCGCGGCGCACTTGGGCGGCCTCATGCTGTACGGCTTCGGGCTCCGCGCGGGGCTGGATGGCGCCCGCAAGGGCCGGCGGCGCAAAGGTGGCGTCCACAAACTTCAGGACCTGCGGCGTCGAGCGCCAGGAGACCCGCAGGTCCACGCGCGGCATGCGCTGGCCCGCGCTCTCGGCCCGCGCCGTGTGGACGGCGAACTGCTGCAGCAGCTGTTCGGGCTGCGCGCCCTGAAAGGAATAGATCGACTGTTTCTCGTCACCCACCACGAACAGCGTGCGCCGGCGCGTTTCACTGCGCACGCCGGCCCCGGAGAAGAACTCCTCGGCCAGCGCATTGACGATGCTCCATTGATCCGGCGCCGTGTCCTGGGCCTCGTCCACCAGGATGTGGTCGATCCCGCCGTCGAGCTTGTAGAGCACCCAGGCCGCCGCTGGCTGATCGCGCAGCAGGTGGCAGGTCTTCTCGATCAGGTCGGCGAAGTCGAGCGCGCTCGCCGCCGTCTTCTCGATCTCGTAGGCCAGGAGGTAGGCGGAGGCCAGTCTCAGGGCGTGCGTGGTGTCACACGCGATCCGGGCGGCGCGAATGCGTTCGGCGGCCGCATCCAGCCGCGCCTGCTCCGCCAGCAGGAGGGATCGCAACGCCTCATCGTTCTTGATCCGCGCCGAGGTGTCCATCCATTTGGCTGGCGATCCTGATGCGGTGAAGAATATCGCCAGCGCCGTCTCAAAATCGGGAGCGTCCGCCGCCGCCAGGGCGGCGAGTTTCTCCGCCCGCCCCACGTCGGTCTTCGCGCCCAGGGCAAGGCTCGCGGCTGTGCGGCGATAGAGATCGCGATCCATCTGCGCCATCGCCATCCGGCCAAGGTCTTCCGGATCCGAATCCCGGGGCACGTCCACGGCGCGCCAGACCCAGCCAATGGCCCCGTCCAGCCCGCCTTCCTGCGCCAGGAACTTCGTCAGCGCCCCGCGGCGTGTCTCGAAGTCGGCGAACATCTTCTGGAAGCTCTGGAAATCCAGCGCCACCGAGAACCGGGCATAGGATTCGGCGACCATGTGTCCGGCCTTCATCGCCAGCTGCGCCACCTGCCGTCGCGCCGCACTGGCCACGGCGGCGGAGGCTGTGTCATCCATCACCCGGAACCCGGGCGAGATACCGGCCTCCAGCGGGAACCGTCGCAACAGCTTCTCGCAGAACGCGTGGATGGTCTGGATCTTCAGGCCCCCGGGCGTTTCCAGCGCCTGGGCGAACAGGGATCGGGCCTTGGACAGGTCCGCCACATCGAACCGGCGGCCTTCCAGCTTCGTCAAGGCGCCCGCCAACGCGGCGTCATCCAGCACCGACCAGCCGCCCAGCACCTCATAGAGCCTGCGCTGCATCTCCGAGGCTGCGGCCTTGGTGTAGGTGACGCAGAGAATGGTCTCGGGCCTGGCGCCGGCCAGCAACAGCCGCGCCACCCGGTCGATCAGGGTCTTGGTCTTGCCGGACCCGGCGTTGGCGGTGACGAAGGCCGACAGCGTCGGGTCGGCGGCCTCCTGCTGGGGATCGGCCAGAGGGGTCAGCAGGACGGTGACGCTCATTCCTCGCCCTCCTCGCCGCTGGTGGACCACTCGAACACGCGGGCCAGGTGGTCGTAGTCGCTCATCCGGGCTTTCACGAACTGCGGCGCCACGCGCGACAGATAGGGCTGGGCCGGATCGTCGAAGCGTTCCACCAGTCGCGCCAGGCCGTCGAAGGCCCGCTCGGCGGCCTCTGCGCTGTCCGCACCCGCCTCTGCGCGGGTCTCGACCTTGCCGGCAGGCTTGCGGCCGGTGATCTCCAGATAGGTCAGGTCCCCGGGCTTCAGGCGCCCCAGCTCCGGGAAACCTCCGGCCTCAAGGATCGCCGCCGTCAGGGTGAGTTGAGGCGAAAATCCGGCGTCGACCTCCCGTTTCGACGGCGCTTTGCCGGTCTTGTAGTCGAGGATGTGGCCGAAACCGTCTGCGGTGACCTCGATCCGGTCGGCGCGGGCAGAGATCGTGAACGGGCCGGCGGGACCCGCCAGCGTGCGCTCCCCCTTCAGCTCCACCCGGATCGTCCTGCCATCCCGGCGCTCACGCTCCAGATCGGCCACCCATTCGGCCGCTTCCCTGGCCAGAGCCTGCTCACGGGCCATCGCCTCATGTGGCAGGCCGGCCTGTTCCAGCTCCTCAAGATAGAGCCGCGCAAACTCATCGGCGGCGTCTGCAGGCAGGGCCGCCGGATAGGCCTCGGCGAACCGTTCAAAGGCGGCGTGGATCGCAGTACCCCGCGCGCGGGCGTCGGCGGTCTCATCCGGGCGATCCAGCGGATAGAGACGCAGGATGTCCCGCGCCCAGACCGCATAGGGATCGCGCGTCAGGGCCTCCACCCGGGTCACGGCCATGGTCCGCGGCCGATCGGCGACCGGCGGGATCGGCGCGGGGCGTTTCACGGGCTCGTAGCCACCCGGCGCATCCAGGCGGCGCGCCCAGTCCAGAACCCACGGTCGCCCGGGGATCTCCAGTCCGGCGCCCAGGGCCAGGGTCTCCAGTCTCCACAGCCAGCGCGACTTGACCGACGGTGCGCCTTCCCGGCGCTCTGTATGGAGAAGAACGACCTCCGGCGCGCATGCCGCCTGGGCAAAGTCGTGGGCGGCCAGGCCGATCCGGCGTTCCGGCGAGGGTAGGTCCAGGGCCGCGCGCATGGGGCGCGACAGGAACGGGTCCAGCGCCGCCCCGCCGGGCCAGACGCCTTCCTCCAGCCCCGCCACCACCAGCCGGTCGGCGCGTACAAGCCGGGCCTCGATGGCCCCCATGATCCGCAGGCGCGGGTGAGTGGCGCCGCCACTGCGCACGGTCTCGCCCTCCATCAGCCGGCCCAGCAGGTCGGCGAACCCCCGGGGCGTGGCGGGCGGCAAGCCTTCGCCGTCCTGAATCAGCGCTGCCAGCAGCCGCGACATGGCCTCGCCGCCGTGGCCGGCCCAGAGCCCGCCGGCGCCCTCCGCCAGCGCTTCCATCGACGCCGCGATCCGCCTGGCCGCGGCTGAAGGTGAGTCCGTCTCCCCCGGCCAGGCCAAGGCCTCGACCAGAGCCATCAACCGCAAGGCCTGCGACTGCGCCTCAGGCGCCTCGGCCAGTCGGCCTTTCAGCTCATCCCAGGTCCGGGCGCGAGGACCGCGCAGCGCGGCGCGCTCCAGGCCTGCCACATCGCCGAATGTGGAAAACGGATGTTTCAGCAGGCCCAGCAGGGTCACCGGATCCAGCGGGTCCGCCGCTGCCCGCGCCATCATGCCGGCCAGGACGCCGCACGAACTGCCCGCGAGGTTGTCGCCGACGGAGGAATCCGGGATCACGCCCCAGCGACCCAGCTTGGCCGTAACCCGCCGCGCCAGCGCCTGATCGGGCGTCACCAGGGCGGCGGTGCGATCCGGCGTTTCCAGCGCCTCGCGCAGCAGCAGCGCCACGACGGTTGCGGCTTCCTCATCGGTGCGGGCGGTGATCAGCGAAAGGCCGTCCAGACCTGCGGCCACAGGATCGGGGGCGTCGGCAGCCCCTTCCGCGCGCAGTCCGGCGATGACGCGCAGCCAGTCGGCGGTTTCCTCGGCCGGGCGAAGCGCCTCGTTGACGATCCGCCGACGCCAGCGTCCAGCGCTGTCCGGGCGGAGCGAGGCCGGCCAGATCCGCACATCGGCTTTCCTGACCTCGGCGCGGTCCAGCAGCCGTCGCAGCGCCCCTTGCGGATGCTGTACGTCCACCTTGGCCCAGGCGCTGTCGGCCAGTTCCTGATCGAGCCCCGGCAGCACCACGCACCCTTGAGGCGCGCCGGCCACCGCGATCAGCAGGTCGCGCGTCGCCGGCGCCGTACCGGTCGATCCCGCCGCCACCAGCACGCCCGCAGGCGGCGCGGTCGTCCAGCGTTCGGCCAACCGGCGCAGCAACCGCACCCGCCGCTCGCTGACATCGAGCACGCCCAGGGCGGCCAGCCGCGCAGGCCAGAGTTTCAGCGCCTTGTCCAGAAACCGGCTGGAGACCTGCCAGTGCTCGGCCAGCTCGGCGTCGACCAGTCCCGCCAGGCGGTCGCCGACCCGCACCTCCTCGATCTGCAGGCCATCCAGAAACGACCCCAGGGCGTCAGCCAGCTCCAGCGCAGCCGAGGCGGTGGTGAAGCCGCCCGGCAGGTCATCGGCCAGCTCGCTCACCAGCCGGGTGAGCTCGAAGCGCCGTTTCAGGGGGTCGATGGCGGCGGGCAGGTCCAGCGCCAGATCGCCCGGCTCGAATGGCGCCTCCCCGGCCTCCAGGTCGCCAAGGGGCCGCATCTGCGGCGGCAGAACGGCCTTCCCGCCCGAGGCCTTGATGAAGGCGTCGGCCAGGGCGCGCGCGCCGCGTCGGGTGGGCGTCAGGATCACGGCGTCGGCCAGCGCCTCCGGACCCAGGGGCGAGAGCGCATCAAACAGGCCCTGGGCCAGATCCTCTGCGAACGGCCGGTGCGCCGGAATGTTGAACCACCGCGGACCTGCCCGGTCGAGGAAGGCGGTCATGCCAGCCGTGCTTCCGCCGCGTCGCGCGCCGCCGGATCGCCCACGTGCATCCAGAAGCCGTCCATCGGCACACCGTGAAGTCGCCCCTCGGCCTGCAGGCGATGCCACACCGGAACGATCGAGAATGCCCCGTCCGGTTCGTCGTCCAGCACCTGCGGCTTGAAGATGGCGATCCCCATGTTGACGTAAGGCGTTGGTGAGGCGGGGTCGGTGGAATGCGTCAGCCGCCCCTCGGGATCCCTCAGGAACCCTTGCGGCCCCTCGAAGCCGATGCCCTGGCCCCGTTTCACCAGCAGCATCAGTATGTCCATCGTCGCCGGGTTCCATGCGCCTTTCAGGGTGTCCAGCGCCGGTGTGGCGCCTTCGAGCCAGAGGGAGTCGATGTTGGCCACAAAGATCGGGTCGCGACCCAGCTGGTCGGCCGCGGTTTTGATGCCCCCGCCGCTGTCGAGCAGGGCGGGCCGCTCGTCCGCGATCAGGATTTCCAGATCCCGCCGCTCGGCGAGGTGCGCCTCCATCTGGTCAGCGAAGTGATGCACATTGACCACGGCGCGCTCGACGCCGGCGTCCCTCAACCGGTCCAGCACATGATCGATCAGCGCCCTGCCGGCGACCGTGACCAGCGCCTTGGGCCGATGCTCGGTGAGCGGCAGCATCCGCTTGCCCAGGCCGGCGGCCAGCACCATCGCAGTCCTGGGGCCGGCGATCATGCGCGGTATCCGGGTGGCACATGGCGGTCGAACCAGGCCTTCAGGCCGGCCATGGCCGGATCCTCCAGGTTCCGCTCCAGATACCGCCAGGTGCGGGGCATGAACTGGCGATACTGGGGTCGTCCCAGCAACACCTGGCGCGCGAACACCCGTCCCAGTATCCGCACCGCATTGGACGCCGCCAGCGCCCGGTAGTCGGCCAGGAATACAGCCCGGTCCAGTTCAGGTCGCGCCGCCAGGAAGCGCTCCAGCATCGCGGTTTCCAGGTCCGGCGAAACATCGCGCCGGGCGTCCTGCAGCAGATGGGTGAGGTCCCACGCCGGATGCGCCCGCAGCGCATCCTGAAAGTCCAGCAGGCCGACGCGGCCCACGGCATCGCGATCCGGCAACCAGAGCAAGTTCTGGGCGTGGTAGTCGCGGTGGGTGAACACGCTGGCGCCCGCCTCGCCCCGCACCCAGACGGGCGCCCACAAGGCATCCCATTCGGCCAGGGCGGCCTCGCCAAACGCGGGCAAGCCGACCAGCTTCGGCCACCACTCCAGAAAGGTTTCGGTGGCGATCTTCAGCGCCAGGGCGTCATACGTCAACAAGGGCCAGCGCGCGCCGTCGGCTTCCAGCACGAGCGGCGGCGGCTCGGCCTGCAGGGCCACCTGAACGTCGACGGCTGCTTCGTAGAGCTCGAGCTCAGGTGCTGTGTGCGGGATCAGGTTTGCGAAGAGGCCGTCGCCCAGATCCTCCAGAACCGCCAGACCCGCGTCCACATAGTGGGCGACAACCCGGGGCGCGGAGAGCCCGCGTCCGCGCAGATGGGCCGCCGTGGTCACGAAGGCGGCCACGGACCCCGCCGCCAGGCGCGCCGCCGCGTTGTAGCCGAGGGCCAGGCGCTCGGCCGGGGTGGCCTCGGGCGGGCAGACGACGCTCTCCACAGCCGGCGGCTGGTCCATGAAGATCAGGCTGGAGCCGCCCTCAAGGTAGAGGCGTTCGTACTGGCGCGTCGAGGCGTCGCCCGACAACAGCTCACGCCGCGCCCCGGCGAAACCTGCCGCCTGCAGGAAGTCGTCCTTCAGTACCTCACGCTCAGACGTCAAGCCCACGACCCTCCCAGGCGCCATACGGAACCAGGCGCGCCTCGCGACTGTCGGCATCAGGTCCCATGCTGATCTCTACATCGAGTCGGTCGCTTGGCAGGCGACCCTCCAGCCGCTCCGGCCATTCGATGATCGCCGCCCCATCCTCCAGCGCTTCGTCCAACCCGATCTCGTAAGCTTCGTCGGGGTCGGAGAGACGGTAGAGGTCGAAATGAGCCACGTTCAGCCGCGCACCCTCATAGAACTGAACGAGCGTGAAAGTAGGCGACGGCACCTCTTCATCCGGGGTCGTCAGCGCCCGCACCAGCGCCCGTGCCAGGGTCGATTTGCCGGCGCCCAGCGGGCCATAGAGGCAGATGGCCTCACCATGCTGAAGGGCAGCTGCAATGGCCCTGCCGAGCGCCCTGGTCGCCGCCTCGTCGCTCAGGATCATGCGAATGGCCGGTCAGGTCTGGCGGGCAGATCGCGCTCCACATAGGTTTTCAGCCGCGCCGTTACGGTCGCCGGATCGCCGTCCAGTGCGGCAGGGGCGACGTCGGCGCCGACCGTCAGGGAGAAAGCCTGCGATTGTTTGTTCAGCAGCTCATGGAACAGGGTGATGTCCCGGAGTTCGTCGGAGACGCCATGAAAGAAGTGGAACAGGGTCGACCAGGGCCCTGCCACATGCACCGGCACGACTGGCGCATCATACTTCCGGGCGATAGACACGGCCGAGGCCGCCCAGTCCTTGTCCCGGATGGAGCCGTCTGGCTGGCGCCGCGAGATACGGCCGGCGGGAAAGATCACCAGGCACCGTCCGGCTTCCATGGCCTCGCGGGTCAGCGTCAGGGTCGTACGCAGCCGCTCGCGTGTGCGTTTGGCCTCCACCCATTCCACCGGGATCAAGACGTCCTCGAAGCGCGCGCAAACCCGCTGGGCGTCGGCGTTGGCGTAGAAGCTGATGTCGGGCCGCACAGTCTTCAAGGCATCGTAGACCGCCACGCCATCGGCAATCCCGGTGGGATGATTGCAGATAACCACGCAGCGTCCGGTGGTCGGAATCTGCTGTACGCCCGTCGCCGTGACCCTCAGTGAAAGCAGGTGCGAGACAAAGGCCAGGGCCTCACTTCCCGTCATGGGCGCGATGGCGTCGGCCATCCGTCGAGCCTTGCCATAATCCAGGACGGCATAGAGCAGAGGCCGCAGGAGGGGCCAGGCCGGGCTGCGCGCCAGCCTGGGCGCACGCTCGGCGATCAGCACGTCGACGATGTGCAGTTGGCGCCCCGGGGCGGGCGCTATGGATGCCGGGGCGGCCAGGCTCATCCGCTGAAGATGGCCCGGCGCAAGGGGTGCGGGCAAGCGCCGGTATTCAGGAGCGGAGGCGCTTGATCAACGCGGCTGTGGAGGGATCGTGCGCGCCGCCCGGTCCGCCCTCCAGTTCAGCCAGCACCCGGCTGGCCAGCGACTTGCCCAGCTCCACGCCCCACTGGTCGAAACTGTTGATGCCCCACAGCACTCCTTCGACGAAGGTCTTGTGCTCATAGAGCGCGACCAGGGCGCCCAGGCGCGCGGGATCAAGCCGGTCCAGCAGCAGGAAACTGGAGGGGCGATTGCCGGGGAAGGTGCGCTGGGGCGCCAGGGTGTCGATCTCGGCCGCTGATCTGCCAGCCGCCGTCAGTTCCGCACGGACGTCCGCCTCGGTGCGGCCCACCAGTAGCGCCTCGGCCTGGGCGATGGCGTTGGCAAGAAGCTTGGTCTGGGCCGACGGGTCACCTTCAGCGCCCTCCCTGACCGCAAGGATATCCACAGGGATCACATCCGTGCCCTGATGGAGCAGTTGGAAGAAGGCGTGCTGGCCGTTGGTGCCGGCGTCGCCGAACACGCTGGCGGCGGTGCTGTTGCGCACCGGCGTTCCGTCACGGCGAACCTGCTTGCCGTTCGATTCCATCTCGAGCTGCTGGAGAAACGGGGCGAGAAGACGCAGCCTTTGCGCGTAGGGGACCACGGCGCGGATCGGCCGGGCCAGTCCATTGCGGTTGAACACGTGCGCCAGCGCCAGCAGGACCGGGGCGTTGCGGCTCAGGGGCGCGGTCTGGAAGTGAGTATCCAGGGCGTGGGCGCCGCTCAGCATGGTTTCGAACGCCTCATAGCCCAGGGCAATGGCGCACGAGAGCCCCACGGCGGACCAGATCGAGTAACGTCCGCCGACCCAGTCCCGGAACCCGAACACCTGATCGGCCGGAACGCCGAACGCCCGCGCCCGCTCCGGCGCCGCCGACACTGCGACCAGATGGGCGTCTGAGGCTGGCCCAAGCGCCGCCCGCAGCCAGGCGCGCGCGGCCTCGGCATTGGTCAGGGTTTCCTGGGTGGTGAAGGTTTTGGAGACGGTGACCAGCAAGGTCTCGGCCGGGTCCAGCCCGACCAGCGCCTGGGCCAGCTCCGCCGGGTCGACATTGGCCACGAACCGCAACTCGATCTGCGGGGACAGCGGCTTGAGCGCCTCCCAGATCAGGCGCGGACCCAGGTCTGATCCGCCGATTCCGATGTGCAGAATGCTGCGGAACGGCTTTCCCGTGGCGCCGGTCTTCGCCCCTGACCGCACAGACTGCGCAAACCCGCGCATGGCCTCGCGGGTGGCCTCGATCTCGCGGGACACCGGGACACCTGCCGCCCGCCAGTCCGCGCCGTCGGGCGCCCGCGGCGCCATGTGCAGGGCCGCGCGGCCTTCGGAGGTGTTGACAGCGTCGCCCGCAAACAGTCGATCTCGCGCGGCCTCGACGCCGCTGACCCGGGCGAGGTCCAGCATCAGCGCCAGGTCAGCCAGCGACCAGGGTTGCTTGGAAACATCCAGTTCCAGCCCGGCTGCCGCCAGGGTCAGCGATGAAAGACGGTCCGGCTCCGCGGTGAACAGCTCATCGATGCGGCGATCGCGCGCGACCCCGGCGGCGGTGGATAGGGCGGCCCAGGCCGCATCGATGTCTGACAACCTGAGTTCCTTATCCGGGCGAACCGTACTTCACGCTGCAGCCATAGGGACGCGTCGCAGCCTCCGCCACCGGGCGACCCGCCTTCACGTCAGCCAGAGCCGCGGCCACATAGTTCCTTGCGCCCTTCAGGCTGGCGGGGTTGGCGCTTGCCTGATCGTCGATGCCACCCTTGTAGACCAGCTTGCCGGCCTTATCGACGATGTACATGTGGGGTGTGGTCTTGGCGTCATAGGCGCGGCCGACGACGCCGTCGGGGTCGAGCAGCACATCGGTGGACGCCGCCCCTGCCTTTGCCTTCCAGGCCCGCGCCTCGGCCGGGGTCAGATGACCCTGCATGCCCGGCGCGGATGACACGATGGTCAGCCAGGTGACCCCATCGCGGGTGGCTTGCGCCTGCAGGGACTGCATGGCGCGGGCGTTGTAGTGCTTTTGCACATAGGGGCAGCCGTTGTTGGTCCACTCCAGCACCACGGTCTTGCCGCGAAACTCCGACAGCGCGCGGGTCTTGCCGTTGGCGTCCAGCGCCTGGAACGTGGGCGCCGGCTGGCCCAGGGCCGGCTCGGCGAGCGCCGGCGTGGCGAGCGCCGAAACCACGGCGAGGCTCAGGAAAAATCTGCGATCAATCATCGGTGCAGGTCCTTCGTTTGAAATCATTCAGCCCGGGCGGGCCGCCGTATCCAGCGCCTTGGCCACAAGGCCCGGCGTCAGGATGGCCGGCAGGATAGCCGGCTCGCCGCCGCCTGCGCCATACACGAGGTAGAGAGGCACGCCGGCGCGACCGAACCGGGCCAGTTCCGCGGCGATCCCGGGGTCCCGCTTGGTCCAGTCCGCCTTGAGGTAGACAGCATTGTTGCGCGTCAGGGCCTCTGAGACCGTCCGGGTCGACAGCGCGACGCGGTCGTTCACCTGGCAGCTCACACACCAGGCGGCCGTGTAATTGACCAGCACCGTCCTGCCCTCGGCCTGCAGCGCGGCCAATCGGGCAGGGCTGTAGTCCTCATGGGTCAGGCTTGCGGCCTCCACGCCCGGCGCGGAGTCGCCAGCGAGCGTGTAGGCGGGCCAGACGGCGCCGCCGGCCAGGGCCAGGCCCGCCAGCACGCCGGCCGTCGCCATCATCGGCATGGCGGGTCGCCCTTCAGCTGTCCGCCGCTGGCTCAGCCCGTAAAGCCAGGCGCCGAAGGCCAGCAGGATCGCGGCGGCCAGGATGCGCGGCACGGCGTCTGGTCCCACCTGCACCGTCAGCACCCAGATCAGCCAGGCGACGGCGCCGTACATCGGAAACGCCAGCGCCTTGCGGAACACGTCCATCCACGCGCCCGGCCGGGGCAGGCGCGCCAGCAGGCCGGGCAAAAACGCCACGGCGACGAAGGGCGCGGCGAAGCCTATGCCCAGCGCCAGGAAGACCAGCAGCGCCGCCACGGGCGGCTGGGTCAGGGCCCATCCCAGGGCCGGGCCCATGAACGGCGCCGTGCAGGGGGCGGCCACCACCACCGCCAGCACACCGGTAAAGAAGGAGCCCGCCAGCCCGCCGCGCGAGGCCAGGCCCGAGCCCACGCCCTGCAACGAGGCGCCGACCTCGAATACGCCGGAGAGATTCAGACCCACCGCCAGCATCAGCAACGCCAGCCCCGCTACCACCGGCGGATCCTGCAACTGGAAGCCCCAGCCGACGGCGTCGCCGGCCGCGCGGAGCGCGATCAACAGGCCCGCCAGCGACAGGAAGGTGACCAGAACGCCGATGCCGAACGCCAGCCCCTGACGGCGCGCGCCGGCGGCGTCCTCGCCATGCCCGGCTAGCGAGGCCGCCTTCATGGCCAGCACCGGGAACACGCAGGGCATCAGGTTCAGAATCAACCCGCCGATCATGGCGAACAGCGCCGCCGAGGCCAGTCCGAGGTCCGCAGATCCCGCAGGCGTACTCGGTTTCACCGGCGGCGGACCAAGGCCCGAGGCCACTGGCGGCAGGGCGCGGGGCGTGGCGCTGACCTCATAGGCCTTGCCTTCAAGCGCCAGCACCCCGACCAGCTCCTTGGGCGGCTCTGCGCCCTGAAACCCGTAACCCGCCGTGAGGGTCAGGGTCAGACCCTCCGGGCCGCGCTCGATGGCCTGCGGCTTGGCATGGTCGATGGCTGCGCCGGAGAACGGATAGAAGTAGGCGCCGGCCAGGTCCGCACCCTTCAGCGCCGCGCCGGTTACCGCAAGTTTCAGGACTTCGCCCTGCCGCTCGAACGCGCCCGCCAGACCGGCGGGCTTCGGCGCCTTGGCCAGGGTCTCGGCGATCCGTGGCCCCCAACGGGGATCAGCCGGCGCGGCGGCGGCCGTCACCGGAACCGACAGCGTCAGCAGGGCGTCCTCGGGAATGCAGATGTCCGCGCAGACCAGGAACGCGGCGGCGGCCTTGAGGGTGATTGTCTGGCCGGGCCGGGCGTCCGCCGGCGCCGTCAGCGTCATCGGCAGCAGCTGTTCGCCTTCGTAGCCATAGTTGACCAGCGGCCCGACCGGCAGCCGGTGCGGGGTCGGCCAGGTGAAATCCGAGGCGCTCCAGCCGGCGGGCATCGTCCACTTGATCCGGGTCGCCTCGCCGCTGTCGCCGGGATTGCGCCAATAGGTGTGCCAGCCCTTCTGGATATCCTGCCGCAGCGCGATCTGGATCGTCTGACCCGGCACAACGCCCTGGGCCGAGGCGACCAGTTCAGCGGTCAGGTGGCCGGTGTTCACAGGCTGCGCGCTCGCCGCGCTCGACACCACCAGCGCCAGCAGCGCGCTCAACAGATACCGCATGATCACTTCGGAGGCCTCCAACGCTGCTATATGGCGCACGCAGGTCAATGACGCAAAGCGGGCTCGACTTGATGACGCCACAGGCCATGATCGGCGAATCGCTTCTCTCATCACCCAGGAGCCCAGGTGCCCGCATCCTTCGACGAGATAGAGATCGGTCAGGCGGTGTCGCTGGGCGCCGCCGGGGTGGACGCCGCCGCGCTGGACGCCTTCATCGCCGCCTTCGCCCCCGGCTGGACCTCAGGCCAGGGCGCGCCCGATGGCATGGTCTTCGCGATCTGGTCGAAACTGGACGCCATGGCCGCCGCCGACTGGCCCCAGACCAAGCGCCTCGGCGTCGACGCGTTGCGCTGGATGCGCAATCCGCCGGTCGGAGAGCTGCTGCGTTGCCGTATGACGGTGATGGCCAAGGATCCGGTGGGCGACAACAAGGGCATCGTCATCGCCCAGCACGATCTGCTCGATGAGGCGGGCCGGCTGGTGTTCTCCTGCCTGACCCGCAGCGTATTCAGCCGCTGATAGGTGGCGGAACAGCCAGTTCTCCTCCCCCATCGGGGGAGGGGGACCGCGCGTAGCGGGGTGGAGGGGGCCGCCGTCGCACTGCATCAGGCGGCCGGGTTGTGTCTCTCGGAAACCCCCGGGGCAGATCGTGTCCGCGTCGTGGATCGGGGACCCTACATCAGCCCGGGTTGGCAGAGGTTTCAGCGGTGGCAAGCCCCCTCCACCGCGTTCCGCGGTCCCCCTCCCCCGACGGGGGAGGAGAATTGGGGGCTTCAGCGCGCCGCCCTTAGCTGTTCAGCACAGGCGCGGGTTGCTCGCTGGCGCGCGTCATGGCCAGCGCGATCAGACGATCCCAGCCCACCAGCGAATGCATGTGGGCATAGATCTGGCCCAGGGCGCCGTTGTCGCGCAGTTCGACGAACTTGGCCGGGGGCAGGGCATTCAGCTTCTTTTCCGAGACGCCGAAGTATTCCGCGATCTTCTGGGTTTCGCCGGGCGTGCCGTCCAGGCCGGGCGGCGTGAAGGTGGCTTCCTTGGTCTCGAACAGGTCGAGATCCTTCAGCAGCTGGACAAAGCCCATGGTGCGCTGGCGCTCGATCTCGAAGTTGTTGCAGAACTCGATGCAGTTCTTGGTGTACTCGGTCGGCTCGCCGTTCGGCTCGAAAAAGCCCATGTCGTAGTCCGTGTCGGTCACGAACTCGGCGCCGCGGTCGATGCACAGCACCATCTGCTTGGCGTTCTCGTCGTTGGCGAACACGAAGGGATAGCGGCGGATATAGGCCGGAATATAGATGCCGGCTTCAAAGGTGCCGTCGTCCTTGACGAACATGTTCTCGCCGGCGTTCAGGCCCATGACGGCGATCGGCAGCTTCTCGTCACCCACGAAGATGATCGGGCCGGTCACCATGGCCAGCGGGAATTCCCCCACCGTCAGCGGCACGGCATGGCCGACCTTGGCGAAGGCGAACGGGCCGTCCATCCGCTTCACGCCCATCTTGCTGTGCAGCTCCTTGGCCAGCGGCTCGGGATTGGAATAGAACAGGACGTTGCCGGTGAGCGTGCCCTGCGGCGTCGGGGTGGTGGTGACCATCTGGAAAACCCTTGAAAAACTTTCACGCGCTGCGACGTCGCCAAAGGCTCTGCGCGCGAGGCCGCGCCTTCTAGCCGATCCTTGGCTCGCCAGCAAATCTGTCGCGGCCGGCTTGTCTAGTGTGCATTATGGCTATAATTGTAGTCACAAATTGGAGGCCGTCATGAGCACCTACAGCGTTGCCGTCGCCAAGAACGGTCTACCGAGTTTGATTGATCGGGCGCTGGAAGGAGAAGAGGTGATTATTTCTCGCCACGGCAAGCCGGTCGCCGAGATCCGGCCTATTGTCCCGGGCGCGCAGCCGCCATCGGCGGTCAACTACGAGTGGCTCCGGGCTCGCCGTGAGGCAAGACCCGCCGTGGAGATCACATCCGTGGCCCTCTTGGATGAACTCTACGAAGATCAGGGCAGGTGAGCGTCTACCTGGACGCCAGCGTCATTCTCCCCACCCTCGTCGTTGAGGCGGGCAGTGATCGGGTCGACCGTTTCATTTTCACAATCTCAGAGCCGCTTTTCGTAAGCGAGTTCGCGGCCGCGGAGGTGGCGTCAGCATTGTCGCGGCTCGTCCGGACCAATCGCATGGCCGCCGGCGACGCATCCGCTCGCCTGACAGACTTCGATGTGTGGCGTGCGGCCTCCACCGTGAACCTTGACATCCGACCGGCTGACGTCCGCCTGGCGAATGTGTTCGTTCGTCGGTTCGACCTGATGCTGCGCGCTCCCGACGCGCTACACGCCGCCGCCTGCCAGAACGCGAACCTTTTGCTGGTGACCATGGACCAACGCCTGGCCCGTGCGGCAGAGGCATTGGGGGTTCGCAGCCGGCTCCTTTAGATCGCGCTACGCCGCGCCGCGAACACCACATGCCGCCGCAGCGGATGATCCTCAGCCAGTCTCGGATGATCGAAGTCGCACGACGGGTCCGGCATCATGCCGATCCGCCGCATCACCGCCTGGGACGCGACATTGCTATCCGCCGTCCAGGCCAGGATCTCATTCACGTCGAGGTTTGCGAACCCCCAGTCCAGCGCGGCTCTGGCGCCCTCGGTCGCCAGTCCCTGGCCCTGGGCTCCCACCGCCAGCCGCCAGCCCATTTCCACGCAGGGGGCGGGCGGGTCGTGCAGCTCCAGCCGCAGGTCGATCATCCCGACCACTACGCCGTCGGCCTTCAGCTCGGCCGCCCAGAAGTCATAGCCCAGCCGGGCGATATTGGCGTTGATGCGGTCGACCAGATCGTCGCTGGCGGCGCGATCGCGCACCCCGCCCAGCCAGTCGCCCACACGCGGGTCGCCGTTGATCGCCGCGAACGCCTCGCGATCCTCGTCGCGGAAGGCCCGCAAGATCAGGCGCTCCGTCTCGATCACGCCGGTCGCGGCCCCGTCAGCGCGCCGTACAGATCAGGCCGCCGATCCCGGAAAAAGCCCCAGGCGGCGCGGTGCGTGTTCAGGAAATCCAGGTCAAAGGTGGCGCTCAGCACCCCCTCGTCCGCCCGGCCGAAGTCGGCTGCCAGATCGCCCCGGTGGTCGGCGATGAAGCTGGAGCCGTAAAACTGCTGCCCGCCGTTCGGATAACCCTCCCAAGGCTCAAAGCCGGTGCGGTTGGCGCCCACCACCGGGATCACGTTGGAGACCGCATGGCCCTGCATGGCGCGCCGCCAGGGCAGCGCCGTGTCCAGGCTGGCGTCGTGCGGCTCGGAGCCGATGGCCGTGGGATAGAGCAGCACCTCTGCGCCCATCAGGGCCATGGCGCGTGCGCACTCCGGGTACCACTGGTCCCAGCAGATCCCGACACCGACGCGCCCGAACCGTGTGTCCCAGACCTTGAAGCCGGTGTCGCCGGGCCGGAAATAGTACTTCTCCATATAGCCCGGCCCGTCCGGAATATGGCTCTTGCGATAGACGCCCATCAGCGACCCGTCGGCGTCGACCATCACCAGGCTGTTGAAATAATGCGGCCCTTCCCGCTCGAAGATCGAGATCGGCAACACCACCCCCAGCTCCGCCGCCAGCGGCGCCAGCGCCGTCACGCACGGGTGCGTCCGCCAGGGATGGGCGGTGGCGAACCAGCGCTCCTCCTGCGCCACGCAGAAGTACGGCCCCTGAAACAGCTCCGACGGCAGGATCACCTGCGCCCCGCCTGCCGCCGCCTGGCGGATCAGGTCGGCGGTCCGGGCGATGTTAGCCGCCATATCGAGGCCATAGGCGGTCTGCAGGGCGGCGACGGTCAGGGTGCGGGCCATCAGGCGGGCTCCTGCTGGGTGATGCAGTGAAACGATCCGCCGCCGGTCAGGATGGCGGTGGATGGCAGGCCGATCACCTGCCGGTCGGGGAACAGCTGCTTCAGCATCTCCACCGCAAACTCTCCGGGCTTCGCTGCATAGATGGGCACGATCACCGCCTTGTTGGCGATCAGGAAATTCATGTGGCTGGCCGGCAGGGGGCCGTCCTCGCCGTCGATCCAGCCGGGGGACGGGATCCGCACCACCTTCAGCGCGCGGCCATCCGCGTCCGTCAATGTCGAGAGCCGGCGCGCCGCGTCGTCATAGGCGTCCGCATTGGGATCTCCGCGTCCCCAGGCCACCGGGATCGCCACCGTCGCCGGCGCCACAAACCGCGCCAGATTGTCCACGTGGCCGTCGGTGTGGTCATTGCGCAGTCCCTCGCCTAGCCACAACACCTTGCGCGCGCCAAGACTGCCGGCCAGCGCGGCTTCGGCGACCTCCGCGGTCCAGCCCGGTTTGCGGTTGGTGTTGAGCACGCACTGGCCGGTGGTCAGCACCGTGCCGATCCCGTCGTGATCGACCGCACCGCCTTCCAGAATGAAGTCGTGCGCCACGAGGTCGACGCCGGCCGCCGTCGCGATCTGGGCTGCGACCGTGTCGTCGTGCTCCAGCGCGTACTTCCCGCCCCAGCCATTGAACCGAAAGGCGTGCGCCTTGCCGCCTGAAAAGATCGGCCCCGTGTCGCGCAGCCAGATATCGCCGAACCGGCCGGGCGTGATCTCGATCCCGGCCACATCGCTCAAGCTCGCACGCGCCGCCGCCTCGCCGGCGTCCGAACCGGTCATCAACCGCACCCGCTCGCCGCCCGGCCCGGCCAGCGCCCGGGCCAGCGCCGCCACCTCCGCCTGGGCCGGCTCAAGATCGTCCTCCCACAGCTCCGCATGGCTGGGAAACCCCAGCCACATGGCCCGGTGCGGCGCCCACTCGGCGGGAACGGTGAAAGTCATGGAGCCCTCGATGCGCAAGCCGCGCGCATGTGGCCCCCGGGTGGCGCAACGTCAAGCGGGAGGGAGGGGCCAAACAGAGAAGGGCGGCTACGTTTCCGCAGCCGCCCCTGTCAGATCACAAGCGATCAGGTCGTTAGAACTCGGCGTGGATCGTGGCGATAAAGGTCCGGCGATAGCCGGGCTGGGCCACGGCCGTGCCCGTCAGGTTCGCCGAGATGTCGCCGAGGTAGCGCTTGTCGAAGGCGTTACGGACGTTGAACTGGAGATAGGTCTTCTCCAGGCCGAACTGGTTCAGCTTCATCCGCACGTCGAAGTCGACGAGCTCATAGCCGCGGAACTTCTCGGTGTTGACCAGGTTGGTCCAGCGATCACCAACCCACTTCGCCTGCGCGCCAACGCTCAGCCATTCCGTCGCGTCGTACTGGACGCGAACAGCGCCCTGGTTCTTCGGCACTTCGTAGATCGACTTGCCCTTGGTCGGCAGGATGCCGGCGACGGCGTTCCTGATGTCCTGCTGAATCTCGGTCTCGATGTACGAATAGGAGGCATAGATGCTCAGGGTGTCGATCGGCTTGAACCCGAGCTGGGCGTCGAAGCCCTGGTTCTCCACGTCACCGACGTTCTGCGAGAACGCAATGCCTGACGGTTCGTCCAGAACGCGCTCGATGCGGTTCTTGAAGTTGGTCTTGTAGATGGACGCCGCCGCCAGGAAACCGCCGGACTGATAGCGAACACCGAAATCGTACGTCTGGGTGGTTTCAGGGCCCGGATCGACGAGGACCTGATCATAGAGATCGTCCGTGCGCGGCACCGAGATGGTCTCGGCGTAGCTGCCGTAAACCGACAGCGCGTCCGTGACGTCGTAGCTGACGCCGACATTTGGCAGCACATCGTCGTACTTGCGCTCAAAGCGTCGCGGCTGGCCGTAGCGCAGGGCCGCATTCGAATTCAGGGTCGCAGCAGGGAAGGTCACCAGCGGCTTGCCGGTGCCATCGTTGGTGCCGGGGACCGGGGTGCCGATCTGCGTGGTGCAGTAGGCGTTGAACGTGCTTTGCTGGAAGCAGAAGTTGTTCAGCTCGCGCTTGAAGTAGGGAACACGCACGCCAACGTTGACCAGCAGCTTGTCGTCCAGGTACCGCGCCCGGTATTCGGCGGAGAACTGGTTCAGCAGCGCGATCGATAGACGGTCGCGGCGACGCAGATTGGTGTTGTCGGGCAGGTTCACCCGCAAGCCCTGGCCGTCCTTGCCGCCGAAGACGTTCTCCGCCGAACCGTCCGGGTTCACGAAGCCGACGTCGCCGGTCTGGCGGTGCTGGGCGCGATCAAAGGTGTAGGCGAGACGGACGCTCTGGTTGTCCATGAACTTCCAGATCAGCGAGGACGTCACGCCATACCTGCGGGTGTTGGTGGTGTTGGGCCGGTAGAGATAGACCCGGTCCAGGATATCGCCGTCGCCGTTCAGGTCGACGCCGAGGGCCGTGGAGTTGCCGCGAAGCTGCGCGTCGGTTTCCGGGAACACCTGCACGCCGCCGCCATTGGCCAGCACGTACTGGAACGAGGGGTCCACCGTCAGGGTGAACTGCTCTCCCAGTTTCCAGCTCGACAGGCCGCGGATATTGCCGTTGTTCGAGGGGTTGATGTTGAAGTCGTAGTAGCCGGTCGGGCAGAGGAATGCGCCCGCATTGTCAACCTGCGCCGAACCGCCAGCCGGGGCTGGGCGGGCGCAGCTCGTGGCCGCCACAAGGCTCGTGTCCGGAAGACCGGCCGCGGTCAGACCTTGGCGCTGGAAGGTGGCCAGGTTGATCCGGTTGATGAAATTGTTGCGGTTTTCGTTGTAGTTCAGGATCAGGCTGGCCCAGCCGATGTCGCCGAAGTCCTGGTCTATACGGGCGTTGAACTGCTTCTTCTGGATCTTGCCCTCGGGCTCGATGGCCGAGTTGTGCGGCTTTACCAGATCGTTGCGGGTGAAGAGCCCGGAGACCCACATTCTCGTGCCGAAGGGCCCGATCTCGCCCGACTCGATCGTGCCATAGTAGCGCTGGAAGTTGTCGCTGCCGTAGCCAAACTCGGTGCGAATGCCGAAGTCCTTGGACGCCTTCTTGGTGATGTAGTTGATGGTGCCGCCGGCGGCCGCAGCCGTCGGGCTGTCCACGTCGGTGGTGCCCAGGTTCACCGTGGCGCGCTCGATCAGGTCGGATTCAAGCTGCTGGTTCGAATAGACCGCATAGTTGCCGCTGTCGTTCAGCGGCACGCCGTCCTGCAGGAGCGCGACGCGCTGACTGTCGAAGCCCCGGATCGTAATGTCGCCGCCGGCCGAGCCATAGGCGTCATTGTTGGTGAAGTTCACCGAGGGCAGCAGGTTGATCGAATCCAGGATCGACTGCCCGGGCGCCTGACGGCTGATGAATTCCTCGGTGATCGAGGCCCGCGACTTCGGCGCGTCGACGGCGACGATGGCGCCGTCAAGGTTCCTGGGACCGGTCGAACCGGTGATCACCAGCTCTTCAAGCACCGCTGTACCGGTGGACTGCGCCAAAGCCTGGCTGCCCAGAAGCAGGCCCGTGGCCAACGCCGTCGTCGCGCAAAGCGCGCGGCTGAGTTTGATTTTCATGGAATATCCCTCTTTATCAACCCGTCCGAAGGGCGTCGCATAACGGACAAACCCTGATGTTAGCCCGCCTATAGCGTGGAAAAACCGGTCGTAGGTGACGGTTTTGCTACGGTGCGCCCCGGGCTGTGACAATCCGTCAGACCGTTGCCGCTTTGCCATAGGAGCCTGTCAGACGCTTCAACCGGTATCCACCTGAAGCCGTCATGCTCTAGGATCACGCCACATGACCGAGGCCCCGACCCTGATCCCGTCCAGAGACCGCGACCTGCGCGCTGTGTTGCTGTGTGTCGCCGCCCTGACCGCGGCCCGACTGGTGGCGCTGTTCGCCACGCCGCTGCAGCTTTACCCCGATGAAGCCCAGTACTGGCTTTGGTCGCGGACGCTCGATTTCGGATACTATTCCAAGCCGCCGATGATCGCCTGGGCCATCTGGGCGACCACAGCGATGGGCGGCGACGCCGAGGCCTGGGTGCGGCTGTCGGCCAGCCTGTTCCAGGCAGGCGCGACGGTGGTGGTGTTCCTGATCGGGCGCCGGCTCTACACGCCGGCGGTGGGGTTCGCCGCCGCGGCCCTCTACGCCTTGATGCCGGGGATCCAGCTCTCCGCCCTGGTGGCCGCCACCGATGCGCCGCTGCTGTTCTTCCTCGGGCTCGGGATCCTGGCCTATGTGGGCCTGCAGGATGCGCCGCAGGCTCGCAAACCCTGGCGCGCGGCGGGGCTGGGCGTGGCGCTGGGGCTGGCCTTCCTCAGCAAGTATGCGGCGATCTATTTTGTGATCGGACTGGGTCTGCATCTGGCGTTTTCGCGCACCGCGCGGGCGGCGTGGACATGGCCGGCGGCGGTATCGGCGATCCTGGCCTTCGCTATCGTTCTGGCGCCCAATCTCGCCTGGAACGCCACCCACGGCTTCGCCACCTTCCAGCACACGGCGGCCAATGCGGCCTGGAGCGGAGTCCAGCTCTTCAACCTGTCGGAGATGGGGCTGTTCCTGGGCTCACAGCTGGGCGTCTTTGGCCCGATCCCGTTCGTCGCCCTGCTGCTCGGCGTCGGTCTCGCGCTCGCCCGCCGCAGGATCAGCGAGAACGACCTGCTGCTCATGTGCTTCGCCCTGCCGCCGCTGCTGATCGTCACCGGTCAGGCCTTCATCAGCCGCGCCAACGCCAACTGGTCCGGGGCGGGCTATCTGGCGGGCGCCATCCTCGTCGCCGCCTGGCTGGTGCGCTGGCGGGCGCGGCGCTGGCTGATTGCGGCCATCGCGATCCAGGCGGCGGTCGCGGCCTTTTTCCTGGTCAGCGTCATCTCGCCCGCCGTCGCCGACAAGGCAGGCCTGGCCAACGGCCTGAAACGCGCCCGGGGCTGGGACCAGATGACCCAGCTGATCCTCGACCGCGCCGAACGCGAGCCGGGCCTCAGCGCCATCGCCGTCAACAACCGCTTCCTGTTCTACGCCATGTCCTACTACGGGCGCGACCGGCTGCGGATGGGGGGCCCGCCGCTCACCAGCTGGCTCCTGATGGAGGGGCCGCGCAATCAGGCCGAGACCACCGCGCCGCTGACGGCGGCCCTGGGCCGGCGCGTGCTGATGGTCTCCTACGAGGGCTGGCGGCGGCCCGAGATGCAGGCCGACTTCACCGCCGCCTCGGGCCTGGAGATCGGCAGCGTGCGGCTCGACAATCGCCGCAAGCGCCGAGTGGAGATGTTCATCGGCGAGGGCTTCGCCCCGCGTCCCCGAGATCCCGTCAGCGGGCTTCCTGGCCGCCCCACACCGCCCTGAGCGCCTGAGGACGTCCGCAGCCGATGCGGTAGCGCTCATAGGCCACCGGGTTCTTCTTGTAGTAGTCCTGGTGATAGTCCTCGGCGTTGTAGAACGCGACCGCGGCGCGGGTGACCACGGTGATCTTGGCCCGGAGCTGTTTCTCGTACTTCGCCCGCGCCGCCTCGGCGACCGCACGCTCCGAGGCGTCAGCGGTAAACACCGCCAGCTTGTACGAAGGGCCCTTGTCGCAGATCTGGCCATAGGGGTCGGTTGGATCGATATGGTGGTAGTAGCTGTCGACCAGCCTGGCGTAGCTGATCTTTGCCGGGTCATAGGTGACCTTCACGGCCTCCAGATGGCCCGTGTGATTTTCGTAGGTCGGCCGGGTCGACGCGCCGCCGGAATAGCCGGAAACCGCGCTGATCACGCCCGGCGTGCTCTCGAAACCCTTCTCCATCGACCAGAAACAGCCGCCGGCGAACACGGCGGTTTTGGTGGCGGCAGCAGCATTGGAGGCGCCGGCGAGCAGCAGGGCCGATGCGGTCAGGGCGGAGATCAGCTTGGAAGTCATGGGTCACTCGTGTGGGTTGACGTCACCGGCCTATACGAACCCCGACCGCGAAAGGTTACAAGCCCCGTGGGATCAGGCGACCTCGAACTTCGCCCCGGTCTTCGCCCGGATCTCGTCCAGCGTCACGCCGGGCGCCATTTCCAGCAAGGTCAGAGGAGACCGTCCCCGGGAAACGTCGAACACGCCCAGCTCGGTGACCACCAGGTCGACCACCTTCTGGCCGGTGAGCGGCAGGGTGCAGGCCTCCAGCAGCTTCGGCGCGCCGGACTTCTCCATATGCTCCATCACCACCACCACGCGCTTGACGCCGGCCACCAGGTCCATGGCCCCGCCCATGCCCTTGACCATCTTGCCGGGCACCATCCAGTTGGCCAGATCGCCATTGGCCGCCACCTGCATGGCGCCCAGAACGCTGAGGTCGATGTGGCCGCCGCGGATCATCGCAAAGCTGTCGGCGCTCGAAAAGTACGAGCTGGAGGGCAGAGCCGTGATCGTCTGCTTTCCCGCGTTGACCAGGTCGGCGTCGGCCTCGCCCTCGAACGGAAACGGCCCCATCCCCAGCATGCCGTTCTCGCTCTGCAGGGTGACGTTGACGCCCTCCGGAATGTGATTGGCCACCAGCGTCGGGATACCGATACCCAGGTTCACATAATAACCGTTACGCAACTCACGCGCCGCCCGCGCGGCGATCTCATCCCGGGTCCAGGCCATCAGGCTGCCTCTCTGGGTCGGGTGGTCAGCTGCTCTATACGCTTCTCATATACAGCGCCTTCACACAGGTTTTGTATGTAGATGCCGGGTGTATGAATCTGGTCCGGATCCAGCGACCCGGTCTCCACCAGATGTTCCACCTCGGCCACCGAGATCTTGCCCGCCGTCGCCATCATCGGATTGAAGTTCCGCGCCGTCATCCGGTAGATCAGGTTGCCCTCGGCGTCGCCCTTCCAGGCCTTGATGACCGAGAGATCGGCGGTCAGGCCGCGCTCCATCACATAGAGCTCGCCGTCGAACTCGCGAATTTCCTTGCCCTCGGCCACCAGGGTGCCGACGCCGGTTTTCGTAAAGAACGCCGGGATGCCCGCCCCGCCGGCCCTGATGCGCTCGGCCAGCGTGCCCTGCGGGTTGAACTCCAGCTCCAGCTTGCCCGAAAGATAGAGCTCGGCGAACAGCTTGTTCTCGCCGACGTAGGAACTGATCATCTTCCGGATCTGCCCGCCAGCCAGCAGGATCCCCAACCCGAAGTCATCGACCCCGCAGTTGTTGGACACCACGGTGAGGCCCTTGACACCGGAGGCGCGGATCGCCGCGATCAGGGTCTCGGGAATGCCGCAGAGGCCGAAGCCCCCGGCCATGATCGTCATGCCGTCGAACAGCCGCCCTTGCAGCGCCTCGACCGCGTCTCTGGAAACCTTGTTCGCCATGGCCGCCCCATACGCCGCAATCGGTCGATTGAGAACCGCCGATGTTGGATTCAGCACTTGAAGTTCGGCCACGAATGAGCGCCGTCTAGGCTCAGGACCCATTGAAATGATTCCCAAGGCGGGGTTGGTCTGATTCACTGGCGGCGCATGGAGGCGTCGTCATGAGTGATTTGATCTGGTTGTCGC
>NZ_JBIKNZ010000099.1:0-9191 GCF_044358365.1 Phenylobacterium sp. | reverse complement strand
CGTCGAGAGCGGACCGGTCTCCAGGATCACCCGAACCAGACCCGCCGCCCGGGCCTTCAACGTCCTGGCGATCACCTCCGGATCGGTGGCGCACGCCCCGCTCCAGATTACATCTCCGGAACCATCCACCACGCACAGATGCGTGGACTTGTCCGACACGTCCAACCCGACATAAACTTCCATCTGGCCCATCCTCCTGTTTGAAGCAGCGCGATCCACTCGCTCCGACTTCGTATCCTCAGGTCTGGATGGGCCTACCTCAATTACGCGATGTCACCCTTTCAGCCCTTGCGGCTCTGCCGATGATTGCCGCCGCCACGGACGCTGATGCCTCCTGCCGTAGCCGCAAACTCAACGGTGCGGTTCTCGGCGGCGTTGGCGGCGCACTGCTGGGCGGCGCTGTGACCCACGGATCCACCGGCCCCATCGTCGGCGGTCTCGGCGGGGCGGTGATCGGCCATGAGATCGGTCGCGATGGCTGCGATCGACAGGTCCAGACCCGAAGCCAGCGGCGTGAGTCAACGCGCAAGGCCAATGCGCAAGCGCCGCGTGCGGTTCAAAAGGTCTACTATGACCAGTACGGCAATGTGGTCAGATCAGAATACATCGGCGCTCGACGTTGATGCATAGGCCCATCGTCGCACTTTGCCTGGCAACCGTGGCGCTTGGGGCCTGCAGTGCGCCTTCCTCCGGGATGTCGGCCAACGGCAGGATCTGCGCGGACTTCAAAACGCCAGGGGCGCCGATCGCAGGGATGTCGGCAGACGCCGCTGCCGTTGACGAATGCGTACGTCGCTGGTCCTACAGCCTGGCGTCATCGCGCGATGACGCGGAAACGGTTGCGCATGCAGCCTCGGTCGCCTGCAGCGCGCAGCTCGCACGGTGGAACCAGCAAACGCTCGCTCAACCGGGGGCTGACGAGACATCCAACAGTCTGTTGACCGGCGAACCGACCACCCCCCTGTCGGAACACAACACCTTCAGCCACAGCCGGGCGCTCCTCTATGTGGTGCAGGCGCGCGCCGGAACCTGCAGCCCGCCGCCTGCCAAAGATGGGGCGCCTGAGGGGATCATCTGAACCAGTTGGCGAAGCCGGGCTTTAAGCTCGGCCTCATGGCTCAGTTCGCAGGCCCACAGGATACCCACCCGCCAGCCCATCTCCCCGAGATTGGCCAGATTCCGTGCGTCCCGCGCCCGGTTCCGCGCCACCTTGGCCACCCAGTAGTCGCGGTTCTGTTTCGGCACGCGGGCGCCCCGCGCGCAGTCGTGCCCGTGCCAGAAGCAGCCGTGGACGAAGATCGCCAGCCGACGGCCGGGCAAAACGATGTCCGGGCAGCCGGGCAGGTCCTTGCGGTGAAGGCGATAGCGTACGCCCAACCCCGTCAAGGCCTTGCGCACGATCATCTCCGGAGCGGTGTTCTTGGCCCCTACGCGCCGCATCACCGCGGAGCGTTTCTCGGGCGAGAAGACGTCTGTCGTTTCGCTCACAGCCCGTCGAACAGGGCGGTCGAGACGTAGCGCTCGGCGAAGCTGGGGATGATCGCCACGATCAGCTTACCCTCCATCTCCGGGCGGCTGGCGATCTCGAAGGCGGCGGTGATGGCGGCGCCGGACGATATGCCACCGGGGATGCCCTCTTCCCGCGCCATCCGCCGCGCCATGGCGAAGCTGTCGTCGTTGGAGACCTGGACGATGTCGTCGATGACGCCGCGGTCCAGGATGCCCGGAACGAACCCGGCGCCGATGCCCTGGATCTTGTGCGGCGCAGGCGAGCCGCCAGACAGGACGGGCGACGCCGAAGGTTCAACCGCAACCATGCGGATCGAGGGTTTGCGCGCCTTCAGCACCTGACCCACGCCCGTGATGGTTCCGCCTGTGCCGACGCCGGAGATCACCGCATCCACCTTGCCGTCCGTGTCGTTCCAGATTTCCTCGGCCGTTGAGACCCGGTGGATCAACGGATTGGCGCCGTTTTCGAATTGCTGCGGCATCACCGCGCCCGGCGTGGCCTCGACGATCTCCCGGGCCCTTGCCACAGCGCCGGACATGCCCTTCTCCGCCGGGGTCAGCTCCAGCTGGGCGCCGAGGATCAGCAGCATCTTGCGCCGCTCCATCGACATGCTCTCGGGCATCACAAGGGTGCACTTGTAGCCCTTGGCGGCGCAGACGAAGGCCAGCGCAATGCCGGTGTTGCCCGAGGTGGGTTCCACTACCCGCCCGCCGGGCTTGAGCAGGCCCAAAGCCTCCAGGCTCTCGACCATTGACACCCCTATCCTGTCTTTCACCGAGGCCAGCGGGTTGAAGAATTCCAGCTTGGCGACCACCTCACCCCTGGGTTTCAGCGCGGCCGACAAATGCGGCAGGCGCACCAGCGGCGTATCGCCGATCAGGTCGAGAACGGAGTCATAGATCTTGCCACGGCCAGTCCGGCGAAAGCGGGCGGCGTCATAGGCGGGGGTGGCGGTATTCATGGGCGTTGGCTCTCGCTGCGCGTGGATGGCCGCAAACCTAAGCCTTCCGACGCGGATTGGAAGCAGTGAGGGCGGAGGTCAGGTCCAGATTTACTCTGCCGCCATGGCGGATGACGCGGCCAGCAGCGGTTCCAGCAGCTCTTGAGCCAACCAGCGCACCACGGGAACCACAACGCCGTCGCCCGCCACGTGCAGCGCCCCGGTCGCGGTCGCGGGCAGTCGATAGCTGTCGGGCAGACCCATCAGTCGGGCCGCCTCGCGAGGCGTCAACAGTCGACTACGAATCTGATCCGGCTCCACCACCAGGATCGCCTGCCGGGAGGAGCCTCCGCGCGGCGTTCTCAGACAGCCGGCCAGACCATCGAAGCGAACTTCCGCGCGTTGGACGGGGAGGCCATGTTCGATCCGCGTCCGACGGAAGACCGCTCCGACCCGGCGGGCGGACAGCGTGTCAATCCGGGCGCGATGCAGGGGGTTCATGAGCGATAGGAGCCGCGCGGTCTGATCGGCCGTGTGCCACGCGACCGCTGCATCAGGCTCCAGCAAGGCGGCAAGATCGGTGTTGCGCCGGGGCGGCGCCGATAACCCCCACCACATCCAGTGAAGCGCCAACGCGGTCGATAGCCGGGCGTGCGCCGCCTTGACGGCTCGCGTGTGGAACGGGCTGTCGCCGATCAACCCGGGGGCCGCGTCTCTGGTCGCGATCACGAACACCCGCGGCCTCGACTGGGGGAGCAGGACAGCGGCGTCGATCTCCAGCGCTCCGAAACGATAACCCCGACCAGCCAGTGCCGCGCCCAGCGCCTCAAAGTCTGCGCCGTCGTTGGACGTGAGCAAGCCAGACACATTCTCGATGACCAGCAGGCGGGGCGCACGACCAGCCGCGTCCAGTGCCTCCATCAGCCGCCAGAACCCGAAGAAGGCCGAGGACCGTCCCCCGGCCAGCCCGGCGCGCCCGCCCGCGAGGCTGAAGTCCTGACAGGGGCTTGAAGCCCAGGCGAGATCGGTGCGACCGGGCAGGTCTTCCGTCGATAGCGCCCAAACATCGCCCTCGTGAAAATGGGTGGCTGAGTCCGTAAAGTTGGCCCGGTAGGTGGCGGCTTTCACCGGGTCAAAGTCGTTGGCGAAGGCGCACTGCCAGCGCTCGCCGAGACCCAGCCGCGCCATCCCGCCGCCAGCGAAGAACTCATAGAAGGTGAAAGGGCGCGTCACAGCGCTGGACGGTAGCGTGATTTGCGGCAGGATCACGCGGATGAAACGCAGCCTCGCAATCCTGGCCCTGTTGGCCCTGACAGCGTGTCAACCGCAGGACCCCACCGGCGTCCCAGCGCCACCGCCGGCGGATGCGCCAGTCGCCACAGTGTCCCCTGTGATGGTGTCCGACTTCAGCCAGCCGATGACGGCTGTGGGCGCCGAACCATTCTGGTCCGTCAAGGTAGATGGAACCCGGTTCACCCTAAGCCGACCGGGCGAGCCAGACATGGTCGCCGAGGCGCCGGGGGCTTCGATCAAGCCCGGTCAGGCCCAATGGGTCGCCAGGGCCGTCGATGGGCGCAGTCTGGCGGTGACATTCTACGTCAGCGCCTGCTCGGATGGAATGAGCGAGCGCGCCTATCCCATGACCGCCGAGGTCACTCTTGACGGGTCTGCGGCTATGTACGGTTGCGCATTCAAGTCCGCCGAGATGGCGCCTGAACGCGGGTCTACGGCAGGTCCATGAAGCTTGGGCCGCCGAAGGTCCGGCCGACTTCCAGGATCGTCAGGTCGAACGCAAAGTTGCCATCGCTGATCTCGATCAGTCCGTCGAGGCCTGCCGCGCTGGCAGGGTCGATGGCGAGGTCGGCCAGCGAGGCGGTTTGATCTCCGAAGTCAGCGAGGGGCGACGTGGAGGCCAGGCCGCTGTCGTCGCCCATACAGCTGGTGTAATCCGCAAGCAGGGCGGTCAACTCGTCGTTGATGCTGCCGGAGATTTTGAGCGTCGCGAACATGAGTGCGTCCTGCGGGTTGGCGCGTATTCGATGCGTCGCAGAAGGACCTCGCGGCGGTAAAGATCGCGGGAAGCGATAGCGTTAACTTCAGGCCTCGATCCGTTAACCTTGGCCGAAGATCTCGGCCTGACCCTTGACCTACCCCGGTGAATGCGCGGCAAATGTCGCTCAGGCCGACGACACGAGCGGTCCAGGAGAAACGCCATGGATAAGGTATTCGACCTAGTGGTGAGGGGCGGGACCGTTGTTGACGGCACAGGGGCGCCAACCTTCGAGGCTGATGTCGGTGTCCGTGACGGACGGATCGTCGCTGTCGGCAAGATTATCGGGACAGGCGCAGAGGAGATCGACGCGCGGGGCCAGATCGTGACCCCGGGGTTTGTCGATATCCACACCCACTATGATGGCCAGGCCACCTGGGACGGACGGATGCAGCCCTCGTCATGGCACGGGGTCACGAGCGTGGTGATGGGAAACTGCGGCGTAGGCTTCGCACCCTGCAGACCCGACGACCACGACCGGCTGATCCAGCTGATGGAGGGGGTCGAGGACATTCCGTTCCCGGTGTTGGCCGAGGGCTTGCCGTGGAACTGGGAAAGCTACCCCGAGTATCTGGACGCGCTGGCGTCCCGACGGTTCGACGTGGATATCGCCAGCCAGCTACCGCACGCCGCGCTTCGGGTGTTTGTCATGGGCGAGCGTGGTGTGAACCGGGAACCCGCAACCGAAGCGGACATTCATGCAATGGCGGCGCTCGCCAGGCGCGCGATGGAGGCCGGCGCTATCGGCTTCGGCACTTCGCGAACGCTCAATCACCGTTCGTCGGATGGCTCGCCGATCGCGACGCTCACCGCCGGTGAGGACGAGCTGACCGGGATCGCCATGGGAATGGCGGCTGCGGGCAAGGGCGTGCTGCAGGTGGTCTCCGATTTCAACGATCCGGTCGAGGAGTTCGCCATGCTGCGGCGGATTGTGGCCAAGTCCGGGCGGCCGTTGTCGTTCTCTCTGCTGCAGAGCCCGCGTGAGCCTGAACAATGGCGCTACATGCTGGAGCAGATGACTGAGGCCAAGGCCTCCGGCCTTCAGATCCGTGCCCAGGTCGCGACCCGGCCTGTGGGCGTGCTGTTCGGCCTGGAACTGACGGTGAACCCGTTCTCGAGCCATCCGAGCTATCGCGAGATCAAAGCCCTGTCGCTGGCCGAGCGCGTTGCGGCGTTAAGGGATCCCGTGTTCCGCGCCCGTTTGCTGGCTGAGGAAGCCGAGAACGCCAGGGCGCCTGGTCTGTCGCCGGCGCGGGCCTGGGACCGGATCTATCTGATGGGCGGCGACAATCCGGACTACGAACCCACGCCAGACCATTCCATTGCCGCAATCGCGGCTGGACGGGGCGTCGATCCCTATGCGTTGGCGCTGGATCACATGCTTACCGATCATGGCCGCGGCATGCTCTATCTGCCGCTGCTGAACTATGCCCACAACTCGCTGGATCCGGCCTATCAGATGCTTCAGCACGACTGTGTTGTGCCCGGCCTTTCCGACGGCGGCGCCCACGTTGGCATGATTTGCGACGGCAGTTTCCCGACCTCCAATCTGATCCACTGGACCCGCGACCGTACGCGTGGACCGAAACTGAGCCTCGAACACATGGTCAAGGGCCAGTGCCGCGACACAGCCGAGACCGTAGGCCTCTATGACAGAGGCCTGATCCAGGCTGGCTACCGCGCCGATCTCAATGTCATCGACTACGACAACCTCACGCTCAAATCGCCCAGCGTGGCCTATGACCTGCCGACCGGCGGCCGCCGGCTGATCCAGAGAGCCAACGGGTACACCGCCACCATTCTCGCGGGGCAGGTGACCTACAGGGATGGAACGCCGACCCACGCCCTGCCTGGCCGACTCCTGCGGGGCGGTCAGTCGGCGCCTGCCGCCATGGCGGCGGAATAGGAGTGCACGTATGACCGACCTCGTTCTTCGCCAGGACCGCGACGGCAGCGCGACCCTGACACTCAATCGTCCCGACAAACTGAACGCACTGAACGTCGACGTGTTCGTCGAACTGGAAGCCCATGTGGAGCGATTGGCCACGGAAACGGAGAGCGTCGGGCTGGTGATCCTGCGCGGCGCCGGCCGGTGCTTCTCGGCTGGCCACGACCTCGGTGATATCTCGGTAGGCGAGAAGCTACCGGAGCCCTTCTACCAGTCGAAAGTGATCGAGCGGCTGGCCAACCTGCCGCAGCCGGTGATCTCGGCGGTTCACGGGCACTGCTACACGGGGGCGCTGGAACTCGCTCTGGTCGGCGATATCATCTTCGCCGCCGAGGGCGCCAAGTTCGCCGACACCCACGCCAAGTGGGCGCTCACCCCGGTCTGGGGTCTCAGCCAGCGTCTGCCACGGCGAGTGGGAACCTATCGGGCGCGCGAACTGATGCTGACCTGTCGTACGGTGGGCGGGATGGAGGCCGAGCGGATCGGCCTTGCCGATATCTGTGTGCCGGACGCTGACTTCGATACCCGGCTGGATGCGCTGGCGGCCCAGATCCTCGCCAACTCCTGGTTCAGCCACAGGGCCAACAAGGCGCTGCTGGTGGAAACCGACGGCCTGCAGATAGACGCTGGCCTCGCCCACGAGATCTTCCGGGGCCAGGGCCGTGGGCCCGATATGCAGGCCCGCATCGCAGGGTTCCAGAACAAGACGGTGAAGCAGGGGTAGAGACCTCGCTAACGGTGGCGCGCGGGCGCGGTTCTCGCCATAACCGGCCCATGTCGTTCGCTGTCGCCGAAGCTGAACTCTCACTACTGGACGCCGCCCGCGAAATTCTGCGCCGGACATTCGGGCATGCCGAGTTCCGGGGGCTACAAGCCGATGTGATCGCCGAGGTGCTGGCGGGGCGGAATGCTTTGGCGGTGCTGCCCACCGGCGGGGGCAAGAGCCTCTGCTACCAGATCCCCAGCCTGATCCGCCCCGGCCTCGGCCTGGTGGTCTCGCCGTTGATCGCGCTGATGACCGATCAGGTCGCCGCCCTGGTACAGTCGGGTGTGGCCGCCGCGCGGCTGGATTCCAACATCGAACCAGAAGAGAAGATCGAGACCTGGCGGCGGATCGACGCTGGCGAACTGGACATCCTTTACATCTCGCCCGAGGGGCTGATGCAGCCGTGGATGCAGGACCGGCTGAGCCGCATCCCGCTCTCGCTGATTGCTATCGATGAGGCCCACTGCGTCAGCCAGTGGGGCCATGACTTCCGGCCTGAATACCGGATGCTCGGGCGACTGGCCGATCTGTTCCCGGGCGTGCCGCGCCTGGCTGTGACCGCTACCGCTGACGCGCGGACACGCGAGGACATCCGTGCCGAACTGCGTCTGGAGAACGACGCCGAGTTCGTCGCCAGCTTTGCGCGGCCCGAACTGATCCTGTCGGCGGAACGCAAGCGCGGCGCCGACAAGCGCGTGGTGGAGCTGGTCACTGCCCGCCCGGGCCGTTCCGGCGTGGTCTATGCCGGCTCACGCGACAAGACCGAGAAGCTGGCGGAGTTGTTGCGGGCGGCGGGCGTGCCCGCCCTCGCCTATCATGCCGGCCTCGACAGGCGCCTCCGCGAGACGCGGTTGACGGAGTTCCTCGAGGCCGACGCGGCCGTGATGGTGGCGACCATCGCTTTCGGCATGGGGGTGGACAAGCCCGATGTCCGCTTCGTGATCCACGCGGACCCGCCGGGATCCATCGAGGCCTACTGGCAGGAGATCGGCCGTGCGGGCCGCGACGGCGAGCCGGCCGAAGGCATCACCCTCTATGGCGCCGCCGACATGGGCTGGGCGTTGCGCCGCATCGCCGAGCGCGAGATGGATGACGCGGTCAAACAGGTGCAGGTGCGCAAGGTGCGCCAGCTCTACACCTTGCTGGACGGCGCCGGCTGTCGCGCGGCCACGGTGCGGCGCTATTTCGGCGAGGAGGGCGTGGAGGTCTGCGGCCAATGCGACCTCTGCACGGGATCGGTCGAGACCATCGACGCTACCCTTGCGGCGCAGAAGGCCCTGTCAGCGGCGGCCCGGCTGGGTGGTCGCTATGGGCGGGGTCGGCTGGTAGACCACCTGCTTGGCAAGACCAAGGACGTTAGCGAGCAGGAGACCTCACTCTCCACCTGGGGCATCGGGCAAGAACTTTCCACCAGCCAGTGGCGCGACCTGTGTGAGCAGTTGCTGTTCGAAGGCTTGCTGCGGGAGGATCCCAACGATGGCCGCCCCCTCGTCGGCGTAGGTGACGCCGAGGCCGTCCGCGCGGTCTTTCGGGGCGATCAACGGGTGATGATGCGCAAGCACCCTGACGGCGCCGAGGATGGCCCGCGCGCACCCCGAAAGAGCAAACGCGCGCGAACCGCCGCCGCCGCCCTGTCGCCTGCGGACCAGCCGCTGTTCGAAGCCCTGCGCGCCTGGCGCACATCCCAGGCCAAGGCCCAACACGTGCCGCCCTATGTGATCTTCAGCGACCGCACGCTGACCGAGATCGCCACTGCAAGGCCCGCCAGCCGCGCCGCGCTCGAACGCGTCAACGGTGTCGGCGAGGCCAAGCTGGTGCACTACGGCCAGGCGGTGCTGGAGCTGGTAGGTGGGTTCGAGGGCTAGGTGTTCAGTCCCGAGGTCAAGTGGACCGGATCGAGCCGGAAGCGGTGGGGTTCGTTGGCCCAAGCTGTACAGATGGCTTCGTAGGGTGTGAGGCCGCGTAAGGTCTTCAGCC
>NZ_JBIKNZ010000147.1:0-2698 GCF_044358365.1 Phenylobacterium sp. | reverse complement strand
GAAAAGACCCCGCGCGAGGCGGCGGCCGGCGAGCGCGATGCGGCGCGGGTGGAGGCGCTGCTGAAGGTGGCGCTGGATCTGATGGCGGGGGCGGGGTGAAATATGTTCACGTTTTGTCTTGACATCGCCGCGCAATTTCGGTAGGATTTTGTCAGCGTCGAGAGATGCGCCCCGAGGGGGCGCTGGCGCGATCCTGGACCTTTAAAGCGTGCGCTGGGTTGCCATTGTCGGCGCGGTAGAGCTGTTGTGGTGACACATTTGAGGCTGTGCTGTTCTGAGTGCGGGGCGATTTTCGGAAGTCGTTCTTGTCCCCACATTCAACGGGCTGTGGCACATCAGACAGAATTGCGTTCGTATCCCACGTTTCCAGCCGCAGTAGGAATTCCTGGCAGTCTCTATGGCTCTTCTGCCTTCTTATGTTTAGGTACTCGCAGAAGTTGCGGGGCTAGACGACATGGCGACTACAAAAACCAAACCGGTAGTGGCGAGATATCGGCGACTCTCGGATCGCCCATTTCGTTCTTCCTCGATCTCGCTTCAGGAAGCCGTGACGGAAGCGATGCATCACGAGGTTGATGGTCAGAAGGTGAGGGACAACTACCTACTCCGAGAATGCACTGGGCTGGTTCAATCGACCGATACCTTCGTGCTGGCTTTCCCGCAGATTACGGACGAGTTCTTCTTCTGCGAGTTGGCGCGGTTCGAGAAAGGCGCGAACATACCGCTATGCTGGGGAAGCCCGGATCACCCTGGCGCGTTGATCATAGGCCAGCAGGTACCCGGCGCCGGCCGCGAGGCCCTGCTCGGCGTGCTGCAGTTCCTGATTGTCGGTGACCATGTGGTTCTAATTGAGAGCGGAGGCGTCCGTACCGGCCGTTTGGAAGAATATTTGACGTGGCTGTTGAAGGATCGCGTGGGCTCAATCGCATCCGGCTCCCACTTGCTGTTGGAGACCGAGTTCGAGATTTCGTCCATTGGCGGTGAAGCCTTGTCCGACGTGAAGGAGGTCGCGCTTGTGCCCATCCCACTCAAGGCGACAGAAGGCCGAGGCGAGACAGAAACAGTCGAGCGGCGCGACGCAAAGGACTATGCGCGCCCCGATGTGGCGCGTGAGATTCTTGGCATCATGGGGAATTCCGAAGCAGACATAGACAGGCTTCTCTCCGAGGTTCCTGCAGGCGGCGATGTGGAGCTTCGGCTTTCCCTGTTCTTTAAGAAAGGGCGGGGCAAAGGCGCTACGAATCCGTCTGTCGCGTCAGCACGCCAACTTTTCCGGAACATGGAAAACGACGCCATCGCACTGAAGAGTTCATCGGGTAAGGTGATCGGCCACATGGCCGCGTTGTCGCGTGATGTGCGTGTCGGTCTAGACGGGTCCATCATCAGCCATCAGGACGCGGCTCGCGTGCTCTGGGAGTCATTTGAATTTTGGGTGGAGAGCGGCAAAATCGAACCATGAGCTTTCAGAGCGCAAGGGCGAACTGGCGTTTGGCACTGCTTTCGGTGGCGGGTGCTATCATTGGCCTACTTACGCCGCCGCCCGTGGCGACGAGTGTCTCACAAGAGCTAATCGCTCTTTTCGGCCTGCTCTTGGCGGGTGCCCTACCGACCATGATCTTAACGGCTACCATCCTGCGGGCAGGTGCATTTTCGCCGAAACGAGTTGGTGAGTATGGTGCTGCGCTTGAGAGACAACTCTCATTTTGGTTTGCACTGTTCATTTGGGCGATGGGTGCCTGCGTTGCCGTTATGCTGGCGAAGGCGATGTGGGATGATAGAAATCCGTACGTATTGTGGTGGCCCGAGGCCCTGACAAGTCGTCTGCCTTTCGATGTCCCTATCGTCGAGATCACTCGACTTGCGAACATCATGTTGGGGATCTGCGCCGCCCAAGTGGTCTACCGCCTATTCCCCATGCTCAACGGACTGAAGAGCCTGCTCCGCTTGAACTCGTTGATCGCCACGGAAGAGGCTGTGGCAAAGGCGAAAGCCCAATCTGCTTCCGGTGCCGTCCAGATAAAAGCTATCCAACCGCCGCCCGGCAATGGATCGGTCGTTGATGATTAGTGCCAACAGTCGCTGACGCTGACTTGGAGATTCCTCTGAAAGTGTGGGCATTTGAGACTTGGAGTGACCCCTTGGAGTGAGGCGCAAAAGGGGGCTGAAAGCGGGACGCGGCCGGAAAGTGGGGACATCGCGTAATTGAGGTAGGCCCATCCAGACCTGAGGATACGAAGTCGGAGCGAGTGGATCGCGCTGCTTCAAACAGGAGGATGGGCCTACCTCAATTACGCGACGTCCCTACATTCGTGACCCTTAAGCATCCCGGCGGGAGAAGGCGAAATCCGTGATGCCGGTTGTGGTGGGCGGGGGTTCTCTGGTCCAGATGTGGAGGTATTTCCAGGCCGAGGCGAGACAGGTGAGAACGCCGGGCAGGGCGTCCTGTGGCAGGAACAGGGTGGCCTCAAGGTCGGGTCCGCCGGCTTCGTCGCGGGGATGCAGCTGGCCCACATGCGGCAGGCCTTCGGGCCCGAAGATGATGTCCGGCGCGACGGGCGAAATCCTGAAGCGCGCGGTTTTGCCCTTGAGGGCGTCCGGGGTGACAATGCGCCCGTTGATATCAAGCCCCCGGCTGTAGATCAGGCCGCCCTGATGCCGCTGTTCCTGCGGCACGGAGTCCGGGGCCATGCCGACATGC
>NZ_JBIKNZ010000098.1:0-9483 GCF_044358365.1 Phenylobacterium sp. | reverse complement strand
GGACGCCTCAAGGACTGGCGGCGCATCCACACCCGATACGACCGATGCGCACACACCTTCATGTCCGCCATCGCTCTCGCTGCCACCGTCATCTTCTGGCTATGATCAATGAGTCCTGAGCCTAGCTTATGACCGCATTCGGCGATCTCCGCAGGCAAGAAAGGCCCTACGCTTCATAGACATCAATGATCTTCCCCCGGAAAAGTGGACGGGGTTAAGCCGCTCTGCGTTCCATCTCTTCCGGGCTGAGATAGCCCAAGGCTGAGTGCAGACGGCGGGGATTATAGAAGCCTTCGATGTATTGGAACAGATCGCGCCGGGCCTGGTCGCGGGTAGCGTAGACCCGGTGGTGGACGCGCTCGGTTTTGAGCGTGTGGAAGAAGCTCTCCATGGGGGCGTTGTCCCAGCAGTTTCCCTTGCGGCTCATGGAGGGGGAAATCCCCGATCCGGCAAGGATTTGGCGATAGGCCTCGGCGGCGTACTGGATGCCGCGGTCGGAGTGATGGATCAGCCCCGGTGGTGGCCGTTGGCGTTGGATGGCCATGGTCAGCGCGTCGATGGCGATCTCGGCGTGCAGGGTCTGGCGCATGGACCAGCCGACAATCTTGCGGGTGTGCATGTCGAGGATGGCGGCCAGGTACAGCCAGCCTTCGCCGGTAGGGATGTAAGTGAGGTCAGCGAGCCAGACCTGGTTTGGACGTGCTGCGTTGAAGTTCCGGGCGAGCCTGTTGGGCGCGATCGGATAGCCATGGCGGCTGTCGGTGGTCCTGGCCCGGCGCGGCAGCGCCGCCAGACCCCGGATGCCGGCATGGCGCATCAGCCGCTCGACCCTTGAGCGTCCGACGCGGCGGCCCGCGCAGCACGGCATGCACCCTGGGCGAGCCGTAGGTCCCGCTGCTCTCGGCGTGGATCCGGGCGATATCGCCCAGCAGTGCCCGGTTAGCCGCCGCACGCGCGCTCTCGGGCCGGGCGAGCGAGGCGTAGTACCCGCTGGTGGACAGGCCCAGGACCTTGCACATCACGCTCACCGGCCAGACCGCACGATGCTCATCGACGAACCCGAACTTCACCGGGCGGCCGCTGCGAAGATGAGCGCGGCTTTTTTTAGGATGTCGCGCTCCATCCGCAGCCGCTCGTTCTCACGCCGTCGTACTGGATGCCGCGATCAGAGTGATGGACAAGCCCGCCGGGAAACACCTGACGCTTGGCCAGCGCCATCTCCAGAGCCTCCAGCGCCAGCTCGGCCCGCAGATGATCAGCCATCGCCCAGCCCACCACCTTGCGGTTGACGCACCAGCCCTCACGCCGCAGCAACTCGGTGATCCGTCGGTAGCCATAGAACCGATGGCCCAGCGCCAGCTGCTGGATCCGGTCCCGGAGCGCCGTCTCCTCAACACCGGGCGATGTGCTCGCCCAGTCGCGGTAGTAGGAGGCCCGGCTCACACCGGCCAACGCACACACCCTGTCCACCAGCCGCGCTGTGGCTGGCCCATCGCCTTGCGGGCGCGTCATCGCCTGGATGTCCGCGAAGACCCCGTCGCGCCAGGCCCGCTCCTCGATCGGGGTGACGCCTCGATACGCCGCAAGGCAGCTTTGAAAAAATCCAGGTCCAGCTATTGCTGGCCAACCTTTCTCTGCAGTTGATCGATCTGCCAACGCGCCTCGGCCAGGTCGTCGGCCTTGCCCGCCACGCCCCGCGCCAGCCGCATCACCGCCGCCTCCGCCTTCGTCGGTCGACCCTTCAATCGAAGCGCCGCCTCACCACCCCAGTCCAGGACCAATCAACAATTGCGCAACGGTCCCACAAGGGGCGAAGGGTGCGTCGGTCAGTCCGCCAGTTCGGGTTCGGCGGGGCTTTCGATGACCGGGGCGCCTTTTTCACGCTCGTCGCCCTCGACGTCGAAGGCGAGTTTGCCGTCGCGGAGCACCACCTTGACGTGGCCGCCCTTGACCAGGCGTCCGAAGAGAATCTCGTCGGCCAGGGGCTTCTTGATGTGCTCCTGGATGACGCGGGCCAGCGGGCGGGCGCCGTAGAGTTCGTCGAAGCCGTTCTTGGCCAGCCAGTCGGCGGCGTCTTCCGAGGTCTCGATGGTGACGTGGCGGTCGGCCAGCTGGGCTTCCAGCTGCATGACGAACTTGTGGACCACCTGGCGGATGATTTCCGGTGTCAGCGGCTTGAAGGGCACCACGGCGTCGAGGCGGTTGCGGAATTCCGGCGTGAAGACGCGCTTGAGGGCTTCCTCGACCTCGCCTTCCTGCTTGCCGCGGCCGAAGCCGATGGCGTTGCGCTGGGCGTCGGAGGCGCCGGCGTTGGTGGTCATGATCAGGACCACATTGCGGAAGTCGATCTTCTTGCCGTTGCTATCGGTCAGCTGGCCGTGATCCATGACCTGAAGGAGGATGTTGTAGACATCCGGGTGGGCCTTTTCGATTTCGTCCAGCAGGACCACGGAGTGCGGGTGCTGGTCGACGGCGTCGGTGAGCAGGCCGCCCTGGTCGAAGCCCACATAGCCGGGAGGCGCCCCGATCAGGCGGCTGACGGTGTGGCGTTCCATATATTCGCTCATGTCGAAGCGCAGGAGCTCGATGCCCAGGGTGGAGGCCAGCTGGCGAGCGGTTTCGGTCTTGCCGGTGCCGGTGGGCCCGGAGAACAGGTAGCTTCCGATGGGCTTGTTGGCGTCGCGCAGACCGGCGCGGGCCATCTTCATGGCCGAAGACAGCTGGTCGATGGCGTCTTCCTGGCCGTAGACGGCGCGCTTCAGATCGGCTTCCAGCTGCTTGAGGGACTCGGTGTCGGACTTGGACACCGACTTTGGCGGGATCCGGGCGATCTTGGCGACGACCGCCTCGACCTCCTTCAGGCCGATGATCTTCTTGCGCTTGCCTTCCGGCACCAGCATCTGCGAGGCGCCGGCCTCATCGATGATGTCGATGGCCTTGTCGGGCAGCTTGCGATCGTTGATGTACTTGGCCGACAGCTCCACCGCCGCCTTGATGGCGTCGTTGGTGTAGCGGAGCTTGTGGAACTCCTCGTAGTAGATCTTCAGGCCCTTGAGGATCTTGATGGTGTCCTCGATGGTGGGCTCGTTCACGTCGATCTTCTGGAAGCGGCGCACCAGGGCGCGGTCCTTCTCGAAGTGCTGGCGGAACTCCTTGTAGGTGGTCGAGCCCATGCAGCGCAGCGACCCGGAGGCCAGCGCCGGCTTCAGCAGGTTTGACGCATCCATGGCCCCGCCCGAGGTGGCGCCGGCGCCGATGACGGTGTGGATCTCGTCGATGAACAGCACCGCGTCGGGGTGGTTCTCGAGTTCCTTGACGACCTGCTTGATGCGCTCCTCGAAGTCGCCGCGGTAGCGGGTGCCGGCCAGCAGCGCGCCCATGTCGAGCGAGAAGATGGTGGCGCCGGCCAGGACTTCCGGCACCTGCTTGTTGATGATCTTGCGGGCCAGGCCTTCAGCGATGGCGGTCTTGCCAACGCCGGGGTCACCCACCAGCAGCGGGTTGTTCTTGGTGCGGCGGCACAGGATCTGGATGCAGCGCTCGACCTCGGACATGCGCCCGATCAGCGGGTCGACCTTGCCCTGCTTGGCCTTCTCGTTGAGGTTGACGCAGTAGGCTTCCAGCGCCTCGCCAGCGGTCTTGGCGGCGGGCTTGGTGTCCTCTTCCTCGGCGCCCTTGACGGGCTTGGCCTCGCTGGCGCCGGCCTTCTTGGCGATGCCGTGGGCGATGTAGTTGACCGCGTCGTAACGGGTCATGTCCTGCTCCTGCAGGAAGTAGGCGGCGTGGCTCTCGCGTTCGGAGAAGATGGCGACCAGCACATTGGCGCCGGTGACTTCCTCACGGCCGGAAGACTGCACGTGGATGACCGCGCGCTGGATCACGCGCTGGAAGCCGGCGGTGGGCTTGGCGTCCTCGCCGTCGTCGACGATCAGGGACTTCAGCTCATTGTCCACATAGTTGGTGAGTGTGGTGCGGAGCGCCGGAAGCTCGACCTCACAGGCGCGCATCACCCCGGTGGCGTCCTCGTCGTCGATCAGACTGAGGAGCAGGTGCTCCAGCGTCGCGTACTCATGCTTTCGCTGGTTCGCGTAAGCCACCGCGCGGTGGAGGGATTCTTCGAGTTGGCGGGAAAATGAAGGCAAATGCCCCTAGTCCTTTTCCATTGTGCACTGAAGGGGGTGTTGATGACGGCGAGCCGCATCGACCACCTGCGCGACTTTCGTTTCGGCGACTTCGTAGGTGAATATTCCGCAGACCCCCACGCCGTGTTGATGGACATGGAGCATTATCCGAGTCGCATCTTCGCGCGACTTGTTGAAGAACTGCTCGAGCACGTACACGACGAACTCCATCGGCGTGTAATCGTCGTTCAGGATAAGAACCCGGTACATGGCCGGTTTCTGGACCTTGGGCTTGGTCTGGGTGATCACCGTCGAGCGAACGCCGGTGTCCGTATCACCTTCCTTCCGCTCGCTCATGTGAACTGTCTCCTGCCCCGAGAGGTACGCCCCGGAGTTCGATTAGATATGGAAGATCGCGACTTTTGGAAGGGTTGAATCGTCTTTGTGACGTTTCTGGCGCCATTCGCCTGAATTTGAGCATGGGGTATGGTCAGCCCTTGTCGCGCGAAGCCCTGGTCCGGAGGTTCCGGGCGGAGGTGACGACGTCCGCGCCGAACCGCGCCCGCAGGACGTCGAGCGAGCGTTCGCTGGCGAGCGCCTTGCGCTCATCGCCAGCGAAGAAGTCGTCGGGCGCGGCCTCCTCATCCACCAGATCGGCGATCCCGATCCCGATCAGGCGCCAGGGCTTGCCGACGGCCTCGGCGGCCAGCAGCTCGCGGCCGACCTGGAACAGGGTGTGGGCCGTCTGGGTGGGGATGGCGAGCGTGCGGCGGCGGGTGACGATCCTGAAGTCCGTGCCGCGCAGCTTGAGGGTGACCACCCGCCCGGCCACAGACGCCGCCCGCGCCTGACGGGCCACCCGTTCGCAGAGGGGGGACAGCTGGTCCTCCAGGTCCTCGATGCGGCTGAGATCGGCATTGAAGGTGGTCTCGCCGCTGATCGCCTTGCGCGCCTCGTTCGGATTGACGGCGCGCGCATCGCGCCCATGGGCCAGATCAAAGAGCCGCAGACCCTGCGCGCCCCAGCGGTCGGCCAGCGCCTTGCGATCCGCCCGCGCCAGATCGCCGACGGTGCGGAAGCCGGCCTTCTCCAGGCTGGCCACCATCGCCGGGCCCACGCCGGGCAGGATCCGCACCGGCTTGCCGGCCAAAAAGGCTTTGGCCTCGGCGCCGAGCACGGAGAAGCCGCGTGGCTTGTCCAGTTCCGAGGCGATCTTGGCCAGAAACTTGTTGGGGGCGAGACCGATGGAGACGGTGATACCCACCTCGGCCTCGACCCGGGCCTGCAGCCGGGCCAGCGTGATCGCCGGCAGCGCGCCATGCAGGCGCGCGGTGCCCGAGAGATCCATCCAGGCCTCGTCCAGCGACAGGTTCTGGATCAGGGGTGTGAGTTCCGAGGCCATGCCGAGGATGCGTTTGCTTTCGGCGCGGTATTTCGTGAAGTCCGGCTTGATCACAACAGCTTCGGGGCAGGCCGCCAGTGCCTTGAACATGGGCATGGCCGAGCGAACGCCCTTGATGCGGGCGATGTAGCAGCAGGTTGTCACCACCCCGCGCTGGCCGCCGCCCACGATGACCGGCACGTCCCGAAGTTCGGGCCGGTCGCGCTTTTCCACCGAAGCGTAGAAGGCGTCGCAGTCCATGTGGGCGATGGTCAGGTCGCCCAGCTCCGGGTGGGCGACAATCCTGGGCGAGGCGCAGGTCGGGCAGCGCCGGACGGCGTCCTCGCCGGTCCAGAAGCAGTCGCGGCAGAAGGCCTTCATCCCCCGGGCTCCAGCGGCCAGAGCCAGGCCGCGCCGCGCACGCCGGATGAGTCGCCATGCAGGGCCTTCACCACCGGCGTTGTGAACACATCGGAGAAGACATGCGGGGCGATGGCGGCGGGCAGGCTGGTGTAGAGCTGATCGATATTGGACATCCCGCCGCCCAGCACAATCATATCGGGATCGAGGATATCCACGACGACCGCGAGGCTGCGGCCCAGGCGGTCGATGTAGCGCTCAATGGCGTCGTTGTTTCCGGCGGCGACGGCGGCCTCGGCGGATTGTCCCGCCTCGCGGGCGAAACCTGTGCCGCTGAGCCAGAGTTCCAGGCAGTTGCGCCGGCCGCACCAGCAGGACGGTCCTGGCAGCTCATCGGGCCGTGGCCAGGGCAGGGGAGTGTGACCCCACTCGCCGGCGATCAGATTGCGACCTGGAACCGGCTGAGCGCCAACGGCGATCCCGGCGCCGCAGCCTGTGCCGATGATGACACCGAAGACCACGCCCGCGCCCGCCGCTGCGCCGTCTGTCGCCTCGGACAGCGCCAGGCAGTTGGCGTCATTGGCGTAGCGGATCGGTCGCCCGAGGACCCTTTCGAGGTCTGCCGGGAACGGCTTTTCGTTCAGCACCGTCGAGTTGGAATTACGCATCAGGCCTGTTGTGGGCGAGGGTGATCCGGGTCCGCCGACGCCGATCCTCGCTACCGAGACGCCGGCCTGCCGCTCGGCCTCGGAGACGGCGGCGAGGGTGGCCTCAAGGCGTTCCTCATAGGGCGGGGGCGTCGGAACCCGTACGCGGGCCAGGAACCGCCCGTCGGCGTCCAGCGCCGCAGCCTCAATCTTGGTGCCCCCAAAGTCTACGCCGATCCGGATCATGGGGTGAGGCTCTACCGCCGCACCGCATGCTCGATGGCCGCGCCCAGCTCCTCCCAGTCGTCGATCCGCTGATGACGGTCCGAGGTTGGGGCAAACCCGCGCAGGCGCAGGTCAGCGACGTGCTGGAAAGTCGCCGTATCCGGCGCGTGGTCGGCCACCGAATCGAGGTTGCCCAGCAGATCGTCGACAAAGGCCGTGGGGTGCAGGGTCTGGGAGATCAGACCCGCGGCGATGGGGCCCTTGGGTCCGGAGTTGAGGATCAGCGGGTGTTTCAGGCCATGTTTGCGAAGCCAGTTCGTGCGCAGGCGTTCCGCAGGGGCGGGCGCGTTGGAGAGAATCAGCAGTTCGGCATGGGCTGACAGCCGGTTCAGCGCATCGATGGCGCCTGGCGCGGGTTCCATCTGGTCGCAATGGTCCGCGAAGAACGCGTCGAACAGCGCCTTGCCCTCGACGGCGTCGATGTGCTGGCGCTCCCCGGGCCGGTAGATGTTCTGGAACAGCGCGAACTTGTCGACCCGCATCACCAGCCCCCGGGTCGCCACGAAGTCGCCAAAACCCTGCATGAACAGGCCCAGCACCTCGTCCACGTCGATCAGCACGAGGGGCCGATCCGGCGACAGGCCCAGGGCGTCGAGGCTGGGTGCGATTGAAGGTGACGGATCGGTCAAGGGCGCTCCAGTGGCGGATTCACTATCTTTAAGGACATCCATGGGATGAACAGAGAACACGCGGGGACGGTCGAACATCGGCCGGTCCCTATGCATACTGTCGGGTCCCGAATGGCGAAGAAGGTCCTCATCGTCGAGGATAACGAGCTGAACATGAAGCTCTTTCATGATCTGCTCGAGGCCCAGGGCTATGAAACGCTTGAGACCCGCGAGGGACTCTCGGCGTTGTCGCTGGCCCGTGTGCACAAGCCCGACCTGATTCTGATGGATATCCAGCTGCCGGAAATCTCGGGACTTGAGGTCACCAAGTGGCTGAAAGAAGACGATGAACTGGCGCACATTCCGGTTGTCGCTGTGACTGCCTTCGCCATGAAGGGCGATGAGGAGCGGATCCGCGAGGGTGGTTGCGAGGCCTATATCTCCAAGCCGATCTCGGTGACCCACTTCCTCGAAACCATTCGCCGATTGCTGGACTGAGGCCATGTCCGCACGGATCCTTGTCGTCGACGACATCGACTCAAACGTCCGGTTGCTTGAGGCCAAGCTCAGTTCGGAATACTATGAGGTTCTGACCGCGTCGGACGGTCCCACCGCGCTGGCCATCGCCGCGTCCGAACTTCCGGACATCATCCTGCTGGATGTGATGATGCCCGGCATGGACGGCTTTGCGGTCTGTCGGCGGCTGAAGGAAGACCCCACTACACGCCATGTGCCTGTCGTTCTGGTGACGGCCCTGGATGGTCGCGCTGACCGGGTCGCGGGCCTTGAAGCGGGGGCTGACGATTTTCTGACCAAGCCCATCGACGATCTGATGCTGTTTGCCCGGGTGCGCAGCCTTACCCGGCTCAAGACCGTGATCGATGAACTGCGCGATCGTGAAGCCTCCGGACGCCGGATGGGCGTGATCGCGGGCGCCGCCTCGCGTCTCGGCGGCTCGGGCGGACGTATCCTGTTTGTCGACGACAATGAGCGTCAGGCCCAACGGGTCTGCAGTGAGCTGTCCGTCGAGCACCGCCCGGTGATCGAGACCGACCCGGCCAAGGCGCTGCTGACGGCGCGCGGGCCGGTGGATCTGGTGATCGTCAACGCCACCAGCCGGGCCTTTGATGGCCTGCGCTTCGCCGCCCAGATCCGCTCTGACGAGGCCACGCGGAACCTGCCGATCCTGGCCGTGGTCGATCTTCATGAGCGGGTTCGCGCGGTCAAGGCGCTGGAGATCGGCGTCAACGACATCCTGGCCCGCCCCATTGATCCGGGCGAGATGGCCGCCCGTGTCCGCACCCAGATCCGCCGCAAGCGCTACACCGAGTACCTGCGCGCCAATCTGGACCTTTCACTGGAACTGGCGGTCACCGATCAACTCACGGGCCTCCACAATCGTCGCTATATGGTGGGGCAACTCGAGGCCCTGATGCGGCGCGCGGCTGCTGGCGGCGAGCCTGTGTCTGTGCTGGTCATCGATATCGACCACTTCAAGCGCGTGAACGACAGCTTCGGCCATGATGTGGGCGACGAGGTGCTGCGCGAATTTGCGGTGCGCCTGGCGTCCAATGTCCGGGCGATCGACCTGCCGGTGCGACACGGCGGAGAGGAATTTGTCGTGGTGATGCCCGAGACCGACCTGGAGGCTGCGCGTCGGGTGGCCGAGCGCATCCGTCTGCATGTGGCCGGTTCACCCTTCCGCGTGATGGACGGGCAGGAGGCGCTGACCGTGACGATCTCCATCGGCGTGGCCACCAGCTCGGGCTCGGAGGATCAGTCCAACACCCTGCTGAAGCGCGCCGACGAGGCGGTCTACATCGCCAAGAGCCAGGGCCGGAACCGGGTGATCGCGCGGGCGGCCTGACTTTTGCCTCGTCCGAGGATGCCGGGCATCACCGTGTGAAGATAGCCGGCCTGGCTCTCATTCTCCTCCCCCGTCGGGGGAGGGGGACCAGACGAAGTCTGGTGGAGCAACCATGTTCAGGTGGTGGCATGTTTGACCCAGGGCTGGCTGCGGGAGAGGACGAGGTTAGCGGCCTCGATGAGCTTTCGCATGACGGCGACTATGGCGACCTTCG
>NZ_JBIKNZ010000009.1:0-75740 GCF_044358365.1 Phenylobacterium sp. | reverse complement strand
CAGCACGGGCTTAATCAGAAGACCGTCGCCAAGTGGCGCAAGCGGGCCTTCGTGCACGATGCGCCGATGGGTCCGAAGACCGTGCGCTCGAGCGTGCTGACGGGCGAGGAAGAGGCGATGGTCGTCGAGGCACCGCTCAAGCTCGCGGGGGCGATCGACGATCTCGACGCCTCGGACGTCGCGGTGATCGATTGTCTTACGCTGTGGCTCAGCAATCTGATGGGCGAAGACGGGGAAGTTGCGGAGGGGGTCGAAACACTCGCAACGGCGATGTCCCGCACTCCCGCACGGTTGCTGGTCGTTTCAAACGAGGTGGGATGGGGAATCGTGCCCGACAATGCTCTCGCCCGACGCTTCCGCGACGACGCGGGCCGACTTCATCAAACGCTGGCCGAAATTAGTGATGAGGTCGCGCTCGTCGTCGCGGGTCTACCGCTTTGGCTCAAGGCTGAGGTGCCCCGATGATTCCGGTTGGTGCGGGTGGCCGGGGTCGAACCGGCACTCCTTTCGGAACTGGATTTTGAATCAGATATGTCTTCCTCCACGCGCCCGCTTAGCTGTCAGAACAGCGCCGGAACGAATATACGAACCCTCCGGTGCCACATCGAGGTGACGATGCGTGATCAGCGATAAGACCTTGCCCGCGTTTGGAGCCCGCTTGCGCCGATTACGGCGCCTACGCGGATGGAAACAATCGCAAGTGGCGGAGTTCGCCAACGTCTCTCAAACGACGGTGTCGCGATGGGAAGTCGGTGAGATCGAGCCAGACGCCTGGTTGATGGCGAAGGTGCTTTATTGGGTCGGCTCCTCTTCAGGGCACGATTCCGCGCTTCGTCGGCTTGTCCAATCCTCTCGACATCCCGTCCACCTGATTGGCGAGGCCGATCACCGTCTGCTTTCCGCGTCCGAACCCCGCGTCAGAGAGTGGAGGCGGTCGGCTGGCGAACTCCTAGGGTCCTCGCTTTGGCGATTTGCGACCGACGAGATCGTAGAAGCCGAGAAGGCCCTGATTGACCGAGGGTGGTGGGCGCAAGCAGACCCTGCTCCGGTGCTGGTCACCACCCGGAACTACGACGGTCCCGAACTCAGGATCGTGGCGGGCACGATGACTTGGGAACGTGTTTACCTGGGCGACGGCACACCGGCGCGGCTTTGCACGTCTGCCGGCGCGTAGAATACGCATACTTTATGCGCTGATCCCGAACTCGGTCGATCCTATGACTTTCCGTCATGACCGAACCAACTCAGCACGGGCCCATCGACTGGCTCGACAAAGTGTCGGACCGCATGGCCAGCCAGTTCAGATTTCTGATCGAGGCCGATCGCCTGAAAATGGTGATCCGCGGCAGCAGGATCGCGGATGGATCGAGGCGGGAGAACACCGCTGAACACTCCTGGCACCTGGGACTGTTCGCAATGGTCCTTTCCGAATGGGCTGTCGGCCCGATCGACCTGTTTCGGGTCGTCCAGATGCTCGTGCTGCATGACCTCGTCGAGATCGAATGCGGCGACACACCGCTATTCGACGAGGCAGGTTCCACAACACAGGCGACCCGCGAAGCGGAGGCAGCCGACGCGCTATACGGTCTGCTTCCCTTGGATCAGAGCCACGCCTTTCGTTCGCTCTGGGAGGAGTTTGAGGCGGCCACTACCCCGGATGCTCGGTTCGCCAAAGCCGTCGATCGTCTGCAGCCGATCCTGTTGAACCATCTCGTCGGTGGAGGTACCTGGCTCGACTACAATGTCGACGTGGAGCGTGAGCGTTCGCTGACTTGCAGGATTGCAGAAGGTGCGCCCGCCCTATGGGGGGCAGCCGAAGCGGTTATCGCAGACGCCGCTGCGAGGGGGTGGTTAAAGCCCGCGATTAGCATGAACCCACACTGACCGTGTCGCGCCCGCTGCTCATCGATACGGACCCCGGCGTCGACGACGCACTTGCTCTGGCGCTAGCCGTTCGTTCTCCTGAACTGGAGCTAGTGGGCGTAACGACCGTATTCGGCAATGCTACAATTGAGACCACTACAAGGAACGCTCTCGCACTGATGCATCTGTTCGACCGGGTCGATGTGCCGGTAGCGACCGGCGCGGCCGCGCCGTTGCAACATCCGTACGCCGGTCCGGTCCCTCAGGTTCATGGACATGACGGCATGGGAGACAGCGATGTCCTGACGACATCGAACGGTAATGTTGTCGCCGGAATCACGGCTGCCGAGTTGATGGTCCATTCGGCGCGGCAGCGCCCGGGCGAGCTGACGATCCTCGCGCTCGGACCCCTCACGAACCTAGCCCTCGCTTTAGAGCTCGATCCAAGTATCGCGACCCTCATCCGCGAGGTGGTCGTCATGGGGGGAAACGCCTTGTGCCCAGGAAATGCCACTCCCGCCGCCGAGGCAAACATGCTGGGCGATCCCGAAGCCGCAGACCAGGTGCTGGGCGCGGCCTGGCCTGTGACGATGGTCGGGCTGGATGTCACACATGCGGTCAACCTAAAAGGGACTGATATCGATCGACTCGCGGCCAGTGTGGGCGCAGTCAGCGCGCTAGTCTCTCAGGCTATTCCGCACTACCGCGCGTTCTTCGAACAAACCAACAAGATCGACGGCATCTACCTGCACGATCCCACTGCTGTCGCTTTCCTGCTTTGGCCAGAGTTTTTTGAAACCACGGGGTGGCCGATACGCGTTGAAACTAAGGGGTTCAGCCGAGGCAAGACTTGGCCAAGCTTGGGGGATACCGACGATGCCACGCCCCTACCTTGGGTAGGACGTCCGCGCGTTTCGGTTTGCACCGGCGTGAACAAATCCTCGGTCGTCCGGGCCGTCCTCGATCGACTGCTCTAATGGTGCGGGTGGCCGGGGTCGAACCGGCACTCCTCTCGGAACTGGATTTTGAATCGTGCGCGTCTACGCTGCCGTAGCCGGCGGGGCATCCTTAGTGCGATCATCGGGCGCTCTACGAACTCGGACTTCCACCTATAAAGCACCTGGCCGTCGCCAATAAACCTCGCATCTGCTAGTACTTACCGCTGGGCGAATTCTGCCGCTCAGCTCCTAGCTCACACCTGATCACCAACTTGGGCGTTGGTGTACCGCTATGACTCGAATGTATGGCCTCCAACTTTGGAGGGCGAAGACCGTCCGTCCAGGGCGAGAATAAGCAGAAACCCGATCCTCAACCCTCCGATTTCTACGCCGGGGCACGCTATTGCCGAACGCCATTCGGTAAGGCCTTCCAGTACCTGCACCTATCGTTCTCAATCGCCAGCACCACCCGCGAAGGAGATTGAGCATGGGCCAGATTGAACCTTTGGAGATCAGAAAGACCATCAGGCGCCACCAGCTTCGAGAGATAGTACCACTGGCCGACAGCACAATTTACGAGATGGAGCAGCGCGGCGAATTTCCGCTGCGGTTTGCGCTATCCCCGCGCTGCATCGTCTGGGACCTTGCGGAGGTCCAGGCTTGGCTGCTTGCGCGGCGCGCAAAGCCGATTCACCGCGCACAGCATCCCGATGTCACCAAGCGCAAGTCCCGGCCGGTCAAAGCGCGGGATCGAGCGCAAACAGAGGCATAGCGGGCGGCAGAAGCGTCGGAACATGCTTCCGACCCTCGACCCAGGCGTCCACGATGTCGGCCCATTCCTGCATCATGTGTCGACGTTGAACTTCATACTCCGCCTTGTTGTAGACACCGCGCGACGAGCGCCCATCCTCGTGGGCTAGGCACTTTTCGATCCAATCGCGGTTGAAGCCGAGCTCATTGAGCAGCGTCGATCCTGTACGCCGAAGATCGTGCACGGTAAACGGCTCCAGCGGCAGCCCCTCCGTCTTCGCCCGTTCGACCACGGAATAGGTGACCCGGTTGAAGGTCGCGCGGGACATCGGGGCATCAGCATCATACCGGGAAGGCAGCAGATACCGAGAGTTGCCTGCGCAGGTCTTGAGCGCGATCATGATGTCCCGGGTTTGCCGGCATAGATAAACGTTGTGCGGCTTCGATCGCTTCATGCGCTCCTTCGGGATCGTCCAAACCGCATTGTCGAAATCGACCTCGTCCCACACAGCGTCCTGCAACTCGCTCTTCCGGACCATGGTGAGAAGGTAGAGCTTCATGCCAAGGCGGATCGTCGGCAGCGTCGCCACATGCTCCAGTTGTTTGAGCATGATGCGGATTTCGGTCGGAGAGAGCGAGCGGTCCTTGGGCGTGAAGGTGGCGATCGAGGCCGGCCCGACGTCATCGGCGGGGTTTGCGACCTTTTCGCCGTGGAGAATGGCAAAGCCGTAGATCTGCTTCAGGATATCGCGCACATGGATCGCCGTCGCCGGCGCGCCCCGTTCCACGATCTTGGCACAGTGGGCGCGCAGGTCATCCGGCACGATCTCCGTTAGCAAACGGTTCCGCCAAACCGGCAGCAGTTCCCGCTCAAAAATCGAGCGGCGCATTGCGCGGGTGCTGTCGGCCATCGGCGCGTTCACCAGCCACTTTTCACCGAATTCACCAAAGCTCTTAGCCTCCTTGATACGACGCTTGTCCCGCTGCTTCTCGATAGCGGGCGACCGCCCCTCGGTTATCGCCCGGCGCGCGTCGAGGCATAGTTCGCGGGCCCGGGCGAGCGAGATCCCGTCTCGCGCGTACCTGCCGAGATAGACGGTCTCTCGCCTGCCATTCAGCCGATAATCTAGCCTGAAAGAGATGGCGCCCGACGGCGCGACGCGCACATACATGCCATCCCGGTCAGTCACCTTGTACATTTTGTCTCTAGGTTTCAGAGCCTTGAGTGCTGCGTCAGTCAACATGCCAAGCCACCTCACGAAAAGTACCGTCACGCATTTTTCAGAGGCTCTGAGTAGGAAAGGTGCAATACTTTCAGCACCTTACGTCTACGAAAGTACCGTCACCAGCCTCGTTGCCAGTGACGGTACTTTCGATTTTCCGGTTGATCAATGGGGGCAAGGCCCGTCAGCGGGGCCGCCATAGGTGATCCATTCTCACCGATAGCTCCCGATAGATATCGACGAGAATATTTCTTTATTTCAGATGGTTAGATCGTACTGTGGCGTAGTTTCGGATACCCTCGGATGGGCAAAAATCATTCCCACTCGATCGTCCCGGGCGGCTTGGATGTCACGTCGTAGACCACACGGTTCACCCCCCTTACCTCATTGATGATCCGGGTGGCGCAGCGGCCAAGAACCTCCCAGGGGAACTCGAAGAAGTCCGCCGTCATGCCGTCGGTGGAGGTGACGGCGCGCAGGGCGAGGACATCCTCATAGGTGCGGGCATCGCCCATCACGCCCACAGTCTTCACCGGCAACAGAACCGCAAACGCCTGCCAGATGCTGTCGTAGAGGCCGGCCTTGCGGATCTCTTCGAGATATATGGCGTCGGCCTGCTGCAGCACGGCGACCTTCTCTCGGGTGATCTCGCCGGGAATGCGGATGGCGAGACCCGGGCCGGGGAACGGGTGGCGGCCCACGAAGGCCGGGGCCAGGCCCAGCTCGACGCCCAGCGCCCTCACCTCGTCCTTGAACAGCTCGCGCAGCGGCTCCACCAGCTTCAGCTTCATGTAGTCGGGCAGGCCGCCGACATTGTGGTGGCTCTTGATCACGGCCGATGGCCCGCCGCTGGCCGAGACGCTTTCGATCACATCCGGATAGAGCGTGCCCTGTGCCAGGAAAGCAGCGCCTTCGATCTTCGCCGACTCCTTGTCGAACACCTCGATGAAGAGCCGTCCGATGGTTTTGCGCTTGGTTTCGGGGTCGGTCACACCCGCCAGTTCCCCCAGGAACAGGTCGCCCGCGTCCACATGAATCAGGGGAATGTTGTAGTGATCGCGGAACAGGGTCACGACCTGGGTCGCCTCGTCCTTGCGCAGCAGGCCGGTGTCGACGAACACGCAGGTCAGCTGGGCGCCGATGGCCTCGTGGATCAGCACCGCGGCCACCGATGAATCCACTCCGCCGGACAGGCCGCAGATCACCTTGGCGTCGCCCACCTGTTCGCGGATTCTTGCCACGGATTCCTTGCGATAGGACGCCATCGTCCAGTCGCCCTTCAGCCCGGCGATCCTGTGGGTGAAGTTGCGCAGGATCAGCGCGCCGCGCGGCGTGTGCGCCACCTCCGGGTGGAACTGGATACCGTAGAACCGGCGCCCCTCGTCGGCGATCACCGCATAGGGGCTGCCCTCGGACGTCGCCACCACCTCGAAGCCCAGCGGGATGGCGGTGATCTTGTCGCCGTGGCTCATCCACACCGTCTCGCGCGCGCCGACATCGCCGAGGCCCTCAAGCAGCGGAGAGAGGCGCTCAATGTGGATCTCGGCGCGGCCGAATTCGCGGTCGTGGCCACCCTCGACGGCGCCACCGAGCTGGGCGCACAGGGTCATCTCGCCGTAGCAGATGCCAAGTACGGGCACGCCCATCTCGAAGATGCGCTGAGGGGCCGACGGGCTGCCCTCGACGTGGACGCTGGCCGGTCCGCCCGACAGGATCACCGCCTTCGGCGCCATGGCGTCCAGGACCGCGTCGACCTTGTCGTAGGGGTGAATCTCGCAGTAGACGCCGCTTTCGCGCAGCCGGCGGGCGATCAACTGGGTCACCTGGCTGCCGAAATCGACGATCAGGACCTTTTCATGCGCGGCGTCGGTCATGGGGCTCCGTCAGAGTGATTTCTGCAGCACCGCGACATAGAAGCCGTCCGTGCCTGAAGTTCGAGGGGTCAGGCGAAGGTCGCCGTCTGGGGTCAGGAACTGGAGAAGCTCCTGATCGGTGGTCGCCGAGGTCCGGGCGAACTCAGGTTGCACCGCCAGGAAGGCGGCCACCCGGTCTTCATCCTCTTCCGGCAGCACCGAACAGGTCACGTAGATCATTCGACCACCGGGCTTCACGAAGGCAGCGCCCTCGCGCAGCACCTGATCCTGATCCGCCAGGCGGCGATCAAGGGTGTCCTGCGTCAGCTTCCATTTGGTGTCGGGGTGTCGGCGCCACGAGCCTGTGCCGCTACAGGGGGCGTCGATGAAAACGACATCCATCCTGGCTTCGAGACCTTTGAGTGGTTCAGGATTGAGCGGCGTCCGGATCTGCAGGTTGCGCACGCCGGCGCGGTCGCCACGCCGGATGGTGTCGGTCAGTCGGCGAGCGTCGCTGTCAAACGCGTAGATCTGGCCGGTGTTGCCCATCGCTGACGCCAACGCCAGGGTCTTTCCGCCACCGCCGGCGCACAGGTCCAGCACCTGTTTGCCCTTTACGTCACCGGCCGAGGCGGCCGCGACCTGACTGCCAAGATCCTGGATTTCGAACCAGCCCTTGAGGAACTGAGGGACCGCCTCGACCGGCGCGCCGCGCGCTTCGGCAGCCGGAGCCGCGAGCCGCAAGGCGTTGGGCATGAGGCCGGGTGGCTCGGCGTTCATCGCCGCCAGGGCCTTCAGGGCGCGAGATGGATCAGTCTTCAGCAGATTGACCCGCAGGTCGGTCGGCGCGCGCTTCGAAAGCTCCGCACCTTCCGCCGCCCGATCGTCGCCGAACACCCTGGCGAACGAGGCTTCGAGCCATTCAGGATAGTCTCCCCGCACCGAGGCAGGCGCTTCGGTAAGGTCGCGGGGCTGTGTCAGGGCCTGACGCTCGGCATCGGTCAGTGCGCCAGGACCATGGACTTCGTCGGCCGCGGCCTCGGCGACACGCTCGATCGGCCAGTCCCAGTGCAGGTGCAGAACCGCCAGCGCAGCGGCCTTGGGACCCTCGTCGCCCATCTGCCAGGCGAGCGACCGCTTCCGACGAAGCACGTCCAGAACCAGACCTGACACGCCGGCCCGATCCTTGGCGCCGGCATAACGTGCGGATTCTCCCCAGGATTTCAGCGCCAGACGGACGGGCCGGTGGCGCGTCTCGATCTCGGTGAGAATCTCAATGGCCGCTGCAAGGCGTCCTCCGTCGCGCATCAGGTCACCTGAGGAGGGCCACGAGGATCATCACGAGCCCGATGAGCGAGGCGAACCAGACCACCGAGCGCAACATGGGGACACCCGCAGCATACAAGGGCGCGTAGATGGCCCTGCCTGCGACATACATAATGGAACCCCAGACGGTGAGGTCGCTACCAAGCTTTCCAGCCGCTGCGGCGGCCAGGACCGCCGCCGCAAAGAACGGGAAGGTCTCGACAAAATTCCAGAAAGCACGATGCAGGCGCGCCGCCGATCCGCTGATCGGCATCGGCGTGTCACGAGGGCCTGCTGCCCACTTCAGATCCTGCTGGCCCCGCGCGGCGGCGGCGGCCCACAGCAACTGCACCAGCCCGATGATAACCGCCACCGCGAGGAGCTTGAGTTCGACAGCCATGACCTAACCCGCGCTCGGGTAGTTTGGAGCCTCGCGGGTGATCATCACGTCGTGGACGTGGCTTTCGCGCAGGCCCGCATTGGTGATGCGGATGAAGCGCGCGCGTTCCCGGAACTGCTCAAGGGTCGGCGCGCCGACATAGCCCATAGCGGCGCGCAGTCCGCCCACCATCTGGTGCAGGATGGGCGACAGCGGCCCCTTGTAGGCCACCTGCCCCTCAATACCCTCGGGCACGAGCTTAAGGGCGTCCGTGACGTCTTTCTGGAAGTAGCGATCTGCGGAGCCCTGGGCCATGGCGCCCAACGATCCCATGCCGCGATAGGATTTGTAGGAACGACCCTGGTAGAGAAAGACCTCGCCGGGCGCTTCGTCGACGCCGGCGAACACCGAGCCCATCATGGCGACAGAAGCCCCCATCGCGAGCGCCTTGGCCAGATCGCCGGAATACTTGATCCCGCCGTCGGCCACGATCGGCACATCCGAGCCGACGGCCGCCCGCACCGCGTCGGCGATGGCGGTCAATTGCGGCACGCCCACGCCGGCCACGATCCGCGTGGTGCAGATTGAACCCGGGCCAATGCCAACCTTCACCGCATCGGCGCCAGCCTCGATGAGTGCACGTGCGCCGTCATATGTCGCCACATTGCCGGCGACGATCTGGACCCGGTTGGTCTCACGCTTCACCCGCTGAACGGCGCGCGCCACGTCGGAGTTGTGGCCATGCGCCGTATCGATCACCACCACGTCGACGCCGGCATCCACCAGCGCCATCGAGCGCTCGTAGCCCGCATCGCCAACAGTCGAGGCCGCGGCGACCAGCAAACGACCCTGGGCATCCTTGGCGGCATGCGGGTGGGCCTGCGACTTCTCCATGTCCTTCACAGTGATCAGGCCGACAGCGCGATAGTCGTCGTCCACAACGATCAGACGCTCAATCTTGTGTCGGCGCAGCAGATCGCGGGCCTCAGACTGGGTGACGCCCTCGCGCACCGTGACCAGGTTCTCATGCGTCATCAATGCCTTGGCCGGAATATCTCCACGACCTTCAAAGCGCATGTCGCGGTTTGTCAGGATGCCGCAGAGCTTGCCTGTTTGGGGGTCGACCACCGGAAAACCGGAAATCTTGCGTCGCGCCTTGATCGCCAGGACCTCGCTTAGCGGCGTGTCCGGGTTGATCGTCAGCGGATTGATCACCATGCCGCTTTCGTAGCGCTTAACCTCGCGAACCTGATCGGCCTGCTCGTCGACGCTCAGATTCCGGTGCAACACGCCGATGCCGCCGGACTGCGCCATGGCGATGGCCAGTCGGCTCTCGGTTACCGTGTCCATGGCGGCGGACACCAGCGGGATATTCAGACTGATCTCTCGCGTGAACCGGGTGGAAACATCCACCTGAGTGGGCATCACATCGGACGGGCCCGGTTCGAGCAAAACATCGTCGAAGGTCAAACCTTCGCGGATCTCCATGAGACTCTCCGTTTTGCGGTCCGCGTATAGGGTGATGTCGAGGGTGGGGGCAAGGGGTGTGACCGATTGCCGGGCAGAATGGGACGGGTGCGAACCGCCTATCGTCCCCTGAACCCTGTCGCCACCAGAAACACCTCGGAGCTGTCCTGGCGGCTGGCCTTGGGTTTTACGTTCTTCACCTCGGTGAAATGACGCTTCAGTCCTGCGATGAGCTGATCGCTTCCGCCGCCCTGAAAGGATTTGGCGACGAACGTGCCGCCGGGCTTCAGGACCTCCAGTGCGAAGGTGATAGCCGCTTCGATCAGACCAACGATCCTCAGGTGATCGGTCTCTCGATGCCCCACGGTGTTTGGCGCCATGTCCGACAGGACCACATCCGGCGCACCGCCCAGCAGCTGGATCAAGGTGGGGCCGCAGGCCGGATCGGTGAAATCCATCTGAATGATCCTGGCCGGGGGCAGCGGATCCACCGGCAAAAGATCCACGCCCACGATCTGGGTCACACCGCGCATGATCGCAATCTGGGTCCAGCCTCCGGGGGCCAAACCAAGATCCACAACCCGCGCGCCGGGCTTGAGAAAGTGGAAACGGTCGTCGATCTCGGTGATCTTGAACGCCGCACGACTTCGATACCCCAACGCACGGGCCTTGGCGGAGAAGGGATCGTTGACCTGACGCTCCAGCCAGGCTTGCTGGGAGGGCGTGCGCTGTTTGGCGGTCTTCAGGCGCGCGGGCTTGCCGCGACCGCCCTCCTGGCCGCCGGTGGGCAGCTTAACCATGCGCTTTCGCGGTGGAGGTTCGGTCATGCCGGGCCCTGACGTCTATTGGCGCCCCGTTTTTGACGGCGCTTGCGGCGGCGAGTCTGCTCGCGTTCCGACATCAGCGCCAGCAGGATACCCTCTCGCAGGCCCCGGTCGGCCACACGCACCCGGTTGCACGGCCAGAGTTCCTGAATGGCCTGAAGGATGGCGGCGCCGGCCAGCACCAGGTCCGACCGATCCGGGCCGATGCAGGGCTGGGCGGCGCGTTCACCGGCCGTAAGCGCCAGCAGACCGTGGGTCGCCGCCTCGCATTGCAGCCGGGTCATCCAGATGCCGTCGACCCGGTTGCGGTCGTATCGGGGCAGACGAAGGTGCATGCCGGCAAGGCTCGTGATCGCGCCGGAGGTGCCGACCATGTGTGCGCGATCCGTATCGAAAAGCGGCCGCATCTGATCCGCCCGTCGGAACGCAGCGACATGGGATTTTACGTGTTCAACCATGGACCGGAACCAGTCCTCGGTGGCCACATCGCCCTCAGGAAACCGCTCCGCCAGCGTGACCACTCCGATCGGCACCGATAGCCAGGCGCGCATCGGCGGTGTCGCCCCTGGAATGCCGGCCTTCAAGTCCACCCACGAGAGTTCGGTCGAACCACCGCCCACGTCGACCACCAGCGCCGCTTCATGTCGATAGTCCAGAAGGTTCAGACAGCCGGTGACGGACAGCTTTGCCTCCTCCTGCGGGCTGATGATCTGCAGCTTCACGCCGGTTTCATTGGCGACACGGTTGACGAACGCCTGGCCATTGATCGCGACCCGGCAGGCCTGGGTGGCGATCGCCCGGAACTTCACGACGCGGCGACGGCGAACCTTCTCGCCACTGACCTTCAAGGCCAGCAATGCACGGTCCATCGCCTCATTGGACAATCGGCCGCTTTGCGACAGGCCCTCGCCCAGCCTCACGATCCGCGAGTAGGACTCCACCACGCGAAACCCCCTGGGTGTCGGCGTCGCGATCAGCAGACGACAGTTGTTGGTGCCCAGGTCCAGGGCCGCAAAGCAGGGCAGATCGCCCATAGCCTTATCCGGGCCGCCAACCGCGGTCCCCGACGCATGAAGCGCCTCATTCATGGACTGTCTTTCGTCCTGCGCAGGCGCCCTCACCCCCGGAGCGCCTCATCTCCCGCCGACTGTAGCAAGACCGTGACACATCAGGAAGACGACGCTTGTATGAAAGGCCTGCGACATTACGTTCACCTTCCAGTCAGACGACGGGTGTAGAACTGCGATCATGAACACGCGACTCGCCAAATTCACGATCGGCCAAGTCGTCCGCCACCGGGTCTATCCGTTCCGTGGCGTGATTTTCGACGTCGACCCCATGTTCGCCAACACCGAGGACTACTGGCTGTCGATCCCGGAGCACATCCGGCCGCACAAGGACCAGCCGTTTTATCACCTGTTGGCCGAGAACGATGAGAGCGCTTACGTGGCCTACGTCTCCGAGCAGAACCTGTTGCCGGACGATACGGGCCAGCCTGTGGGCCACCCTCAGGCGACCCTGATCTTTGAAGCCTTCGACGAGGGGCAGTATCGACTGCGGCACGGTATCGGCCACTAGGCAGGTTTCTGCGCAAGATCAGACCGCGCTGAAGAAGAAATACTGGCGACTTCGAACGGAAATGCCCGCTCGTTGAAGGCAATTTGTCCGGCATGTCAGCAATTCGAATCCCTGAACTGCCGTCAACAGTCCACCCTGCGGATTGGACTGTGGATCAGGCGTGGGCCAGCTACAGGCCCGACGAGCACCGGCTTTGGACCACCCTCTACGAGCGACAGACCAACCTGTTGGCCGGTCGCGCGTGCGATGCATTCCTGAACGGCCTCGACGTGCTCGATCTGCACCGTTCCGGGATTCCTGATTTCGCCAGGATCAACCCTGAACTTCAGAAGCTGACCGGCTGGACAATCGTTGCTGTGGCAGGGCTGGTCCCGGACGCGGTGTTCTTCGAGCACCTGGCGAACCGCCGGTTTCCGGCCGGACAGTTTCTTCGGCGGCCCGATCAGATCGACTATCTGCAGGAGCCTGACATTTTCCACGACGTGTTCGGCCACGTTCCCATGCTGACCGACCCCCTTTTCGCCGACTATATGCAGGCCTACGGACAGGGCGGGTTGCGCGCGCTCCACCGCGGCCAGTTGCACCATCTGGCTCGTCTCTACTGGTACACGGTGGAATTCGGGTTGCTGCAGACTGACAGGGGGTTGCGCATCTACGGCGCCGGGATTCTTTCGAGCCATTCAGAGTCCGTATTCGCGCTGGAGGATCCATCGCCGAACCGGTTGGGATTTGACCTTCGGCGGGTGATGCGGACGCCTTACAGGATCGACGATTTCCAGCAGGTCTATTTTGCGACGCCCTCGATCGAGGCGCTGCGGGACGTCACGCTTCGCGACTTTGGACCTCTCTACGACAGCCTGGAGCATTGCGAAGATGTCGCCATCGAGGCTGTACTACCTGAGGACGTCGTCCTGACACCAGGGGCAACGATCCAGGCGCGCCGCGCCGCCGATCAGTAGTCCTTGCGCCATCGTACCGCGAGACGATTGCCTGATTGACCGGCCAGCCGTGACAGGATCGACAGGCTCTTGCCGATACGCCATTCGACCTGCGCCGACGGCCCTTCGCGTCCACCCCCGGTGAGTTCCAGATACAGATCGTCTGTGAGGTACTTCCCTCCCGAAACGGTGACACCGCTCTGCTGACCACCTCCGAACGCCAGGCGATCAAGCCCGGCAAAGCTCTTGAGGTTGCCAATGATGTCCAGCCCTCCGCCGCCGGTCAGGGAGGACAAAGCCGAGGCCAGCTGCGCCGCTTCGACCGGCGACAGCTGTGACGCAGAGCGCTCAAACAGCACTTTGGACAGAATCTCATCATTTGGCAGACTGGGCGTTGAAACGAGGGCGATTTCGGGCCTTTCCGCTGTGCCGCGGATACGGACGGTCACCTTGAGAGAGGGATCCTCTCGCGTCGCGTCCAGTTGCAGGCGGATATTCTGTGGTTTGCTGGCCAGATACACGATGCTTGCGTCATCGAACGCAAATCGCTTGCCGGCAAAGTCGTAGTCCCCTCGCACGACACGGGCCGTCCCGGTGAGATTGGAGTTTGCGGTTGTGCCCCCCACATGGGCGTCCAGCGAAAGTTCGACATCCAGTCCGCGACCGCGCAGAAATACCCGACGCGGCGCTTTCAGATTGACGTCCAGCGCCCAGCCATCACCCTTCTTCCGCGCGCCCTCGAAGGCGACCGGAAGATCGTAGGGGCGGTTCACTTCCCGGACATCCATCGCGATGACACCGGAGGGAACCAAGGGCTCAGCCGCAATATCCGCGCGGTCTATGGTGAGATTTCCAGACAGCTTGACCTTGCCATCGGCGGCGCGATTGATCGTGGCCTCACCAGTCGCGGTCGCCGTCGCGGTTTCATTGTCAATGAGCCGGAACGCCTGCAGATCAAGACGGAAGCTCGATACGCCGTCAGGCAGCAGGCTGATGCGCCCCTGCCCGGCCAGCTGTCCGCCGCGACCGTCCGCGCCACGCGCTGAGATCACGTTCACAGCGTCGTCGCCGAAGGAAGCCTGCAATGCGACGTCCCTGAGGGACAGACCGCTGGCGCCGTCGTCAAAACGCCCGCGCTCGACATCTATCCGACCTTCCGCCTCAGGTCTGGCCAACGTGCCCGATAGAACGCCATTGGTGCGTACAAATCCGGAGAGCGACCTCTCCCCGCCGATCATGAGCTCCCACAAAGGTCGAACTTCGCCTTCAGCATTGAACCTGCCGCGCATCTGGCGTTGCCGGGATACGGCGACCCTGAATGGCCGGGCGGAGCTCTCGCTCGTCAGAACCAGACTGGCTTCGCCCTTCAAACCCTGTTGGCTGGCGGTAGCCAGGTCGAGGGTCAGGGTGTCGTGCGCAAGACGCCCGCGCAGCGTCCCATCAACACCCTGCGCCGCAGGCGTGCCGCGACCGCGCGCGTTCGTCAGGCGCGTCTCAAGTACGCCTGAGAGTTGTTCGCCGCGACCCTGCAAGACGAGAGTGCCGTCAACCCGCCCGTCAAAGTCGGGGTCAAAGAGGTTGAGGCCCAATTCCACGACCTTCACCCGCACAGTCGCCGCGTCCCCCTTGAGGGCGCCGTCAAGGTCCAGCTTCCCGCCGTCCGAACCCATAAGACGAACCCGTGCGCTTTGATCGCCATCGGCGAAGCGGAATGTCGCCGGCTCAACGGTCTGGAGATCTCGGCTTCCCAGGGCACCTCGCCCATCCAGGGTTAGATCGTAGCCTGGCCGGGCATCGGACAGCAGCCCCTGCCCCTTGATTGTCCATGCGCCCTGCGCCGATGCGCCACTCGCTTCTACGGCATAGGGCAATCTCGCCATTGGTCCGTCGGCGGTGAGTCTTGCCGAACGCACCAGGACCGCCGAACCCCGCGCGCGAAGCCGCTCAGCGTTGAGAAGCAGCACCGCACGGGCACCTCCGCTGGCATCGACGATCCTGGCGGTTCCTGTCATCCGGCCCGCATCCAGCAGGGCGCCTGGCCCGATATCAAGCGCGAGGTCAGCCGCCGAGGGCGCGCGATCGCGCAGAGTCAGCCTCCCCGACGCCCTCACCCCTCCAGCGTCGATGACGAGATCGGATAGATCCACTCCACCTGGCGCAAAGCTGAAATCGGACCCCGCTCGCGCCGGCCCGTAGGCGCTTTCCGCGGTCAGGGAAACATTGCCGTTGGACCCGTCGGCCTGGCGCTGGAAGACCAGATTCAACTTGCCGTTTCGCATCGGCAGCCGCGGGACGTCGATCTGCTCAAGGTCCGCCGTGAGCGTCAGCCGCGGCGAAACCAGGTCTCCCGTGATATCGCCATCGCCCCTGGCACGCCCCAAGACCTCGACCGGGCCCGCCCGGAAGGGCCCTGACGCCGACCAGTCGGTCCGGAACCCGAGCGTGCCGGCGGCGCCGAGAGCACCCGTGGCGGTGGCGTTGAGCGCCGCGCCATCCAGCCTAGCCCGGGAAACCTCAAGACGCCCGGCGAGCCACGCGGCCCTCGCCTCCAATCGCGGCTTGCTGCCCAACAAGCGGTCCATTTCCGCGAACCCCAGCGCGAACCGATCCCCCTGCGCTTCGAGCGCGATGTCCCACGGACGTCCAACCCGGCTCTGGGATGCAGACCCTTTGAAGGCGACACTCCCCGAGGCCCCCGGCCTTGCGACCGTGAGGTTGTTGATTTGCGCGGTCGCCTTGAGGTTTACCGCGCCCACAAGGTTCCGATCACCGCTGGCCTGGACCCGCAGTTCACGCCCGACGATGTCCAGGCGCCGGACCAGAATTTGGCCGTTGGCGAGGCGCTCACCCTCGAGGCTCGCCGTTGGCGCGGCACCCAGCAGGGTGGCGGCAAAACCGGCACCCTGCCCGCCGGATCCACTTGCCGCAGCCTTGATCGCGTAGCGACCCTTGGCGGATGAAACCTCGATCAGTCCGGTGATGCGCGCAAGGCGATACCCACTGGCGGCAATGGCTTCGAGTGACGCGACGCCCACGAACCGCCAGTCGCTGGCCTTGCCCGTCACACGACCCGCCAATCGCGCCGGTCCAGAGGTAGGCCCTCCCGTCAGGCGTGACAATGATCGGGCCTCGGCCACAAACTGAGCGCCAGTGGCAGCCAGATTGAGGCTGGCGGGATTGCCAAGACCCCAGGCATGAACGCCGAGCGCTTCCGACCTGAAACGACCGTCCAGGGCATAGAGGTCGGAGCCCGCCCGGCTCCCGCTGACGATGAACTGAAGCTCCGGGCCCAGCCGGCCCGCCAGCACGGTCGTCAGTGACGAGGCTGTCAGCGACACTCGCCCCGTGGCCTGCCCGCCTTTCGGCGTCCACGCGCCGGTTGCGTCCAGTGGCCTCGTGTTCCCCGAGGTCGCGTGCGCGGTAAAGTTGCCCCGGGAAAGCGACCCCTCGCCCCGGACCACCAGCTCGAAGGGTTGATCCACGGGGAGACCTATAGCGCCCGCCAGCGCACCGCCCCGGGCTTCCTTTGCGTTACCATCGACCTTGAAGACGCCCTTTGCGCCCGTTCGAAAGCCCAGGCTCAGTTGATCCCCGACATGCAGGCGGCTCATGGCCGAGACCCTGCCCGACTTGGGACCTTGGCGTTCGAGGTCAAGATTGATGCGAACGTCGTAGTCGCCCCGCTGACCGCTGAAGGCAGGGTCCAGAAGCAGCCGCGTGCGCAGTTCGCGGATCTCTACCGAAACGGGCTGCTCGAGCTCTGGGCGACGCGGGTCAAGCTGAGGTCGGCGAAGGACCCGGACGCTATCGGCTTCAATCCGGCCCGCCTGGAACCGAAGCATCAGAAGTTGTCTGAAATTCCATGAAATATGTACATTATCCGCTTGAATCCAGACGCCGTTGGCGTCTCGTAGCGTGACCCTCCTGGCACGAACGTCACGCCAGAGGTCACCTGTCAGGCCTTCGATCCGCAGTCTGCCAAGCTGGCCTACGCGCAAACCATCTGCCCGGGCCTCGACAAAGGCGCGCACTGGCGGAAGCAACACGCCGTATCGAAGTGCGGCGAGGGTCCCGACGACGGCCAGGAGGATCGCCGCCAGAGCAAGGACGATCCGGCGTCCGCGTCGAGGAACGCGTGGCGGGGTCTGATGTTCTGTCGCGGTCAAAAGCTCTGACCGATGCTGACGTATATCTGGAAGGGCGGCTCCCCACGCCGACGCGTGACCGGGGTCGCAATATCCACCCGGATCGGGGCGAAACCGAGATTGTACCGGACCCCAAAGCCAGCTCCGATGGCCAGATCCCGGAAATCCACCGGGCCGCCTGATCCTACAGCTCCGGCATCGGCAAACACGGCGAAGCCCCATGTGGATGTGAGTTCGCGGCGCACCTCAAGCGACGACTCCATCAGGAACACCCCGCCGCGCGGTGTGCCGTCCGGAAAACGCGGGCCGACGGCCTGATAGGAAAAGCCCCGTACCGAACCCCCACCACCGGCGTAAAACCGCTGTGACGCCGGCACCTGATCCACAATGCCATTGACGATCCGCCCCAATCGCAGGCGCGCCGCCAAAACGGTCTCGCCGCCCTTGTCCAGGGACTGATAGAATGTCCCCTGCGCAACACCCCGCAGGTAGGGCAGATTGGTGTCGCCCACGATCAGGGTTGGCTCCAGCCGCGCACTCAACCGCCATCCGGACTTGGGGTCGAGGGGATCATTGGATCTGTCGAGCAACAGGTCCGACAACGCAACAAACGTTACCAGATCCCGCCCAAGGGGGATCAGGGTGTTCAACCGGATTTCCTGGGTCCGGCTGTAGTCGACGGACAGCCCAACCGTCGCGTAGGAGGTCTTCCCATAACGGCGGGTCAGATCGGCGTGTACCCCGAACCCGGTTGCGTCAAAGGCGTCAGTCTTGACCTGGTAGCCGGCAGCGCCGGTCCGAAGCGTCTGTTGAGCCCGACGCCAGTGTGGGAGGGACAGATCGCCGCCAGCTCGCGTGTCGCGGTCCGAAACCTGCCCGAACAGCGCGATAGTGTCGGCTCGCGCCAGGCGATTGTAGTGAGTCCAGCGCACGTTCACACCCGCGCCCTCGCTGGTTGAATAGCTGGCGCCGCCTTCGATTGAGCGAGGCTTTCGTTCCGCCAGGCTCAGCACGACGGGGCGATATCCGTCGCCGGATGCAGCGCCCGGCGGTGACAACGCGACCGTGACGGCGTCATAGGCTCCCGTGTCGAGCAGGCGGCGCTCAAGTTCTGCTACATCGTCCGGATTATATACCGCGCCGGCCGTCCAGGGCGTGAGCCCCCGCAGAAAGCCAGTTTGTGTCTGACCTGACGCCTGGATGTCCAGCCCGCCAAGCCGAACCAGAGCGCCCGAGGCGACACGATATGTCGGCAGTACAGATGTATCTGAATGGTCGACGAGCACATCGCGCGGTGCAGCCTCAGCGTCGGCGTAGCCGCGTTTCTGTATTGCGGCCAAAACCCTCCCCTCGGCGCCCAGGATATCGACCGCACGAGCGGGCGCGCCGGGCACAAGCTCCAAGGCCCTGGTCGCCACAGATATCGCGTCTTCATCTGGCGAAGCGCCCACCCAGCTGAGGGTTGGTGTTTTCAATCGGAACTGCGGGCCGGGCGATATCTCGACGATTGGCAACGGTGGTTCGGACTCTCCCACGTCGGGCTCGACCCGATAGCCGTAGTAGCCTTCGGATCGGAGGACCGCGATCGCATCTTCTGCGGCGGCGCGGGCGCGGCGGCGGGCCTCGAAACGATTCTCCAATGGGCGATCCGTGGCGCCGATGACTTTCTGGATCCTGGCCTTCAGTTCGCCTGACACCTCACCCTGCACGGTGGCGCGCGGTTCTGCAGCCTCCGCAAGAACGGGCGCACAGGCAGCCGCTAACGCGGCGACAGCATATAGCAGTCGACCCAATCCAGATTCCCTTGGTCGCAGCCCCGGGGACCGGTGTAGCCGGGCCACCCCCTTCTGTCATCCATCTGGCGGCGCCCAATTCCTGAGCAGCGCTCGAACGGAGGGCGAAGTTCCAGAGATTTTCAACGCTACGCTTCCGGGAAGCTCTTAAGCGGCCTACAGATTCAACTGGTCATTCCGGCGAGGGGTGTGGAAACTGTCGTGAGCGCCAAACGAGACGACCTGCCGACCAGTACCAAGGCGCCCGCTTTGCCCTATGACGAAATGCTGGTTCCCGATGGTAGGGTCCGCAAGCATTACCACGCCCTGGAAGCGCGCCTGGCGACCTTATCTCCCGACGAGTTGGCCGAACGACAGAAAACACAGGAACGGTTTTTCCTCCTGCAAGGCATCACGTTCACGGTCTATGGCGCGGAAAGTTCGACCGAGCGCATCATTCCGACCGACATCCTGCCGCGTATCATCCCCGCCCATGAGTGGGCGCGCATTGAGGCCGGGCTGATCCAGCGTCTGCGGGCGCTGAACATGTTCCTGGCCGACATCTATTCTGAACAACAGATCCTGATGGACGGCGTGGTGCCGCGGGAACTGGTGCTTCAGGCGCCGTCCTATCGTCGCGAGATGCAGAACCTCTATGTCCCGCACAAGGCTTACGCCAACGTCTGTGGCTCGGACCTGATCCGTCAGCCGAACGGCGAGTTTGCGGTCCTGGAAGACAATCTGCGCGTCCCCTCCGGCGTCTCGTACATGCTGGCCAATCGAGAGGCTTCCAAGCGGGTGTTTCCCGGCACGTTCCGTGGAGCCGGCGTCCGGTCGATTGACCGCTATCCCGACCTTCTGCTGGCCACATTGAAGAGCATGGCTGCCGACTGGCGTCCAAACCCGCAGGTCGCCGTACTGACACCGGGGGTCTACAATTCAGCCTACTACGAGCACGCCTATCTGGCGCGCTTGATGGGCGTGCCCCTGGTCGAAGGCCGTGACCTCGTGGTGCACGAAAACATGGTCTACATGCGCACGACCACCGGCTTGCGCCGGATTGATGTGATCTACCGTCGGGTCGACGACGACTTCATAGATCCCCTCACCTTTCGGCGGGATTCCTCACTCGGCGCAGCAGGATTGTTCAACGCCTATCGCGCCGGCAACGTGGTGATCTGCAACGCACCCGGGACCGGGGTGGCCGACGACAAGGCCGTCTACGCCTATGTGCCGGAAATCATCCGCTACTACCTGAACGAAGACGCCATCCTGCCCAATATCGAGACCTACCTCTGCCGCGAACCGGCGCAATTGAGCCATGTGCTGGCCAATCTGGACAAGCTGGTGGTCAAGGCCGTGGGCGCCTCCGGCGGCTACGGCATGCTGGTTGGGCCCCACTCCACCAAGGCCCAGCAGGAAGAGTTCGCCGCTGCTCTGCGCGCTGATCCCGCCAACTATATCGCCCAGCCCACGATTCAACTTTCCACAGCGCCCTGCCTGATCGATCACGCCATCGAGCCGCGGCACGTGGACCTGCGACCGTTCATCCTGTCGGGCGAGAAGATCACCGTGACACCCGGCGCCCTGACACGCGTGGCGCTGAAGAAAGGGTCGTTGGTGGTCAACTCCAGTCAGGGCGGGGGCTCCAAGGACACCTGGATTCTGGCTGAAACCAAGGGAGCCGCGCGATGATGCTCGCGAGAGTGGCCGACAGTCTCTACTGGATCGGTCGGTATGTGGAGCGCGCCGAGCATATGTGCCGGCTCTCCGATGTGATGCTGAACGCGACGCTGGATCGATCTGAGGCCGCCACCCAGGTGGCGCGGATCGCGCTGGCGGCCGTTGGCGACCCGGAGATGGCGCGCGCAAAGAGCCCCTATGATGCAGCCTTGGCTCTGGCTCTGGACCGCAGTGATCGGGGCTCCATCTATTCGTCCATCGCCCACGCCCGCGAAAATGCCCGTCAGGTGCGCGACCAGATCACCACGGAGACCTGGGAACGGCTGAACCTGATCTATCTGCGTATGAACGACCCGGACGCCACCCGATCGTTCGAAGGTGGTTCACAGCTCTTCCTCCACGACACCATCGCCGATCTCCATCTCTTCAAGGGCGCCGGTGACGCCACGATGAGCCATGGCGAAGGTTGGAGCTTCCTGTTGCTAGGCGTCTATCTAGAGCGCGCCCAACTGATCGGATCTCTTCTGGAAGTGGTGTTCGGTGAGGGCCGCAAGCGCAAGCCCGTAACAGACCATTTCGCGCTCACCAGTGTGCTGCGGATGGGCTGCGCCCTGGAGCCCTATCTGCGGGTCTACACCGCGGAGATGCAGCCTCGCTACATCCTGCAGTTCCTGACCCTGGACGAGGATTTCCCCCGCTCCATTCGCTTCTGCACCCAACAGATCGAAACACACCTGGCCGCCATTGTCCGCCACTCCGGCATGGCGGGCAGCGGGCCGGATCGACTGGCGGGTCGGCTGCGGGCGAGGCTCCAATATGGCGACATGGACGAACTGGAGGCCCAGGGCGCCAGTCCGTTCCTGAAGACCGTTCTTGACGAATGCTCGGCCATCCACCGCAGCCTCTATGACGCCTTTGTCGCCTACCCCCTCGAAGACCGCCTCCCCGCCTAGAAGGAAGAAACGTGCTCCTCGAGATTCGCCACATCACCCAGTACAAATATGCCGTGCCCATCCGCGAGAGCGTGATGGAGGTGTGGATGCAGCCGCAGAAGAGTATCCGGCAACGGCTGGTCAGTTTTGATCTCGATCTGGACCCCGCCTCACAGCTGTTCTCCTACGTCGACAGCTTCGGAAACGCAGTGCACCACTTCGACGTGCCGCAACCCCATGACCGCCTGACGATCACGGCCCGCGCGGCCGTGGAGAGTCACGCGCCACCTCGGTTGCCCGAAGGCCTCGACCCGGGTGAGTGGGACCGAATGCGGTCAGAGGCGCTGCGGGGCGAGTGCTTCGACTTTCTGCATCCCCACGGCTTCGCACGCGAGACAGAGGCGCTGGGCCGCTTCATTTCCGATCACGGCATCGAAGACATTCGTCGCCAGGACCCATTGAGGGCGGTGTTGGCGCTCAACAAGGCGATCTACGATTCATTCGCCTATGAAGCCGGTGTCACCCGGGCGGACAGTCCCATCGACCACGTGCTGGAAACCCGGCGGGGCGTCTGTCAGGACTTCGCCCACGTGATGATCACAATCTGTCGTAGCTGGGGGGTGCCTGCACGCTATGTGTCCGGCTATCTGTTCACGGACCGCAAGCACGGTGATCGCTCAGATCCGGACGCGACACATGCCTGGGTCGAGGTGTTTCTGCCCAGCCTGCGCTGGATCGGCCTCGACCCCACGAACAACACGATCGCCGGGGAGCGGCACATCACTTGCGCCATTGGTCGGGACTACTCCGACGTGCCTCCATCTCGCGGCGTCTTCAAGGGTGCAACCACGAGCGATCTGGATGTCGGCGTTACGGTGCGCAAGGCGCGCGCGGCCGTGAATGATCCCGAGTTCATGCGTGCGGCCAAGCGCGGCCCGGGCCCGACGCGTCGTGTTCAGCCCAATGTCGCCGCCTACGAGGAGCAGAGGCGACACGAGATGCAGCAGCAACAGTAGCGACCGCGCCTCGCCGGCATCAAGCCCCGGGGAAACAGACCAGCAATCGTGGCCGCCGCAGCTTCGGCATCTGCGCGATCCGGCAGTTCATTTGCGTCGTTGTAACCGTAGGATTCATCCGCTCCGGTTCGCTGAACCACCATGCCGTCGCGCCGTGAGATGGTGCTGACTCCTCGATAACAGACCCCGTATCGTACTTCAGGCTGCGGGATCAGCCAGGCTATCTGGCCCCGCATAGGGACAATGCTCTCGTCTTTCCAGAGCGCACGGGCGCCATACCCCGCGCAATTGATGATCACTTTCTGGCGCAGGTTCGCCAGTTCAGCGGGCGTGTGGAATTCCATGACCTCAAGGCGTCCGCCAGCCTGCAGGAAATCGGAGATCGGGCCGCGGAGTGTCGCAGAAAGCCTCGGCGATCCGCCAGTCTCACAATGGATGCAGACATACCGACAGTTCCCCGCTGCACGCCCCCATCATGATCGATAGCGGCAGTCGGAAATGGCAAGGCGCAAAAGGCTAGAGCTTGGGACGGTCCGCCAATTCGCCGCCGGTGATCTGATAATAGACAAGCTCTGCGATGTTGGTGGCATGATCGCCAATGCGTTCGAGATTTTTGGCGATGAACAGCAGGTGCGTACCGTCGCCCACAAACGCCGGCGAAGACGTCATTCCGGCCACGATCTCCTGCAGGACCGCCTCGTGTCGCTCATCAATCTCGGTGTCCTTAACCCAGACATCGTAGGCGCCCTGGGCATCACCCTGGCGGAATGCGCTGATCACCGCGGCCAGACGATCCGCCACCAGTTGCCCCAACGCGGCGACCCCTGCAGCATGCGTCGGCTCCGCAGCGGCCGCCATCCGACCGACCCGTTTGGCGATGTTCTTGGCAAGATCCCCGCAGCGTTCCAGTTGCATCGCCGTCTTCATCGCGGCAATCGGGCGACGAAGATCATCGGCCATGGGCTGTCGCAAGGCGATGAAGCGGATTGCCCGTTTCTCTATCTCGGCGTCCTGAAGATCCAGCGCATCATCACCCCGGACGACCTTGCTCGCGCCATTCAGATCGTGCCGCAGAAACACGTCGACGGCCGAACGCACCTGGGCCACCGCAAGATCACCCAGCGCCGCCACATCATGCGCCAGGTTGTCAAGGTCTTGTCCGACTGCGCGTACAGTATGCTCCATCGCAGATCTCCTAGCCGTAGCGTCCGGTGACATAGTCCCGTGTCTGGTCGGCCTTGGGATTGGTGAAAATCTGCTCCGTCTCGCCGAACTCCACCAGATTCCCCAGGTGCATAAAGGCGGTCTGATCCGAGATGCGGGCCGCCTGGCCCATATTGTGGGTGACAATGACGATGGTGACGTCCTTGGCCAGATCGTCGATCAGGGACTCAATCTTGGCCGTCGCGATCGGGTCCAGCGCCGACGTCGGCTCGTCGAGCAGCAGCAGCTTCGGCTCCGGCGCGAGGGCGCGCGCTATGCAGAGCCTTTGCTGCTGTCCACCGGAGAGTTCGTAGGCGGGGCTCTTCAGCCGATCCTTCACCTCATCCCAGATGGCCGCCTGCTTCAGCGCCTTCTCAACGCGACCCTCGACCTCGCTCCTGGTCCGGATGCCCCGAACGTAGAGGCCCGAGGCAACGTTCTCATAGATGCTCTTGGGGAACGGATTGGGCTTCTGGAACACCATTCCGACCATCAGTCGAACCAGAATCGGATCAACCGTACGGCTGACCAGGTTCAATCCGTCCGGCATCAGATTGATAGCGCCCTCATAGCGGATGCCCGCATAGAGGTCATGAATACGATTGAAGCACCGCAACAGCGTGCTCTTGCCGCAGCCCGACGGCCCGATGATCGCCGTCACCCGACGATCCTCGATCGGCATGCTGACGCCGTGCAGGGCCTGGAATTTGCCATACCAGAAGCTGAGATCCGCCACCTGGGCGCGAACCGGGGCTTCGGGACTGAGGGGCGACGCGGTCGTCACAGCAGGGCTCCTGGCGTTGGTGAGGTCATTCATCGTCAGGTCCGGACCAATCGACGAAGCCGGTATCTAAGGTAGATCGCAAACCCATTCATGAGCAGCGTCATGGCGAGCAGCAGGACGCCTGTGGCAGCTGCGTTGACATGAAACGCAGCCTGGGGCCGGGATATCCAGTTAAACATCTGGATCGGCATCACCGTAAATGGGGAATTCAACCAGTCAAAGTTGATCCATGGCGGCGTCGCGCTGACAGGGGCCGGCGGCAGGAAGGCGATATAGGTCAGGGCGCCGATGGTGATGATGGGCGCAGTCTCGCCGATCGCCCGGGACAGTCCCACGATCGCTCCGGTCAGGATGCCGGGTCGCGCACTGGGCAGGATATAGCTCCACATGACCTGCCACCGATTGGCGCCGACCCCATAGGCGCTCTCTCGCAAGCCAGAGGGCACGGCCCGCAGCGCCTCGCGGGTCGCGACAATGACAATCGGCAGGATCAGCAGGGCCAGCACCATACCGCCCACCAGAACCGTCTGACCCAGATTGAGGCCATAGACAAAGAAGCCCAGCGCCAGCAGGCCGTAGATGATCGACGGCACGCCAGCCAGGTTGCTCACATTGATTTCGATGGCGTCGGTCAGGATGTTCTTCGCGGCATATTCTTCCAGATAGAGACCTGCACCAACGCCCAACGGCACGGCAATTGCGGCGGTCACCAGCATGACCAGGGTAGTTCCGATCCAGGCCGACAACACGCCGGCGCCGGCGGCGCGCCGGGACGGGAAGCTTGTCAGAAACTCCGGGCTGATCCGGCCAACACCGTCGATCAAAAGGTCGGCAACCAAGGTCACCAACAGCCCCATGACCACGATCAGCACAAAGATGCCAATGATCCCAAATGCCAGGTCCTGGACGCGTTTGGCCCGCACAAGACGCAGAGTGGCCGTATGCTCGAGATCAGCTTCACCGCTCATCAGTAAGCCTCCCGGAAGCGGCGGCGCAGGAAGAAGCCCAGCAGATTGAAGATCAGGGTGATCACAAAAAGAACAAGGCCAACGGCGAAGATCGTCGAATACACCAGCGAACCGTGCGGCAGGTCACCCAGGCTCATTTGCACGATATAGGCCGTGATGGTCGCAGCCCCCTCCCGCGGATCTCCGGTGAGATTGGGATTCTGGCCCGCGGCGATAGCGACCACCATGGTCTCGCCAACGGCCCGGGAGAAGCCCAGCAGATAAGCCGCTGTAACGCCCGAGAAGGCGCCGGGAATGATCACCGAGAAGGCCATCTGCACCCGGCTCATGCCCAGACCGAAAGCTGCTTCACGCAACGCCATTGGCACTGCGCGCATCGCATCCTCGCTGATCGAGACCACATAAGGCAGGATCATGATGCCCAGCACTATGCCCGGGATCAGCAGATTGAAACCTTCCAGACCCGGAATGAACTGTTTCGCCAGCGGGGTCAGGAACAGCAGTGCGAAGTAGCCAAACACCACCGTCGGTACGGCGGCCAACATCTCGAGGATGGGCTTGAGCACTTCGCGGACCGAAGGCCGGGCAAACTCACTGAGATAGATCGACAGGATCAGCCCCAGCGGCGTCGCCACCAGCATGGCGATACCCGCCGCCCAGAAGGTCGCCGACAAAAGGGGCAGGATGCCGTAGTGCGCATCGGTGAACACCGGTGTCCACTGCAGATCGGTCAGAAAATCCCAGATCGGCACCTGGGTGAAGAATGGCAGGGATTCGGTCACCAGGACCCAGACAATCGCTCCCGTGATCAGGACCGAGAGCGCTGCACTGGCGAACAGCAAGGCCTGCATAACCGCAGCCAGAATCCGGCCGCGGCGCAGAAAGGCGCTGGCTTTCAACGCCTGGTATTCTGACAAGTTCGGTTCCGGAGGCATCCCGTCGTTCACGACATGGGGTCAGCGAGACGCAGAATGCGCCCCGCCTTCCGCCTGCTTCTAGGGCTTGGCGGCGGCCGGGGCCACCGGCTTGGCCGCCACATCGGCAAGAAGTTCTTCCATGGTCACGCCAACCTTGGAACCACCATTGAAGTAACTGCCCGCCTGGCCGGCCGTGAACTTGGCCAGCGCCAGGCTGTAGGCCTGCTCCGGCAGCGGCACATAGCCCACTTCAGCCACCAGCTTCTCGCTGTGCTGGGCGGTGAAGGCATAGGTCATGAAGGCCTTCAGATGCGGACGCTCAGCGGCATACTTCTTGTTCACGTAGTAAAAGAGTGGGCGCGACAGGGGCTGATAGGACGCGTCCCGCGCCGTTTCAGCCGACGGAAGAACACACTTACCATCCTTCTGGCGGATCGGCGCCGCGCGGACCTTGGTCTTGTTCTCAGAGTAGTAGGCCAGACCCAGATAACCCATCGCGTTGGCATCGCCCGAGACACCGCTGATCGTGACGTTGTCATCTTCGGTCGCTGTGTAATCACCCCGCGAGGCGCCCTCTTCCCCGTTCACCGCCTTGGTGAAGTAGTCGAAAGTGCCGGAGTCGGTCCCTGCGCCGAACAGCTTGATCGGCTGATCGGGGAAGGATGCCCGCACCTGTTTCCAGCTGGTGATCTTGGTTTGCGCGGCTGGTTCCCAGAGCTTCTTGAGTTCTGCGACGCTGAGGCAGTCAACGAACTTGTTGGCGGGGTTTACCACCACCGCCAAAGCGTCCAGCGCGATCGGCAGTTCGATAAACTCGATGCCGGCATCTGCACAGGACTTGGCCTCTTCGGCCTTGATCGGTCGAGAAGCTCCGGCGATGTCAATCTCGCCGCGACAGAGCTTCTTAAACCCGCCTCCGGTACCCGACAGGCCGACGGTGACACGGGTTCCTGACTCCTTCTGGAACTCCTCTCCAAGGGCTTCCGATATCGGATAGACCGTGCTGGAACCGTCAATCAGAAGGACCGCACCACCTGCGTCAGCCTTGGGCGCCCCAGCCTTGTCGTCGGCCTTGGGTGTACATGCGGCGAGCGCCAGAGCCATGCCGGCAACACCGTAGATCATGCGTATCTTCATCGTCGCACCGCTTTCCGGGATTGAACTGTGGAAGTTCAGCTGGACCCGCAAACAACCTCTAGGGCGGGCGCGCAACCGTTTCGTGACATGATGTGAAGCGCCGTCTACGTCAGATGCAAGAAAGTTCCGCGTCCGTTTCATATCATTTTTATGACAGTCGCCGCGCCGGTACGCTATGGCCTCGCCGACATCGTTTCTCCGGAGAGATGTTGCTATCACAGGCCGTCGCTTGCAGTCGTCGGCTACGAGCTCACTATACGAGAGGCTCATGCTGTTGACCCGACCGCCGGTAAAGCGCGCCGCGCTTGTCTTTTCCCTCGCAGGTCTGCTTCTCTGCGTCGCCTCCAACACAGCACTGGCGGCCCAGGCCAAGTTGGATGATCCCAAGCTGCAGGCGATGCAGCAGCAACTGGACGACATGCGCGTGCAACTCGAGCAACTGCGCGGAGTCGCCCAAACGGAACAGAGACTCAATGCCATTCAGCTCCAACTGGAGACGATGGCGCGCGAATTGGCCGAGATGAAAAACGCCCAGGCCAGCACGGCAACGGCTATCGCCACACTGAAGATGCCACCTGACGCGACGGCTGTAACCACAACAATCCCGAACGGCCGACCGACCTTCGCAAGCGCCGACGCCCGCTTCACCGCCAGCATCCGTTCGATTGTGATGCTGGATGCCGCAAAGTTCTTCCAGTCCGACAATCCGGAGCCGGCTGTGGTGGGGCGTGACCTCAGCGAGGGCACCAATTTCCGTCGTGCTCGCATCGGCTTCGAGGGCAGGCTGTTCGATGATTTCGACTATTCGATTTTCTACGAGTTCGGGGGATCGGGCGGTGAGGATCCAGGTCGACTCTACGACGCAGCCATTACCTACACGGCGTTTGATCCTCTCCGAATCAAGGTGGGAGCCTTCCAACCGAACATCGGACTGGCGGCAGCCGCCTCCACCAGCGAGATCCCGCTCATGGAACGGCCTTCGTCAGCCGAGGTGGCGAGAAACGTTGCTGCGGGAGACTCCCGCATTGCTTTCCAGGTTTCGAGCAATGGCGCGCTCGGGTCGACCACCGAGCCTTCTTCCGTACGCTGGATGACTTCTGCCGCCTTGACGGGCAACATCATATCCCGGATCGGCGGCAACGGCGCGGCGACGCCTTTGCCATTCGGCGAACAGACGGCGTGGATCGGGCGACTCGCGCTTTCGAAGAGCTTCGCGAATGGTTGGCATGCCCACGCTGGCGCCAACTACCAATGGGTTGTGCAGCCCAATGACGCCGGGGTTACAACTACTCCCCGGTACCCCGCTCAGCTTAGGGATCGACCAGAGCAGCGCATTGACTCGACCCGGCTGGTCGATACGGGCAGCATTGACGCCAGGCACATCAGCGTTCTGGGGCTTGAAGGCGCGATTTCCAGGGGGCCAATGCTGATTGAGGCCGAGTATTTCCAGCTCAAGCTGGATCGACGCCTTACGACAGCACAGCAGCTTCCCGACCCGAAATTCTCTGGCTGGTATGTCCAGGCCGCCTGGAGCCTTACCGGCGAAACGCGCACCTATGTCGCCGCCGACGCCCGCTATCGGGCGCCAAGGCCGACGACCAACTTCAGTCCCAAGGCTGGAACCCTGGGCGCCTTCGAACTGGCCGGACGATACTCGGTTACCGACCTGAACTATCGCGAGGGCCGGCTCTTCAGCGCCGCGGTTCCCGGCGCAGTGCGCGGTGGCGAGCAGAAAATCCTGTCACTCGGGGTAAACTGGTATCTGAACCCGGTCATGCGCCTGATGCTGAACTATCAGAACGTCGATGTTGATCGCCTGAGCCAGGCAGGCGTACAGATCGGTCAAACCTATGACGCGGTTACTGCACGCGCTCAGCTGAACTTCTGAAGTGGATATCCACGCTTCCCGGCACCGTCATACGTTTGACATCCAGCCGCGCTAGGTTCTGGGAGAAGACTTTGGTCTTCCCCCTCCCATTCGATCTTCCCGAGGTCGGATCGGCCGCGACCTCCCCCCGGTCGCGGCCTTTTTTCCGTTTGGCATCAAGCTGCAAGTGGGCTCGCGGCGGCAGGCCTCACGGTCTGGAGTGACTTCCGGAGGTCGAGCCAGTGAACGATCTCGAGGCGGCCATCAAAACCCTCAACGACGGCTGTGCAACTCTCCACCCAGTCTCCGTCGTTAAGGTAGTCTATCCCGTCGAAGTCGCGCCGCTCAGCCTTGTGGATATGACCACAGATGACACCGTGGACCCCACGGCGCCGCGCCTCGTCCGCCATCGCCGTCTCGAACTGATCAATGAACGCAACGGCGTCCTTGACCCTATGCTTCAGGAACGCCGAGAGGCTCCAGTAGCCCAGCCCCAGCATTCTGCGCGCACGGTTGAAATGGGTGTTGAGCGCCAGCAGGGCCCGGTAGCTCCAGTCTCCCAGAAACGCCAACCATTTGGCATTCTGGACAACACCATCGAACTCATCGCCATGGGTCACGAGATAGCGACGACCATCGGCAGTTTCATGTATGGCGTCGCGCGCCACCACCACGCCGCCGAAATGCACACCGCAGAAATCGCGAATACGATCATCGTGGTTGCCCGGGATGTAGACAACCCGCACGCCTTTTCGCGCCAGGCGCAGGATCTTCTGGACCACGTCATTGTGCCCCTGCGGCCAGAACCAGCCGGACCTCAGCTTCCAGCCGTCAACGATGTCGCCGACCAGATAGAGGGTTTCGCAGTCGAGCTCGCGGATGAACTCCAGCAACAGTTCCGCCTGACACCCGCGGGTGCCGAGGTGAATATCCGATATGAAGGCAGCGCGGCAGCGAACAGCCGTAGTGGTGTCCGTCATATCAATCCCCCAAGCCAGCTCAGGGGGTAGGCAGAGTCGATGACACCCCTGTGACGCGGCTCAGACGTCCGCGTCGAGGGCATATCCTGCCGAGCGCACGGTCCGGATCAGATCCGGAGAATTCGGCTTTCGCAGAGCCTTGCGCAGTCGCCCAACATGAACGTCGACGGTACGGAGCTCAACGTACGTGTTCGCGCCCCAAACCGCATCCAGCAGGCGCTCGCGGCTGAATACCCGCCCGGGCCGCTGCATCAGGAAGTCGAGCAATCGATATTCCGTGGGACCAAGGTGAACGTCCTGACCACTGCGGGTTACCCGGTGCCGGGCGCGGTCCAGAAGCAGGTCACCGTACTCGAGGCGCTCGTCCAGCAGTTCAGGCCGGGTGCGCCGCAGCAGGGCGCGGATGCGGGCGACCAGTTCGCTCATGGCGAAGGGCTTGACCACATAGTCGTCTGCGCCAGTCTCAAGACCACGGATCTTGTCAGCTTCTTCGCTCCGGGCGGTCAGCATGATCACGGGCGTGCGACGCGTTTCGGTTCCGGCACGGATCTGGCGGCAGACTTCCACGCCGGAGACCTTCGGGAGCATCCAGTCCAGAACAACAAGGTCCGGCGCCTCCTCGGAAATCTTCAGCAGCGCCTCTTCGCCATCGGCGGCGCGCTCGATACGGAAGCCTTCCTTCATGAGATTGTAGTCAAGGAGGGTCGCCAGCGCGTCCTCGTCCTCAACGACCAGAATGTAGGGGGTCACGATGGCGTGGTCTCCGCTTCAAGCGTCGGCAGGCTGATTTTTGGTCGCTCTCCGACCAGTTCAACGCCTGTCATCTGGAAATGCAGAATCTCGGCGATGTTGGTGGCGTGGTCGCCAATCCGTTCGAGATTCTTGGCGACAAAAAGCAGGTGGGCTCCTGCAGCGACAGTGCCGGGGTGGGCCGCCATCATGTTCAGCAGTTCGCGGAAGAGGCTCTCGTAGTGTTCGTCAACCTCGCCATCGCGCCGCCAGACATCCAGCGCAGGCTCAACGTCGCCGGCGGCATAGGCATCCAGCACCTCACGAAGACGACCAGCCACAAGCCGCCCCATGCGCTCGATAGCGCCGGTCACCGGCAGCAGCGGCTCGCCCGCCGAAAGCACGAGACTGCGTTTGGCGATATTGCGCGCCAGATCGCCGCAACGCTCAAGGTTCATGGCCAGCTTCAGGGTCGAAATGGCGCGGCGAAGTTCTCCTTCATCGGGATGATACTTCCCGATCAGGGCGAGGGCCCGGCGTTCCACCTCACTCTGGAGGCTATCGAGGCGCAGATCGCGAATGATCAGGGCCTGGGCCAGGGGGACGTCGCGACGGACCACAGCGTCTACGGCATCCACCACCTGAGCTTCCGCCAGACCGCCCATCCGGATGACTTCGGCGGTCAATTGTCTCAATTGTGCGGCTAGTGAACGCGTCACTGAAAGGTCTCCCCTGACCGCGCAAACTAATGCAGTCTGACTACAGTTTTGCGACAAGCCAGTTCTATTGCGCCGCGACGGGAAGATATACGCTGAAGGTGCTGCCTTCGCCTTCGGCGCTTTCCACCGTCAGTCCGCCCCGGTGGCGATTGATCACGTGCTTGGCGATCGCCAATCCAAGACCGGTGCCGCCGCTGCGCTGGCCTTCCACACGGTAGAAGCGCTCTGATAATCGCGGCAGAACCTGGCGCGGTATGCCCGGCCCATCGTCGGACACCCGAAGCACCACGTAAGATTGGCCTTCGTTGACATCCGGTGACAGCAACGAAAGCCCTGCGCCAGTTCGGCTGGACCCGCGCGCAGCCTCCAGGGTGGCCGCGGTTTCCAGCGTAACGCGCACCGCACCGCCGCGAGGCGTGTAGCGAACGGCATTGTCCACGAGGTTCTGGATCACCTGGACCAACTGATCGCGGTCGCCGATCACGGGTCTGGCCACGCCTTCGACATTTATGGCGATGATAACGCCGCGTTCGGCTGTAAGCGGCCGGGTTGCATCGATCACATCCTGAACCGCACCTGACAGGTCCACGCGGCCTGACGGGGCGATATGTTCGTTGAGCTCGATCCGGCTGAGCGAAAGAAGATCGTCCACCAGGCGCGCCATGCGGGTAGTCTGCTGGGCCATGATGCCCAGGAACTTCTCACGGGCTTCCGGGTCTTCCTTGGCGTGGGTTCGCAAGGTCTCCACAAACCCGGCCAGCGAAGCCAGCGGCGTGCGAAGCTCGTGGCTGGCGTTGGCCAGAAAATCTGCCCGCATGCGCTCGGTCCGACGCGCATCGGTTTCGTCCCTGAGAACAACCACAAGCAGGCGGTCGCCGCCGGCTTCAACCTCAAGCGTACGTGCAAAGGCTCGCCAGAAACGCGGCTGTACGCCGATCGTTTCAAACGTCACTTCCGCGTTCGTCGAGGCCTCCAGGGCTTCTTCGATGGCCTCCAGCACCTCCGGACGGCGCAACGCTGCGCCAAGGGGTGCGCCCTCCAGTTCGATCCGGAAAACCTCCCGGGCGGCCTGGTTGCCATAGGTGATCTCCGGAGCTTCCCCTTCGCCCCCACGAACCAGGATGACAGGCTCGGGAAGTAACTCCAGGATCAACTGGGCCGCCAGCCCTGCTCCGGCTCTGATGAGGGTGTCCGGCATCTATCCGACCGGCAGGCCAAGTTGGGCTGCGGTCTGCTGCAGCGCCTGTTGGTCGGAGGGCGACCCGTTGAATGCCCGGCGGGCCTCGCGATAGTCCGCCGCCGCGCGGTCGTTCTGGCCCAGCACCATCCGCGCCCGAAGAAGCTGTTCCCAGCCCGCTCGATCCCGGGGATTTTGCTTCAGACGCTCCGCGAGACGCTCGACCATCCCTGCCACCATGGCGTCGCGATCGCCAGGTTTCATGTTCTGCGCCGCCGCAATCTGATCCGAAGTCGGACCGCGGGGCGCGATCGGCCCTGCAGAACCGGCCGACTCGAGTGGCGGAAGTCGGCCGGCGATGTCCATCTTGCGATCCGCCGCAACTTTCTCGACGAACGTCCGCACCTCAGAGGCCCAGGGCGCACCTGGGGGCGCCGATTTCAGCAGAGCGATCCAGTCGTTCATGGCCGCAGCGTGCTCCCCACGCTGGTCCTTTGCCACCCCCAGGTAGTAGCGAGCCCGGGGATCATCAGGCGCCACGGCAACGGCTCGACGGAACAGAGCCTCGGCGGCAGGAGTCAGCTGTCCATCCGCCGCCAGCACCGTCGATTCTCCCTGGGCCGAAATGTACTCGTTGTTGGTGGGGTCCAGCGCCACCGCGCGACCATAAGCAGCAGCAGCTTCAGCATTGCGTCCTGTCTGGAGATAGGACCATCCCAGCATGCGCCAGCCCTCGGCATTGTCCGGACGTTGCTGCATCTGCGCTTCAAGTTGAGCGATCATGGCCCCGGTTTCGCCCTGGGGGTGACCTTCTACGGCGTCTTTCGAAGCCGACACGCCAGGCTTCGCGTTCAGGTCCGGTTTGCCGATCGCAAGGTAAAGACCTGTGCCAGCCAGGGTGACGACAGCGACGATGCTGACAGCCAGAATGAGGAGTGTTCGTTCGGAAAGCGGCCTGGCCGTGGCCTCGGGATTGCGGGCTTCAGCAAGAATCCGTCTCTTCAGATCGCTCTTCAAAGCTTCGGCTTCCGGTCCAACCATCGCACCGGAGGCCGCCTGGGCTTCAAGTTCCGCCATTTGCGCCTTGAGCACGCCAACGGCGTCGGCACGCTCCGCGTGCGCCGCGTCTCGACGACGAATAAGCGGAAAGGCGAGGCCCACCGCCGCCAGCACCGTCATCAGTGTAAGGATCATCCAGAGCATTCAGCCCGCCTTGTCGGTTTTGAGCAGGGTTTCAACCTCGGCCTCTTCGTCCGCGCTTAGGGGCTCGGCACGGGACGGCGCTCTACTGCGAATATAGATCAACGCTCCCAGCCCGCCCGCGAGGAGGACCGCAAGCGGCCCGAACCACAGCGCGAGCGTATCGAAACGCATGGGAGGCTGGAGCTGGACGAAACTGCCGTATCGCGCCACCAGGTAGGCGACTGCCTGTTCATCGGTATCCCCGGCCGAGATTCTCTCGCGCAGGATGATGCGCAGATCGCGGGCGAGAGCCGCGTCGGAGTCGTCGATCGACTGGTTCTGACAGACCACGCACCGCAGATCCTTGGAAAGACTATGGGCGCGAGCCTCAAGTCCCGGGTCGGCCAACTGCTCGTCCGGGTTCACTGCCCAGGCAGATCCGGCGACCGCCAGGGCAGCGCAGGTTACCACGAGCAAGCGCCTCACGACTCTGACCTCAGCTTGTCCATCAGCGGCCGAAGCGTTTCATCCCAGAGCTGCGGCGTCACCGCGCCCACATGCCGATAGCGTACACGGCCCTGCTTATCGATCACGAAGGTCTCCGGCACGGCGGAAACACCCATATCAATCCCCATACGACCGGTGACGTCGCTGCCGATCCGCACGTAGGGGTCGCCGCGATCCTGCAGCCACTGATAGCCCGCCTGAGGCTGATCCTTCCAGTCGACGCCTTGCAGCAGTACGCCCTCGGCGCGCAAACGCATCAACAGAGGGTGTTCGATCCGGCATGCCGCACACCACGAGGCATAGAAATTGATCAGCATGGGCTCGCCGCCCAGATCAGCTGTCGCAAAGCCCTGATCACCAGGCCGGACGGCGGGCAGGCTGAATTCCGGCACGGGCTTGCCGATCATCGTCGACGGCAACAGCGATGGATCTCGACCAAGTCCGGCGAAAAAGCCAACCAGCACCGCTGCAAACAGCACCACGGGCAGAATGAAGATGAGGCGTCTCATACTGCCGCCACCGACTGGGCGGCGGCCGGCGCAGCCTTGATCGCCGCGCCCAGCCGCAAGCGCCTGTCACTGAGTGATACCGCGCCCCCAAGAGCCATCACAAAGCCGCCGATCCAGATCCAGACAATCAACGGATGATCCCAGAGCCGCACCACTACCCCTTGCGGCGACTCCTCGCCGACGGAGACGTAGAGGTTACCCAGGGGCGTAACCCGAATTCCGGCTTCGGTGGTCTGGGTCTGCGCGGAGCCATAGAAACGCTTCTCGCTGGATAGCATGTAGGGCTTGCCCTGCCCTGTAACCGTGAAGCGGGCCTGGCGCGCTTCATAGTTGGGTCCGGTCACCGTCTCAAAGGTCGAGAGCGTCAGGGTGCGCCCCGCGAACGCCACCGTGTCGCCCAGACGCATGTTCAGCACCTTGTCGCTTTCCCAGGCAGTCACCCCTGTGATCCCCAGCGCCAGAAGACCCAGACCGGCATGGGCGAGTGTCAGGCCATACAGAGCGCGCGGCGTGGTCCGGATCGCCCGGCCCAGATAGGCACGCCCCGCCCACCAGCGCCGCGCCAGCACCAGCACCGATCCCGCAAGCAGCCATGCCGCCAGGCCCAGGCCCCCGGCTGTAATGACGCCGGCAAGGCCGTTGGTGATCAGACCCAGGAGCAGAGCCGCCACGGCGAAGGCTGCCGGAACCCGGATCCTCGCAAGGGTCGCCCGCCAGTCATCGCGCTTCCAGTTGAGCATTGGCCCGAACACGACGAGCAGAAGGAGCACGAAGGCCAGCGGCGCGAACGTGCGGGCGTAATAGGGCGGGCCTACCGAGATCTTGTCGTTGTTCAGCATCTCGATGAACACCGGACTGAACGTGCCCAGGAAAACGGTCGCCGTAAGCGCCGTCAGGAACAGGTTGTTGAGGGTGATCCCGCCCTCCCGTGAAAGCGGCTGGAATAGAGCGCCCGAGCGAATTGCAGGCGCCCGCCAGGCATAAAGAGCCAGCGAAAGGCCCGTAGTCAGGGCGATGATCCCCAGAACATAGACCCCGCGCTCGGGATCGACCGCAAAGGCATGGACACTGGTGAGGATGCCCGAGCGGACCAGGAAGGTTCCCACCAGGCTCAAAGAGAAAGTCAGAATGCACAGCAGAACCGTCCAACTGACCAACGCGCCGCGGCGTTCCAGGACAAGCGCCGAGTGCAATAGCGCGGTCCCAAGCAGCCAGGGCATCAGTGAAGCATTCTCCACGGGGTCCCAGAACCACCAGCCGCCCCAACCAAGCTCATAGTAGGCCCAGGCGCTACCAAGCGTTATCCCCAGAGTGAGCGGGATCCACGCCGCCAGCACCCAGGGACGCACCCAACGCGCCCAGGCGGCGTCAACCCGGCCTTCGATCAGAGCCGCCACGGCAAAGCAGAACGCTACCGAAAATCCTACGTAACCCGCGTAGAGGACAGGCGGATGCAGCACGAGACCCGGATCCTGCAGCAGCGGATTGAGCTCCATGCCCTCCGATGGCGCCGGGTCGAGGCGCAGGAACGGGTTTGACGTAAACAGCAGGAACCCATGAAATGAGGCGGCGATCAGACCTTGAATGCCCAGCACACGAGCCTGCAACGTCTCTCGCAGCGTTCCGCCGAACGCCGCAAGCACGCCGCCGCACAGGGCCAGGATCAGCACCCATAACAACATGGAGCCTTCGTGGTTTCCCCAGGTGGCGGCAAACCGGTAGGCAGTCGGCTGGGCGGTGTTGCTGTGTTGCGCCGCCAACGCCACCGAGAAATCACAGGTGACGAAGATGTAGGCAAGGCAGCCAAAAGCCAACGTAACAAAAAGGGCCTGCAGCATGGCGGCCTGCCGGCCAACCGCCATCAGGACGCGATCTCCCCGATGTGCCCCCCACAGCGGTGTCAGCGATTGAACGACCGCCAGAAGCAGAGCAAGAATCAAGGCGAACTGACCGACTTCCGCCGCCATGGACTTTGTGCTCCTCTAATCCCTGACTTGCGTGGTAGCGGGTTCGATGATGATCTGAAATGGATGAACTGCCAAAGGTAGCCGGGGGCGTAAAGTAAGAGGTGGCGCGGCCCGGTGCCGCGGCGCGGGGGCGTTGGGCTATGGCGGAAGTCTACACGGTCGCGATCATCGGGTCCGGTCCTGCGGGATTGAGCGCGGCTGCTCATGCCGCGAGCCTGGGCCTTTCGCATATCCTGATCGAAAAGACCGACCACCTCTCCGACACGATCTACCGCTATCAGAAAGGCAAGCACGTGATGGCGACGCCGTCAGTGCTGGTGCTCCGCTCAGACTGCGACTTCGATGCGGGCAAACGCGAGAAAATCCTGGATCAATGGAACCAGGACGTTGCCGCCGCAGGCGTCAATGTGAAGTTCAACGCCGACGTCAAGGCCATCACCGGGGACAAGGGCGCCTTTGTGATTGAACTGAAGAAGGGTGATCCGGTTCAGGCCGAGAACATCATTCTGGCCGTCGGCACCCAGGGCAATCCGAACCTGATGCGCTGCGAAGGCGGCAATCTGCCCCATGTGCTGTATCAGCTGGACGATCCTGGCGAGTACACCGACGAGCACATTTTCGTAATCGGCGGCGGTGACGCCGGTATCGAAAACGCCATGGGCCTGATCGCTGACGCCGGCCAGAACAACACGGTCACCCTGCTGAACCGCGGCGCGGACTTCCCGACGGCCAAGAAGCCCAACGTGGACGGCTTGCTGACCGCGCGCGACGCAGGCCGTATCGGCGTAGTGACTGAATCCAACACCGCCCTGGTTGAGCCCGGCTGGATTACGGTGGAGACCCCGCAGGGCTCCACCCGCTACAAGTGCGACCGCATCATCGCGCGAATGGGCGCAGCTCCCCCGAGGGCTTTTGTCGAGGCCGCCGGCGTCGCGTTTGCCAGCCCGGACCGGACGGCCTTCCCTACCCTGACTCCAACGTTCGAGAGCACGACCAAGCCCGGCGTCTATGTGATCGGCGCGCTGGCTGGCTATCCGCTGATCAAGCACTGCATGAACCAGGGCTATGATGTCGTAGAATACATCAACGGCAACACCAGCCTTGAAGCCGCCGACGAGCCCCTGCTGAAAGACAAGCTCAAAGGCCTGCCGGGAAACAAAAGCGTCGCCGAATGGCTGGAGTTCCTGCGAAGCCACGTGGAGATACTCAACGGCCTTTCGCCCTTGCAGATGCGCGAGTTCCTGCTGGACAGCGAGGTTCGGGCCTACAGCGCGGGCGATCCAATCTTCATCCGGAATGAGCAGGGATCGTCCCTTTTCGGCATCGCCTCCGGCTCGGTGAAGGTCGAGGTGGATCCCTCCAACCCCAACGTCACGGTACCGATTGGCGAGAGCTCGATCTTCGGCGAGGTCGGCCTGATTTCCGGTCGGCGGCGCGGGGCGACCATCAGGGCGGCGGACGCCTGCATCTGCGTTGAGGTACCGCGCATGGCGGCCCTCAAGCTGATGTCACAGGTGCCCGAAGCGCGAGAGACGGTGAATCGCGTCACCACCGAGCGTCAGGTGTTGCAGATCTTCAAATCCGGCCTGACGCCGGCCGATATCAAGGACGTACTCGCTGGCGCCGAGGTGAAGGATGTGAAGCCTGGCGAGGCCATCATCACCGAAGGCGACCTGTCGGACGATCTCTTCATCATCCGCTCCGGTTCGATGATCGTGGAGAAGACACTCGGTGGAAAGCCGATGTTCATGTCCTATGTGCCCGCGGGATCCTATTCCGGCGAAATGGCGATGATCGAACGGTCGCCCCGTTCGACCACCGTCAAAGCCGCTATCCGGTCGACCGTTGTGAAACTGCCGGCGGAGCCGTTCCGCGAACTCCTCAAGCGCAAGCCCGAACTCGACAAGCGCATGCGCGACGAGATGAAGGCCCGGCGCGAGATCAACGCCTTCGTCGAGAGCCAGCAGGACAAGTTCGCCGGCGCCGTCGACATGTACTCCTCCGTGGCCAATTTCCTCATCAAGCAGGGAATCGGCGAGGCCACCGACGTGCTGTTGATTGATGAGAGCCTCTGCGTCGGTTGCGACAACTGCGAGAAAGCCTGCGCTGACAGCCACGACGGACTATCCCGCCTGAACCGTGAAGCTGGAACCACCTTCGCAAATATCCATGTCCCCACGTCGTGCCGGCATTGCGAACACCCCCACTGCATGAGCGATTGTCCGCCCAACGCGATCCGGCGCGGGCCGGACGGCGAGGTATTCATCTCCGACGCCTGCATCGGCTGTGGCAACTGTCAGCGCGCCTGTCCCTATGGCGTGATCCAGATGGACAAGCCGCCGCCGCCAAAGCCCAGCCTGCTGAAGTGGATGCTGTTTGGCATGGGTCCCGGGCCTGGCCAGCCTGACTACGCCTGGCGGAAAAAAGCTGCCGCCAAGCAAAGCAGCGAGTCTCCGAAACTCGCGATCAAGTGCGACATGTGCTCTGGAAAATCTGGCGGTCCTGTTTGCGTGCGCGCCTGCCCGACGGGGGCGGCGATCCGGGTCTCACCCGACGCTTTCCTCTCGGTGGCGCGGATTGAAAGGAGCGCGGGCTAAGCCGTGACTCAAACCGGGGTACAGTCAGGACGCGTTCGCCAACGGACGCATGAAGGGTTCCTTAGGCACAAGGGCTTCCGCTGGGCGCTTGTCGCTACCGGACTCTGCGTAGCTGCGATCGGTGTCTACGTCTTGGCCGCCCAAGGCCTTATGGAACCTCCCAGCGGTGGAAGCTGGCTGGGATACATTCTGGGAACGGTAAGTGCGGGCCTGATCGTCTGGCTAGCCTGCCTCGGTGTCCGCAAGCGCGCGGTGAGCGATGGCTACTATTCCCTCAAGGCCTGGGTTTCTGCGCATGTCTATCTGGGCCTCTCCCTTACAGTGCTGGCCACGTTGCACACCGGATTCCAGTTCGGTTGGAACGTTCACACGCTCGCCTATGCCCTCATGATGCTGGTGATCGCATCGGGAGGTTTCGGCATCTGGGCCTATACGGTGATGCCGGAGCGGCTGAGCGCCAACCGGGGAGAAATCACTCGACGGCAAATGCTGGACACCATCGAGAGCCTGGACGGGCAACTTCAGGAAGCCGCCCAACCCCTTGACCGCGCCGGGGCAGCCATCGTGCGCCATTCCGTGGAGGACACACAGATCGGCGGTGCATTCTGGCAACGCCTTAGCGGCAACTATGGCGATTGCGCCAACAAGCAGTCCCTAGATCGGATCCGGACCCTGTCGCGTACCGGCGCTTCGGGCGAGGTTCTGGTCAAGATCGAGGAACTGATGCAGCAAAAGGCGGACGCGCTTGCTCTGGCGCGGCGTCAGATGCGGATCACGGCCCTTCTGGAAGTCTGGCTGTTCGTTCACATCCCGGCGACTTTCGCCCTGCTGGCGGCGCTGATCGCGCACATCGTCAGCGTCTTTGCTTATTGGTGATATGGCCCAGGAATTTCACCTCAAGCTGATCACTCAGCGCGCTACGGGCGGCGAACCGATCATCCGTGAGCGCCGCGTGGCGGGTCCGGAAATTTCGATCGGTAGGGCGCCCGAGAGCGATATCCATCTGCCGGATCTGGCCGTCGACCTGCATCACGCCAAACTCCGGTTTGCCGGTTCCGGCCGCGTTGTCCTGGAAAGCGTGGCTGACGCGGGCTTTGCGCTGAACGGGCGCCCGACGAAGCGGGTCGAGTTCAACCTGTCCGGCGATCCCGTGGCGGCATTTGGCGAGTACCGGCTGGCGTTTGCAGCGGGCGACGATGGCGCGGCGGTGATCACGGTCACGCGCGAGGAACATGAAGACCATCCGGGCCCAAGCATCTTCTCATTGAAGGCGACGGTGTTTGGTCGCCGGAAAATGGCCTGGGTGTTGGGAGTCAGCATCGTTCTGCTGTGCCTGATTGTGCCGCTGGCGGCGTCTGGCTGGTTGTCCCACGTCAAGATTCACCCAGACCAGCAATGGTCGTCCGGCCCCCTATCCAAAGCCCATGCCTTTCTAGAGACCGACTGCAAATCGTGCCACGTCAAGGCGTTCGTGGCGGTTCAGGACGAAGCGTGCCTCAGTTGTCACAAGGCCGGGCCAGATGCAGTGACGCAGGCGGCCACCCTGGATCGTTCACGCTCGGGCGGCAGTCCTTTTGAACCGCTGCTGATCGCAGAGCACTCACCCCACGAGAAACTGCGGCGAGCCGCACCCCTGCCCGATGCCATTGGCCCAAAGGTCGGCGCCCTCATCCAGCGTGCGGTCAATCATCCGACAGATCGCTGCGCGAGCTGCCACATCGAACACACCAAGCCGGAAGTAACGCCCGCCGCCAACGTCAAGGCGCCCCTTGCCGACAAGCCAACGCTGGTCGTCGTGCAGGACTGCGAGAGCTGTCACAGCCAGCTGAAGATGCGGTTGGGCAAGACCGAACTGATCGATACTCCTGACTGGGGACGCCATCCGACCTTCAGACCCTTGATCATGACCTCGGCTGCCGGCCCCAAGCCGACGTTCCAGCGCCTTGAGCTCAAGGGCCTGCCCATGGAGCGGAACGGTCTGATTTTCCCGCACAAGATGCACCTAGACCCTCTGGGCGGGGTTGCGCGTCAGGCCATCGTGCTGGGCAAGGCGAATGGTTACGGCGCTGCGCTCCAGTGCGCCTCCTGTCACGCTCCGGACGCCTCCGGAAAAGGTTTCCGTCCGATCGAGATGGAGAAGGATTGTGCAAGCTGCCATTCCCTCGCCTTCGCTCGTGACACGAACGGCCAGCTGAAGTCCCTCCCGCACGGTGAGTTGCAGAAGGTCGTGGACACCTTGGCCGGGCGACCACCAGCAGCCACAGGAGGGACGGACCGACAGCGCCCGGGCACGATCCGTCCGGTTGTGTTCATCGCGACCGGCGCCGGCGCATGGCGTGCGACTTTCTCCAAGGGCGGGGCGTGTTTCGATTGCCACACGATCACCTGGGCCGGCGATACGGTGCAGATGGCGCCTGTGAAGCTGACCCAGCGCTATATGCCGCGTGGAGCCTTTGACCACAGCGTGCCGGAGCATGGCGGTCCGGGGCCATCCAGGGCCGGCGGATATGAATGCGTCGACTGTCACAAGGCTACCATTTCGGAGCGTAGCGCTGATGTGCTGATCCCCGATGTCGCCAAGTGCGCCAGCTGCCACGGCAAGACGGAGACCCAGACAAAGGCTGCCGACGACGCTGATTGCACCACCTGCCACAGCTTCCATGCACCTGGAAAATCGACGCCGCCAGCCGGACATCCGCCGCTTGAGACGCTGAAGTGGACGCAGACGATTGCCCGAAGAGGTGCGGGCGACTGAACTCGGATGCCCTGCAGGAAGTCCCGGCAGCTTACAGAAAAACGCCGTCCCGGTTACCCGGGACGGAGCATGTTCATTCGACGGCGCGGCTACGGCGACTACACAACGCCGAAGGCCAGCATGGCGTCAGCCACCTTCTTGAAGCCCGCGATGTTGGCGCCGCGGACATAGTCGGTGACCTTCGATCCCGGACGACCGCCGTACTCCACGCATGAGGCGTGGATGCCGGCCATGATATCTTCCAGAAGGCGCTGCAACTCGTCTTCCTTCCAGGAGATCCGCGCCGAGTTCTGGCTCATCTCGAGGCCGGAGACCGACACGCCGCCTGCATTGGCCGCCTTCCCGGGCGCGAACAGGATCTGCGCGTCCTTAAACACGTGGACCCCTTCCAGCGTCGTCGGCATGTTGGCGCCCTCGGAAACCGCAATACAGCCATTCTGGACGAGCAGGCGCGCATCGTCACCCGTCAGTTCGTTCTGGGTGGCGCAGGGTAGAGCCAGATCACAGGGCACGCCCCACGGGGTCTTGCTCGATACGAACTCGGAGCCCTTGAACTCCTTGGCATATTCGGAGATGCGGCCGCGCCGCTTGTTCTTGAGATCCTTGACCCAGTTGACCTTCTCTTCCGAGATGCCCGCCGGGTCAAAGATATACCCTTCGGAGTCTGACAGCGTCAGAACCTTGCCGCCCAGTTGATTGATCTTTTCGGCAGCGTGGGTCGCCACATTACCCGATCCCGATATCACGACCTTCTTGCCTTCGATCCCATTCTTCTGGGTCGCCAGCATGTTGCGCAGGAAATAGACTGCGCCGTATCCGGTGGCTTCCGTCCGGATCAGGCTGCCGCCATACTCCAGGCCCTTGCCCGTCAGCACGCCGGTGAACTCGTTGGTCAGGCGCTTGTACTGGCCAAACATGTAGCCGATCTCGCGACCACCGACCCCGATGTCGCCGGCTGGCACATCAATGTCGGCGCCGATGTAGCGATAGAGCTCGTTCATGAACGACTGGCAGAAGCGCATCACTTCATTGTCGGACTTTCCCTTGGGATTGAAGTTCGCGCCGCCCTTGCCGCCGCCCATGGGCAAGCCCGTGAGGGCGTTCTTGAAGGTTTGCTCGAAGGCCAGGAACTTCAGCACACTTTCAGTCACAGACGGGTGGAAGCGGATACCGCCCTTGTAGGGACCGATGGAATTGTTGTTCTGGACCCGCCAGCCGCGTTGGACACGAACATTTCCATTGTCGTCCTCCCAGCACACCCGGAAGCTGATTACTCGATCCGGCTCAGCGATCCGGCGCAGGATCTGGTACTTGTGGTATTGTTCCTTGTCCTGGATGTAATCGTAAATGTCTTCTGCGACTTCCTGAACCGCTTGGGCGAACTCCGGCTGCCCGGGATTACGACGCTTCACCCCTTCGATGAATGTCGCCAGATCGACGTGATCACTTACCGCCATTAAGGCCCCCATGATTTCCGGCGTCACACGTACGCCGCCTGTTGGTTCCGATCTGAGCTAAATACGGAATCCATGGCGACTTAAACGCAAACCATATCTGAATGTCCAAGCCTGCTTTAAGACACTTCACAAGTCGCAGGAATTTGTGAAAAATCACAAGTTCGGATGGGGGCATACACATGACCAAGGCGTCTGATCTTTTCGTGCAATGTTTGGAAGAGGAAGGCGTGCTGCACGTCTTTGGTGTTCCTGGCGAAGAGAACCTGGATTTTCTCGACAGCCTTTCAAGATCTACGAAAATTCAACTCATCCTGACGCGGCACGAACAAGGCGCCGGATTCATGGCCGCCACCTATGGTCGCCACACCGGCAAGGCCGGGGTCTGCGTGGCCACCCTGGGTCCGGGCGCCACCAACTTCGTCACAGCCGCCGCCTACGCACAGCTGGGCGGAATGCCAATGATGATGTTGACCGGCCAGAAGCCGATCAAGAAATCCAAACAGGGTCGGTTCCAGATCCTCGACGTGGTCGACATGATGAAGCCGATCACGAAGTACACGCACCAGTTGGCCTCCGCCGACAACATCCCCTCGAAGGTGCGTGAGGCCTTCCGCCTGGCGCAGGAGGAAAAACCAGGGGCGGTGCATATCGAGTTTCCCGAGGACATCGCCGACGAGCAAACCGACGAAAAGCCGATGGTGAAGAGCAATGCTCGCCGCCCGGTCGCCGACGAAAAATCTATCCGTGCCGCCGCCAAGCGTATTGAACAGGCGAAGTCCCCCATTCTGGTGATCGGCGCCGGCGCCAATCGCGCAATGACCAGCCGGATGCTCACCCAATTCATCGAGAAGACCGGGATCCCGTTCGTTTCCACCCAACTGGGCAAAGGCGTGGTCGACGAGACCAGCGGCAAGTTCCTGGGCTGCGCGGCACTGTCGGCTGGCGATTTCGTCCACCGGGCAATCGGCTCCGCTGACCTGATCATCAATGTCGGCCACGATGTGATCGAGAAGCCGCCGTTCTTCATGCAGCCGGGCGGCACGGAGGTGATCCACATCAATTTCCGATCGGCCGAGGTCGATCCGGTCTATTTCCCGCAGTACGAAGTGATCGGCGATATCGGCAACGCGATCTGGCAGATAAAGGAAGACATTCTGCCTCAGGCGGGCTGGGACTTCTCTGCCATGTTCAAGGCGCGCGCCGCCGAGGTGGAGCATTCCGCCAAGTCGGTGGGCGACATGCGCTTCCCCATCTACCCGCAGTATCTGGTGCAGAAGATTCGCGATGCAATGCCGGACAACGGCATCATCTGTCTGGACAACGGCGTCTACAAAATCTGGTTCGCGCGAAACTATCCGGCGCGGATGGCCAACACCGTTTTGCTGGACAATGCCCTGGCCACGATGGGCGCCGGCCTTCCATCGGCCATGGCCTCCTCGATGGTTTACCCAGACCGCAAGGTCATGGCGATCTGCGGTGACGGCGGGTTCATGATGAACAGTCAGGAGATGGAGACGGCCGTTCGCCTGAAACTCAACATCACCGTCCTAATCCTGAACGACAACAGCTACGGCATGATCCGCTGGAAGCAGGCCAACATGGGTTTCAGGGACTGGGGGCTGACCTATGGCAACCCGGACTTCGTGAAATACGCGGAGTCCTACGGCGCCAATGGCTACCGGGTGTCGAGTGCGGCCGAACTGCCGGAGCTGATCCAGAAGTGCCTCAATACGCCCGGCGTTAACCTGATTGACTGCCCTGTGGATTATTCTGACAACGATTTGATCCTCAACAAGCAGATCAAAGAACTGAGTGCGGCGGTCTAGGCTTGCGACAAGGGACCCTATCATGGCCGCGCTCAAGGACGCCTACCCGCTCTATCTGGCCAACGAGGCCCTGACCCCGAACCTCGATCTGGAGGTTACGGACAAATATACCGGTAAGGTAGCCACGCGCGTGGCCCTGGCTGACGCCAGGATCATCGATGCGGGCATAGCGGCCACCGTCGAAGCTGCCGAGCCAATGGCCAGGATGGCCTCCTACGAGCGCCAGGCGGTGCTCCAGCATTGCGTGAATCGCTTCACCGAACGTTTCGATGAACTGGCCTATGCCCTGTGCATTGAAGCTGGCAAGCCGATCCGCGACAGCCGGGGCGAGGTTGGGCGACTGATCGATACGTTCCGTATTGCGGCTGAGGAATCGGTGCGGATGACAGGCGAGGTCCAGCCCCTGGACATCTCGCCCCGCGCACGTGGGTATCAGGGCATGTGGAAGCGAGTGCCGATCGGCCCCTGCTCCTTCATCTCTCCCTTCAATTTCCCGCTGAACCTGGCCGCCCACAAGATCGCGCCGGCCCTGGCAGTGGGCTGCCCGTTCGTGATGAAACCTGCGTCACGCACGCCATTGGGCGCCATCATCATTGGCGAGGTTCTCGCAGAAACCGACCTGCCCAAGGGCGCCTTTTCGATCCTGCCGGCCGCCCGCGATGGGGCCGATCTGTTCACCACCGATGAACGGCTGAAACTCCTGTCCTTCACCGGCTCGCCGGGCGTCGGCTGGGACCTCAAGGCCAAGGCCGGCAAGAAGAAGGTTGTGCTGGAACTGGGCGGCAACGCCGCAGTGATCGTCGACGCCGATACGGATCTCGACGACGCCGTCGAGCGGATCATTTTCGGCGCCTTCTACCAGTCCGGTCAGTCCTGCATCGGCGTGCAGCGGATCATCATCCACGCCGATATCTATGACGAACTTCGCGACCGCCTTGTGGCCAAGACCAGGACCCTGATCGCTGGCGACCCCCATAACGAAGAGACCTTCGTGGGACCGATGATCGACGTAAAGGAGGCCAGCCGTCTGGACAGTTGGATCCAGGCCGCAGTGGCTGACGGGGCCAGGTTGCTGGTGGGCGGCAAACGCGAGGGCTCGATGCTCGAGGCCACCCTTCTGGAAGGGGTGGGTAGAAGTGCTGCGCTCTATGCGGAGGAGGCCTTTGGACCGGTCGCCATCCTGTCCAGATTTACCAACTTCCAGGATGCTCTGAACGAGGTGAACGACTCGAAGTTCGGTCTGCAGACCGGCGTCTTCACCCGTGACCTCTACAAGATGCTGGACGCCTGGGATCGCCTGGATGTGGGCGGCGTTGTCATCGGTGACGTGCCCAGCTATCGAGTAGATAACATGCCTTATGGCGGCGTTAAGGACTCGGGCCTTGGCCGAGAGGGGGTCAGGTTCGCCATGGAAGACATGACGGAAATTCGCAATCTCGTCATCCGTCGCCGTTGAGCCCGCGTATCTAGCGGGGACAGTGCGCGCTGCTCGGGGAGGCGGCTAGTTGTTAACGATAGCTCAGATCACCGATCTGCACATCACGACCGACAAGGATCCGCTCAACCAGAGACGGAACGAAGAGCGGTTGCGCCAGGTCATGAAGACCATCCATGGGCTGCGTCCGCGTCCTGTCGCCATCATCGCCAGCGGCGATCTGGTCGATCGCGGTGAGGTCGAAGAGTACCTTGAGCTGAAGCGGCTAATGGCCGACAGCGAAATCCAGATCTACTACGCCCTGGGAAATCATGATCTGCGAGCGCCGTTCCTTGAGGTCTTCAGCGGCCCGGGCGCCCAGACCGATCCCAACGGATATGTGCAGTATGCCGTGGACTTCGGGTGCATGCGGATGGTCGTCTGCGACACCCTCGAAGGCGAAAACCACGGTGACTATGACGAAGCCCGCGCGGCCTGGCTGAGCGCGACGCTTGATGAGGCGCCAGAGCGCCCCACAGCGGTGATCCTGCACCATCCTCCGATCCCAAGCGGCATTCGCTGGATGGACCCTAATCCTCAGTCACCCTGGCTTCTGCGTCTGGCCGAGGTATTGACCGGCCGCAATCAGGTGAAGGTGTTGATGTGTGGCCACATCCACCGCGCTTTCTGTGGTCTCTTTGCCGGTCACATGGTCGCCGCCGCTCCTGCCACCTCGATCCAGCTCACCCTCGACCTCACGGAGGTGGACATGGAGGTCCCGGATGGCCGCGAGATCCTTGTCGAGGAACCACCGGCGTTCGCCCTGCTGATGTCGAATGGGCCCGACCTGACGACACACGTCTGTCTGGCTGGCGAATACACCCCGGCCGTGACCTACAACTTCCCCTTCCGAAAGCTGGCGTGATTCATGGCGACTGCGGTTACGTCGAAGGGGATCATGGGTCGCCTGATCGGCCTGCTACAACGTCTCCGGGCCGCAGGCGGCAAGGGCCTGGCGGATACCATAAGCGTGGCAGTGGTCGCGATCCTGGCGACAGGAGCGGCGCTATTGCTGAACACGACGACGCCGATACGCTACGTAGAAAATCTGTCCTACGACTTGCGCCTGACCGGGGGAGCGCCCGCCGCCCAGCCTGAATTCGTGATCGTCAAGATCGACAGTGAGGCGACCAAGGCCATGAGCGAAGCGTCGGATTGCCACTGTCTGGCGCCGATCGACAAGGCCTGGCTGGGCAACCTGATCGCCACGCTTGACTCCAAGGGCGTCAAGGCGATCGCAGTCGACTATCTCCTGGACACCTGGTCCTCGGACGAAGAATTCAAGGATTTTGAAAGCCGCGTGGCCAATGTGAAAGCGCCGATCATCGTCGTCGCCGATCCCAACATGAAGGCCGGCGTCGATTATCCGGTCGCGCCAAAACTCCGGTACTCTGACGCCCGCGCCTTGATGCACGTCGATTATGACGACGTGATCCGGCGGTACGACCCAAATCCCAGCCAGTATCGCGCGTTGGCCACGGAAGTCGGAATTGTCGCCGCCGGCATGAAGCCGCCGACCAAGCCCTTCGACATTCGTTATCGCCGGCCGGACCCCAATGTTTCCGCCGAGAACGCCGGGGCCATCAGCCCGTCCTACTCGGCTGCCTTCGTCGAGTTTCTGCCCCCTGCCCTGCTGAAGGACAAGATTGTCTTCATCGGCAACGTGACCCGCTCGGCCACCGCCGATTCCGACACGCCGAAGGAGGATATGCACGCCACGCCCATGCGCTTCCTGTCGGGCCACCAGCAAGGCACCCCGGGGGTCGAAGTCCATGTCCACGCCCTGTCCCAGATGCTGGCGGGCGACCAGGTCAAGCGCCCCGGGGTGTTGTGGTCAGCCATCATCGTGCTGGCGGCTGCGCTGGGTGGATCCTTGCTGGGCCGCTCGACCCAGAAGTGGTGGATGTCCGTTGTCATCGTGCTGGTCGCCTTCGGAGTCGGCGGTTTCGCAGCCTTCGAACTCTACCATCGCGCCGCGATCATGGCGCCAATGACGGCTCCCTCCATCAGCTTTGCGTTCGGGTTCTTCATCCTGAGCCGGCTGGCGGCGGCAGATTTGCAAAATCAGCGGGCGTTCTATTCCTCAACCCTGGAACGCTATCTGGCACCACAGGTCATAGATCGCATGGTGGACGGTCGCGAGGAGGTCAAGATCGGTGCTGAGGAGCGTGAAATCACCGTTATGATCTCCGATCTGGAGAACTTCTCCAACCTGGTGGCAAGCCTCGATCTGGAAACCTTCGAAGGTGTGATCAACGAATACTTCGATGGCATCATCGACCTGCTCTGGAAGCATGAGGCGATGATCGACAAGATGACCGGCGACGGCATCATCGCCATCTTCGGCGCGCCTGTACCGTCGGAAGACCATGCGGATCGCGCCATCGCCTGCGCCCGGGAGATCGACACCTATGCCCAGGCCATTCGGCAGAAGATGATCGCCCGTGGCATAAATTTCGGCCACACGCGGATGGGCATCTCCTCAGGCATCGGCCTGGTCGGAAACTTCGGCGGCGAACGGCGCTTCAACTACACGGCCTATGGCGAGGTTGTGGTGATCGCCGCCCGCCTCGAAGCCGCCAACAAGACCTTCTCCACACGCATCCTGTTCAGTGGCGACACCTTGCGACTGGCCAAGCGCGAGATCCCTGTGATCTCGGTGGGCGAGATCGACCTGAAGGGCGTACCGCTCCCCATCCCGGCCTACACGACCCCGACGGACGACAAGAGTTGAGGACACCCCGGGCGTAGCGCCCGCGGGCAGACCGTCTCTAGCGCATCGCCTGCGCCGTCAGAGACGGCCCCATCCAGGCCGTCATATCCACCTGATCCATGACCCGATACGGACGGCCCCAGCGATCCATAAAGAAGCGCTCCATCTCTGGCCGGGTAAACGGCCGTGAGCCCAGACGCCCGAAGATCGCCATCTGACCACCGGTCTCGTCAACCGCACGATCACGGTCCAGCCCTTTCGACATCGCCAACGCCGGGGTCGGTGTCCGGGCCCAGGCAATCAACTCCGGTTTCGGCTGCGGCGAGAAGCCATAGAAGTTGGGTTGGCTTGAGGGGCTCGTCAGTTGCAGAACCTTCATGCCGTTGCGACCATCGGCGACATAGGCGAAGAGAGAAGCGTTGGTCGAGCCGACCACTACATCCTCTGCATCGTTGAGCTGGCCGTCAGCATCGAACTTCTGATAGATGCGCGGCCGCTCGGGATTGGTCACGTTGACGATGACCAGACCGTCCTTCTTGGCCGCCACATAGGCGTAGGTCCGCGCTACGTAGACCCGCCGGGCATCGACCAGAGGTACTGTCGCGCCCTCCACCAGGACCGGCTTGGCCATATTGGTGACATCCAGCACTTCCAGGCCTCGGGCGGTTGTCACCCAGAGATACCGGAACTGCAGGGCAGAGCCCCGCACATCCGGCAGCGCGACCGTGGTCACGTGCCGTGGCTTCAGCGGATCGGTCAGATCGACCACCACCATGCCGGCGTCGGCGGCGATATAGGCGTAGGTCCCGCCCAGCGTGATGTGGCGCGCGCCCTTGAGAACGCCGCCGACATTCCAGGTGACAGCTCGCTTCAGCATGTTGTTACGCGGGTCGCCATCAGCCAGCGTATTGACGTTGACGAGGATCAATCCTTCCTCGGAGTCGGTGATCACGGCATAGGAATAGATCGGCAGGAAAGTCTGTTCCTGGTTGGCCTGCAGAAGACTGACATCACCCCCCGTCACAGCGTCCTTCACCTTCAACGTCTGCATATGCTCGTTGCGAAGCGGGGCGATGTTCTGATTGGTGGGTAGCGCCATGCAGGTGGCGTTCTTGCTGGCCACGCGCGTATCATGCCCCAGCGCCGAGAACGGCGCCTTGATGATCCGTTGGGAGACGCCCTTGTTGGCGATACTGGCGACGTCATAGACCCTGAATCCACCGGTCCCCTCGGCGACAAACATGTACTCACCCCGCAATTGAAGGCAGCGGGCCGAGTCCTGGGTCTTGTGAACGACGTTGGCGATCTCCTCCATGGCGTCTTCCTCGCCGCCCTTCAGGCCTTTCACGAAAGGCTTGCCGCGCACCCAGGACTTGAGCTCGCGGCCATTCTGTTCGACGTGGAGCTTGTAGAAATCAGGGTAGGCGTACTTCTGAAGATAGGATCCGAACACCGCTTGCGGCTCGCTCCACTCTGACACACGCACAGCCTCGATTCCGCCTGCCAGGCCCACCCAGGCGTCCTGCCCGACAAAGTTCACGTAGTTGGTACCCAGCAGCAGCAACTGGGCCATGATCGCGTTGTTGTCGTTGGCTGCGGAGACGTGGCAGTCCGAACAGGTCTTGGTCTCGGTGGTGCGCACCGTGTGCGGGAAGTGCGGCGCAAACGCCTGGCTCGAGAAGCCCGAGGCCGAGATCGGCGGCTGCTGCGAATAGATCCGCTCACGGTTGACGTTGGTAGAGCTCAGGATAAGCGCCGAGGAGGAGCGAACCGGTGCGATGGTTGAGCCCTTGGTCGTCTGATGACGCCCCAACTGGAACATGTCGTCGCGGGCGACCTGCGGATTGTAGGTCGCGTAGTTGCGGGTTTCCTCTTCCTCGTACTTGTGGGTCTTGGTTTTCCAGTTGGCCTCGATCGGCAGGTGGCATCCGGCGCACGCCGTCGTCCACGACGTATGGCAGGCGAAACACTCCATCTCTTCGTCGTTGTGGGCTCGATCGCCAGGCGCCACGCCCTCACCCCAAGCAAACGGCTTCCCGTTCTGGCTGATCTTCGACATCAACTTGGCGCGGGCGGCCTTGGGATTGAAGTCAGGGCTTGAGCGGTCCACCGAGTCTTTCACCAGATGAATCCGCCACTCCAGCTTGGGATCCAGCAACGACCGCTGGATCAGCACACGGCGGCCATCCTGCTCCAGCCACTCGAAGCGGCGCTGGCCATCGGGATTGCGCAGGAGGCTGAGATCATTTCCCTTGGGATCGGCCGCCGGGCCGGAGGTCTTCAGGGTCGGATAGGCTGACGAAGATCCGTGGCAGTCCTTGCAACGGATCTCAACGGCATTGGCCACCTCGCCCATGATCAAGCCGGTGCCATGGCTATCCTGGCTGAAATGGCAGTCGGCGCACTGCATGCCCTTCTCGGCATGGATATCCATCATATGGACGGCTTTGCCGGGCGCGTTCTGACCCACCGGGGTGAACTTCGGAGCATCCTTGCGGACGAACTTCTCTGGATCATCATTGGCGATGACCTTGCCCTCGGCGTCCAGCAGATTGCCTTCACGATCCCGCTTGAAGATCGCCCGGAAGTTCCAGCCATGGCCGTGATAGTCCGCGAACTGGGTATCCTTCAGCTTGGCGTTGAGATCGAAGACATTACGCAGGAAGTCGAGGTCGGCCCACAGGCCACGTGGGGCGGCGCCCTCGGGATTGCGCTCCAGAACCTTCCTTATCTCGTCGGATGTCGGGTATTTCTGGCGCTCCGGCCACATGAAGGGCGCATCGGCTTCGTAGTCCCACATCGTGTAGCCGAGGTAGGTGTTCACGAACATGTTCGGCTGGTGCATGTGGCAGTTCATGCACTGAGCTGTCGGGATCGAGCGCGTAAAGGCGTGCTGGATCGGGTGACCGGACTCCTCCTTGTCGATCGTCGGATCAACGGTCGCCGACTTGCCGTCGCGGCCAAACTTGGCCCAGGTCAGGCTGGCGTGCGGCTGACGATTGTTGGCGTAGACCACGTGACATGACGCGCAGCCCGATGAGCGGTAATCGCCCGGCTGGTCATTGGTGCCCATGAACCAGGTGAAGGGGTCGTTCAGGCGGGTCTTGTGAATGTTGAGAAGTGGGATCGCGACCCTGAGGCCGGTACCCGGGCCGCGGTTCGATTGTTTCAGGTCGGGCCGCCCCGGCTCTTCCAGGCGCTGGATCGCGCCATTGGCGTTGGGCAATCCCACCTCGGCAAACTGGGTATTGATGTTGCGGCCGCCACGTTCAAACACCCGAAAGACGTCGCCGGGCGGTGTCACCTGCCAGGTCGGCAGAGGATAGAGGGTGGGCAAGGCGCCCCGCTTGGCCTGTTCCGGGGTCACAGTTCCAGGCGGGGACCCCGGCGAAAGCAGCCGCGCAGGCTCTCCGTGGACGGTGTACGCCTCCCCCAGGACATAGTTTTTGAACGGCAAGATGCCGTTGTTGTAGGACGCGCCGCCGAACAGCATGGCGCCCGTCGCCATCAGCGACCGTTCGGCCTTCTCGATCAGTTCCATGTGGCAGGCGCCGCAGGCCTGGCGGGCGACCCGATAGTCAGACGGATTCACAAAGCGGACAAATGCCGGCGCTTCGCGATTCAGCAGCGCATAGCTTTGTTTAGGGTTGGCGGAGCTGGGATAGTGCCAGGTCTTCGGGTAGCGCGGCAGCACGTGCGCCTTGTCGCGTACGACGTTGTACTGGCTCGAGCCTTTGGTCAGACCCGCCGGCAACATGGCGCCGGCATCGCCGCCGTGACAGGATACGCAGCCCAGTTTTACCGCCTGGGAAACGTGCATGCTCTTGGCGTCTGAATCGGTATGGCAGGACACGCAGCCGCGGCTTGCCTGATCGACCTCCGCGTCGGTCATGCCGAGCTTGGCGTGTGGGGCCTCAACATAGGTGCGGGGAACCGGCTTCTCGCCGCCCGCGGCCTGAACCGACAGGGGCGCGAGCAGAGCCATCGCGATAATGGCCCCAAGCTTCAGCAGTTTTTCCCTGAGTTTACGCATCATGACCCTAGAAGCTGAGAACCGCGTTCAGCAGGATGGAGTAGTATCTTTTGTGACCCGGACTGTTCGAAAACAGATCCTTGAAACCCTTGCCTGGATCAAAGGCCGCCACCGATCCACGGAACACCAGGTTCTGGGTCATCAACGGCCTGTAGATGGTCGACACCGAGGCATCCCACCCCAGCGCCCTGGGGATTGAGCCCTCCTGGCGTAGAGCCTGGACGATCGCGGTCGAGGCAAAGGAGATATGATTGAGATTGGTGGACACGCGCAGTTGCGGGGTCAAATCAAAGTCAGCGCCTGCTCCCAGCAGCACGGTGCCCGGATTGTTGAAATTCGACTGCCCTTCGTCCTTGGATGACCTCAGACTGTTGAGCACGCCGTTTCGACCGTTGATGGCGATGACGCGACCGCCGCCTGCGAATGGAATGGTTTGCCTTATCCAGTAGCTCGTGTCGGAGCCGGCGAACTGGGGGTTTTCCTGGATGGCGTCGAAACCCGTTTCCTTGTTGTCGTAGGGATCCTTGTCGCCCGAAGCATAGAGCCCGGATAGCCTAACCCGTATCCAGCTGAAATCCATCGAAGGTTCGACGGCGGCGAAGTAGCTGCGAATCTTCGCCTTGCGGTCAGTGAAGATACTGTTCCGGTCAGACCCCAGGGCCAGAAAGGCCGACGCCGTCAGATTGATCCTGCCGATCCGACCGTCAGCATTGTAGCCCAGATAGGTCACGTCATAGTTCCGGCCGCGCAGGTTTCCGATCAGGGCTGGGCGCACCGGGAAGCCGTTCTTGTCGACCTGGATCTGATTGCGTTCCCGGTTCAGATTGTGGGCGACAATGACCTGCGAGGTCATGCCAGGGAATGGCAGATCCTGGCGATAGACATTTGCGACAAAAACATAGTCCTTGCGAAGGTCCTGCGTGACGTCGTTCAGGCCAGAGTTGGTGTCCTTCTCGAGCCGGCGGAAAGCCGCCAGATTGTATTGAAACCGGTTGTTGTCCCGGTTGCCGAAGAAGCGGACGCCCAGTTGATTGTCCTGGAACAGGAATCCCCTGAATTCGGTGGAAAACGGCTGAATGCCCACCCGAATGCTGTCGAAATCGTAGCGAGGGGACACGTCGCGAATGTGATAGTCGACGAAGGCTTCCTGGACGCCGACGAAGGCGTCGTTCCGGTGGGTCTTGCGACTGGGCTCGACGTAGAGAACCCGCTTCTCGGGCACATCGACATAGTTGTCCTGGAACGCCAGCGCCGCGCGGAATTCCAGTTCCGGCGGTTTGAAAGCCGTTGACCCCTTGATCACCGAAACAGCGGCGATGAATGTCTGGGCCAACACCAGACTGGAGTCGCGACCGAAGATATCCAGGCTCCCCGGGCGAGAGGTGGTCTGGACGCTGACCGGGATCGGGAAGCTGCGGGGTTCGATGACCGTATCGGAGATCGCATTGACTGCCAGGAACCAGTGTTCCGATCCCTTGAACGGAATGTCGCCCTTCAGGAAATTCTGGTTGTAGGGATCGAACCAGCGCGGCTTGACCACACCCAGCGCGCCAGCCAGTCGCCAGCGATCCGGGATGGGCAGTTCGTCGTGCGGGAAGGCCTCAGGGGGCGGTGCGCGCACGGCGCCGGGGTTGGTCTGTTCGATCGGCTCCGGAAATGTCTCGACACGACCAGGGCGCCGGCGCCCGGATAGCGGCTTGTCGTCATCCACCGGCGCGGCTGCATCCGTCGGGACAGCCTCGCGCGGCGACGAGGTCAGTTCCGGCGCCGCCGGCGGCGGGGCTGCATAGGCGTGCCCCCCGAGGCTGGCGAGCGCCGTCATCGCAAGGAGGGAGATCGTTCGCATGCCTATTTCCCCTGGCAGGCGTTCTGATCAGTGGTGTCGAGGAAGGGCGCGAATGGGCACCCTACATAGCGAAGTCGGGCCGGCGCCGAGGGACCGACGACAAGCGTATCCGCCCGAATGCTCGCCGCGGCATTGCTGATTCCGCCGACCCTTGCCGCCGCATTGTGAGTTCCCAGGAACGAGATCATGTCGTCCTGGTCAATACCGTCCCCAGACACTCCGATAGCCCCGATGAGCCGGGTTCCGCGATAGATGGGAACGCCGCCCGGGAAAATCTGAAGGCCGTTCTGCAGTCGATTCTGGCCGGGAGCCACCTGCGGAAGACTGGTACAGACGGCCGGCGTATCGGTGGCCGATGCGCCCGTGACGAAGCCGAGATGCTGTCCGATGTTGCCGATGATCAATGCTGACTGCAGGCCTGTAGACAGCGGGCTCCACTGGGTTATCGGGCGTGAAAGAGGCCCGTTCGGGCGACCAACCTCGCCATCCGGATAATAGGGGCGGGCCAGATTGCCGAGGGTCCGCGCGCCAAAGGCCGTCTTTCCGGTCAAGGCTGCCGGGTCTGCAAAAAAGTCGCGGGTCTTCTGGACGAAGCTGCGGACATCCGCGCTGGGATCGGCGCCGAGCTCCGTCGCAGCAAAGGTCGCCGAGAACAGCGAGGCCGACCGGGCCTTCTGGGCGGAGACATCGATACCGAACACAGGGGCGTCAGGGGACCGCACGATCCCCAGAATCTGACCGCGGCTATCCACCACCGTGATTGATACCTGGGCGCGGCTGTCCAGCGGACGTCGAATCTGGGCCCGCGCCCGGCTCATGATTGTGAAGGCCTCCTCAAGGACAGCCCGGACTTCTGCGGCCGTCAGCGCGGAGAGTCCGTCAGCGCTATCTGTACCGCCACGAATTGGGAAGCGGGCCTGTCCCGAACCATTGGTCAGGACCATGGCTCCGGGCGTCGAGAACTCTGCAGTCGTCGCCAGGCGCAGGCCTGAAGCCTCGGTCCCATAGGCCTGTCCGGCCAGTGCGCTGCCGCCAGCGTAGTAGCCGTTCACCGCAGTAAAGGATCCGACTGCCGCACCAAGGCTGGCGAATGCGGGAGCGCTCCCCGGCGCGGACTTCAGCGTCCCAGCGCTGGCGTCGCTGAAGCGAAGGGAAGTCCCATCCACCGTCACCCGATCGGCCCGGATCTCGACGGGCGCGTCAAAGCCCGTCGCCGCCGCAAAGGCTATCGCTTCTTCGGCGTCGTCCTCGATATCCAGAATGTTTCTGTCGAACCCGTAGTCGCCATCGGCCATGACGCCGACGCCGCCAACAAGGACGCCGCCCTTGTAGAGCGGGAACCCGCCTGCATCGGCCGCCAGTCCCAGCGGCGAGCGCCGGGGGCCAATCGGCGCGGTCGCCACGCGGGTGGTGACATCTGAACAGGGCAAGGACGAGAACTGCACACCAAAAAGCGGACCGCTTTCCAGGCCCACAGCAGTTGGACTGGGCGGGAAATGCTCCTGCACGATCTGACTGGCCGTTCGCGTCGAGAACGCATTGCCGCCAGAGGAGAGATAGGCGCCAGTGATGGCTTTGGCGATCGCCCCGGCAGCCGCCGGAACAACCACGCCCTGCGCGTCAAGATTCGCGCCACCAGGACCGGCCCTGAGCGTCGCCGTGGCGCGGGCCCCGGTCATCGAATAGACGGCCAACACATTGCCGACCCGGTCAGTCACAGCAATCACGGCCGGCAGGTTGCGCGCGCGCGATTCCGCGACGGCCTGTGCAATCACCTGTTGAACTTCAGCCGCCGTCAGCGACTGGGCGCCGGGCAGAGTGTAGGCTACGGCCGAGGTCACGGGGTTCGTCGATGTGACCGCCGCCGGCGGCGAGCCGCCACCGCCGCCGCCGCAAGAGGCCAGGGCCAGCGCCGCCGCGCCCATTGCCCAGAGCGCGGCCCGCTTCATCGCAAGGACCTCGCCGCCTGAGCCACCTGCGTCAGGGACTCGCGGAAAGCGTCCGGACGATAGCTGTTGGGATCCCGGACCTGAGCGTAGGCGCGATCGAGACTGGGGCGCAGCCTTGCAGCAACCGCCCGATCCACCTGGCCCGAACTGACCAGCGCATTGAGCAATGTATCCGCCGCCATAACCGCCTGGGCGCTGCCGGTATAATCCGTGTAACGCCGCGCGAGTTCGCCCGTGAGCACGGTATCCAGAATAGCCAGGGTGTCCGAACGCGAGAAGTTTCTGGCCGCAAAGGCGTCCGACAGTGAGCGCGCCGTGGCCGCCAGCTTCGCCGCTGCGCGGATCGATTCACCCTTGTCCCGAGCCAGAGCGGCGTGGAAGGCCCTGGAGTCAGCCTCGAGCCGCGCTGAAAGCCCTGGCGCCGTTACCTTCGCCGCCGCCGACAACATGATCATGTTCTCGTCGTTGAATGGCGGTTGTCCCGCAGGAATCGGCCGTCCCGGATTTGATTGCCATGCCGGACGGGCTTTCGGATCGTCCGAAATCTGTCGGTGACAGCTGTGGCAATCGAAGAAGTACAGTTCGGGGAAAGCCCCCTGCCCGCGTCCTGGCTGCGCGTAGAGTGTCAGCGCCCTATCGAGCGCCATGGCCTGACCAACCGCCCAGGTTTTTACGCCCCCCGCGTAGGTCTTGCGCCTCACATAGTCAGCGTCGACCGTCCAATGTTGCTGAAGATTGGAAAACAGGTCGAGCTCGTAAGCGACCCTGGGATGCCCCGCCGCCATGATCTGGTGGGTTACAAACTGGCCGGGTTTTGAGCCTCCGAAGTGACAGTCAAGGCAGACGCCAGCCCGAACCTTGGGGTTCTCGAGCGCCTTCATGCCAGCCGCAACATTGGCGGCATGGGAACCGTTGACCGACCTATGACTGGCCAGCCAACTGCTGGACCCGCCGTGGCAACTCTCGCATCCTACGCCGTCCGAAATCTGGAAACGCGCCCCGCGCTGTGCTTCGACCACCGGGTCGGCATGACAGCCGAGACATTCCTTTGCGTTCTGCGCCGGACCGATGCCCATCTTTCGGGCGATTGCCTGTGCCCGGGGTTCCGTCAGTACGCGCCAGGCACGACTGTGGGCGCCCGCCTGGCTGGATGGGTCCTGCCAGGTGATCAACTCGTTCTGGCGAACATTGATTCCCGAGTCGACCTGGCGGCTGTGACAGGTGGAGCCCGCGCAGGAGGCAACGCCCTCGTGGGTGTTGCGAGCCGCCGCAGGTTCAGGCGCGGCGGTTGCGCCTCGACCGTAAGGAATTGCGGCTGCGGCAATCAGAATGGCGAAGGCGACGCTCAACGCGCCAAAGACACGCGACGCTCCTGCTTCCCCCATTGGCCCTCCCCGGCGTCAGGTCATCAGTCTTACCGACGTCCACAAATCTACGGTAATCCGAATAAGGCGCAATCGATTCAATTTTGCATCGCGCCGCATCCTGCGTCGATCTGATCGACGTCTTGTCTGTAACGCTGCTTAACAATCAGAACGGCTGGGACTACACTGCTTTAGATAAGCGTTTGGGGGAATGGCTTATGTCGGGGTGGCGCAATCCGTTAAGGAGCGATGGGAGTCGCACGCGGCTGTTGGTGAGCGCCCTGTCCACCAGCGCCTTGCTCTTTCCAAGCGTCACACTCGCCCAAGCCGCACCCAAGCCCAGCTCCGCAGTGAGCGGAATCGGCGTCAGCGCGCCGGAGTTGAGCCCCGATGTACGGGTCAAACGACCGCCACAAAGGCGAAACGCAGGCGTATTTGCACCTGAGCCGCCTGGTCCCTGCCCGCTGGAGAGCTCTACCGTCGAGGTGACGCTGAACACCGTCACCTTCAAGGGCTCGACCGCAGTCAACGACGAAACCCTTCGCGGCGCCTATGCGGAGTATCTGGGCCGGCCACAAAAGGTGTCGGTGATCTGCTCGATCCGGGATCGGGCGGCGCAGATCGTTTTCAACAGCGGCGTCCTGGCGCGCATCGAGATCCCGGAACAACGGATTGCCGGCGGTGCACTGATCCTCGAGGTGATCGAAGCCCACGTGGTCAATGTGCGGGTCCGCGGCGACGTCGGACCCTCCCAAGCCACGATCGAGCGCTATGCCGAGAAGCTTCGGGGCATGAAGCCCTTCGACATGGCCCGGGCCCAGCGGTATCTATTGCTGGCGTCAGACGTACCGGGCCTGAGGGTTCGCGCCGCCGTTCGACCTTCGACCAGCGCCGAGCGCGGCGCAGTCGATATCGACCTGACCGTCATCAAGGATGACCCCGACATCTACGCAAATATCCAGAATACCGGCTCGAAACAGGTCGGTCGCTGGGGCGGGTTGATCAGGGGTGAACTGGCAGCCCAGACCAGCCTTGGCGAAAGCACCGCGCTGACCGCATTCCATACGCTGGACTCCAAAGAACAGTGGCTTGTGCAGCTGGCCAGCACCGCCCGCTTTGGCGCCGAAGGCCTGATAGGCCGTGGAACACTGGTCTATGGCGAAAGCCGTCCCGGTGACTTTCTCAAGGCGCTCGACCTGACCAGCAAGTCGATCATCGCCAATCTGGAAGGCGCCTATCCGCTTGTCCGGTCGCGCAACAGGAATCTGAATGTCGCTGGCGGTGTCGATTTCGTCGATCAGAAGACCGACATTCCCGGGGCCGTTTCGACGCACGATCAACTCAGGGTGCTCTACGTGCGGGCCGACGGCGACTACCGAACGGAGTTTGTTCAGCGGCCTGCTCTATTGAGCGGCGGGATCATTGCGCGCAAGGGAATCTCGGTGCTCGGTGGCAGTGAGCGCGGCGATAACGACCTCACCCGGCCCCTGGGAAACCCCGAAGCCTGGGTCATCAAGGGTCAGGGCGATGTTGACATCGCTCTGACAGATCGCATGACGGCCGCGCTGCGGGCGCAGGCTCAGTACACGTCCAGCAGCTTGCTTCCCTATGAACAGATGTCGCTCGGCGGCCTGACCGTAGGGCGCGGCTACGCCCCCTCGGCGCTGCTGGCGGACAAGGGGTTCTCGGGAGCCTTTGAGCTCCGCTATGGCCCGTTGCAGCTTCACCCCAAAGTGCTGGCCGCTCCCTATGCCTTCTTCGACGCCGGTCGCGTCTTCAACAATAACACCAGCCTGTCGGGTCTGCCGCAGAGCCGGACGCTGAAGTCGATCGGCGCCGGCGTGGTCTTCAGGGTGTTCAGCCGCGCAAATCTAGAGATTACCTACGCCCATCCGATCGACGCCATCGAAGCCGGTCGCGTTAAGCCCACGGATCGGGTCTTGATCCAGCTTACGGCTAGCCTGCTGTGATGCCGGAGGAACGTCAAATGACACCACTTGCAAAGGCCGACGCCATCGCTGCCAGTCGTCGCGGTTTGCTACTGGCGCGGACGGCGCTCTGCGGGGTGTTGGCGGGTATCGCCGCGACGGCGGCGAATGCGTTGCCCGTGGCGGGATTCTCCGAGGTGAATCCCGGCGGCGGATTGCCCGTGATCGTGGATTCGGTCGCGCGCACCGAGATCACACTGAACGCGCCGCGCACCGTGATTTCGTGGAGCAGCTACAACGTAAAGTCCGACGAGACCGTCGCCTACAATTTCTCCAGTCGCAACGGCATCATTCTCAACAAGATCATCAGCCTCCAGCCTTCGAAGATCGAAGGCATCATCCAGGGAAACGTAGGCGGCGTTTCAGGCGGCAACATATGGTTCATCTCGCAGAACAGCATCATCATTGGCCGAGGCGCCCAGATCGACGCTGGCGGACTTTTGTTCGGTATCGGCACGGCCAATACGTCGACATTCCTGGACCCCGCCAACAATACCTTCGCCTTTGATGGCAACGACGCCTTTCCGGGATCGCGCCTTTGGGTGCTGGCCAACGCCAAGGTCCGCGCCAACGGCGGGATAGTAGCGATCACCGGCCCTACCGTTGTCACGCGGGCCAATGCGACCGTCACGGCCACCGAGGGCAGCGTGCTCTACGGTGCGGCCAAGTCCTTCAGCATCCGGTTGGCGCCGGGGGCCGGCGGCGATTTTGATCTGGTCGACTTCATCGTACCCAATGCAGCCGGTGGCGGCGAAACCGGACTGGCGCTGGACCTGGGCGCTGAAACGCGGGCCAATGCGGTCTTTATCGCGGCGGTCAGCAAGACTTCCATTGGCAGTGCGGTCATCAACCTCGATGGGATGATTACGGCTCAGGCCGTCCGGGCCGACGGCGGCGATATCGTCCTGTCCGGCGGTGGCAGCATCGTGGGCCGCGCGCCGGGCCCCGCGATCAGCGGCGTCGCGAATACCGACGTCTACCTCAACCGTGCCTCTGCCTCACGCGATCTGTTGGTCAGCAACGTTGGCCAGACGTTTGCTAGGCCCTGGGTAAGGCCGCTGGATGAACTGAAAGACCCGCTCTCGTTGCAGGAAGAAGCTGACAAGCAGGCAATCTGTGAAGCAGACCCAGAATGCAACCCGATACAAAGCGATGGCGATGGGCCTGGGCCGGGACCTGGACCCGGGCCTGGACCTGGACCCGGGCCTGGACCTGGACCCGGGCCTGGACCCGGGCCTGGACCTGGACCTGGACCCAACGGCAACGGCTCCGGTGGGATCATTGTAGAGCTCGGAGAGTCGGTGTCGGCACTCTTTGATCCGACGGCCATCTCGACGATTACTGCGGGCCGTGACGCCCGGATTCAGGCGACGGCCACGATTGAATTGGGGCGGATCGTCGCCAGTCGGGACATCGCGGTCACCGGCCCCGATATCATGGCCAACAGTCTGATCGCCACGGGAAACCTTTCGGTCAGCTCGATAAACGGCGCCGTTGAACTGGCAGGTGTCGGCGTGGGGCGCGATGGGGTGATTGTCGGCAAGACCGATGTCGCCATTGACTCGATCTCCGCGCCGCAAAAGCTCACCGTCACGGCCGGCGGCGGGATCGTCCTCGGGGACGGAACCGCTAATGTCGCCGGCGCCATCACCCTGACAGCCGCCCAAGGCGTCAGCGTAGATCTGGCTTCGGCCAAGATTGAAGCCATCACCGCCGGCGCGTTCGCCAATCTCAGGGGTGGCGCCCTTGACGTGGGCGCGATCACGGCGCCCTGGATCTTCGCCCAGTCAGCCAGCCTCAAGATCGGCACAGCCACGGCCACGGGCGACATCTACGCCGTCGCGACCAGTGGCGATTCCATCGTCGGTACGGCCAATGCCGGCGACGACGTCTATGTGCTGGCGACCAATGGCTCGGCCTCCTTGACCAGCGGAAACCTAAGCGGCGTGGGGCTTGACGCCACCGGCGTGTCGTTTGCCGGCAATCTCGACACAGATGGCAATGGGCGCGTGGTGGTGGTGCAATCCACGAGCCTGGATGCCAAACTTGGCCTTGGTACAGGCGGGGTGACGGGCGCCACGGCCGTCACGGTCACGGCCGGGCGAGACGCAATCGTAGATGTGCTCAGGGATACCCCGGCCACCCTCAGGGTCACCGCGGTCAGGGACGCCACGCTCAAGGCGCCGACCGTCCGACTAAATGCCGTGACCGCCGGCCGGGACCTGGCTATCGGCAGCACCGTCGGCGATTTCAATCTGTTGACCAATCTGGTCGCCAACCGCAGCATCTCGGTCAGCGCAGCCGGCGTGCTCAGGGTGGCGGACGTACGAGCCGATGCGGGATCAATCACCCTGACCGGCTCGAGCATCCAGGCCGGCGCTGTCTCGGCCAGCGACGATCTGACGCTGAAGGCGCTGACCGGGGGCGTCAGCACCACCAGCTACAAGGTCGGTCGCGACCTGATTGTGCAGGGATCAACGTTGTCGCTGGGATCCGGCATCGCGCCCGTGACGCGTGATCTTTCAATAACGTCGCTGGGCAGTTTCACGTCGACAACGCCGCTCAGCGCGGGCAGAAACCTGACCCTGGATGTCGCTGGCAAGGCCAGCGTCGCCGCCACCTCGGCGGGCGGCTCCGTCCGCATTGTGGCCGGCGACCTCGACCTGACCGGCGCGCTGGTGGCTTCGACCGCGCAGATCGAGTCCCGGTCGGGCGCCATCCGGGTCGGCGGCGCGGCAGGCGACACGCCGGGAACGCTGACCCTGGACAGCTCGGACTTCGGTCAGTTGCGCGTGTCCGGAGCATTACGGATCTTCGCCGGCTCGGTCACGGGCGCGTCACGGGGCGATCTGACTCTGCAGTCCCTCTCAGTCAATACGACTTCCACCCCCAACGTGGCGTTCCTGGTAGGCTCAAGCAATACGGTCCGGGTCACCGGCGCCGTAACCCCGACCACCAGCGCCGGTATCCTCAGAATAGGTGACGCGACGGATCTCACCTGGCGACCGAACGCCATTCTCGTCAGCGGATCACTGGGAGCAGCCACTTTTTCCGGTGGAGACTACTCCGCAATCAGCGCGTTCGATGAGGTGCGGCTGGCCGCCCGGCAGGACATCCTGTTCGGATCCCAGCGGTTCATCACACTGGTCCAGGGCACGGCCATCGGCGATATCGACATCGCCAAGGTCAAGCCCCTCGGCGTCGCTCCAACAGCCGACGAAGCGTCGAAAGTCTTTGTCTCAGCCGGAAAGCTCGAAGTGTCGGCGGACAACAAGGTCGTTCAGCAGAACACCTCGCCAACCGGGTCGGTACAGGCGGTGGGGATCTTCCTTTCGGGCAAATTCGACCCGGCGCTGATCATCGATCCACCCAAGCTCGTCGAACTCTGGGGGGCCATTGGCAGCCAGGACGGCAAGGTAAACAAGGGCACCGCCGCGAACAAGGCGTTGACCTTTACCATCGTCGACAACAACGGCGCGCCGGTCGCCAAGCCAGACGGCGCCAACTACCGTTTCAACAGTTGCGACGTGGGCGCATCCCTGTGCGGCGGAATCTCCGGCGACAGCGGCCAGGGCGGCGGTGTTCTGAGCGCAAGCGATGTGCTCAACAATGCCTTCCTTGGCAAAAGCAGGTCGCGACCACCGGCAAGAGAGCAGACTTCAGAGGAAGAAGGCGTCGCCTCGGTGGCGTCGGCCGAGGATCTTATTGCACCCGCTGTTGTGCTGTCTGTTGCGCCGGTCGATCCAGATGAGATCGTCACCGACCCCGTGGTGACAGGGACGGGCAGTGAGGAAATCTGGCGTCAGCGCAGGCAAAAGAAATGATCGGCCGGAACATGATCGGTAGAACTTTTCGTATCGGACTGGCGGTCGCTTCGACGGTCGTCGCCTTTGGATCAGCCAGTCAGTCACAGACCCGCGCTGACCTCATCCCGCTGGGACAGAGCGCGGCCAGCGGCGCGGTCTGCCAGGCTGTGCGCGACTATGACGATCCTGTCGTGCAGGCCGCAGGTCGTCGCGCCTGGAGTATCCGTTGCCGCGGATGGGAAGGTAGCCTGGGTCGGCTTTATGCATTGCCAAAGGCCGTCGACGCCGGCGCCTGGGAAACAGCGCTCAAGACGCGAGCCAACTGTGACTCAGGCTCGAAATCCGCCACGATTTCGGGGCTTGGCGCCGTTGATCGCAGAACCTGCCGCAACTCCTCGGCCAAGGCGCCCTACCTTGCCTATGTTTCCGGAAGGGGTGGCGCAGTGTACGCCGCCGAGGGCCAGGCCCAGATCGCCGACGTACTTGAGGCCGGCTTGAAGGTCGTGTCCGGAGCTGCGAAACCGCCAGCGGCCTCGGATATCCAGACGTCGGCGGCCAGCGCCGAGATCGCCGCAGATTTCGGCGGCGCGACAGGTGGTCTGGCCCGGGCGCAAGCCGCAGCCGCTACAGACCCCGTTCGCCTGCGAACCCGCGCTTATGTACAAAACAACGAATGGCGCTTCGAGAAGGCCGAGACCGACTTCCAGGCCCTGCTGACGGACGCAGAACGGCGGCGCGCCCCGCCGGTCGAGATGGCCGAGGCGTTGCTGAACCTCGCCCTGAATGTCTCCAACAACAGCCGCTTCCTGGAGGCGGATCGCCTGTTCCGCGACGCGGACGCTCAGCTATCGCTAGCCAACAACCCTCTCCTCTCCGCTCAGGCCAGAACCTATCGCGCGTTGCACCTGCGCAACGCCGGGCGGTTCGCCGAGGCGGTGCAGGCTGGTCAGGCCGCCCTGCAGGCCGGTGATCAGGTACGCGCGGCGCGCGGCCTTGGCGCCGGTGGCCCCGCCGTGACGCAATCGACCTCAGGCGAGGTGACGATTGGCGGGGACCTGTCTGCGGCCCTTAACACCCGAATAGCGGGTCGCGACGTTATGGGCGGCAGCGCCGTCACCGTGGCTGATCGCCTCGTGGTTCAGGACGCCCAGGCGCTGGAAGTGGTCGGGTCCTCGCTGGGGGCCCAGGGCGATATCGCCGGTGCGCGAGCCGCCCTGGAACGGGCAAGCCGGATGCTTTCGGCGGCGGAGGGAAACGGGGCGCTCAACGTCTGGCTTCGGGCGCGGATCGAGGCGGACCTTGCCGAACTCGACATGAACTCTGGCCAACCCGCAGTGGCGGTCACTCGCTATCAAGGCGCGATCCGCACCATTCGGCTGCGTCATGCCGGCACGGCTGCGGAAGGCGGCCTGCTGCTGGACCTGGGACGCGCGCAGGTCAGCGCCGGCCAGGAGGATGCGGCGCTGGTCACCTATGAGCGTGCTTTCAAGCTGTTTCAGGAACAGCGCGGCGCCCTGGGCGCGTCTGCTGATGACGCCGCGCCCTATTTCGATCTGTTGATCAAGCTGATCAGCTCCGATCCCGCCAAGGCTAACGATTACCGCAGCCGGTTCTTCAACGCGGCGTCGAGCGTCGTCTCGAACGCCACCGCACAGACCGTTTCCAAGCTGGCCGCCCGTGTGGCCTCTGGCGATGGCGCCGTCACGGGACTGGTCCGCGCCCTGGAAGATACCCGCCGGCAACTGCGCGCCGCTGAAGCTCAGGCCGCAAACCTACAGGCTACAAACGCCTACTCCGGTCAGGAACGGGTCGATCTCGAAGCCCGGCTCAAACTGCTTCAGGAACAGTCTGATGGTCTTGAAAGCCAGTTGTTGTCAGCCAATCCCCGGTACGCGCAGTTGGTCTCGTCCAGCGCCTCACTGGCTGACCTGCAAAAGGTGCTGCGCAGGGACGAAGTCTACGTAAAGATCCTGTTGCTCAGCAATCGTGGCTACGGCTTGCTGGTGTCGCCGACAATGGCGACGCCCTATGCCATCGACCTCAATCGCGGAACCGCAGGAGCTGCGGTCGTTCGGTTGCGCTCTCCGTTTGAGCAAGAAGACTCTCTGCCGCCCTTCGACGTCGCGCTATCTTATGACCTGTTCCAGAAACTGCTGGGCCCGGTGGCCTCGCAGGTCATGGCCGCAAAGCACCTGATCTATGAACCGGACGGCGGTTTGATCTCCCTGCCGGTGGCCACGCTGGTGACGCAGGATCCGGCCCCTCTGCTGGCGGCGACGCCCGAGGGCAATGACCCCGACTATCGCAAGGTCGCGTGGTTGGGGGCCAAGGTCGAAAGCGCGCTGGTGCTATCGGCCGCCAGCTTCATGCAGTCGCGGGCTTTCGCGCCAAGTAAGGCCACGCGCAGCTTTCTGGGGTTTGCCGATCCCTCGACGCCGGCTCGCAGCAATCAACAGGCCTACTCGTCCGTGGTGAAGCGATCGGTGAGCATTGTTTCCACCGGAAGAGCTGTCTCCAGTATCTGCGAGAACACGCGGCTGGCGTTGCTACAGATGCCGGCCCTTCCCGACACAGCCGACGAAGTCCGCAACGTCGGCGCCAGCATCGGTGGCGTTTCAGCCGACCAGGTCATTGTAGGCACGGCCTTTACGGATGACGGGCTCCGCGCACGAACCGACCTGTCGGACTACAAGGTTCTCTACTTCGCGACCCACGGCCTGCTTCCGCAGCCCTCGGCCTGCCTGCCCGAACCGGCCCTGATGACCTCAGTGGGTCTGGGCGACAGTGACGGACTGCTGGACACCAGCGAGATTCTCGACTTGAAGCTGGATGCCGATCTCGTGGTGCTGTCGGCCTGCGACACAGGCGGATCCGGCGGCGACGCCACGACCACAGGGATGCAAGGCGGCGGCGAGGCTCTGGGCGGCCTGACCCGAGCTGTTATCTATGCCGGTGGGCGTTCATTGATCGTCTCCCACTGGTCCGTGGACTCGGTTGCGACGGTCCGCCTCATGACGGGGATGTTCTCAGCTAAAGCCCCCACCAAGGGCGACGCAATGCTGCTGGCGCAATCGACGCTGCAACAGAGCGAACAGTTCAGTCATCCCTACTTCTGGGCGCCCTTCACCATCGTCGGCGACGCCTCCGGAGCGCTGCCCAGCGCCACTACGAAAATGGCGAGCAACTAACTGACAGCCGACCCCGTGTCGGCGTCTGCCCCGGGATGCCATGACCAACGCGGCGATACAGTTCAACTCCGAGCCGTTCAACGCGGCCATTCCCGGAGGATAACTTGACGGCATGGCTGAACAGACCCGACGTCCGAAGCGAAGCCGCGCGCTTGCCAACGGACGGAGAGGTTGCCGCCCTGGTGTCCCGCCTCACCAACGGGCCACGTTCAGTGATGGCTTTGGTGACCGAAATTCCTGCTGATCGTCGCCCCTTCGTCGAGCGCGGACTAGTCTGGCTCGCCAAGTTCGGTGTTCTGCGTCTTGGCGTTGGGCCGCCTCGTATATCATGACGACACACTACTTGTTCAGATACCGTTCAGGGCTCCAGTGTGTTATTCGCTCGACCTGCTCCTGAACTTGAAAAGCAGCACTACGGGGAAATATTGATGCGAAAGATACTTCTCGGCGTCGCCCTTTCCGTTGCATTCGGCGGCGTGGCGATGGCCAGCGACTATATTGTCGTCAACTCTTCGGATCCGGCGATCAAGCGCGGCCAAGCCTATGACGCGGGCGCCCGACTGGCGCTTGGCGCTGGCCAGACTGTAACCTTGATGCGCGCCTCCGGCGAAGTCACCACACTGCGCGGCGCGGCCGGCGGCGTGGCCCTGCCCGGCGCACGTCTGGCTTCGGCGGATGCAGCACGTTTCGAAACGCTCCGCGCCCTGGTCCAGCCTCCGCCCGAGGGTCGGACCTTCGGAGCCCGCCGTGGCGGCATCTGTCCCGCGCTCGAAAGCCTGACAACCCTGGACGACATTGTCCGGGTCGCTGAAACCAGCGGCTGCAAGACGGTGGCGCGCCAGGCGCTTGAGGCCTACCTCGCGAACACCAGCGAAGCCGCGCCGAAATAGCCCCTGACAAATTGATCCTGTTCTGGAGCCGGTCGAACTCTCGCACCGGCTCCTTTCATTTTGGGAACCAGAGCACCGCCGAAAAATTGGTAGGCCGGGTGAGGTTCGAACTCACGACCATTCGATTAAAAGTCGAATGCTCTACCACTGAGCTACCGGCCCGCGACTCAAGGCGTCCTTTGACGGCAGCCCGGATGAAGCGGCGCGGAACCTAGAGGGCTGAGACCGAAAGTGGAAGCGACATTCGTTACAGGGTACATTGCCTGGAGCATTGTCGACCTCTGGTGAGCTCATGAATGCACCCTTCCGCCTTGCCGTGTTGTCCCTTGCTGTCGCCGGGCTGGTGTCGTCTGCGGCCGCGCAGACCCGTACGGGCCGGACCGTGCCCCAACCGCCGCCGGATCCGCGCGATCAAGTCCGAACATCGGATCAGGTAAAGCAGGGCAGCGTCCAGGGCGCCGCCGCCACCCCGCTTCGCGACCTGAACGTCTTGAAGGTCGAGATTCCGGAGGTCCTGCTGGAGTCGCTCAAGGCCCCTTACCAGCGGCCGCCGCGCAACTGGAAATGCTCAACATTGGTCAGTCTGCTTCGGCCGCTTGAGGCCGCGCTCGGGCCTGACCTTGATCAGTTCCCATCCGACGAGGTGGATCTTGCGGATCGCGGCAAGCAAACGGCGCTGAGCGTTGCCGGTGATCTGGCGGGGGGCGCCATTCCGTTCCGTGGCGTCGTGCGACGTGTCTCCGGCGCCGCCAGCCATGACAAGCTGGTGCAGAGCGCTATCCTGGCGGGATCAGTGCGCCGCGCATACCTCAAGGGCCTTGGCGAGGCTCGCGGTTGCCCAGCGCCCGCCACCCCGACACACACAGTGACAAGGTCGCCTGCGGTCACGGCCAAGACAGAGCCTAGGCCGAAGTATCCGACGCGAAATGACGCGCCGAGAACGCCCGACGGAAAGCCTCCAGCCGTCCCTCCGAAATCGCGGCCCTGAGTTCCGACATCAGCGCCTGGAAGAACGCCAGATTGTGCCAGGACAGCAGCACCTGGCCCAGGATCTCCTGGGACTTCACGAGGTGGTGCAGATAGGCCTTCGAGTAATCTCGACTGGCCGAAACGTCACTGGAGGCGTCAAGCGGACTGTCGTCTTCGGCGAACCGCGCGTTCTTCAGGTTGATCGCGCCATCCCAGGTCCAGGCCTGACCGTGGCGACCGGACCGGGTCGGCAACACGCAGTCGAACATGTCGACACCTCGATAGACCGCCTCGACAAGATCGATCGGCTTGCCCACCCCCATAAGGTAACGCGGCCGATCTGCCGGCAGTTGGGCGGGGGCGAAATCCAGCACCTCGACCATGGCCTGGTGCCCCTCGCCCACGGCCAGGCCGCCGATGGCATAGCCATCGTAACCGGTCTCGATGAGACGCCGGGCCGACTCGCTGCGCAGCGCCTCGTCGACGCCGCCCTGCTGGATGCCGAACAGCGCCTGAGCGTCGCGATGACCGAAGGCCGCCTTCGACCGCTCCCCCCATCGCGCCGACCGCCGCATGGCCTCGGCGGCGCGATCATCTGTAGCGGGAAGGGCCACGAGTTCGTCCAGTTGCATCACGATGTCTGCGCCCAGCAGATCGGCCTGGATCTTGATGGAGCGTTCGGGCGTCAGCACATGTCGACTACCGTCCAGATGGCTCTGAAAGGTCACCGACTCCTCGGTCACCTTGGCTATGTTGGATAGCGACATCACCTGGAAGCCGCCGGAGTCGGTCAGGATCGGCTTCTCCCAACGCATGAAGCGGTGCAGGCCGCCCAGCCGACTTACCCGCTCCGCCGTAGGGCGCAGCATCAGGTGATAGGTGTTGCCCAGCAGGATATCGGCGCCGGTGGCCACCACCTGTTCCACCGTCAACGCCTTGACGGTGCCTGCCGTACCCACGGGCATGAAGGCCGGCGTACGGATGTCGCCGCGCGGCGTCGACAGCACGCCGGTCCGGGCGCGACCGTCGGTGGCGGCGATGTGGAACGGAAACGCCGCCATCACTCGGCGCGCCACAACAGGCTGGCGTCGCCGTAGGAATAAAAGCGATACCCTGAGGCAATGGCGTGATCATAGGCAGCCCGCATCGTCGCCTGGCCGGCGAACGCCGAGACCAGCATGAACAATGTCGATTTCGGCAGGTGGAAGTTGGTCATCAGCCCTTCTGCTGCACGGAAACGGTAGCCCGGCGTGATGAAGATGGCGGTTTCCGCGCGGAACGGTCGGATCGCGCCGTCCGGATCCGCCGCACTCTCGATCAGGCGCAGCGAGGTGGTGCCGACACATATGATGCGACCGCCTGCGGCTCGCGCCGCGTTCAGCCTGTCTGCGGTTGCGGGATCGATCTCGCCCCATTCGGCATGCATCTTGTGCATCGACAGGTCTTCCGTCTTCACCGGCAGAAAGGTGCCGGCGCCCACGTGCAAGGTGAGCTTCTCCAGACCAACGCCGGCCGCCGCCAGCCTTGCCAGAAGCTCCGGCGTGAAATGGAGCCCCGCCGTCGGCGCCGCGACCGAGCCCTCTTCGGCAGCGTAGACCGTCTGATAGTCCGCCCGGTCCCGGGCATCCTCGCCGCGCTTGGCGGCGATGTAGGGCGGCAGAGGCATCATGCCATGGGCCGCGATGGCCGCCATGAGGTCGCCGCCGGCCAGATCGAAGGCCAGCACAATCTCACCGCCCTCACCCTTCTCCCGCACAGTCGCAGCCAGATCGGCGCCGAAGGTGATGCGATCATGGGGAGCCAGCTTCTTGCCCGGGCGCATGAAAGCGGCCCAGGTCTGCTCATCCAGCTGGCGATGCAGCGTCGCCTCCACCGCAATCCGGCTGTCGCCCCGCATCCGCACGCCCTTCAGCCGGGCCGGGATCACACGGGTATCGTTGACCACCAGCACATCACCGGCACGCAACAGCGCCGGCAGGTCATGGACCCTTAGATCCTCGAGCGGCGCGCCAGGGTTCACCACAAGCAGCCGCGCGGAATCGCGCGGACTGGTCGGGCGCAATGCGATCAACGCGTCAGGAAGATGGAAATCAAAGTCAGCTAGTTTCATGGAATGCGAGGTGAAGCACATGCGGAACGCACCGCGTCAAGGCCGGGAGCGAATGCAGTTGGCCTGGTAGGGGAGCTCGATCCCCGTGACTGGCCTCGCGACCGGAGCTGCGCTGGCCGCGCCGGTCCGGGCCGAGCGACGGTCAAGGTGGAGCGCGGGCCCTGGTTGGGCTCGGACCACTATCCCCTGATCGTCACCCTGGCGCCGGTGCGTTAGGCGTCGGCAGCGACCTTGGCCGAAATGATCTTGCCTGGGCTGCGCGGCGGCTCGCCCTTGGGCAGGGCGTCGACGTGGTCCATGCCGTCGGTGACCACACCCCAGACCGTGTACTGGCTGTCCAGGAAGCGGGCGTCATCAAAGCAGATGAAGAACTGGCTGTTGGCCGAGTTGGGATTGGCGGTGCGGGCCATCGAGCAGACGCCGCGCACATGCGGTTCCTTGGAGAACTCGGCCGGCAGATCAGGTTCCTTCGAGCCGCCTGAACCGGTGCCGGTGGGGTCGCCGCCCTGGGCCATGAAGCCGGGAATCACGCGGTGGAAGACCACACCGTCGTAGAAGCCCTTGCGCGCCAGCGACTTGATCCGCTCCACGTGCTTGGGCGCCAGATCGGGCCGCAGTTCGATGGTTACGGCGCCGGTCTCCAGCTCCAGGATCAGGGTGTTTTCAGCGTCCATCATTTCACCTCAACAGGAATTGTCACATCACACGCCGTGAATTCGGCGCTTCGAGCGGCCTGGGTCCGGGCAATCTCCGCCTTGAACCAGGGGCCGGCCGGATCGATCACGCGAACCTTGGGTCGCTCTTTCTCAGGGATATCCGTCAGCAGGCGTACGCGGTCCATCCGATCCTGCGGATCGGCCACCGGCTCGCCCGTCTTGATGGCCTTGACCACAGACTGGCCCGAAATCACACGGCCCCAGGCGGTGTAGCGGCGCTCCAGCGCCGGATAGGCTTCACGCATCAGGTAGAACTGGCTGTTGGCCGAATCTTCCTCGCTGCCCCGCGCGGCCCCGGCGACGCCGGGGCAGTAGAGGCCGTAACCGGCGATCTTGCCGTCACGGGTCATGGGGGCCAGCATCATGGACTGGGTGACTACCGGCAGGGATTTGATGAATCCCACCTCGGCCACACTCTGGTCAACGACGAGCACGAAGGGCGTCTCGGGGCCCCGCCGGAACATGAACTCGGCCTTGACGTCCGGCAGGCTTGAACTGCCCGTGCCCCGATTTTCCGGGTCGCCGGTCTGGGCCATGAAGTCGTCGATGACGCGGAAGAACGTCAGCCCGTCGAAGAAGTGCTGCAGCGCCAGGGTGCGCATGCGCTCGGTGTAGAGCGGCGCGACCTCCGGAACCATCTCGACGATGATGCGGCCCTTGTTGGTGTCGATCACCAGCACGTCTTCGGGCTTTGGCGTACGCCAGTCGGCGGCCGTGGGCTTCGGGACCGCGGGGGTCACGGCGGCCGCCGGGGCCTGCGCGGCGGGCTTGCGCGCCTGGGCGAAGGTCGCACCAGCGGACAACGCGAACGCACCGGCGGCGAACAGAAGCAGGGTCTTTCTCATCGGCGCCTCTCGTAGCGGGCGATGCGCCGCAAAGCCAGTGTCGTATCGGCTCAGGCGCGGCCCAGCTTCGCCATCAACCGGGTCTTCACCGACGGGCTGACGAAATTGTCCACCTCACCGCCCAGTTGAGCGATCTCCTTCACCAGCACCGAGGCGATCGCCAGGTGGCGCGGATCGGCCATGAAGAACACGGTCTCGATCTCGCGATCCAGTTGCTGGTTCATGGCGGTCATCTGGAATTCGAACTCGAAGTCGGAGATCCGACGCAGGCCCCGGACGAGCACCGAAGCGCCGACGCTGCGCGCGAAGTGCATGGTCAGGCCCTCATAGGGCTGCACCACGATCTCGGCCCGGCCGCGCAGAGGCGCGATGGTTTCCTCCACCATGGCCACCCGCTCATCCAGAGAGAACAGCGGACCCTTGCCGACATTGATCGCCACGCCGATGATCAGCTTGTCCACCAGCTTGACGGCACGGCCAATGATATCGGTGTGGCCGATGTGGATCGGATCGAACGTTCCCGGATAGAAGCCGACGCGCGTCATAAGGCCTGGATCCCCCAACTTGCTCCAAAACGCCTTTCGCCGCCAAAGGCGGTTCTGGCAAGCGGAATTGTTCGGTTTCGCCGGGATACGAAGGTTGGGAACGCTGCGGCCGGCGCTGGTTGAACCGCAGAAACCGCAGAAATACGCCGAAAGGCGGGGCCGATGATCTCCAACCACGCGGTGTCATCCCGGTTTTCGCGCAAGCGAAAGACCGGGACCCATAGACGCGGCGGCGCAGGGTGGGTGAGGCGTGGAAGTCGTGGCAGCACCTGGCAGATCAGGCGCGGGCGGCGGGTTGGGTCCCGGTCTTTCGTGTTCCACGAAAACCGGGATGACACGTGTGGGTGGGATGGCGAGATCAGCCGGTGTCGGCTGCCGGCGGCGCGGCGGCGGGTTGGCCGGCGTTGACGTCGTCATCCCCCAGGTCGGGATCAGCGTCAGTCGGCGGACGGGGCAAGGTGCGCCATTCGGCGACGTGGTCTTCGGTCAGGCCCAGACTGCGACAGGCGCGGCGGACCTGCGCATCCACGTCGGCGGTGGTGAAGTCCGGTTCCTCGATCCAGTCGTCGAGCTCGATATCGAGCCGTTCTGTCAGATCTCGACGGGTCCCGGCGTCGGAAACCTCGGTGTAGAGCAGCCGGCCAACGGCGTCCTGCAACACGCTGATGCGCTCGCCCAGTTCGTCGCAATGGATCAGGTCCCGCTGCATAGCGGCCCAGTCAGTGGCGGGCGACGGCATGTTGCGGATCCGGTGGACGACGGCGTCCTGGGCCAGCTTCGCCTTCAGCGCGAGGGTCTGGCGCACGCAGCGCGACGCGCGCTGGTAGGACCGGCTGAGATCGGCCACCTCGGCAGCCTCGGTGGCGGCCAGAAGCTGGGCGTGGACGTGCTTCGCCGCGCTGAGATCCATCTCAGCCAGCTCGGCCAGCATGTCGGCGCCTCGATCAGGGGTGGTCGCGGTCATGTTGCGCAGTGGAACACGGAGGTACGTCAGGATCGGACGTAGCATTTGGGCAGGCTTACGAAAGGGAGCGGAACCGCAGAAAACGCAGAGGGGCGCAGAAGGCGTCGGTGAGGCTCGGGGGCCCGGGTGTTTTTCCGGCAGCGGGACGGTTCTGCGACCTGTGTCCATTGACCGCGAACCCACGCAGAGGGACGCGAACAGGTCGCGGCCGCTCCCTCGCGCCAGGCACCCGAGGCCCGGCGTCTCGATTAGGGGTTAAGTAAAGCGTTGTCTAATTGGTTTCACGGTTGCCTCAGGTTCGTTGTTGGACTGACCTTGGTCTATGGTTGTCTACGGGGTCATGGCCTGGCTGGGGAGCCTTGATGGCCGTGCCGCAAGATCGCGGTCAGGCGA
>NZ_JBIKNZ010000146.1:0-2750 GCF_044358365.1 Phenylobacterium sp. | reverse complement strand
CGGCGCATCTGCGCCTGCGACAACCAGATCAAATCACTCATGACGACGCCTCCATGCGCCGCCAGTGAATCAGACCAACCCCGCCTTGGGAATCATTTCAATGGGTCCTGAGCCTAGCTTCGACACCATCGATGCCTCTTTAAAAACGGCGAAGGATAGTTGGCGCCGGTTTGCTGGGTTCGCGCGATTCCTGCCTGGAGTCAGCGAGTATGCGGGGTTCGGAGGCAGGGCGCTGTTCCTCCTGGTACGCGATCAGATTGTGTGCGTTGATGACCTGGAACGCGCGGGATCACAGCTGGGCGCCAAGGAAGTTCTTGGGTTGCTGTCCTTTCTCAAGGAGCAGCGGAACTGCAAGGTCGTCCTTCTTCTGAATGAGGAAGCACTGCTGGGCGAGAACGCCGCAGATTTCAGATCTCAGCTTGAGAAGGTCGCTGATACGATCGTTCACCTCGATCCCACCCCTATCGAGGCGGCGACAATCGGGATCAGCGACAAGAACCCTCGTAAACGGAAGATTTTGGCGAGCTGCGTTTCGATTGGTATCGTCAACATTCGGACGATCAAGAAAGTCGAGCGGCATTGCGACCGTGCCATCGAACTGCTCGCTGATCTGGACGAGCGAGTCATGGATCAGGCCATACAATCAATCGTCCTGTTCTCATACTGCCGCTATCAGCCAGATAAAGCGCCTCCTCTCGATTTCGTTGGCACCTTCAACATCTACGATGGTTTGATGGAGGGTAAGGGCGATGATCCCTATGCCGATGCCCGTGCCTTACTTGGGACTTATAATTTCTCAGGAGTGGACAGCTTCGACAGAATTTTGCTTGAAGGTATACAGCAAGGCGGATTTGATGAAGGGAAGGTGCGCGCGGAAGCCGAAGCATTGCATAATAAACTAATGCTTCAAGATAAAGACGCCTCCTTCAAGAACGCGTGGGATTTATATCACAATAGTTTTGACGACAATGCTGATGCGGTCATGGATGCGCTAGCAAGTTCATTGCGTAACAACGTGGAGATTGTTTCTCCATCAGGTCTGGACGCCACGGTGCGGCTGTTCAAAGACCTTGGGCGAAAAGCCGAGGCCGCCGAAATCGTGAATTACTACGTGGAACACAGACAAGATCCGGCAATATTCTGGGACTTGGGCCACTACTCCTTCAGCGAGAACGTCAAGGACACTGATGTTGTGGAGGCCTTTGCCACAAAGCTCGCTACATTCCCTGAAGAAGGCGGTCCACTCGAAAGTCTCTACAATATTGGATCAAGTGATGGTTGGAGCGGCACCGACACCGAACGAGTGTCGCGCCTCAGCGTCATGGATTTCTACGACATCTTTAAGCGATTGCGCGGAGCAGACCAGCGCAGAGCGCTGCGGGGCGCATTGTCGTTTAAGCGAGTTGGGAATGCCGACGAAAAGATGAAGGCGGTTGTTGCCAAAGCTGAGGCAGCGCTTGCGCGCATTGCCGCCGAGAGCCCCATCAACGCTCGGCGCATTGGAATGAAATACGGCATTGTAGCGTCGACTGAACCGGAGGCAGGTGAGGAGGGCGCAGATGCCAGCAAGGCCGATTAGACTGAAGGGAATTGGTGTACCCCTCCACGCCGCCAGCCTATCCGAATTCCATCTATCCACCGCCACGCGCCACATCCTCTCCGCAACACGCCGATAACTTACCCATTGACCCCGGTTCAGGTCGCCTCTCGCGAAGATGCTTGCACAGTCGCCACAAATGTTCTACTTTTGTTCCCATGCCCCACGCCGACCTCACCGCCGAGACCATGCTCGCCGAGATGGCCGCCGTCGCCCACCGGCTGGGGATGGCGTTCGGGCGGGAGGCCGAGCGGGAGGCGGACTGGAAGCGCAAGGCTGAGTTGTTCGGCCTGTTCGACAGGTGCTTCTTTGGGGTGCGGGTGGCGATTGCGCTCAAGCTACGTCTGCGGCAGGCCGCCCGGGCGGCGCCGGCCGGCGTTTCTGTGCTGAACGAGGCCCGTGAGGCCGACGATTTCCAGGAACGGGGCGACCCGCCCGAGACCGAACGGCCCGATGCCGGGGAACCTGTACGCGAGCGGCTGGACGCCGACCGCGACCGCGAAGGTGACCGCGCCAGCCTGCCGCTGCTGATGAAGACCCTGCAGGGCGTGGCGGCCGACGCCGCCGCCCGGCCCGGCCCCGCGCCGGCCGAGCTGCCCGCGCTCACCGCCCTGTTGGCCCGGACGACCGGATCTGAACGCCCGGCCAAGCGGCCCGCACCCCTGCGATCACGCCTCTCCGGCGCCGCCGTCCTGACGATGCCGCCCCCACGGGCCGGACCCGCAGCCAACGCCTTCGCCACCCAGGCCCTCCGCCCCCGCGCCGCCACCGGCCCGCCGCGACGCTGAGGCAACGCCCTTCTCCCCGACCGCGGCGTAATTCCAGATTGTCGGTGGCGCATCCCCTTCTCCCCTTGTGGGAGAAGGTGGCAGGCGAAGCCTGACGGATGAGGGGTCGCGCAGGGCTATCCACAATAGTTTCGGGGGCTTTCCGGACAGGATCATCAACCCCTCATCCGACCGCCTTCGGCGGCCACCTTCTCCCACAGGGGGAGAAGGCCAATGGTCGTTGGAAAGAGCGCGGAACTTAGAGCGGATTCCATTCAGTCTGCATCGTATCCGCAGCTCTTGAAGTAGTTGGCGCACTCGGTCGGAGTGAAGAGGTCGATGAAGCGTCCGATGGCGTCCCAGAGGGCACCGACGGTTCGCTCGGC
>NZ_JBIKNZ010000156.1:0-2754 GCF_044358365.1 Phenylobacterium sp. | reverse complement strand
ACCGTGGCGGCGCGCGGCGGGCTGTCGCAGGTCGACCACCTGATCGACGTCGGCATCCAGCGCCGCATCGACGGCACGGACGAGGCGTCGCTCGCCGCGACGGTCGCCGCGGTCGAGCAGGTCGCGCACTGGCTCGCGGGCAGGCGCCCGTCGGCCACGCCGGACTGGACGTGCGTGGAGGCGCGTGCGGACCCGCTCGTCGCCGAGGACCACGCGCTCAACCTGAGGATCTTCACGGGCGTCGTCCAGGCGCGGCTCCGTAGCCACGCCTGACCGGCGCGCCCCGTCGGTACTGGAGAAGGGACACCAACCATGGCCTACAAGCTCGGAATGGACGCCGTCATCAAGTACGGCGCAGCTGGAGGGACGGCATCGACCGCGCTCACCAACGTGCGCAACGTCACGCTGAACCTGGAGAAGGGAGAGGCGGACGTCACCACGCGCGCCAACAACGGCTGGAAGGCCACGGTGGGCACGCTGAAGGACGCCTCGATCGAGTTCGAGATGGTCTGGGACACCGCCGACGCGGGCTTCACGGCGCTGAAGAACTCGTTCTTCGGCAACACCGCGATCGCGCTGCTCGTCCTGGACGCCGCCACCGGCGGGCAGGGTCTCGACGCGGACTTCATGGTCACGAACTTCAGCCGCGAGGAGCCGCTCGACTCGGCGATCATGGTGAAGGTCACCGCGAAGCCGACGCTCTCCTCGCGCGCGCCGAGCTGGCACACCGCGTCGGGCGGAGGGAGCTGATCCATGCAGACCTTCCGCGACAACGCGGGCCGGACGTGGACGGTGTCGGTCGACGTCGCCGCGATCAAGCGCGTGCGCGCCCTCGCGGGCTTCGACCTGCTGTCGGTCATCGACGGCAAGGGCATCGACCGGCTCGTCCTCGACCCGGTGCTGCTGTGCGACGTGCTGTGCGCGGCGTGCAGGCCGGAGGCGGAGCGGCTCGGGGTCTCCGACGAGGACTTCGGGCGCGCGATGGCGGGCGACGCCATCGAGCACGCGACGCGTGCGCTCATGGAGGAACTCGTCTCTTTCTGCCCGAACCCGCGCGACAGGAAGCGGATGCAGAAGCTCGTCACCACCCTGTGGACCACGATGGAGAAGGCGCGGGACGTCGTGGAGCGGAAGCTGGACGAGCAGCTGCAGGCGCTGGAGAGCCTGGATCCGTCCGTGCCTGGAGGCTCGTCTGGAAGCTCGCCGGGATCGTAGGGGTGGACCCGCACCCACTGACGCTGCGCGAGCTCGTCGCGATGGCGGAGGGACGGGTGCGGGAGTCGTGGGACCACACGTCGGTGGTGCTGGCCCTCGTGGCCAACGTGCACCGGGACCCGAGGAGGAGGTCGGATCCGTTCATGCCTGCCGAGTTCCATCCGTACGAGCGGCCGCGCGCCGCGGAGCCGCTGAAGGTCGACATCACGGTCCTGCGCGACGTCTTCGTCCCGAGGCCGGGCGATGGGGTGCGCGCATGAGGCTCGCCATGCTCATGGCCGCGGCGCTCCTCGCCGCCGGATGCAGCGCGTCCGGACGCATCGCCGAGAACGCGAACGAGGTGCGCAGGCTCGCCGAGTCGAGCCGCGGGCGATTCGACGCCATCGGCACCGAGGCCCTGCAGCCAGCGCCGGACGTCGCGACCATCGCACGCGAGGCCGAGGGCGGGAGCGCCGAGCAAGAGGCGATCATCCATGCCACCGCGGGAATCGTCGAGGCGCTTCCCGGCGTCTCCGACGTGACGCCGTGGTGGGCCACGCTCATCGCCCGCGTCATGGTCGCGCTCGCCGTCGTCGGCGTCGCGGTCATCCTCTGGACGACCGGGATCGGCGCGCTCGTCAAGCGTGCGCTGTGGAGCTTCGGGCTCCTGCTCCCGCGCAGCGCCGTGTCCGACGCCGACCTTGCGCGCTCGATGCTCGACCCGTCGCGGCCCGAGAGCGCACGCGAGTACGTCGCCGCGCGCCGCGCCTCCGACCCGGCCTTCGAGGCCGCGTGGAGGAAGGGCAAGTGAGCGCCGAGCGCCACAACATCGTCATCGAGCAGGGCACGACCTTCGGCCTCGAGGTGGCCTACGAGCAGCCCGAGGGAACGCCCGTCGACATCACCGGCTGGAGCGCGCGCATGCAGGTGCGCCAGACCCACGCGAGCACGTCGTCGGTCCTCGACCTGACGAGCCTCGCGGGCTCGATCTCCGTCGACGGGCCGCGCGGCACCGTCACCGTCAACGTGGGCGCGACCCAGACGGCGGCGCTGCCCGCTCCGTTCCTGGGCGTCTACGACCTCGAGATCGCCTCGCCCGGCGGCACCGTCATCCGGCTCGTCGAGGGAAGCTGCCGCATCACGCCGGAGGTGACGCGATGAGCTGCTGCCGCGTCGTGGTGCGCCAGGACGTGCGCCGCGTGTGCGTGCGGCAGGACGTGCGCTCCGTGCGCGTCGCGTCGCCCGGCCCCCAGGGAGCGCAGGGTCCGCCCGGCGTCGCGTTCACGGGCGCCTACGTCGAGGGCGTCAACGGCCGCTCGGGGCAGGTGACGCTCGGCGTCTCCGACGTGCGCAACGTCGCGTCGGGGCGGCTCCTGGGCAGGCGCTCGGGCTCGGCCGGGAACGCCGAGGAGATCACCCTCGGCACCGGGCTCAAGATGTCCTCGACCGGGCAGCTCACGACGAACCTCCTGCAGGTCGCCGGGGCCGACGTGAAGGTCGTCGCCGGGACCGGGCTCGTGGGCGGCGGGGACCTTACCGCGGACCGTTCCTTCGCCGTCG
>NZ_JBIKNZ010000150.1:0-2757 GCF_044358365.1 Phenylobacterium sp. | reverse complement strand
CCTTCGCCGGGTCGACGTGCTCGGTGCCATCCCAGAACCACTGGTGCGGCAGCAACTCGAGCACGCGCACGCGCGGGGGGACGAGCGCCTCGATGAGCTTCGCCTCGTCGAACCACTCCGCGAGCACGCGGTCGAGCACCGTCCGCGCAAGGTGCGCCTGGTCGATCCTGATCGCCCGGTAGTAGGTCTGGTGGTCGAGCCGACCGCTGGCGTAGTTGTAGCCCGAGCTGTTCCCGGCGGCGACGTTGAAGGGCATGTTCAGGCAGCGGGCGATCTCGTTCAGGATCTCGCGCTTGAACTCGCCGTAGGAGGTGGTCGGCTGCTCGGGCTTGACCTGCGACATCTTCCATCCGGCCGGAAGCGTCAGCAGCGAGTTCGCCTCGAGCTCGATCGTGTCCATCGGCTCGACCGGGTCGGCCTCGCCGTTGGCGGGCGCGTCGGTCTCGACGGTGCCCGCGAAGTTCGCCGCGGTCTCCGCGGCCGAGAGGACGGCCACCGTGTAGCGCCTCAGCTGTGCGAAGAGCGGCAGCGCCGGGACGAGGTCGGGAATCCCACGGCTCTGCTCGGGCCGCGCACCCAGGTAGTAGTGCAGGACCTTCGCGGCAGGCAGGGTCTCGTGGGATGCGTTCCCGCTCCGGTCGCCCGGGTGCTCCACCATGACGCGGTAGGCCACGGGGTTGCCGAAGGAGTCGTAGACGATGCCGTCGACCTCCGTCGGCGTGAGCGCGCCCCAGTGGGGGCTGGCGACGCGGTCGGCCTCGACGAGCGCGAGGTCGAGCTTCACCGGGCCGGGCACGGCGGGGTTCGACACGAGCTTCGCGAAGCACTCGCCCGAGTGGGCGCGCGCCATGCGCATCGTGCGGAGCCGGTCGGCCAGGTTGGTGGAGAGCGCCCACGCGGCGAAGGCCTGCTCGATGGCGTTGTTCGCCTCGGGGTCGTCGGTGAGCACCTGCAGGCGCGGGCCGGTGCCGACGACGTCGTTGGCGAGCGTCGCGACGATGCCCGCGGCGTAGCTGTTGTTGGCGGCCTCGTAGCGGGCGCGGTTGCGGAGGATCCGGCGCACCTCGGGGGAGGCCGCCGCATCCGCGGAGAGCCCGTCGGCGTTCGCCCAGTGCTTGCGGTTGGCGTCGGTGGTCGCGGCGGCGTCGTAGCGGGCGCGGATCGAGATCGTGCGCGGCGCTGCGGACGCCTTGCGGCCGAGGATGGAGTCGAGCCAGCCCATCAGGCCGGTCCCCCCATGCCGGGCGGGACGATGCGGGAGATGCGCAGGCCGCGGTTGCGTCGCGACACCGCCTGCTTCGAGGCGAGGTAGCGGTCGGCCGCGATCTGGTCGGCGATCGGGTGCTGCTCGACGCTGCCCGCGTCGTTCGAGGCCTTCTTCAGGCCCGCGGCGTTGTCGCGGATCGCGTCGGCGATGCTCGGCGTCTCGTCAGGCATGGGTGCTCTCCCGTGCCGACGGGGATGCCATGAGCGCGTCGCGCCTGGCGTTCCGCCTGCGGGCCGCCCGCTCGGCGCGGATCGCCGAGAGGCGGAAGGAGCGCATGGCCTCGCACGCGATCGCGGGCTCCCGCCTGCGGTGACGCCGCTCGCGCTGGGCGAACGTGTTCACCGCCCGGGCCGGGTTGCGTCCCTCGAGCGCGGCGAGCCACGCCTCCTGCACGGCGTCCTCCCGGTCCATGCCGGGGCACAGCCGCAGCTCGAGGGCGAGCTTGGCCGCGAAGGGCGTCTCGGGCAGGTCGGCTGAGAGCGACTGCATCCACCACGTGCCGACACGGCGCGGGGCGGATCCGGACGAAATGGACGAAGGGCGCCGAGATCGTTCGATCAATCGAACGAAGCGACCGCGATGCCCGCGAGCATCGCCATGAGCGCGACGGCGAGCATGCGCCACCGGGCACGGCTGCGGCCGAGGCGGATGATGTGGGCCAGTGCGTCGTTCGGGCGGGCGATCGGTTCCTGCATGTTCATGTGAGGGTCCTCTGCGTGGGTGCGTGGGCTCCGCGGCACGCTGCCGCGATCGCGGACGGCCAACGTAGGTCCCGCCCGGCGCGCTCCCGGAAACGCTGCCCTTTTTCCTGCCGATTCCCGGCGTCAGGACTCCGACTCCCGCGTCGATGTCCGCCTGCCGCAGTGCCTGCACTCCCGCCTCCTGAGCACCTGGCCCTTGGGAAGCCGACGGAGGTAGACGACCCGCAGGTGCTGGCAGCCGCAGGCGCGGCAGGACAGCCCGAGCTTCGTGCCGTCCTTCTCGAGCCCCGTCCGCTTCTCCCGCGGCATCACCGGCCTCCCTTGCGGATCGCCGAGAGCTTCACGCGCGGCCTCGCGACGACCTTCGCGTCCGTGCCGAAGAGCACCGATCCCTCCATGCTCGCCGCGACCGCGCAGCCGACGAGGCAGTCGAGCCAGTGGTTGTCCGCGCCTGCGAGGCGCAGCTTCCACTCGTCGACCACGCGGCCGCGGCCCTCGGTCTTCACGCGGTACTCGCTCGTCAGGTGCGCGGCGAAGACCTCGTGCGCACGCGAGTCACGGCCGAACAGCGAGAGCGATCCCGGGTCGCCGTGCGGCACCGCGAGGCGGGCGTGCACGAAGCTCTTCCAGAAGTTCGTGTCGAAGGTCACGTGCCGCACGGCGCGCTTGCCGCTGACGGTCGGGATGCGCCAGTTGAGGCCGACGCGCTCCCCGCGGCGGCGCTTGTAGTCGCTGAACGGCACGCTCGACGCGCCGACGTAGCGGCCGTGCGACGGGATGACCGTGCCC
>NZ_JBIKNZ010000097.1:0-9607 GCF_044358365.1 Phenylobacterium sp. | reverse complement strand
GTATTGGCCGAGCGGATCGCACGGGGCGAGGCTGACCTGGCCCTGACTGTGGGCTGCGAGTTTCTCGGCTCGGCCATGAAGCGGATGGGCAAGGGCCTGTCGTTTGACGACTGGAAGGTCGAGGAAGACGAAACCCTTGAACTGCCGGAACGCGTCGGCGATCCGCGCCCCGGAAACTCCGCCTATGAGGCGCGGCACGGCCTGAGCCGGCCGATCAACATCTATCCGCTGTTCGAAAACGCGTTGCGCGCCCGCGACGGTCGATCCGTGCCGGACCATCAGGCGCGACTGGGCCGTCTGTTCGAGGGTTTCACGCGCGTAGCGGCGGCAAACCCCGAAGCCTGGTTCCCGGTGGCGCGCACAGCGGAGGAACTGGTGACCGTTTCCGAGCGAAACCGGATGATCGGCTTTCCCTATCCTAAGCTGCTGAACGCCATCATGGAGGTGGACCAGTCTGCCGGGGTCCTGATCGCCAGCGTCGCCAAGGCGCGTGAACTGGGCGTGCCGGAAAGCCAATGGGTCTATCTGCACGGCTGCGCCGACGCCGCCGACCTCTGGTACCCGCTGGATCGTCAGGATTTTCACTCCAGTCCCGCCATGCGACTCGCGGGCAAACGGGCTTTCGAGATGGCCGGTATTGGCCTGGAGCACATTGATCTGATGGATCTCTACTCCTGCTTCCCGGTTGCGGTGGAGATTGGGGCGGAGGAGCTGGGCGTGTCGCTGGACGACCCGCGGGGCCTGACCGTCACCGGCGGGTTGCCCTACGCCGGGGGGCCGGGAAACAACTACGTCATGCACTCCATCGCCGTGATGCTGCAAAGGCTGCGGGCGAGGCCCGACGCTTACGGACTGATCACCGGCAACGGCTGGTACCTGACCAAGCAGTCCACGGGCATCTACTCCACAACCCGTCCCGACAAACCCTTCGAGCGGCAGGATCCAAAGATCCTGCAGCGGGAAATTGATGCGCTGCCCCATCCCGATGTCATTGAGATGCCGCAAGGCCCTGCCACGATCGAAACCTACACTGTCGTTCACAAACGGGAGGGGCCGTTCATGGGGATCATCGTGGGACGCGACGCCAATGGACGCCGTTTTGTCGCCAATACTCCAGGCGACCCCGCCACCCTGACGGGTCTGGAGCAGGGTGAACAGGTCGGCCGCCCCGGCACAGTCACCCAGAACGGTACCCTCAACCTCTTCACCCCGGATTGAACCCATGCCGCGCCTTTATCTGATCCGACACGGCAAGCCGTCCGCCACCTGGGGTGGGCATGATGACGACCCCGGGCTGGATGAGACCGGTCAGGCCCAGGCCGATGCGGCCCGCGACTGGTTGCTGAGCCGTCCTGAGCGTGAGCGGCCCACCCAGGTGGTCAGTTCGCCCCTTCGTCGCTGTCAGGAGACGGCGGCCCCGACCGCGCAGGCTCTCGGGGTTTCGCTCGAGATCGATCCCCGTGTGGGTGAGATCCCGACTCCCGGCGCGCTGAGCGCCGAGGCTCGCCCGGGATGGCTCCAGAAGGCCTTTCAGGGCACCTGGGCCGGGATCGAGGGCGATCTGGACTATGACGCCTGGCGCGCCGACATCGTTGCGTCGCTGGTGGCGCGCGGCAACACGGCGGTGTTCTCACACTATGTGGCGATCAATGGCGCTGTATCGAAGCTGCTGGGCAATGATCGGGTGCTGGCGTTCCGACCGGATCACACCTCGATCACCATCCTGGAAACCGATGGGGAAACCCTGACCCTCATCGCCAAGGGCGGCGAGGCTTCGACGAGTGTCCTTTGACGTCTAGCGCCATCATGACGGTCGCCGAGTTCGCGGCGGCAGATCGCGCCGCGATTATGGCCGGAACCCCTGGCCTGACCTTGATGGAGCGGGCCGGTACGGCGGTGGCTGACGCTGTCGTGCATCGGTTCCGACCGCAACCGGTTACGGTGCTTTGCGGGCCCGGCAACAATGGCGGCGACGGATATGTCGTGGCGCGCCTGTTGAAAGAGCGGGGATGGCCGGTGAATGTGCGCGCCATCGCATCCCCTTCAGCTGCCGACGCGATGGCTGCGGCGCAACTCTGGACCGGCGAGGTCGCCGGGACGGAGGACTTCGAGCCTGCCGGTCTGATCATCGACGCCTTGTTCGGCGCCGGATTGTCCCGCCCGCTGGACGGCGCAGCCCTTGCGATCGCGGAGCGTCTTGCCGGGACGTCCACAGAAGTTGTCGCCATAGATGTGCCCAGCGGCGTGCCCGGTGATACGGGCCAGCCGGCGGGGATCGCGATCTGTGCGACCCTTACGGTCACCTTTCATGCGCACAAGGCCGCCCATGTGCTGGAGCCAGGGTGTGAACTCTGCGGCGAAATCGTGGTGGCGGATATCGGCCTGGCCCCGATCGCGTCACTGACCAACCGGAATGGACCGGAACTCTGGCTGACCCAGTTTCCCTGGCCGACCGCGGCCTCGCACAAACACGCGCGGGGCCGTCTGATCGTGGTCAGTGGCGATGCCTGGAACAGTGGCGCCGCACGTCTGGCCGCGAGGGCCGGGCTCAGGATCGGCGCCGGGCTGGTAACGATCTTCGCGCCGCCCGAAGCCCTGGCGGTCAATGCCGCGCACCTTGAAGCGGTGATGCTCAAGGGGTTCGACAGCGATGTTGAACTGGAAATGGCCGCCAACAAGGTCGACGCCGCCGTCATTGGCCCGGCGGCGGGCATCACCGAGACCACGCTTCTGAACGTGCTGGCGCTGGCGCGGACCGGTGCGGCCCTGGTGATCGATGCCGACGCGATCACCGTGTTTCGAGGCGACACCGGCGAGCTCTTCTCGATTCTGGATCGGGACGACGTGCTCACCCCCCACCCCGGGGAGTTCGAGCGCTTGTTTCCTGGCGTACTGAAAACGGCGCCGGAGCGTATCACTGCGGCCCGATTGGCGGCGCGGAAGGCGGGCTGCGTTGTCTTGCTTAAGGGCCCCGACACCGTGATCGCCGCGCCGGACGGACGGGTTGCGGTCAACACCAACGGGTCGCCCTGGCTGGCCACTGCCGGTTCCGGCGACGTATTGGCCGGCTACGTCGGCGGGCTTGTGTCTCAAGGTATGGAAAGCTTCGAGGCCGCCTGCGCCGCCGCCTGGATCCACGCCGAGGCCGCAGAACTGCACGGTCCCGGCCTGATCTCCGAGGATCTCCCCGGATTGACGCCTGCGGTATTACGCCGGTTGTTTGACGAGCGTTAGGACGGAGCGTCGAAGAGCTTCGTCGTCATTCCCAATTCGTCGGGGATGAACGCGTGTTCCTGCATATTGCCGGGCGCAAGGGTGCCGTCGAAATCATAGGCGAAGACGGCAAGGGGGCGGGTCATTGGCCAAGCCCTACCGTGGTGCGCTGTCTATTGAAACGCCCGCGTAAGGGTCGCCCCGGCCCCGCGACGGGATGCGGGGGCCGGGGCGGACGGCGACGGTTGTCGGGGAACAGGACCGTCACCGCGTATCTGTCCGGTTGTCTTGGGAGATCCCCGGACTTTGGGAATACGCATGAAAAGATGCGTTGGATGCACGCAGTTGCACCTTAGGGTGGAAATTTTTCGCTTGCTACCTTGATCGACCGGCGGAGACGACGATGCGTCGGACCCGGATCTGCGGTCCTGTTCGCAACTCTCCTGGCAACCCAATCGACGTCAGCGGGTTCTCAAGGCTCATCAGACGAGAGGACCCCGCCATGGGCCACAAGCCCGCAGAACCAAGCCTATCGCCTGCCGAGGCCGCGGTTGAGGCCGTCTCGGCGCCGACCCGCCCGATCATCCCAACGCCGGAGGGCGAGGTGCACGATCATCTTGCCAAGCGGGAAGCAGAGGTCGAGGACCGCCAGGAGGCGCTGCTGGACGAGGCGCTTGAAGAGACCTTTCCGGGTTCCGACCCGATAAGCCCCAAACACATCACCTGAATTGGGGATCAGCCCCTGAGGGTCTCGTAAGCTTCCTGAGCCGCGATCCATTCTTGTTCCGCCGCCTCCAGAGCGGCTTGCGCCACATTCCTGCGTCGACCCAGTTCCGCGGCCTTAGACGGGTCACTGGCGAAGGTTCCGGGGTCGGTCAGGCTGCGATCAATCATTTCAAGGAGCTCATTGGCTTTCGCCAGGGCTGCTTCAGCGGTCTCGGCCCGGCGTCGTGCGGATCCGGTGGGAACCTTCGCCTTGGCCGGCGCCGGCGCCGGTGCGACAGGCTCCGGTTCTGCCTTGACCTGTGTCGGACTACGGCCCGCCTGTCTGGCGCGATCCAGCACAAACGCCGCATAGTCGGCCATGTCGCCGTCGAAGGGTTCGATCCCCCCGTCGGCGGCCAGCCACAGACGGTCGGCCACGAGTTCCATGAGCGACCTGTCGTGAGTGATGAGGATCACAGCGCCCTCATAGTCATTCAGGGCGTCCAGCAACGCGCGGCGACTGTCGATATCCAGATGGTTGGTCGGCTCGTCCAGGATCAGCAGGTGCGGAGCTTCCATGGCCACCAGGTTCAGGAGCAGCCGCGCGCGCTCACCGCCCGACAGATTGGCGACCGTGGTTTCCACCTTGTCGTAGGTCAGGCCGAACTGTGCCAGCCGGGAACGGCGTTTGGCTTCGCTCTCCTCCGGCAAAGCCCGCCGGATGATCTCCAGGGGCGTGTCGGTCGGGTCCATGGCCTCGATTTGATGCTGATGGAACCAACCCACCCTTAGCCGCGAACTGCGGTGCAGTTTTCCGGACTGGACGGTCAGAGCGCCTGCGACGAGTTTCGCGAAGGTCGATTTTCCGGCGCCGTTGACGCCCAGAAGGCCGATCCGGTCATCGATGTCGAGACGCAGGTCGAGCCGACGCAGGATCGGCGGGCCGCCATAACCGACTGTGGCGCCCTCCAGGCGGAGAAGCGGCGGGGGCAGGGGGCGTTCAGGCGAGGGCAACACGAAAGGCGCGACCCGCTCCTCGATCACCGCCGAAACGGGCGGCAGCTTGGCGATCATCTTCAGGCGCGACTGGGCCTGGGTGGCCTTGGAGGCCTTGGCGCGGAAACGGTCCACGAAGGATTGCAGATGCTCGCGGCGCGCCTCGATCTTGACCCGGGAGGCTTCCTGCAGGCGCATTTTCTCCGACAGCTGATGCTCGAAGTTGTCATACCCGCCGGGATAGAGGTCGAGCTTGCCGTCCTTCAGATGCAGGATGTGGTCGACCGAGTTGTTGAGCAACTCGCGGTCGTGGCTAATGACGATCGCGGTGTGCGGATACTTCTTCAGCCGCGCCTCAAGCCAGAGCGCGCCTTCCAGATCGAGGTAGTTGGTCGGCTCGTCCAGCAGCAGCAGGTCCGGCGCCGCGAACAGGCTGGCCGCCAGCGCCACCCGCATACGCCAGCCGCCGGAGAATTCCGACATGGGCCGGGCAAGGTCGGCCTGGGAGAACCCCAGACCCGCCAGGATTTCGGAAGCGCGTGAAGGGGCCCTGTCGGCGTCGATGTCGATCAGGCGGTCGTAGATGTCGCCCAGGTCTTCAGGTGGGGCGGTCTCAAGGCGGGCCAGCAGGTCGGCGCGCTCGAGGTCAGCCTCAAGCACCGTGTCCAGCAGGGTGACGGGAGTGGCCGGATGTTCCTGGTCTACCGATCCGATCCGGGCAGCCTTGGGCATCCCGATCTCGCCGGATCCGGCAGTCAACTGCCCAAGAATCACCTTGAATAGAGTGGATTTACCCACGCCGTTGCGGCCAACGAGACCAACCTTGGCGTCGCGGGGCAGGGTGACGGACGCCTGGTCGAAGAAGCGGCGCCCCCAGGCGTCGAGGACAAGGTCGTTGATCTGGAGCATGGGGTTTCCGTTCGGCGGGGGCTACTAGCAGACGTTTCGCTCCACGTCATGAGCATGCGGTGGCTTGCCTCGGAGCCGATCTTGGCGATATAGACGCCGCCACCGCGCGGAAGCCTTTCCGCGAACTCCCCCAATCCAGAGCCCCCTCGGAGCCCATGACCGAACGCACCTTCTCGATCATCAAGCCGGACGCCACGCGGCGCAACCTGACCGGCAAGGTCAACACGGTGATCGAGGACGCCGGACTGCGCATTGTCGCCCAGCGCCGCATCCGGATGTCCAGGGCCCAGGCCGAAAAGTTCTATGAGGTTCACAAAGAGCGCCCGTTCTTTGGTGAACTGGTGGAATTCATGATGTCCGCACCGGTCGTGGTGCAGGTTCTCGAAGGCGAGAACGCCGTGTCCCGTTATCGCGAGATTATGGGGGCCACCAACCCCGCTCAGGCGGCCGAGGGCACGATCCGCAAGCTCTATGCTGAGAGCGTCGGCGAGAACTCCGTGCACGGCTCGGACAGTCTCGAAAACGCAAAGCTTGAAATGGTACAGTTCTTCACCGAGGCCGATCTCGTCGGCTGATCTAACGCAACCATCCCGGCGCCCGGGGGTTATCTCTGGCGCCGGAACACCCCAACCGAACAAGAGATAGATGCGCGAAAACAAAGTCCTTCCGGGATTCTCCGAACGACTGGCCGCACAGGCCGAGGCCCGCAAGGCCCTGCTCGAGAAGTTCAAACCCAAGCCCACCGTCGTCGCTGAGGTCCTGGAGACCCGTGAAGCCAGAAAGGCCCGCGAACTTGAGGAAGTCCGCGCCAAACGGGCCGCCGAGAAGGAAGCTGCGCGCCTCGCCAAGGAACAGGCGGAAGCTGAAGCCCGCGCGGCGATCGAGAACGACGAGGAGCTGATGAACCAGCTCCGCCGCGAAGAAAGAAAAGCCCGCAAGGCGCAGGCCAAGGTCGAGGCTCGTCAGAAGCGCGAGATGAAGTCGCAGATGCGCCGGACCGGCTGACACCGGCGCCGGCGGTTGCTGGCTCTAGAGTTTCACCGGCTGGCCATGTGGCGTGCTCTGGTAGGCGGCCAACCAATCCTGCTTGCGAGCATGGAGCTCATCGGCGCGCGCCATTCCATGATCGCCGACCAGGGATTCAAGCGCCGCGACCCAATGCTGGTAGTAGCGGGCGCCGTCGTCTGAGGGGTCTCCCGCCAGCTCGCTGGAAAGCGCCTGGGCCCATTCAGTCCAGGTAAACGCGCCAACCTCATGCAGCTTTACGGTCAGGGCGAAGGCCTGCGCCTGCCAGGGTTCGGCGAAGACGGGGCCTTCTGCGTCCCGCGGCAACCGGGGCAGATCGAGGATTTCAGGCGGGTGCAAGGTAGCTCTCCCAAAGGTCCAGCCGGATAGTGTCGATCGCCGAGGCATCCGGACCCCAGAGTTCGCGCGCCTCGAACCTGACCAGATAGAGAGGCTGAGCCGCCTCACCCTGGCCATGGGCGTTGCTATCAGGAAACACATGCACGCCGTGACAGCGCTCCACGACGCCGGTGCGCCCCCTCACATAGCGAGGCAGGCGCGTATGACCCGTGGGATTGATGTTCAGCGCCCGTACCCGGTCACCGGGTTTGAAACCGGGTCCAGCCGTCGTTTCGCGCTCATAGGACCCGGCTCGGCTGAGTACGCCTGGCACTGCGGCGGCGGCAAGCAGGGGGGTGGCTCTCGCGCTGCCGGCGTCTGCCTGGCCGCGCGCCAGTTCATCCGGCGTCACCAATCCATGCTTGAGCAGCAGGGCTGAGAGTCCCGTCAGCCACTTCTCGTAGTAACTTATCCGCAGGTATTCCGGCCCCGGGATCAGTTCGCGCTGGTGGCGTCCCGCGTCGATGTTGGACCGCGTGGGGGACGCGATGCTCATGGCGTGAACCCGGGCTTCCCAGGAATGGTGGAACACCGGCGCATCGGCCTCCGGCGCTATCGGACCCAGGCCATGCATTCCACCCATGTCATGCGCGCCGTTCATATGAGCGTGGTCCCGATCATGCTGTCGCGACTGACCAGCGCGGCGAGTTCGTCCTCGGTGAGATTACTGGTTCCGGCGGGACGTTCCGGGATTACCAGGTAACGGACCTCGGCCGTGGAATCCCAGACGCGGATCTCTGTGTCGTCGGAGAGCACGGTTCCGAACTCCGCAAGCACCCCACGGGGATCGATGACGGCGCGTGATCGATAGGGGGCCGACTTGTACCAGACCGGCGGCAGTCCCAGCACTGGCCACGGATAGCAGGAACACAGTGTGCAGACGACGAGGTTGTGGACCCTGGGGCCGTTCTCGACCGCCACCATGTGTTCACCTTGCCGCCCGCTGAAATCTAGCTCCGCGATGGCTGCTGTGGCGTCGTTCATCAATCGGATACGGTAATCGGGGTCGGTCCAGGCGCGGGCGACAACGCGGGCGCCGTTACGCGGCCCAACCCTGTTTTCATAGTAGTCGACGATCGCGTCGAGCGCGGCGGAGTCCACCAGGCCTTTCTCGACGAGCACTGTTTCAAGGGCCTTCACCCGAAGCGCGATGTCCGAGGGAGGGTCCTGGCCATGGTCATGGTCATGATGATGATGATGATGATGATGATGATGATCGTGGTGATCTTGCGCCATGTCGTGAATTTGACCCAAGCCGGATCGAAGGTGAAGAGCGGACGTGACGATTTGCCGGTTCGCTGCAATGATCGCCGCCGGCAAGGAGGTCGCCATGGACGGACCGCACCTGATCTACTTCTCCGATCCGATGTGCTCGTGGTGCTACGGATTCTCGCCTGTGATCGAGGACATCCGGCGAGGCTACGGCAACGCGCTGCCCGTTCGTGTGGTGATGGGTGGGCTGAGGCCGGGCACGACAACGCCCATGAAGCCGGAAGCACGGCGTGAGATCGTTGGCCATTGGAAGCACGTGACAGAGGCCGCTGGCGTACCTTTTGATCCCGCGATCCTGGATCGGGACGGCTTCATCTATGACACGGACCCGGCCGCTCGCGCGGTTGTGGTGGCGCGTCGTCACGGCCAGGACATGGCCATCCGTTACCTGGCTGCCGCCCAGCGGGCTTTCTACGCGGAGAACCGGGACATCACGACGCCGCAGGTGCTGGGCGAACTGGCCAGCGATCTCGGCCTTGACCCGGAGGCGTTCCTCGCGGCCTGGGCGGCCGAGGACGCCAAGCAGGAAACCTGGGGAGACTACGCCCTCTCGCAGAGGGCCGGGGTGACCGGCTTTCCTGCTCTGGTGGGCGGACCCAATGATCAGGGCGTCTATGGGGTCGTGACCCGGGGCTATGCCTCGGGCGATCAGGTGATGGGCGTGATCCGGTCCTGGATTTCCAGCATCGCGGCGTGACGCCGACCCCGTCTCAGCGGCTTGGCTTGCCTGTTTCGCTGTTCATCGGTGGCGGGGGAGACTTTCCATAGTCCATGATCAGCCGGGTCAGCAGGTAGAGGCGCGGCGTCAGGGACTTCAGATCGAGATATTCCTTGCCCGAATGAAAGCCGCCGCCCACAGGCCCCAGTCCATCCAGCGCCGGGACGCCGGCGTCCGCCGCCAGCGCAGACTGTGAGGCGCCGCCGTTGCCGCCACGACCGAGTTTCAGACCGAGACCGGCGTAGATCGCCTCGGCGCGATCTGCTAGAGCATCGTGCGTTTAATGTGACGTATATCCGGCGGCCTTGAAGAAATTCCAGCATTCATCGGGATCGTAGAGGTCGCAGATGCTGCCGACGGCTTGCCAGAGGGCATCGAAGGTTCGGGCGC
>NZ_JBIKNZ010000096.1:0-9617 GCF_044358365.1 Phenylobacterium sp. | reverse complement strand
GGGGGAGGCCATATCAGCCCTGGTCGCGCCGACCGCCGCGCTCGCGCCAGCCGGCCAGCTCCTGATCCGGGACATAGAAGAGCTCGCAAGCCGGTTCCTGGTGCTAAGTCAGTGCGCCCTCGTCGATTTAAGGCTGGAGGCGGTGGACGACGACGCCTGCGCTGGATTTCATCGAGACCAGCTGAGCCTGCGTTTGGTCACTACATATCGTGGGCCCGGGACCCAATGGGTCACACCTGCCAATGCGGAATCAGCCCTTCGTGAAAGGCAGGCCTATCGTGGCCCATTGGAGACCTTTCCAGATCGAGCCGTCGGCGTGTTCCGAGGGAGCTGTGCGAAAGATGCCGAGGGGCTGACGCACCGCTCTCCGCCAATCGAAGGGACGGGGCAGACACGCCTGCTCCTGTCCCTCGGCCCTCCGACTGCGACTTCGCCGGAGCCATGGCTCACGACCTGCCGCTAGCTCGCCGCGCCCTACCAGGCGGCGCGGTAAAGCGCCTCAAAGGCCGCGAGGTCGGGCCGCTTCGGGTTGGAATAGTTGACCCCATCGGCGGCCGCGTCGGCAACCAGTAGCGGCAGGAGGTCATCTGTCCCTCCAAGATCCCGGATTGTGCGAGCGATGCCGATATCATTGCGCAAGGCGACGATGGCGACGATGGCCGCCCGGGCGTTATCGACTTCGGATCCTCCGGCGACCGCGACGCCCATGGCCTGGGCGATCTCCGCGTACTTCGCTGATCGGACCTCCAGATTGTAGTCCATCACATGAGGCAGCATGGTTGCGAGGGTCTGTCCGTGCGCGGCGTTCAAACGGGCTGACAGAGCGTGCCCCGTGCCATGAGCGCTGCCAAGGCCCGAGACATTGAATGCGATAGCCGCCATACTGGAGGCCAGCATCATCTGCGACCGGGCTTCGAGATCGGCGCCGTCTTCCACGGCCCTCCGCAGATACCTCGATACGATCCGGATCGCTTCAAGCGCCACGGCGTCAGAGTAGGGTGTGGTTCGGGCGGAGGTGAAGGCCTCCACAGCGTGGGTCAAGACATCGAATCCGCAGGTCGCGGTAGGATAGCGCGGCAGCCCGAGCGTCAACTTCGGATCAAGTATCGAGACAGCCGGCACGATGCTCGGATGCATCACATAGGTCTTGCGGCCCAACTCGGTGTTGGTGATGACGCAGGCCGAGTTCGTCTCCGACCCCGTTCCAGCGGTCGTCGCCACAGCGATGACCGGCGCTCCGCGCACCTTGGGCGGGGCGGACTGAAGTTCTGCGACCGTGCCGCCATTGGGGCCAAGCAGCGCGATCGCCTTTCCACAATCCATGGCCGAGCCACCGCCAATCGCGACAACCACTGCCTCTCCCAGCGCCCGAAGTCGCTCTGCTCCGGCCATCACATTGATATCGGTGGGATTGGCAGACACACCATCGAAGATCTCGAAGTGGACCCCATCCGCGGCTAGCTTTTCCAGCATGGGCATGATCGCACCGCTGGCGACCAGGCCTGTGTCGGTGACCACAAGGGCAGCCGAATGCCCCAAAGCCTTTACATGGCTGCCGAGAGAAAGGCTGGCGTCGACGCCGAAGACGAGACTGGGCAGGGGGCGGATCTGGAAATTCTGGATCGAAAGCATCTGGCGGTCCTTCAATAGTGGATCACGAATTCAGCCGGCCGCAACCTGACTGGCGAAGGGTGGCTGCCGCCTCCTCGAAGAGACGTGAGAGGCGCTGAGGCGCGACACACCCGAGACCTACATCCGTCGCGGTTCCGATCAGGGCCTCAATGACCGCATCGACCGGAATCCACTGATCTCCCGCGGCCTGGACCGCCTCGCCAAGCAGATGCCGGGCTCGGCGAACATCGTCCGCATGCACCTCGAGGATGAGGTTCTTCGCTTCCTCGGGGTCCAGCAGCCGGTCCAACACCGTCTCTCCATCCACAGGCATCGACGATTCCCCAAATGTGACGTCAACGCGCCTTATATGTTATGATATAATATTACACCTAAAGCCCCAGAGCCAAGCCCGCAAACTAGATTAAGGAGTCCATCCGATGAGTCTCAGGTCGGCTGGCAGGAACCCGCCTCGACGCTCGGTCTTGACCGGGGCTGCCAGCGCGATCCTCGCGCCGCTCCTGCCGGGCTGTGCACATCGCCTGTCGACGCCCACCTCCGCAGCCTCCCCGTTCACCCTGGGGGTGGCGAGCGGTTCGCCTTCGCCGGACGGCTTTGTTCTCTGGACGAGGCTCGCCCCGCTGCCCTTGGCCAGCGACGGCCGGGGCGGCATGTCGGGAGCCGTCGATATCCGATATGAAATCGCGACCGATCCGCAGATGCGCACGATCGTGCGCGCTGGCGAAACGACTGCCGACCCCGTGTATGCCCACGCCGTTCATCTGGAGGTCGGCGGGCTTCGACCGGACCGCCCATACTGGTATCGATTCGTCGCCAAAGGACACGCGAGCGCCGTCGGGCGCGCCCGCACGACTCCCGCCCCTGGCGCGCCTGCGTCAGGGCTAAGGTTCGTCTTCGCGTCCTGCTCACATTGGGAGTCTGGCTGGTTCAGCGCCTATCGGCATATGGCCCACGAGACGCCCGACCTGGTGCTCTTTCTCGGAGACTACATCTACGAGTACAGCCATCGCGGCGAGCGGGCCGCGAACCTGGTGCGCCGCCACGAACGGGAAGCTGACGCGATCTCGCTCGCCGACTATCGGAACCGCTACGCACTCTACCGAACGGACCCCGACCTGCAGGCTCTTCATGCTGTCGCGCCTTGCCTGGCAACCTGGGATGACCACGAGGTCCACAATGACTATGCCAACCGCTGGTCACAGGATTTTGGCGTTTCCGAGCGCGAATTTCTGCGCCGCCGTGCCGCAGCCTACCGGGCGTTCTACGAGCATATGCCCCTGCGGCGGTCCGCACGGCCACGGGGCCCCGACATGCGGATTTTTGGGCAAACCCGTTACGGCGACCTGGCGGCGTTCAACGTCCTGGACGGCCGGCAACACCGCTCGCCCCAGCCCTGTCCGACGCCGAAATCGAGACGGGGCCATGTGGACAACTGTGCCGACCTCCTCGATCCGAACCGCAGCATGCTGGGTCCCCCTCAGGAAGCATGGCTACAGGATCGCTTCCGGCGGTCGGGAACACGATGGACGATCATGGCGCAGAATCTGTTGGTCGCCCGCCTGGAACAGGCGGCTCCGAACGGCGACCTCGGACACTTTACCGACGGCTGGGATGGCTATCAGGCTAATCGTACGCGAATGCTGGATGGCCTCGCCGCGTCCGGCGCCCGCAACCCTGTCTTCCTGGCAGGGGACATTCACTCTTCCTGGGCCAACGATCTGAAGGCGGACTTCCGCAATCCCAACTCCGGGACTATCGCCAGCGAGTTCGTGGCGCCCGGCGTCACCGCTGACAGCCCGCGGGCCGCCGCTTTCAAGGATGTCCAGGTCCGAAACCCTCACATCAGGTTCGTGGATCTGAAGGCCCATGGGTATGTTTCCGTCGACCTGAAGCCGTCTCATATGGAAACGGCATTTCGCGCGATATCGGACCGGCGCGACCAACTGGCAACCGTCTCTACCCTGAGGCGCTTTGTCGTTGAAGATGGCCGAGCAGGCCTGATCCCCGTCTGATGTCCATCCGGCTTGCGAATTTCAGCCCTGGCAGCGTGCGCACGACCGTGAGCCTCTATCGTGAGGACCGAAGACATGAACGCGCTCTGACTGGCGAACGACGCCAGCACGATTTCCGTCGGCGTCGAAACTTCCTCAACGGCGCCGCAGCAGCCGCAGATCAGGAATGACGCCACGTGGCCATCATTCTCACCATGGCACGCGACATAGGCGTTGATACTGGAAATGCGGTGGGCAATTCCCAGTTCGACCAGGGCATCGAGAGCGCGATAGACGGTCGGCGGCGCCGTCGCGGCGCCTACTTTGAATTCGCCAAGCGGATCGTAGGCCTTTACCGGCCTCCCTGTGTTGAACAGAAGCTCCAGGGCCCGCTCCCGTTGCGCTGTCCAGCGCAGGCCAGCGGCCTCGCAACGGGTTCTCGCATCCGACATGACAGCCGACAGGGCCGCCTTGCTGGGCTTTGGGCCATGCCCGTGATGGCAGGCCTCAGCTGGCGCGGCGTTCTGCATTATCGGTGCAACCTAGCGTCGGCCGATGACCATTCGAAAGGATTTCCCGCGCACCGAAGGCGGCCCGGGATGGCGTCGGACCTTCAAGGCGCGCCAGGTCTCACCCGTTGGCGGCCCCACAACAGCAACGCCACCACCGCTAGCGCCATGGAAACGCCCATGCCCATGAACAGGTCATCCGAGACTGAGCCTTCGTCCGCAATCAGTTTGCCGGCCAGAGCATACAGGGCCATCCCGAACGACATGGCGACGATGAGCCAGCCGACGCCTCTGCGGTAACGCCGCACACGGTCGACGTCACCCCGGTCGCGGAGGAGTGTCGCTACGATCCGGCTGTCGGCGGTGTCGGTCAGAATCATGCCGACGGCGAAGACCGCGGCAACCACCATTGCGCCGCTGACGCCCGCGGTCGACGAAGCCGCGAGACCCCAGGCCGCAGCCTGCGTCGCGGTGTCGAAGACCAGACCGAACACGATGCCAACCATCACCACCGCCAGCGGATGAGAACTATCCCGGAGGGCCCCGGGGATCAGACCCTGGCGCCACCCGACCGGCGCATAGGCGCCCGGGCGTCGCAGGGCGAGCAGATTGAGGCTCCCGACAAGAACAAGCAGGACAATGACCGCCCAGTCGACCGCCGAGGAGACCCACGCAGGCAACACGAACCGGGGGGTCAGGGCTGCCGCGCCCACAGCGACGGCCGCGACTGCCAGGCTGTGGCCGATCGCGAACAGCGTGCCTATCCACGGGGCCCATCGTGGTCTCTCCTCCGCCGCACGAAAGGTCAGGTTGTCCACCACTGCGATGTGGTCCGGATCCAGTCCGTGCCTCAGGCCCAATAGCAGAATGAGCCCCAGAGCCGGCCCCGTTAGAATTTCCGGGGCGCTCAACGGACGGCGCAGGCTTCAAAGCCCGCTCGCAGTTGTTCAGCGGGAAGGTCGCGGCCGATGAACACCGCTCGCGACACGCGCGCCTCATCGTCGCGCCAGGGCCGCTGAAGGTCCACGTCCAGCAGCATGTGCACCCCTTGGAAGACGAGGCGGCGTTCCTGGCCTGCGATGTGGAGAATGCCCTTCCAGCGAAGAATGCCCTGCCCGAGGTCAGACGCGATCAACGAGACCCACGCCCGCGCACGACGGGAGTCCAGCGGCCGGTCCATGCTCATGGAAACCGACACCACGGCGTCATCGTGCTGGTGATCGTCCTCGCCCAGGAAGCTCGGTTCAATCTCCAGAATGCGGTCCAGATCGAAGCCGCCGAGATCCAGCACCTCTCCGACGTCAATTGCGCAGTTGGCGGTGGGAACGATCCGCGCGGTCGGATTCATTCGTCCAAGCAGCGTGCGCAGACGGACCACCTCATCAGCGGATACCAGATCGACCTTGTTGAGCAGGATCAGGTCGGCAAAGGCGATCTGTTCCGCAGCCTCATGGCTGTCGGCCAGCCTGGCCTCGAGGTGCTTGGCGTCGACGACCGTGACGATCGCGTCGAGCCGGGTCCTCTGGCGCACTTCGTCATCGACAAAGAAAGTCTGCGCCACCGGGGCCGGATCGGCCAGCCCTGTCGTCTCGATCAGGATCCCGTCAAAGCCACCCTTGCGCTTCATTAGTCCACTGAGGATCCGGATCAGATCGCCTCGCACGGTGCAGCAGATGCATCCGTTGTTCATCTCGAACACTTCCTCATCGACCCCCACGACGAGGTCGTTGTCGATCCCAAGTTCGCCGAACTCGTTGACGATCACTGCGAAACGCCTGCCGTGATTCTCGGTAAGGATGCGGTTGAGTAGTGTTGTCTTTCCAGAGCCAAGATAGCCAGTGAGCACGGTGACAGGGATGGTGGCGTGAGACGGCATCTCAGAGATCTCCGGTGGGGGATGGTCGCGCGCCGTCCCGATGGCCCGCGGCGCACCCTGCCTCGGCCGCGCGCGCCCGGCGCAGCCAGTTCCACAGGTGAGCTCCGGCGAGGCAGAGGCTGCCAGCAACGGTCATCGTCGTTTCCGCCTCCTCTGTCGCCGCGATGAAGGCGCCCGACAGGAGGAGGGTGAGGCCACAGACCGCCAGGCAGAGCACAGCTCCCGACCGCCGCTGCCTGTTCGCTCTGGGGAGCATCGCCAGGCCGGAAAGCGGCACGGCGACGACGACGAACAGGCCGTGCACCCATTCGGCTTCCGCCCACGCGCCAAGTACCGGCAACAGGGCGGCGGCAACCGGCAGGAGCAGGCAGTGCGCCAGACAGAGGCCAGACAGGCCGATGGCCGACCCATCCAGCAGACGATCGGTTGTGCTCACGCGACGCCGCTCTCGATCGCTTCACAGGTATGACGCGGCGGCGGAGTGTCTTCTCGAGGCTCGCAACAGTCGCAGTGGACATGCAGGGCGATCACGATCCCCGGTGGAGTGTCGGGATGGGGACGGGGGTCTAGGTTCTGGGGCGACATCACGCGACCTCGATTTCGCGGCCCCACGTAGGGAAGGGGTCAGGCAGCCGGGCCCAGGCCTTCACGCCGCGCTGTACTTCACCAGGCGTCAACAGCGCACTGTCCAGCATCGCGGTCAGGTCCGTCTGATCCATATCCTTGCCGATGAGCACCAGTTCCTGCCGCCGGTCGCCGTGCGGCGCACGCCAAACGGCATCCAGGGCTGCGCGCGATTCCATATCCTGAGGCCGCCGCTCTGGAGGAATCGTCGCCCACCAATAGCCGCCCCATTCGTGCGAGACGACCGCGCCGGCCTGGCTCCAGGTCCCGACCTGATCCATGCGGGTCGCCAGCCAGAAGAATCCCTTGGATCGCCAGACCCCCGGCCAGGCGCGGTTGAACACCGTCATCAGCCGTCCTGGGTGGAACGGCCGACGGGCGCGATAGACAAAGCTGGTCACGCCGTACTCTTCGGTTTCCGGCGTCTTCCCGAATTCCAGGGCCTGCCGCCAGCCAGCCGCGCTCTGGGCCTTCAGCATATTGAACCGGCCGGTGTTGAGCACCTCAGACAGAGGGACGCAGCCGTTCTCGGACGGGACGATGCGCGCACCTGGGTTCAGGACGCGGCAGATGGCCTCGACCTCTGCCAGCGCCTGCGGCGTTACGAGATCGACCTTGCTGAGCACGATGACATCCGCAAATTCGATCTGGTCGACCAGCAGGTTCACCACAGTCCGCGTGTCGGTCTCACCCAGGCTCTCGCCCCGGTCGGCGAGGAAATCGCGGCTGGCGTAGTCGCGGTGAAAATTGAACGCATCGACCACGGTCACGAGGGTGTCCAGTCGTGACACGTCGCGTAGCGAATCACCGGACTCCTCGATGAAATCGAAGGTCGCCGCCACGGGCATAGGCTCAGAAATCCCTGTGGACTCAATCAGCAGGTAGTCGAACCGCTTCTCGCCCGCCAGCCGTCGCACCTCTGCGAGAAGGTCCTCACGCAACGTGCAGCAGATGCAGCCGTTGCTCATCTCCACCAGGCTCGCCTCGGTCCGGGAGAGACCGGCGTCCCCGCCTCGGACCAGAGCCGCGTCGATGTTGACCTCGCTCATGTCGTTGACGATCACCGCCACCCGCTTACCCTCGCGGTTGCGGAGGATATGGTTCAACAGGGTGGTCTTGCCCGCCCCAAGGAAGCCCGACAGCACTGTCACCGGCAGCTGGCGCATAGATACGCTCCGCACTTGATACGTTATGTTATAACATATCATCATTTTCGTGACGCGCAATGAAAATCAGCTCCTGCAGAGGACCTGACAACTTCACCAAACACGGTCGAGGAAGCCCCCTCCCCGACCCGGCGCTCTCGCAGCGGCGGACGCAGCGCCCCACAACTTGTGAGCTGCGGCCCGGAACTGGCGAAGGGGCGATCGGCGGATCAGGTGAGGCTGACGGTTGAAGGTGCTGTGGATCGGAGCGTGGGTGGCGAGAAACCTCTGGGCTGAGTTCTGAGACGTGAACTTCTGTTGCTTCCGCTCCCGTCGTCGCGATGGCCTTTGTCTGCTCAGGAGCTAGGGGTAGAGGCCATATGCCAAATGTATCGATCCGCATTGTCGCCGTCAGGGTCTGCGGCTTGCGGTCTCGGAGGCGCCAACTTCCTCACCTTTTAACGGCCTAGCAACTACGCGGGGCGGAACATGACTCGAAGTCTGCAATCCATAACCCGGGCCTGTCACTCGGCAGTTGTTCGTTCGATACCCGACGTATGCGGTCCATCAGCCGCTCGGATCTGGGGCACCCAGAGCAGAGGAAAGATAGGCTTGTGACGGCTCCCACAGTGAACATCGTCGTGTCGGATGTGGCGCTGGCGGCAGGGGAGACATCCCTGGTCACCTTCACCTTCTCGGAAGCCGTGCTGGCCTTCGACAACATGGACATAGCGGTGGCGAACGGGACGCTCAGCGCGGTCGCCTCGGCCGACGGCGGCATCACCTGGACCGCGACGCTCACGCCCACCGCCGACCTGACCGCCACCACCAACGTCATCGCGGTAGATCTCAACGGCGTGACGGATAGCGTCGGAACGCCCGGCGTGGGCACGACGGACTCCAACAACTACGCCATTGATACGGTCCGGCCGACCGCGACCATCGCCGTGACCGACACGGCCCTGGCGGCGGGCGAGACCTCGGCGGTGACCATCACCTTCTCCGAGGCGGTGACCGGCTTCACCAACGCCGACCTGACCATCGCCAACGGTACGCTGAGCGCGGTCGCCTCGGCCGACGGCGGCATCACCTGGACCGCGACGCTCACGCCGACCGCGAACCTGACCGACACCACCAACGTCATCACCCTCGCGAACACCGGCGTCGCCGACGCCGCCGGCAACGCCGGGACCGGCGCGACGGACTCCAACAACTACGTCATCGATACGGTGCGACTGACCGCGACCATCGCGGTGGCCGATACGACCCTGGCGGCGGGCGAGACCTCGGCGGTGACCATCACCTTCTCCGAGGCGGTAACCGGCTTCACCAACGCCGACCTGACCATCGCCAACGGCACGCTGAGCGCGGTCGCCTCGGCCGACGGCGGCATCACCTGGACCGCGACCTTGACGCCGAACGGCGACGTGACCGACACCACCAACGTCATCACCCTCGCGAACAGCGGCGTCGCCGACACCGCCGGCAACGCCGGGACCGGCACGACGAACTCCAACAACTACGCCATCGATTCGGCGCGGCCGACCGCGACCATCGCGGTGGCCGATACGGCCCTGCTGACGGGCGAGACCTCGGCGGTGACCATCACCTTCTCCGAGGCGGTAACCGGCTTCACCAACGCCGACCTGACCATCGCCAACGGCACGCTGAGCGCGGTCGCCTCGGCCGACGGCGGCATCACCTGGACCGCGCCCTTGACGCCGAACGGCGACGTGACCGACACCACCAACGTCATCACCCTCGCGAACAGCGGCGTCGCCGACACCGCCGGCAACGCCGGGACCGGCACGACGAACTCCAACAACTACGCCATCGATTC
>NZ_JBIKNZ010000145.1:0-2790 GCF_044358365.1 Phenylobacterium sp. | reverse complement strand
GCAACGGCTGAATCACCGACCACTCGAAATCCGTCAGATCAAAGCGTGCCATCTCAACCTCCATCCTGCGAAGATTGAATCAGCGACACCCCGATTTGGGAATCCCGTTTATGGGTCTGTGACCTAGCGGAAACGGGGTAAAAAAGGTCTCCATGCCCTCCCTGAAAAAGCGTTCCGTCCTGCTCGCTGGCCACGCGACCTCGATTGCTCTCGAGCCTGAGTTCTGGACCGTGCTCGAGGAGATGGCGGCCGCGCGCAACTCGAGCCTCGCGGCGTTGATCCTGACGATCGACCGCAGCCGCGGAGAACGCGCCCTGGCCTCGGCGTGTCGGGTCGCAGCGTTGACGTACCGCAGCGGTTAGCAGACCCGAACTCTGTGCTACATATGTTCCAATGTCGCCGTCCGAATCTCCAGATTTCCCCGCAATCCGCATCAGCGACCTGGCACGCGCCGATGCGCGGCCGGCGGATTATCTCGCAGGCCTGAACCCCGAACAGCGCGCGGCTGTCGAGGCCGTCGACGGGCCTGTGCTGGTGTTGGCCGGCGCGGGCACTGGAAAGACCAAGGTGCTGACCACGCGGCTGGCTCACATCCTGGCGACCGGCCGGGCCAAACCGTGGGAGCTGCTGGTTGTCACCTTCACCAACAAGGCCGCCCGGGAGATGCGCGAGCGGATCGGGGCCATCATCGGCCCGTCCGCCGAGGGGCTGCGCTGGCTGGGAACCTTCCACTCGGTGGCCGCCCAGATCCTGCGCCGCCACGCCGAACTGGTGGGCCTGAAGTCCAACTACACCATCCTGGACACCGACGATCAGGAACGCCTGATCAAGCAGGTGCTGGAAGCCGAGAACATCGATACCAAGCGCTGGACGCCCAAGGCCCTGGCCGGGCTGATCGACCATTGGAAAAACCGTGGCTGGCGGCCGGATCAGTTGCCGGTCGCGGAAAACGCCCACTTCGCCAACGGCAAGGGCCAGGCGATGTACCGGCAATATCAGGAACGGCTGCGCACGCTGAACGCCTGCGACTTCGGCGATCTGCTGCTGCATAACCTGACGATCTTCACCCAACATCCCGAGGTGCTGGGCGAGTTCCACGGTCGGTTCCGCTACCTGCTGGTCGACGAGTACCAGGACACCAATGTCGCCCAGTATCTCTGGCTGCGGCTGCTGGCCCAGAAGAGCCAGAACCTCTGCTGCGTGGGCGATGACGACCAGTCGATCTATGGCTGGCGCGGCGCCGAGGTGGACAACATCCTGCGCTTCGAGCGGGACTTCCCCGGCGCCAAGGTGGTGCGGCTGGAACGGAACTATCGCTCCACCAGCCACATCCTGGCCGCCGCGTCCGGCCTGATCGCCGCCAACAAGGGCCGGCTAGGCAAGACGTTGTGGACCGAGCAGAACGGCGGCGAAAAGGTGGTGGTGCGCGGCGTCTGGGACGGCGAGGCTGAATCCCGCCTGATCGCCGACGAGATCGAGCGCGCCAGAAAAGGCTCGACCGACAAGGACCCGCGCAAGTTCCGCGACATGGCCATCCTGGTCCGCGCCTCGTTCCAGATGCGGGCCTTCGAGGAGCGGTTCGTCATGCTACAGATCCCCTACACGGTGGTCGGCGGCCCGCGCTTCTTCGAGCGCGCCGAAGTCCGCGATGCGCATGCCTATCTGCGGCTGATCAACTCGGATGAAGACGACCTGGCGTTCGAACGGATCGTCAATGTGCCCAAGCGCGGGATCGGCGAGACCACGGTCCAGAAGCTGTTGCAGATCGCCCGGCTGAACGGGGTGTCGGCGGCGACGGCCGCGCGTGAGCTGGTGCGCACGGATGAACTGGCGGCGCGCACGCGCACGAGCCTGTCCAACTTCCTCCGCGATCTGGACCGCTGGCGCGCCGAGAGCGAGCGGACCGCGCATGCCCGGATCATGGAACAGGTCTTGGAGGAAAGCGGCTATACCGACGCGCTGCGCCTGGACAAGAGCCCCACCAGCCAGACCCGCCTGGAGAACCTGAAGGAACTGGTCCAGTCGATGGCCAATTTCGAGACGCTGCAGGGATATCTGGAGCACGTCTCGCTGGTGATGGACCTGGATCGCGGTCCGCAGGCCGACGCCGTCCAGATCATGACCCTGCACTCGGCCAAGGGGCTGGAGTTTCCGCTGGTGTTCCTGCCCGGCTGGGAAGAAGGCGTCTTTCCTTCCCAACGCAGCATGGACGAGAGCGGCGAGAAGGGCCTGGAGGAGGAGCGCCGGCTCGCCTACGTCGGCATCACCCGCGCCCGCGAGGAGGCCCGGATCTCCTTCGCCGCCAACCGCCAGGTCTATGGCCGCTGGACCAGCCAGCTGCCCTCGCGGTTCGTCGATGAACTACCGGTCGCCGATGTCGAGGCCTCATCCGAAACTGGCTACTATGGCGGCGGACCGGGCATGCAGCAGCATGGCAGCCGCTGGGACGAGACCCCCGCCTTCGGGACCGGCTATTCCTCCCCCGGCTGGCGCCGCGCACAGGCGTCCAGCTACAAGGGCAGCCACCCCGGCCGCCAGCAAGTGATCGAGGGCGACGGCCGACTGGTGGCCACCTCGGCCGGGTCGGCGGCAAGCGACTACAAGCGCGGCGACCGTGTGTTTCACATCAAGTTCGGCTACGGCGCCGTCCGCGCCGTCGAGGGCAACAAACTGACAGTCGCCTTCGACAAGGCCGGCGAAAAGAAGGTGCTGGATAGCTTCGTAGAGAAGGGTTGAGGCCAGCCTCTTTTACTCGTCATGGCCGGGCTTGACCCGGCCACCCATGCTCCC
>NZ_JBIKNZ010000038.1:0-29688 GCF_044358365.1 Phenylobacterium sp. | reverse complement strand
TGCTGCGACAGCCGGGCATTCTTGTGCACGTTCATCCGACCCTCTCCTGAGACCCTGTAGCTTCACAACCACAGCTTCCCCGGTCCGGGCCGGATGGACAACCTATTGAGAGCTCACACCTAGAGCCTGTCCGTTTCAGATGGAGTCATCTGAAACGGATAAACAAGCTCGTTTTCATACATTTAGAGCTGCTGGCGGACGGCCGGATCGGGCGCCAGGACGGGCATCCGCACCGTCACGGCGGTGCCCGCGCCTAGGGTGCTCTCCAGGCTCATGTCACCGCCGTGCAGACGGGCGAAGGCGCGGACCAGGGACAGGCCAAGCCCCGACCCCGCCGCCCGCTGCTGGGCGTCGCCAGCCTGTTCGTAGGGGCGTCCAAGCCGCTCCAGATCCTGACGCGCGATGCCGACGCCGGTGTCGGCGACGACCAGCTCAAGCCCCTCATGGCGCGGCCGTAGGGTCAGGGTGACCGCCCCGCCCCGGGGGGTGAACTTGAGCGCGTTGGAGATCAGGTTGAGGGTGATCTGCTTCAGCGCCCGGCGGTCGGCTTCGGCATAGAGCGACCCGGGCGGCAGGACGGCGCGCAGATGCACCCCCAGCCGGTCCGCCTCACCGCGCATCAGCCGCATCACCGACTCCACCGCCTCGCGCGCGTCGAAGTACTCCAGGGTGAGCTCGAAGCGCTCGGCCTCGATCTTCGACACGTCGAGGATGTCGTTGATCAGCTCCAGCAGATGGCTGCCAGACTCGTGGATCAGCCCGGCGTACTCGGCGTAGCGGTCAGCCATGGGGCCAAACAGCCGCTGCCGCATGATGTCGGAGAAGCCCATGATGGCGTTCAGCGGCGTGCGCAGCTCGTGGCTCATATTGGCCAGGAACCGCGACTTGCCAGCGTTCTGCTGCTCAGCGGACACGCGGGCGTCGTCGAGCGCCCGCTCGCGCAGGTGCTGGACGGTGGCGTCACGCACGGCGGCGATCAGATCGTCGTTGGGGCCAAGGCGCAGCGCGATCTCGAGGCGGCGGTCCGGGTCGAAGGCCGCCTGCACCTGCACCAGCGCCTGGCCGGTGGCGGCCGCCTCACGCAGGGCGGCGTCAAACGCGGGCAGATCGGCCTCGGCGAACAGCCGCCCCAGGGGATGGCCTTCAAGGTCGCCGGGCTCAGGACCAGCGACCGGAGCCCCCGCCGCGATCCGGACAACGCCCTCGGGGCTCAGCCGGGCCAGCAGCTGCGGCTGATGATGCAGCAGCGTCCGCTCCATGGCCTGACGCGCGTCCCGACGCTGGTCACGACGCAGTTCGCCCAGCAGACCCATCAGGCCGGCGGCAAAGCTCACCGTGATGGTCGACAGGGCCAGCAGGCTCAGCCAGGGCGCCAGCGCCATGTCCGGCTGCGGCAGGGTCTGGAACACAGGCGTCAGCGCCGACAGCGCCGCAGCAGCCAGCGCCGTCGCGGCGCCCAGAGCGGCCAGGTCGCGATCGCGCCAGACCAGCCCCGCGGCCGCCGGCGCCAGGCACCAGGCGGCCAGCGGACCGGCCACGCCGCCGGTGAGGTGACAGGCCGCCGTCGCCCCGGCGCCCCAGATCAGTACACCTGCGATCCGCGCCCCTCGCCCCAGCCGAGACAGCACCGCGCCGACCAGCGCCGCAGCTCCCACCACCGCCAGCGCCAGCGCCTCGGGTCCCTGAGGCAAAAGGCCTGCGGCCGCGAGCGCGCCGGCTGCCGCCAGGATCGCCAGCGCCCAGCCAAGGTGCCAGCCGGTCCCGCCCGCGGCGTCGCGCGGTGGTTTCCCGGTCGATGCGGTGGGACGAACCCTGGCCATCACGAATCCTGCAGTCCTCTGGCGTGTCGCCGTGACACTACGCCTGCGCGCTGCGCACGACGACCCGCTACGGCGAAAGACTTTCGTAAGCCCAATCGGCGAACCTGCAAATCACGCTCGCCCGGGTTCAACGCCGTCGCATGTCTCATCCGGCCACCACGCCGTCTTTCGAGGTCGAGGCCATCCTGGACGCGCAGAAGCGCTCCTTCCTGAGGATGGTCAGCCACGAACTACGCACGCCGCTCAACTCCATCCTGGGCTTCTCCGAGATTCTCTCTGCGGAACTGTACGGTCCCCTGGGGGCTCCCCGGTACAAAGACTATGCCGAGATCATCCATCAGAGCGGCGCAAGGCTGTTGAAGCTGGTCAATCAGGTGCTGGAGATCGCCCGACTGGACGGCCGGACCCTGGATTTCGAGACCAGCCCCGAGTCCGTCGAACTGGCGGTGGACGATGTACTGGGGACCCTGCGCAAGGATCTGGCGGCGCGCCGGGTGACGGTTGTGGTGGCGGGACGCGAGACCTTGCCCACGGTGGCCGCCGATCCGCAGGGCCTGCGCACCGTGCTCGTCAACCTCCTGCAGAATGCGGTCAACGTTACACCGGAGAACGGTGTGGTGCAGGTGAGCGCATGCGTGCGCGGCGAAACCGTCGAGATCGAAATCCAGGATCACGGGCCGGGGATTGATCCGGCCGATATTCCGCGCCTGATGGCGCCGTTCGAACAGGCCGAAACCGCCCTGACGCGGCACTCGGAGGGCGCCGGCCTTGGCCTGCCGATCTGCGACCTGACCTGCCGGGCCATGGCGGGGAGCCTGAGCCTGACGCCGTCGCCCGGCGGCGGCCTGACGGCGATCGTGATCCTGCCGTCCGCCTGATCAAGGTTGCTACGGCGTCTCACCCTCCTTAAGTCGCGCCCATGGCCGATATCGACAGCGCACTGGCGGAGCTCGCCGACGAGTTCGAGCTCCTGGGGGACTGGGAGGAGCGCTATCGCTATGTGATCGATCTGGGCAAGGACCTGGCGCCCCTCAGTGAAGCGGAGCGGAGCGACACCAACAAGGTCCGCGGCTGCTCCAGCCAGGTCTGGCTGGTGACGGAACCGGGTACGGACGGCGCGATCGGTTTTCGCGGGGACTCAGACGCCCATATCGTCCGGGGCCTGATCGCGATCCTGCTGAGGCTCTACGCAGGACGCTCCGCGCCAGAGATTCTGGGGTTCGATATCAAGGCGGCCTTTGCGAAGCTGGGGCTCAACGAAGCGCTGTCGTCACAGCGGTCCAATGGGCTGGCCTCGATGGTGGCGCGGATCCGTCGGGATGCTGAAGCGGCAGGCTAGCCATGCGAAACGCCCTGATACTGGAGCCTCGCCCTCCTGGGCCTGGCGAGCGCGACGGTCGCACGCGAGAAACCCAGGACCTGTCCTGGCTGGGCGACCCAACGGGACGATGGGAGGGCAACGTCCTCGTTGTCGAAACCTCGAACTATCGGCCGGGGCTTACAAAGGGCGCCGATTCTCTGGTCCGCTCGCCGCAGACCCGGGTTGTCGAAAGCTTCACGAGGACATCGCCGACAGATATCCACTACGAGTTTTCGGTGACGGACCCTTACCTCTACACCCATCCCATCCGAGGCGAGTACGTGTTCGGCCCGACCACGGCAATGTTTGAATACGCCTGTCACGAGGGCAACTATTCGATCGTCAACATTCTGGCGGCGGCCCGGCTGGGCTTGCAGGATCCGCCCAAAGACACTCCGGCGGCCTCGCCAAAACCCTGAGACTTACATCAGGCGGCCCGGATGCCGCTGGCCATGGCGCTCATCCCGACCACAGCGTCATAGCCCAGGATCATGTCCACGTCCGCGCCGCCGCGCGAAAGCGGCAGGCGGATCCAGACAATCGAGAGATGGGCCGCGCCGCGCCAGCCCAGATTGTGGATGCCAACGCCTGGCCGCGCTTCATTGACCACCCGGCCCAGCTCGGCGCGCCAGTAATCACCGGCGGCGGAGTTGTAAACCTCGGATAGACGCCGGCCCGTGATCTCGCGGCCATAGACGCTGTAGAGGCCAGTCCCGGCCAGCCGGAACCGGTAGTCCAGGGTCTCGCCGGCAATCACTTCGGTAAGACTTACGGTAGGCAGCAGGCGCTTGATGCCGCCTGGATCCAGCCGTCGGCGGATAGGCAGACCCGCGCCCGCCTTCAGCGAGCTCCAGTAGGCATAGAGCTCCTCATGGGCGCGAATGGCCGCAGCAGGGGCTCCAATCTGCGCCGCCATCTTCGAAGTTCCTAATAACGGCTTGGATTCATGACGAATCATATATCGCCTGACCCGCGAATCGGCGGCAAGCGCAAAGTCCGGGTCCGGCTGTTTTTCTGCGACAGCGTCTCAAAAACGCAAAACGCCCGCCGGAGCCGGCGGGCGTTCGCCTATCCTCCAACTCGAGGCTAGCGTGACTTCTTCTTCGGCGCCTGGCGGCCGCCCTGCCCCAGACCCATCTGCTTGGCGAGATCGGAGCGCGCCTTGGCGTAGTTGGGGGCAACCATCGGATAGTCCTTGGCCAGACCCCACTTCGCCCGATATTCCTCTGGGCTCATGTTGTACTTGGTCCGAAGGTGACGCTTGAGCGACTTGAACTTCCGCCCATCTTCCAGGCAGATCAGATAGTCAGGCGTGATCGAACGACGGATCGGAACGGCAGGTTCCTTGGGTGCAACCTCAACGGTCTCGGCGCCAGTTGACACACTGGCCAGTGCGCGATGAACGCTCTGGATCAGACCCGGCAAGTCGGCAGCTGAGACCGAGTTATTGCCCACATAAGCGGAAACAATGTCCGCGGTCATTTCGATGACTTCCGACTTATCGTCCATGTCGTTTCTTGTTCCGAACGCTTGCTCGCTGAGGGCGTTGTTGCCCGATTCACTGTCGTGATGAGGGGTCCTTAACCGCATTACGACAGTCGCACAACCTGGAACCAGAGAAACCAGCGTTCGATTTCCACGAAACCAAGAGACCGCTCTGTTGCGCAAAGTATCGACGCGCCATGGCGAGTAAGTCCCGCAGGAGCATATGGACGTCTAGCTGAAGGTTGGCGGGGTCCAATGCGACCAGATGTCAGGCAAGTCGGTGGAGACCTTGTCCGGATAGTTGGGCGGGCGCTTTTCGAGGAACGAGGTCACGCCCTCACGCGCATCGCCCGACTTGCCGCGAGCCTGGATACCGCGGCTGTCAGCCTGGTGAGCCTGCATGGGATGCGCCGCGCCGGCCATCCGCCAGATCAGTTGTCGTGTGATGGCGACCGAAACCGGGGCGGTGTTATCGGCAATCTCGCGGGCCAGGGCGCGGGCGGCGGGCAGCAGGTCGTCGGGCGCATGCAGCGACCGCACCAGCCCTTTTTCGTGGGCTTCCTGCGCCGGGAAGATGCGGCCGGTGTAGCACCACTCCAGCGCCGTCTGGACACCCACGAGATGGGGCAGGAACCAGGACGACGCCGCCTCCGGATTCAGACCACGACGTGCAAACACGAAGCCGTAGCGAGCGGTATCCGACGCCATACGGATATCCATGGCCAGTTGCATGGTCACGCCCACGCCAACCGCCGCGCCATTGCACGCCGAGATCACGGGCTTCAAGCTCTCGAAAATCCGCATGGTGAGCAATCCGCCGCCGTCCCGCTGCACCCCCTCGCGCATACGCGCCTCACGGTGCAGGGCGTCGCGGGCGTCGTAGTTGAAAGTCTCGGCCCCGGCGGACAGATCAGCCCCGGCGCAGAACGCACGTCCCGCCCCGGTGACGATCACCACGCGGACTGCGTCATCGGCGTCGGTCGCGTCGAACGCCGCGATCATGTCCTGCATCATCTGGGTGTTGAAGGCATTCAGCTTCTCGGGCCGGTTCAGCGTGATCGTGCAGATGCCGTCGGCGACGTCATAGAGCAGGGTTTCGAAGGTAGGCATGAGGGTTGGTTCCTTGGGCTGGATTCTGGAGACTTGCGCCAGCTTGACGGACGGTAGGTCAAGACCCCCATTTCTCAATCACAATCAAAACGACCGGCGCAGAACCGGTCGCAAAGGGAGCCCCCGCCGACCATGCATCCGACCCGCTTCGCCAAGACCCACCCCGACCGCGCTGCCTACATCATGGCGGGCACGGGCGAGACCGTGACCTATCGCGAGCTTGATGCGCGCTCGAACCAGGGCGCGCACTTCTTCCGGTCGCTGGGTCTGAAGGCCGGCGACGTGATCGCGCTCTTCATGGACAACAGTCCCCGGTACTTCGAGATCGCCTGGGCCGCCCAGCGATCGGGCCTCTACTACACCTGCATCTCGTCCAAGCTGACGGCCGGCGAAGTGGAGTACATCGTGGGCGATTGCGGGGCCCAGGTGCTGATCACCTCGGCGGGCGTCGGATCGGTGATCGATGATCTACCGGCGCACCTGTCCGGCGTGAAACTCTACATGGTGGGCGAGGCCCGGGCGCCCTATGCAAGTTTTGAGGCCGCGCGCGCAGGCTTTCCGACCACGCCGATCGCCGACGAGACCGCTGGCTCGGACATGCTCTACTCGTCAGGCACCACCGGCCGACCCAAGGGCGTGAAGCCGGCGCTCACCGGGGGGCCCATCGATCCAGAAACCCCGTTGGCCAACATGTCGACGCAGGTCTTCGGGTTTCCCAACCCATCGATCTACATCTCGCCGGCGCCGCTCTATCACGCCGCCCCGCTGCGCTGGACCATGGGCGTGCATCGCAATGGCGGCACAGTGGTGGTGATGGAGAAATTCGATCCCGAGCAGATGCTGGCCAATATCGAGACCTACAAGGTCAACTGCGGCCAGTTCGTGCCGACCCACTTCGTGCGCCTGCTGAAGCTGCCGCAAGAGGTGCGCGACAAGTATGACGTTTCATCGCTGAAGTCGGCGGTTCACGCGGCCGCGCCCTGCCCGGTTCCGGTCAAGGAACAGATGATCGCCTGGTGGGGACCGATCATTCACGAGTACTACGCGGGCACTGAGGGTAACGGCTTCTGCTATATCTCCGCGGCTGAATGGCTGACTCACAAGGGCTCGGTCGGCCGTGGCCTGACCGCCGAGGTCAAGATCTGTGGCGAAGACGGCGAGGCCCTGCCGCCGCGTACCGAAGGCGGCGTTTATTTCTCCGGTGGCCCGCCGCTCAGCTACCATAACGCCCCGGAAAAAGTGGCCGAGAGCACCAACCAGCACGGCTGGACGACGCTGGGCGATGTGGGATGGCTGGATGAGGAGGGCTATCTCTACCTCACCGACCGCAAGAGCTTCATGATCAACTCCGGCGGCGTGAACATCTATCCGCAGGAACTGGAAAACGTGCTCATCGGCCACCCCAAGGTGGCCGACGCCGCCGTGGTGGGTGGGCCGCACGAAGAGATGGGTGAGCAGGTGATCGCAGTGATCCAACCGCTGGACTGGGCCGACGCGGGCGATGCGCTTCGCGACGAGTTGATGGCCTATTCGCGCCAGCACCTGAGCCATGTGAAATCGCCCCGCGTGATCGACTTCATGGCCGAACTGCCCCGCCACCCGACAGGCAAACTCTACAAGCGTCTGATCCGGGACGCCTACTGGGGCAAGGAAGGCTCGAAGATCGTCTGAGGAGGGCCATCATGGCCGCCTACTTGCTTGCCGAAATCGACGTCACGGACCCGGAAGGTTTCGAAGCCTACAGGCGCGACGTGCCGAAACTGATCGCCCGGTTCGGAGGTCGCTATCTGGCCCGGGGCGGCGCGGCGGAAGTGCTGGAGGGCGAACGGCGCCTCAAGCGCACCGTCTTGCTCGAGTTTCCGGACATGGCGACACTCAGGGCCTTCTACGGGTCGTCGGAGTATCAGCCGTTGCTGGCCATGCGGCAGGCCAGCAGCCAAAGCGAGGTGTTGATCTTCGACGGCGTGCCGCCGCAAGCTTGAACCGCACCGCCTTGCCCTCGCCCGAACAGATGCTAGAGCGTAGCCCCAGTTTCAAACACCAAGGGAGCGAGAGCGCATGAACCCCGTCGAGATCAAGGACCTGCCCGGAATGATCGGCCAGGAAGTGGGCGTGTCGGACTGGGTGCTGATCGACCAGGAGCGGGTCAACAAATTCGCCGAAGCGACGGGCGACCACCAGTGGATCCACGTCGACGTCGAGCGCGCCACCAGGGAGATCGGCGGCCCGATCGCCCACGGCTACCTGACCCTGTCGCTGATCCCGTTCCTGGGCGCCGGCATGCTGCCGGTCAAGGGCGTGACCCGCGGCATCAACTATGGCTCGGACAAGGTGCGCTTCATCAACATGGTGCGCGTGGGCAAGCGCGTGCGCATGCGCCAGAAACTGATCGGCGCCGAAGCCAAGGCTGGCGGCATGCAACTCAAGAATGAGTGCACCATCGAGATCGAGGGCGAAGCCAAACCCGCCTGCATCGCCGAGACGATGTCGATCATCTACGGCGGCTAAGTTCTGCCAACGTGAGAGTCCTGGGGAGGCCGCGGCGTCTACGTGGCCCCCCGGGGTTCACGGACTTTCGGGTGTTGAGCCGGGTGGAGACCGTCCCGTCCCGGCCTGACGGCGGCCCCGCGTCAGCGCGTGGAGTACCAGGTTCATCGCGATGAACCCGCCAGCAATGGCTGGGCCACGCCAGTCGTCCTGACGCACGCTCGCTACAATCATTTCCAGGCTGACAACCGCGCCCAGGACCGGAACGATGGTCGGCGCCCACGACCAGCAGAAATACTATGGCGAGCAGCATCACGACTGAGCCATGGCGAGCGGTAGGCCGGCTGGACCGCATAGGCAGCGCCAGCCGCCATTGGGTAGTGCGATGCGATCGAGGCGTAGCTGACGCCTGTCAGCAGTGCGGCGACCATGGCGACAAGGTAGCGCTCATGCAGCTATCTGCGACTAACGGTTCGCGGCTGCGGGTTCGTTGCGCGAAGTCAACGCCAGTGCGGTCACGTCGTCTGAAAGTGGCCATGGCGACAGAACTGGCCGCCAGGGAAAACCAGACGAACTGTCATGGCGCGCCGCCTTCGCCCCGTCTCCGCACCTATCCAGCTGCGAATCCAGAACGTCGGGCAACTTTTCCACACGCTGGACCCCTTGCCTTTTCGAGAGCGCGATCTCGATTCGGGTGTTGAGGAGTATGTGGTCGGGTGGGCCCGGGAAACGCCAGGCAAGCGACCGGTAGAGATCATCGTCCACCTTCCAGCGCGAGCGGCCGTCAGCGAACAGGCCCGACATATCGAAGCCGCCATGCAGAACTACTTCGCCTATCGCGCTGATGTTCTGGGCTGGGACCTGCGCGAACTGTTCCGTACAGGCCGTGCCGCGCTTGCCATTGGTATCTCTGTCCTCGCCGCATGCGTCGTGATCGGCAAGGCCAGCGAGGGGATCGTAGGAACGGGCTATTTCGGGCGCTTCTACAACGAGGGCCTGATCATCCTGGGCTGGGTTGCCAACTGGCGACCGGTCGAGATCTTTCTCTACGACTGGTGGCCCATCGCACGCCGCAGACGCCTGTATCGCCGCCTGGCGGTCGCGACAATCCGGGTGGTCGCGGAAAAGCCGGACGACCAGCCGGAAGCATAGGTCTGTACCGCACCGCCTCGCGCTATCCCGCTGGACAATGCCGAGGCGATTGGACGGAGCCTGCATCCAGGCATGGCTTTGCCGGTCGGGAATGTCTGCCGGCCACGCAAACGGGTCACTCGTCCCGCGATGAGTCGGCTGCGGCAGCCGCCCTTGCGCCCTCCGTCTCGCCGGAGCTGGCGACCGTGGACTCCGTCGTCGGGTCCTGCAACAGGGCAATGGTTTCGCGCACATACTGGGCGTGGGTGACGATTCCGATTTCCAGGCGTTCCTTGTTGAGCTCCACCTGCTGGGTCAGCAGGCCGGCTATGAATCCGTTGTTCTCGCCGCCGCCGTCGACCGCGTCTACCTCCACCGGACTGTCCTTCGTGAGGGCCCGGCTGACGAATACAGGACCGCCGGAGTTGCCAGGGAACACCGAGAAGTCGAGCAGGAAGGTCGGGAAGATCTTCGCTGGCGCCAGGGGGTAGGACGCCACCCGTCCCGACCGCAGGATCGGGAACCCCGCCCCGTTTGCCGAAAGCCCGCGGGGAAAACCCAGAGCCATCATCTCGTCGCCGGTCTTGACCTGATAGCGGCTGAAAGTTTCGTCGCCCGCCAGGTATTCCAGCGGCATCGCGGCGCGGGCAAAGGCCTCCGGCGCCTTGATCGTCATCACCGCCACATCGCGGGTCGGATGGTGGGTCCAGAGCTCGGCGCCGTTGGCATCGCGTATCTTCAGTGGCTTCGGCGCATACTGCCATGAGCCGTCCTTGTTGGACGTGCGGTAGCCGATGCGAGCGTCGGCGCCCGTCATCTTCTGGAATACGTGGTTGGCGGTCACCAACACCGTACGCGCCGCGCCGTCCGGGCCCGGGGCCTGGATCAGAAAGCCGGTGCCGACTGTCCGGGCGCCGTCCGTCTGCTGCTGTTCCAGCTGAACGGTCGCGTGGATAAGCTCCACAGCGAGATCCATGACCATGAGGTCCTCGTAAGAAATACACCTGCGCAATACGTGCCCCGCACCCTGATGCGCAAACACTGAATTTCGGCGACCGCTTGAGCCCGGGGTCGCGGCGCCGCATCTAGACGCTATGAAGCGCTCCAGCCCTCCCGTCGCCGCCCGCCGGCCCCACATCACCCAGCAGCTCGGGCGCACCCGTACCGATGACTACGCCTGGATGAAGGACGACAACTGGCAACAGGTGCTGCGCGACCCCGCCCTGCTGCGCGCCGACATTCGCGACCACTTGAACGCCGAGAACGCCTGGACCAAGGCGATGCTGGCCGACACCGAGGCGATGCAGGCCGCGCTGTTCGCCGAGATGAAGGGGCGAATCAAGGAGGACGACAGCTCCGTTCCGTCGCCTGATGGCGCCTACGATTACTACACCCGCTACAGCCTGGGCGCGGAGCACCCTGTCCACGCCCGCCGGCCGCGAGGCGCGGAGGCCGGCGAAGAGGTGCTTCTCGACGAGGACGCCGAGGCAAAGGACAAGGCCTACTATCAGGTGGGCGCCGCCAGCCATAGTCCCGACCACGCTCTCTACGCCTGGGCGGTGGATGAACAGGGCTCCGAGTACTTCACGATCCACATCAAGTCGCTGGCCGACGGTCAGGTGTTGGGAACGCCGATCGAGAGCGCCTATGGCGACTTCACGTTCTCGCCGGACAGCCAGTGGGTCTTCTGGATCTGGCGCGATGAAAACGCCCGCCCTGCCAGGATCTTCCGCCGTCCCGCCCGTGGCGGCGAGGATGTGCTGGTCTATGAGGAAGCCGACGACGGCATGTTCCTCGGGGTAGGCGCCGCGTCTGACGACAGCCACATCCTGATCCATGTGGGCAATCAGGAGACCACCGAGATCTGGCTGATCCCGGCGCGCGACCCGACCGCAGCACCCGTAGTGGCCGAGCCTCGCCGTGTGGGGATCAAGTACAGCCTGGATCACTGGACCGACCGCTGGGTGATCCGCACCAACGCCGACGGGGCCGTGGATTTCAAACTGTGCGTATCCGACGCGGCCATCCCCGCCAGGACCAGCTGGCGTGAATGGATCGCGCACACGCCCGGCCACTACATCACCGGCTTTGCTGCCTATTCCGGCCACCTCGTCCGCGCCGAGCGCGTCAATGCGCTGGACCGCCTGGTGGTGATGGCCCGCGACGGAGCAGAGCACATCGTCAGCTTTGACGAGGAGGCCTACGCGCTGAATCTGGAGACCGGCTACGAGTACGAGACCACCCTCAGCCGTTTTGTCTACCAGTCGCCGACCACGCCACGTCAAACTTTCGACTACGATCTTGCCAGCCGCCAACGCACCTTGCGCAAGACCCAGGAAATTCCCTCGGGCCACGACCCTGCCCGCTATGTGGCGCGACGACTGCTGGCCTGGGCCGCGGACGGCGCAGAGGTGCCGATCACGCTGCTGATGCTCAAGGACACGCCGCAGGACGGATCGGCGCCGGTACTCCTCTACGGCTATGGCAGCTACGGCCACGCCATGGACCCCAGCTTCTCCATCCGCAATCTCAGCCTGGTGGATCGCGGCTGGATCTGGGCCGTGGCGCACATCCGGGGCGGCTCGGACAAGGGTTGGGGCTGGTTTCTCGATGGCCGCAAGGAAAAGAAGCCGAACACCTTCACCGACTTCATCGCCTGCGGCGAACATCTGATCGCCGAGGGTTACGCCACCAAAGGGCGAATTGCGGCCTATGGCGGCTCGGCCGGCGGCATGCTGATGGGCGCGGTGGCCAATCTGAGACCCGATCTCTGGGGCGCCGTGATCGCCGCGGTGCCGTTCGTCGACGTGCTGAACACCATGAGCGACACCACCCTGCCCCTGACCCCGCCCGAGTGGCCCGAATGGGGCAACCCCATCGAGGACGCCGCCGCCTACGACCTGATCGAGAGCTACAGCCCCTATGACCGGGTCTCGGCGCAGCCCTATCCGCCGATCCTGGCGACCGGAGGCCTGTCGGACCCCCGCGTCACCTACTGGGAGCCGGCAAAGTGGGTGGCCAGACTGCGCGAAAACACCACAGGCGACGCCCCGATCATGCTCAGGATCAACATGGAGGCGGGCCACGGCGGCGCATCCGGCCGTTTCGACTTCCTCAAGGAGATCGCGCTGGATTACGCCTTCGCCGTCTGGGCGCTGGACGGAGGCTGGAAAGCAACATGATCATCCGGGCGTCTGAAACCGGAGATGCCGAGGCGCTGGCGGCAATTTATGGCCATCATGTGCTGCACGGGTTCGGCACCTTCGAGGAAGTTCCCCCATCAGCGGCGGATATGGAAACCCGACGCCGCGCGATTATCGATCTGGGCCTGCCCTATCTGGTCGCCGAGGACGCCGGCGCGGTGCTGGGCTTTGCCTACGCCGGCCCCTTCCGGCAGCGACAGGCCTATCGATACACCCTTGAGGACAGCGTCTACATCGCTCCCGATGCAGTCGGCCGCGGCGTGGGCCGCGCGGTGCTGTCGGCGGTGATCGCGGCCTGCGAGGCCCAAGGCGCGCGCCAGCTGGTGGCCGTCATCGGCGACAGTGGCAACGCCGCCTCCATCGGTCTGCACACAGCGCTGGGCTTCGAACACCGGGGCGTAGGCAAGAGCTTCGGCTTCAAGCACGGCCGCTGGGTGGACATCGTCTGGATGCAGAAGCCGCTCAACGGTGGCGACACGCGCGATCCCGATACCGCGGGTATCGCGCTCTGAGGGGGCGTTGGCTGGGGAACTAGGACTCGAACCTAGAATGACGGTACCAAAAACCGCTGTGTTACCATTACACCATTCCCCAGCAGGAACGGGATTCGCCAAGGGGCTGACCCCTCGGGAGCGGGGGAAATAGCGCAGCCGCCCCCGCGATGCAACGCCCCTGAGCACCATGGCGCCAAGGGCCGCTTGCTAGGCGCCAGACCCTCCTCTATACGGTCGCTTCCCTAAAGTCGGAGTGTGGCTCAGCCTGGTAGAGCACCGCGTTCGGGACGCGGGGGTCGCAGGTTCAAATCCTGCCACTCCGACCATTTCTCTCCCCGCGCACGGCGGGTGAGAGGCTTTGCCTTTCGATGGCGCAGCCTTCTGGCGCCTTGGGCTCACATGTCGGGCGGTGTCGTCTGGAAGTCAGCGGTCACCGGCCAGCGCCAGCACTTTCGGCAGCTTGAACGTCACCGTCTCCCTCGCCGCGTCGACCTCTTCCACGCTAACCTCGAAGCGTTCCGCAAGGCGATCGATCACATCCTGGACGAGAATCTCCGGCGCAGACGCCCCTGCGGTCACACCCACCACGCGCGCGCCCTCCAGCCAGGCGAAATCGAGGCTGTCGGCATCGTCGATCAGATGCGCCCTGGCTCCGGACCGCAGCCCCACTTCGGCCAGCCTGACGGAGTTGGAGGAATTGGCGCTGCCCAGCACCAGCAGCACATCGGCGCGGCCGGCGATGGCTTTCACCGCCTCCTGCCGGTTGGTGGTGGCGTAGCAGATGTCCTCCTTGTGCGGCGCGGCGATCTCCGGGAACCTGGTGCGGAGCGCCGCCACAATCTCGGCAGTGTCGTCCACCGACAGCGTGGTCTGGGTAACGAACGCCACATTGCCCGGATCGCGCGGCGCATAGGCCCGGGCGTCGGCCACTGTCTCGATCAGGGCGATAGCGCCATCGGGCAGCTGGCCCATGGTGCCCACCACTTCCGGATGCCCCGCGTGACCGATCAGCACGATCTCGCGCCCCGCATCATGGTGGCGCTCGGCCTCCACATGCACCTTGGAGACCAACGGGCAGGTGGCGTCGAGGAAGAGCATCTTGCGGCCCTTCGCCTCTGCCGGCACCGACTTGGGTACTCCGTGGGCCGAGAACACCACCGGCCGGTCCGTGGGGCATTCGTCCAGTTCCTCGACAAACACCGCCCCCAGCGCCTTCAGCCGTTCCACCACATGGCGGTTGTGGACGATCTCGTGGCGCACATAGACCGGCGCGCCATACTTGGTGATGGCCCGCTCCACAATCTGGATCGCCCGGTCCACGCCGGCGCAAAAGCCGCGCGGGCTGGCGAGCAGGACGGTGATGGGGGGTCTGGTGGTCATGCTGCGAACTTAAGGTGCGCGGGCGCAGGCCGCAAACGCCATCCGGGCTCGACTTCACGGATGCAGATCTTCGCCGGGCGCGCTATGCCTTTCCCAACAAGGAAAAGGGGCGAAACGATGCGGATCATGCGGGCGACACGACGAGCCGTGATGGCGGGCGCACTGGCGACCGGACTGGCGGGAACGGCGGTCGCGGCCGAAATGCCGGTGGTGACCGCAGTGGCCGGCGCGCCGACACTTCGGCTGGGCGCCTTCGATCTCAAGGCCAAGGGCTATGTGGTCGAGGAGTTCTTCCTGGCCGGGACCGCTCAATCTTACAAGCTGGCCGGCGAGGCCACGATCGATGGCCGCTGGCAGGCCCTGCCGGATGCGACCTCCCCCTACATGACCCGGATCGTGGTGGTGCGTCCGGCGCAGTCGACCCGCTTCAATGGCACGGTCGCCGTGGAATGGCTGAACGTGACTGGCGGCCTGGATGCCGCGCCGGACTGGTCCTATACCCACCGCGAGCTGCTGCGCAGCGGCTATGCCTATGTGGGCGTTTCGGCCCAGCGGGTGGGGGTCGAGGGCGGCTCGAGGTTCGGTTCGGGCGGGGCGCTGAAATCAGCCAACCCCGCACGCTATGGCAAACTCAGCCATCCCGGCGACGCTTTCGCCTTCGACATCTTCACACAGGCCGGCCGGGTGGTGGAAAGCGGCCAGGTGCTGGGCGGATTGAAGCACCGGGCCGTGCTGGCCATGGGCGAGAGCCAGTCGGCCTCGTACCTGACCACCTACGTCAACGCCGTGGACCCGCTGGTCCGCCTCTATGACGGCTTTCTGATCCACTCCCGCTCCGGCAGCGCAGCCATGCTGTCGCCTGGATCGAGCGTCGGCGGCGCGCCGGGCGGATCGCGCGCGCCTGCGGGGCTCCGGCTGCGCGACGACCTGAGGGTTCCGGTGCTCACGCTCATCGCCGAGACCGACCTGATGGGCAGCCAGGGCGGCGGCTTCCTGCTGGCCCGCCAGCCTGATACCGACCGGCTGCGCACCTGGGAGATGGCCGGGACCGCCCATGTGGACAATTATGCCCTGATGGTCAGCGCCATCGACTCTGGCGAGGCCCCCATGGCCAGCCTGGTCGCCGCGTGGAAGCCCACCACAGCGACCATCCTGGGCAAGCTCGTGAAGCCGATGAACGCCGCGCCCCAGCATCACTATGTGGCCATGTCGGCGCTGTCGCACCTGAACGCCTGGGTTCGCACCGGTCGCGCCCCGCCGAAGGCTCCGCGACTGGAAGTCGTCACGCCCGCCGGCGGCGGGGCGCCCGCGCTGGTGCTGGATGCAGAAGGCAACGCCAAGGGCGGCATCCGCTCGCCATGGGTGGACGTGCCGACCGCGAAACACTCGGGCCTCGGCAACTCCGGCGGGCCGCTCGGCTTCCTGGCGGGATCTACCGAGGTGTTTGACGCGGCGACGCTGCAGCGGCTCTATCCGGGCGGCAAGCCGCAGTACCTGCGCCGGTTCAACGCCGCACTGGCGCGCGCCATGAAGGCCGGCTTCATCCTGCCGGCGGATCAGGCCGGCATCCGCGCCCTTGCGGATGCGACGTACCCTGAGGCGCCCGCTGCAAGATAGCGGGGTAGCCCTAGTTGTTGTGACTTCCGTCGCAGAGGGGCTGCTTGGCGGTCACCTTGCAACCGCAGAAGAACACGGTGCGGCTCTTGGTGGCGGCGTACTTTACCGGTGTGATGTCAGTGGTCTTGTGTGAGCCGTCGCAGAAGGGCTGGCTCTTGCTAAGTCCACAGGCGCACCACCAGTAGTCTCGCCCCTCCTCCACCTCGACGGCGAATGGGGTCTCGGCGGCGCGGACAGGGGCGGTCATGACGGCTTCCTTGGGTGAGCGGCGTAGTCACACGGAGTGTGGCCTGTCGGACGCCAGGGCTCAAGCGCTCACAATCTCCGACAATGCGGCCAGCAACGCGTCGATCTGATCGTCGGTTCCTACCGTAATCCGCAGAAAGTCCGCGACGCGTGGGGCCGCGAAGTGGCGGACGATCACGGCGCGCTGGCGCAATTCTGACGCCAGGGCTGCGCCGACATGGCCGGGGTGACGGGCAAAGACGAAGTTGGCGGAAGAGGGCAGGATCTCGAAGCCAAACCCTGCCAGCCCATGCTCCAGCCGTATCCGCCCCTCGATAACCCGTACCCGGCTCTGCTGGAACCATGCCTCATCCTCCAGCGAGGCGATCGCCCCAGCCTGAGCCAATCGGCCCAGCGGGTAGGAATTGAAGCTGTCCTTCACCCGGTTCAACCCCTCGATCAGGGCCGCGTCGCCGATGGCATAGCCAACCCTGAGACCCGCCAGCGCGCGCGACTTTGACATCGTCTGCACGACCAGCAGGTTTGGATAGTCCGCCACCAGCGGGATCGCCGTTTCGGCGCCGAAGTCCACATAGGCCTCGTCGATCACCACGGGCGCGTTCGGGTGCATCTCCAGCAAGGCCACGATCTCGGCCCGCGTCAGCGCGATGCCCGTGGGCGCATTCGGATTGGGCAGGATCACGGCGCCGGCCGGACGGCGATAGTCATCCACGCGGACCCCCAGACCCGAATCCAGCGGCACAGTCTCGTGGGTGATGCCGAACAGCCGGCAATAGACCGGATAGAAGCTGTAGGTGATGTCGGGGAACAGCAGCGGCCCATCCTGCTTCAACAGGCCAGCGAAGACGTGGGCCAGCACCTCATCCGAACCATTGCCGACAAACACCTGATCGGGCGTCACATCGTGGTAAGCGGCCAGCGCGGTCCGGAGCACACCCGACTGCGGATCTGGATAGAGGCGAAGCTCGTCCGTGGCTCCTGCCCGCAGCGCCTCAAGCGCGAGCGGTGACGGCCCGAACGGGCTCTCGTTGGTGTTCAGCTTGACCAGCCCGCCCATGCGCGGCTGCTCGCCCGGCACATAGGGGTCAAGGTCGTGGGTCAGGCGGCTCCAGAAACGGCTCATGAACTGGTGTCTACCGCAGAGAGGGTGAGCCGGGCAAAGACCTCGCGCTCATCCACCCACCGGCGCCATCCCATCCTGCTCGCTAGGCGGGCGGTCGATCAGGTTGATCAGCACGCCGTCAGGGTCGCGCAGGCAGACTTCGTATTGCTGCCGGTGGGGCATGACGAATAGGCTGGGGTCCGGCGACCAGCTCGCGCCCGCGGCTCGGGCTGCTTCCACCGCCGCATGGATCGGCGTGGCGTAGAGCACCAAGGCCACCTCGCCCAGACGTGGGGGGCCTTCGCCGCGCGGGATGGCCTCCTGCGCTGGCGTCAGTTCGAAGAGGCCGATCATCCCGAAGTTCGGGCGGCCTTCCGGGCGCAGGATCCGGCAGCGGCAGACCGTGGCGGGTGGCGTCTTCAGCGCAGCGGCGGTGGACGGTCCGTCAAGCTCACCTTCGAAGTAGACGGATGTGAACCCCAGGGCGCTGTAAAATGCGGTCGAACGCTCCAGGTCGGAAACGAACACCGCGCTGCGGATCAGGCTGGAAACCTCGTGGGTCATGCGTCGGCTCGCGAGACTTCGACCGCCACTTCCTCCGAATAGAGATCGCCCGCCGTGTTGGCTTCCACCGCCTCGGCCTCCTGCTGGACGATGCGAAGCACGCGGGTCAGATATTCCTGCATCCACAGGCCTCGCTCGGCGGCCTGGTCAGCGGTGGGTGCGAACTGCTCTATCTCGTCGCGCCGAACTACGCCCTTGGCTTCCAGCAAGCGCTCAAGCGTATCGATGCGCTCACGCGCCACGGCCAGTTCCTGAACGGCGGCCATGGTGATGGCCAGCACCCGCTCGGTCTCCGGCGTCAGAAAATACGGGCGCTTGCCCGCCGGCTTGGCGGACGAGCGGGTCAGGGCGTCAGCTATGCTCACTTGCGCGCTCCGATCACGTGCCAGGCCGCCTTGCGGCCGTAGTCCTCGCCCTCATCGTCAGCTGCGTCGGGGAAGACATCGCGGTCGACCACGGCTGTGACGCCATCGTGGATCAGCCTGTCCTTCGAGAAGCCGGCCTCGACCATATAGGCGTCCAGGTCGATCTCGTGCAGCGTGCTCCAGAACGGCTCATTGTTGTAGAAAGCGTCCCAGTCGCGCATCGCCTGTTCAAATAGCGGCATCTCAGGCGCGTACTGTGGTTGCTCCACATGGAGGACGATGCCGCCCGGCTTCAGCACACGGAAACTCTCGCTGAAGATCGCACGCATCGAGGCGTAGCTAAGCTCGTGCAGGAACATGGTGGTCTGCACCCAGTCGAAACTCTCGTCCGGATAGCGCGACAGATCCGAGGCGTCGGCCTGCACGAACCGAACGTTCTCCACGCCCATGGATTTGGCGCGCGCCAGCCCGTAACGCAGCATCGGACCGCCCACATCCAGCGCCACGACCTCGGCGTCCGGGAAAGCCTGGGCGATGGGGATCATATTCTGACCCAGTGTCGCGCCGATATCGAGGATACGGGTCGGCTTGAAGTCAGGCAGGTGTTTGCGCACCCACTGAACCACCGCATGGCCGCCGCCGTCCGAATAGCGGCCCAGCGCCCCGCCTGTGGTGGCGAAGATGGCGTGGTCGTAGTTGGCGGCGCCCGAGACGTCGCCGGGGAACAGTTCCTTGTGGTAGCTGCCCGGCATGCAGTGGTGGTCCACGGCCGAGATGTAGCGCGGGATCGGCAGCGAGGGATCCAGCTCCAGCCGCGTGTCGCCTTCGGTCAGGGTGCGGGCGATCGCGGCCAGCTGTTCGGCCTGGCGGATGGTGGTCCAGCGACCGGCCTGCTGGCGCTGTTCCATGGTCATGCGGCGCAGCGCAGACCAGGTCTGGTAGGTGGGATCCTTCAGTAGGGCCTTGCGGACATCGTGGCGGGTCCGGGGGGCCGCTCCGGTTTCGGCCTTCAGCTTCGGCTCGGCGCGCTGCTCCCAGGCTGTCTTTACGTGCGGCATGACCCGGGTGGCGAGATGGCGATTCATGTGGGCCAGGAAGTTCAGGCGCGCGATCTCGTCGTGGCTGGTCTCGGGGAACACCCCGTGGCGGCCGACGGCCCGGTAGTCCGGAGGCCCGTCATAGGCCTGTGCCGGGCCCGCATTCTTCAGATCACCGCTGCCGTCCATTTCGGGTCTCCTTCGACACCACAATACGCCAAGGGCTTCACGATCCAAATGGTCTATGTCTATATCATTTCAATATGTCCTGTGCCCCCGAGGAATCATGGCGACCACCCGCATCATCGCTTTGTTCAATCTCAAGCCCGGCGTCAAAGTCGCCGACTATGAAGCCTGGGCCCGGGCCAAGGACCTGCCCACCGTCAACGGCCTGCCCTCGATCCGCAAGTTCGAGGTGTTCAAGACCAAGGAAGTCATGGGCGGCGGCCCATCGCCCTACCGCTACATCGAGATCATCGACGTGCGCGACATGGGCCAGTTCGGTGACGATGTGGCCACTCCGGTGATGCAGGCGATCGCCGGCGAGTTCCAGGGCATGGCCGAGGTGCAGTTCCTGATCATGAAGAAGATCGGCTGGAAGCGTAAGAAATGACCGGACGTTTCACGGGCAAGACCGCCGTCGTCACCGGTTCCGGACGCCGCGCGGGCCTGGGTGAAGCCATTGCGCGGCGACTGGCCGCCGAGGGCGCCGCAGTCGTGATCTCCGATATTGGCGCCTCGCTCGACGCCGCGACGCCAGACGCCATGATCGGCGCCACCGCCGAGATGGAGGCTATTGCGGCCGAAATCCGTGCTGACGGCGGCCAGGCCTCGACCTGCGTCTGTGACGTGCGCGACTTCGCTGCCGCCCAGGCGCTGGCGAAACATGCAGTGGATACGCACGGCTCTCTGGATATCTGGGTGAACAACGCCGGCATCGGCTACATCATGAAGCCGCTGCTGGAGGTCACCCCCGACGACTGGCGGGCTGTCATCGACGTGAACCTGACGGGTTCGTTCTTCGGCCTTCGCGCTGCGGCCGAGATCATGGTCGCTCAGGGGCGCGGTGGCCGGATCGTCAACATCGCCAGCCAGGCCGCAAAGTCCGGCTTCCCCCACGCCCAGGCCTATACCTCGTCCAAGCATGGGTTGGTCGGACTGGCGCGCTCCGCGGCGATCGAACTGGGTCCGCACGCGATCACCGTCAACAACGTCTGCCCCAACCACGTCACCACCGGCCTCGGCGCCTGGCAAAACGAATACTTCGCCAAGGTCGTGGGCGCGGCCTCGGTCGAGGACTACTTGAAGGCCATGGCCGACCGGATCCCCCTGAAGCGCCCTGGCCTGCCGGAGGATACCGCCAAGGCGGTCGCGTTCCTGTGCTCGGACGAAGCGGCGTATATCACGGCGGAGAGCCTGAACGTGTCGGGTGGCGAGGAGCCGCACTGAGGGCAAAGCTCGACATCGGAGCCTTGATCGCCTAAATAGCCATCTCGGATAGCTATCTGGAGCATGACATGGCTTGGACCCTCGCTACGGCGAAGAATCAACTGTCGGAAGTTGTGCGACGTGCGAGATCGGAAGGCCCGCAGACCATTAGCGTCAGGGGTCGTGATGCTGTGGTCGTCATGTCGAAGGATGCCTACGAGGCGATGACGTCCGCGCCCGGCGCGCCGCAAGACTTCAGGACTCTCTTGCTGTCCTTCCCCAAGATCGATGATCCTGAGTTCTATCGCGCACTCGAACGGCGTCCCTTTCCGCCACGCGATATCGACATTTGAGCTTTCTTCTCGACACGAACGCCGTCAGCGATACGGGGAAACGCACGCCGAACCCCGGATTGGCCACCTGGCTTGGAGCACAAGCGTCAGATGACCTGTGGATGAGCGTTCTGACCATGGGCGAGCTCCGCTACGGTGCATTGATCCTGCCTGATGGACCGCGACGCCAGGAGCTGGAAGGCTGGTTGACACAAGTGTTGGTGACGTTTGCGGATCGGACTCTCGACGTCGATTCACGGATCGCGGCGGCCTGGGCAGACGTCGCCGCGCGCCATCGGATCGCCCGACGAACGGTCAGTCCCGCAGACGAACTCATCGCAGCGACCGCCATTGTCCACGATCTCACCGTGGTCACGCGCAACGTGAGAGACTTCCAGTTTAGTGGCTGCAAGCTGCATTCGCCGTGGAGCTAGCGACGAAGTGTATGCATCGGCCAACTGCATCCACCCTCATGGGCGGAAAGCGGACATTGTCCATCCAATGTTGCTAAGCTGGTAAGTTGAACACTCCCGACGATGGTCCCCGCATAGACGAGGCATTGGTTGGCCAACTCCTTGCGAGGCAGTTTCCGGCCTGGGCACATCTTCCGCTTCAGCGGGTGAATTCGGCTGGAACGGACAATGCAATCTTTCGGCTTGGAGATGGACTGGCGGTGCGACTGCCGATGCGCGTGAGCGCCGCTTCCCAGCCGGAGCGTGAACAACGCTGGCTGCCAGGGCTCGCGGCTCAGCTGCCCTTGACGATCCCTGCGCCAATAGCAGGCGGGAAACCTGATGCGGCGTATCCTTGGGCTTGGTCGGTACATCCCTGGTTGCCAGGCGAAGATGCCGCGTCGGCGCGAGTGCATGATCTGTCCATTGCGGCTCGCGATCTCGGCGGCTTTCTCCACGCATTGGGGCGGATCGACGCTGCGGGGGGGCCGGCGGCCGGCCGCGCTAACAGTGGGCGGGGAGTATCGCTGGCGCTACTCGACAAAAGGGTGCGCAACGACGTGGCTTCGCTCGGCGACGAGGTCGACGAGACCGCGGTACTGGCGGCTTGGGATCAAGCACTAGCGGCACCCTTGCATGTCGGTGCGGGAGCCTGGGTGCACGGAGACCTGCACCCCGGCAACTTACTTATCCGCGACGGTCGCATCGTCGGCGTGCTGGACTTCGGCCTGATGGGTGTAGGCGATCCGGCCTGTGACCTCTTCGTGGCTTGGAATTTCCTGGACGCGGCGAGTCGCAAGGTCTTTCGCGAGGTAGTGGAGGCAGATGAGGCGGCATGGCTGCGCGGCCGTGGCTGGGCTATCTTCAGTGCGATTATCGCCTTAGCCTTCTACCTCCGCACAAATCCTACGCTATGTGATATCAGCCGGCGCACGTTGACTGAGGTTCTCGGATAAAGCCGCGCGGCTGCCTGATTTCTCCAGTGGGCCAAAGCCGATCCCAAGAATAGGCCTTTGGTCGGTCGTTGGGTGAAACGAAAGCGCAACTGGGAAACGGCGACGAAACGCCAGCTTCAATCCGACTGCGTCCGGGCTTCTGATGGACTTCAAATGATATAATCCTATACCATTTGAGGACAGTCGCTTCCTGAGGACCAGCCATGCCCGCCCCACCTGACTTCCGCTGGCCCAACGGCTCGAAATTCGCCCTCTCCATCGTCGTCAATGTCGAGGAGGGCGCCGAGCAGAATATCCGGGACGGCGACAAGGGGCCGGAGCCGGTCGACGAGCTCAGCGCCGTGCCCAAGCGGCCGATGCGGATGCACGGCAACGAGAGCAACTATCAGTACGGCATCAAGGCCGGCGCGCCGCGCATCCTGAAGCTGTTGGACGAGCACAGCATCCGCGCCACCTGGACGGCGGCGGCGCTGGCGCTGGAGCGGGCGCCGGAGATCGCGCGCGCCATCGCCGCACGCGGCGACGAGGTCTGCAGCCATGGCTATCGCTGGGCGCACCAGTTCTGGATGGACGAGGCCAAGGAGCGGGAGTTCATCCGCAAGGCTGCCGACAGCCTGGAAAAGACCACCGGCCAGCGCCCGGTCGGCTGGCTGTCGCGCTACCTTCACACCGAGGTGACGCGCCGGTTACTGGTGGAGGAGGGCTTTACCTATCACATGGACGACTATTCCGACGACTTTCCCTTCTGGGAGACCGTCGAGATGGCCGACGGGGCAAAGCGGCCGATGCTGATGATGCCCTATGCGCTGGACTCCAACGACATGAAGTTCTGGCTGGCCCCGTCGCTGACCGCGCGCGACTGGCTGCAGTACGCCACGGACACCTTCGACTGGCTGGCCGACGAAGCCGAGCTCGACGGCGCCCGCTATATGAGCCTCGGCCTGCACCTGCGGATCATCGGACGGCCGGGACGGATCGGGGCGTTCAAGGGGTTCCTGGACCACATCGCCAAGCGGCCTGACGTCTGGATCGCCAGCCGCAGGGAGATCGCAGAGGCGTTTGCGGCAGCAGTTCCGGCGCCGGTTTGATCACCGTCCCTGGCAGACAGAGCTAGGCTGCGGCCGCAGGTGCCGGCGGGAAGCGTGCTGCTCCGGGCTCCAGCGGCAGAGCCAGCCCGTTCGAGACATACGCGACCATCCGGTAGAAACCGCAGAGCATCATGATCTCCAGAATTTGATCGCTACGGTAGTGGGCCGCCAGGGCCTCGAACTCGGCCAAATCAAGCGTCGCATTGGCGTGAAGCGCCTCGACCGTCGCGAGCAGCACCTGTTCTGCTGCGGTCCAGATCGTTGCCCGAGATCCTCCATGAACGGTGCAGGCCAGTTCATCGTCGGAGAGGCTGGCGGCGGCGCCAAAGGCCGACGCGTGAACGCCCCACTCGTACTCACAACCCGTAAGCGCGCAGGTGCGGTCGATCACCAACTCGCGCTCGCGCAGCGATAGGGGTCCTTTGTCCAGCAAGGACCCTCCCCGGAACTTCCTCCAGGCCCGGTCGCTCGTGGCTACGGTGCGGAACAGGATCAACGGCGACGCCCCACGCATCACCAGGTCAAAGCTGGCCTGAACATCGGCATCATAAGGCGGGTCCAGCGGAACAATTCGCGACATGAACAATCTCTCTGCTATGGTTCAAGTAGCAATTTGCTATCAAAATTGTAGCGGAGTCAAGCATGGTGAAGTCAGTCCGCGGATCCCGCACAGGCCGGCCAATCATGGTGCTGCTGGACCTGCTTGGCCGACGGTGGACATTGCGTGTTCTTTGGGAGCTTCGAGACGGACCCCTTTCGTCGCGCGCCTTGCGCACAGCCTGCGATGATGTCTCACCGACGGTCCTCCAGACCAGAACGTCGGAACTCAGGACGGCCGGCCTGCTGCAACTCCGCGCCGGCGAAGGCTATGAACTCACAGTGCTCGGGAAGGAATTGATGACGGCGTTCGCGCCGCTGAACAGGTTTGCCGCGAGTTGGGCTGATCAGCAGCAAAGCGGCCCGCCAGAATGATCGAGACATGATCGGCGTCGGTCATTCCCGGCCCTTGTGCGCGTTGAAAGCGCCCCCGAACCCACGGCGGCTCGGACATTCAGCCCACCTGCGCGAATTCAAACCGGCTGCGCCGGACGCTTGGCATTTGACGTTCCAGGCTCAGGCTCCTAATTTGTCCGGACAATTTTTCCGGACACCTCGCCCACATGGCCTTTCGGTCCCTTCTGTTTGTCCCCGGCAACCGACCGGAACGGTTTGAAAAGGCCCTTGGCGCGGGCGCCGATGCGGTCTGCATCGACCTGGAGGACGCGGTTGCGCCAGAGGCCAAGGACGCAGCTCGCTCTGCTGTTATCGACTTCCTCACCCGCGGTGCGCGACCTGGCCTCGGCGTACGGATCAACGGACCGGCCAGCGAGCATGTGGACGCCGATTGCCGCGCGCTTTCCGGTTTGCCGGTCGCCTTCGTGATGATCCCCAAGGTCGAGGCGCCGGGACAGGTGGCCAGTCTCCGACTGCGACTGGGAGACTCGCGGCCGCTGTGGCCGATCATTGAAAGCCCCGAAGGTCTGCGTCAGGCCTGGGACATCGCTTCTGCGGTTGGCGTCGGAGGTATCCTGTTCGGCGCCGCCGACTATTCGGCGGAGGTCGGGTGCACCCTGGAGTGGGACGCGCTGCTCTATGCGCGTGGCGCCCTGGCCGCCGCAGCGGCGCGCGCTGGCGCAGAACTCCTGGACGTACCCTATCTGGATATCGCCGACGAAGTCGGCCTGACCAGCTCAACCGGGCGCGCCAAGGCCCTGGGTTTCACCGGCCGCGCCTGTATCCATCCGGGTCAGGTCGAGATCGTGAACACCGCCTACTCGCCCTCCATGGCGGAGGTCGACCGGGCCCGCCGTGTTGTTGAAGCCTTTGACGCCGCCAACGGCGGGGCCGCCCTGTTGGACGGTAAGCTTATCGAACTGCCGGTGGTCCGCGCCGCGCGGCGAACCCTTGAACGCACGGGAGTCTGAGTTGGTGCAGAACTGGAAAGAGGTGGGGCCACAGCGCTACCGCGAGACCTTCGGACGCTACTTCGAGGACTTCCACGTTGGCGACGTTTACGAGCACCGGCCCGGCAAAACGGTCACCGAATATGACAATCACCTCTTCACCCTGCTTACCCTCAACACTCATCCGATGCACTTCGACACCGAGTACGCCAAGGCCTCGGAGTTCAAGCAGAATCTGGTGGTCAGCACCTACACCCTGGCCCTGCTGATTGGCATGAGCGTCACCGACACGTCGCAGAAGGCCATAGCCAATCTCGGCATGGACGACGTGAAATTCACGGTCCCGGTCTTCGCCGGCGACACCCTCTACGGCGAGAGCGAGGTGCTGGCCAAGCGCGAGAGCCAGTCGCGGCCAGGCCAGGGCATCGTCACCATCCGGACGATCGGCAAGAACCAGCGCGGCGAGATGGTCTGCACCTTCACTCGCAACATGTTGATCCCGGGCCGCGGCAACGCGGTCGAAGACAAGGTGGGAACCTACTGATGGACGCGCGCATTTCCGAAGCCGACGAACGCACCATTCTGGACGCCATCGACAAGTGGATCGAGAAGAAGGTCGCCCCCGTCGCCATGCAGCTGGAGCATGACGACGAGTGGCCCGCCGACCTCGTCGACGACATGATTGAGCTGGGCCTGTTCGGCGCGCTTATCGAGCCGGAGTATGGCGGGCTTGGGCTGTCAGCCTCGACATATGTGCGGATTGTCACCCGCATCGCCGAGGAGTGGATGAGTCTGACCGGCATCTTCAACTCCCACCTCATGATGGCCCTGGTGGTCCAGAAATTCGGGACTGAGAAGCAGCGCGAATACTGGCTGCCGAAGTTCGCCAGCGCCGAGCTGCGCGGCGGCCTTGGCCTGACCGAACCTGATGCAGGCACCGACCTGCAGGCGATCCGCACGGTGGCCCGGCGCGAGGGTGACGACTACGTCGTCAATGGGACCAAGACCTGGATTTCCAACGCCATACAGGGCCACGTCTGCTGCCTGCTGGTGAAGACTGATCCTGAGGCCCAGCCCCGCCACAAAGGGATGAGCATGCTGATCACGCCCAAGATCAGCCCGGAGACCCGCGCGCCACTGCCCGGCATCTCCAACGGCCGAAAGCTGGAGAAGCTGGGCTACAAGGGTATCGATTCCGGCGAGTTCATCTTCGAGGACTATCGCTGCCCGGCCGAACTCAGCCTGATCGGCGGCGAGGAAGGCAAGGGGATGGTGATGGCCACCGGCGGCCTGGAGATCGGCCGGATCAATGTGGCCGCTCGTTCGGTGGGCATCGCCAAGCGCGCGCTCAGGGAAAGCGTCAAATACGCCCAGACCCGCCGGACCATGGGCAAGCCGATTGCAGAGCATCAAGCGATTCAGCTCAAGCTCGGCGACATGGCGGCCCGCACTCGCGCCGCCGAACTGCTGGTGGAAGACGCCGCCCGCGCCTTCGACGCTGGCGGCCGCATCGACATGGAAGCCGGCATGGCCAAGTACTTCGCCTCCGAGACCGCCGTCGAAGTCGCCACCGAGGCCATGCGAATCCACGGCGGCTACGGCTACTCCAAGGAATATGTGATCGAGCGGCTCTACCGCGACGCGCCGCTGATGTGCATCGGCGAGGGTACGAATGAGATGCAGCGGATCATCATCGCCCGCCAGCTGGTTGCACGGAACCCGGCCTGATGAAACGGGTGCTTGAGGGCGTTCGTATCCTGGCGGTCGAGCAGTATGGAGCGGGGCCCTATGGCACCCAGCTGCTGGCCGAATTGGGCGCCGAGGTGGTCAAGATCGAGGCGCCCAGCATGGGCGGCGACATCAGCCGCGCGACCGGCCCCTATTTCCTGGGCGAAGGCGACAGCGAGTTCTTCCAGACCTTCTCGCGTTCCAAGAAGTCCATCGCGCTCGAACTAAAGACGCCGGAGGGCCGCGCCATCTTCGAGGCGCTTGTCCGTACTGCTGACGCCGTGGTCGACAACCTGCGTGGCGACCAGCCGGTCAAGCTGAAGCTGACCTACGACACCCTGAAGACGATCAACCCGGCCGTCGTCTGCGCCCACCTCTCGGCCTACGGGCGCGGAAATAGCCGCGAATCCTGGCCGGGCTACGACTATCTGATGCAGGCCGAGGCCGGCTTCATGACCCTGACCGGCGAGCCCGACGCGCCGCCCACCCGGTTCGGACTGTCGATGGTCGACTTCATGACGGGCGCGGTCTGGGCGCTGGGCATCGTCTCGGCGGTGCTGTCTGCCCGCCACACCGGAGAGGGTTGCGAGGTCGACGTTTCGCTGTTCGACGTGGCCCTGCACCAGACCTCCTATCCCGCTGTATGGGCCATGAACGAGAGCCACGACGTGGGTCGCCTGCCCCGCGGCGCCCATCCCTCTATCGCCCCTTCGCAGTTGGTCCGCACCCGCGATGGATGGGGCCTCTTCATGTGCCAGACCCAGAAGTTCTGGGAAATTTTCTGCGCCATGACCGGACGGGAAGATCTGGCGGCCGATCCACGCTTCATCAGCATCCCGGCGCGACGTGCCAACCTGTACGCATTGACCGAAGCGTTGGACGCACAGTTCGCCACACGCAGCACCAACGACTGGCAGGCCTTTTTCGCCGGCCAGGTCCCCTTCGCTCCGGTGCGCAATCTGGCCGAGGCCCTGGAAAACCCCTTCGTCCGCGAGGTGGGAATGCGCGACGCCATTGACCACCCGGACCGGCCCGAGGGACTGCACATGCTGGCATGCCCCATCAAGATCGACGGCCAGCGCGCACCGGGCGTGCGGGCGCCGAAGCTGGGAGAGCACACCGCCCAACTGACGGAAAGCCTGTCGTGAAGCTGGCAGGCGTCAAGGTTCTGGACCTGTCGCTGTTCCTGCCGGGTCCGATGCTGACCCTGATGATGGCCGATCACGGCGCCGACGTGATCAAGGTCGAACCCGCCGGCGACGGTGAGCCCAGCCGCCACATCGGCTATATGAAGAACGGCGCCTCGGTCTGGTTCCGCAACACCCATCGCGGCAAGCGCTCGATCCAGCTGGACCTGAAGTCCGAGGACGGCAAGGCCCTGTTCTGGGCGCTGGCGAATGAGGCGGACGTGCTGGTCGAGGCCTTCAGACCCGGCGTCGTCGACCGGTTGGGTGTTGGCTACGAGGCTGTCCGCGCCGTCAACCCCGGCATAGTCTACTGCTCCATCAGCGCCTTCGGCCAGGACGGCCCGAACCGCGACCGCCCAGCCCACGATCTGGCCGTCGAAGCGCTGGCGGGCGTGATCGCGCTGAACGAGGGCCAGGACGGCAAGCCCGCCTCGCCACATATGCCGGTGGCCGACGCCCTGGCCTCGCTGACGGCGCTTTCGGGCGTGCTGATGGCGCTGCTGCGGCGCCAGACCACCGGGGCCGGCGATTATCTGGACGTGGCGATGCTGGATTCGCTGCTGGCCTGGACGCCCAATGTCACCGGGAAGATCTTCGCCACCGGCGAACCGCACACGCCCAAGCATGAACGATCCTGGGGCGGCTCGGCCATGTTCCAGCTCTATGAGTGCGCCGACGGCCAGTGGATTGCGCTGGGCGGTTCGGAGGTGAAGTTCGCCCGCAATCTGCTGGACGCCCTGGGGCGGCTGGACCTGCTGCCCTATGCCGAGCTGCAGCCCGGGCCCGGCCAGTACCCTCTGCGCGACTTCTACCGCGAGACCTTCCGCACCCGGACCCGCGCTGACTGGGAAGCCTGGTTCGAAGGCAAGGACGTCTGCTTCGCTCCCGTGCGCAACCTGAAGGAAGGTTTCGCAGACCCTGCGGTGGCCGCACGAGGCATGCTGGCCTTCGACACAGAAGGCAACGAGGTGGTGGGTACGCCGATCAGGTTCCGTGACGAACCGGGTGTGGTCGACCCGGCGATCCCGGAACTTGACGCGGATCGCGACAAGATCGTGGCCAGCGGCTGGGGCTAGAGCGGATTCCATTCAGTCTGCATCGTATCCGCAGCTCTTGAAGTAGTTGGCGCACTCGGTCGGAGTGAAGAGGTCGATGAAGCGTCCGATGGCGTCC
>NZ_JBIKNZ010000144.1:0-2799 GCF_044358365.1 Phenylobacterium sp. | reverse complement strand
ATGCGCACACACCTTCATGTCCGCCATCGCTCTCGCTGCCACCGTCATCTTCTGGCTATGATCAATGAGTCCTGAGCCTAGCGCGTGCGCCTTGTCATTGATCAAGGCCCAATAACAATCGACCCATGCGAGCGTCATTGCTACCTTGACGAAAATTCGGGGGAAATTTCGATGTCAGGGTTTCATCCGTTGCGGTTTGTCCGGGGAGCGCTGGCCCAGCCCTCCCGCTTGAACCGGCAGCCGGATTCCACCGACCTGAAGGCGGTGAACATCGCCTTCGTCGCGGCCATCAAGGCCCGGATGTCCCACGTCGAGGCCATGGAGAGCGCCATCGGCGGCGGCTTTGAACAGTTCGGCGCGATCGAACTGTCGGTGCTTCGCCACTACGGCCTGCCGATCGACGGCCACCTTGTCGATGTCGGCTGTGGCTCGGGACGTCTGGCCCGGCCCCTATCGGCGTGGCTGAGCGGGACCTATCTCGGCGTTGACCTGGTGCCCGACCTGATCGAGCACGCCCGCAGCATCAGCGCGCGGCCTGACTGGCGCTTCGAAGTCATCGATCACATCGGCATTCCAGAGGCGGACGGCGCCGCCGACATGGTCTGCTTCTTTTCCGTCCTGACCCATCTGCTGCATGAGCAGAGCTACTGGTATCTCGAGGAAGCCCACCGCGTGCTGAAGCCCGGCGGGGCCGTGGTGTTTTCGTTCCTGGAGTTCCGTGATCCGGTCCACCTGCAGATCTTCCGGGACACGGTGACCAATCACAAACGCAAGCACATGCAGCCGCTGAATACGTTCATTGAGCGCGGGGCCCTTGAGGTTTGGGCCCGCGAACTGGGGATGGACATCGTCGATATCCGCGACGGAAGCGACGCGGTCGTCGCTGAGGGTGCGCTTGGTCAGTCCATCTGCGTCCTGCGCAAAGCAGGCTGAACTACCCGAACAGCGCCGCCGGCAGCAGGCCCACGATCGAGGCGGTGAGGCAGGTGGCCAGGAACCCGGCCATCATCGCCTTCCAGACCATGCCCACCACCTCGTCGCGCCGCTCCGGCACCAACACCGAGAAACCGGCCAGGTTGATGCCGACCGAGGCGATGTTGGCGAAGCCGCACAGCGCATAGGTCATCAGGATGCGGGTGCGGGGGTCCATGGCGTCCAGCGGGATTTCCCCCATCCGGATGAAGGCGGTAAACTCGGTCAACACCAGCTTCACCCCCAGTAGGGAGCCGGCGGCCGGGGCGTCCCGCCAGGGCACGCCGATGGCCCAGGCCAGCGGGGCGAAGATCAGTCCGAGGCCGCGCTCCACGGAAAGCGGCGCGCCCGCCACCTCGCCAAAGAGGCCAAGCATTCCATTCAGCATGGCCACCAGGGCCACGAAGACGATCAGGGTGGCGGCCACGTTCATGACGATCTGCAGGCCGTCGTTGGTGCCTTTGATCAGGGCGTCGATGGAGCTGGCGTAGCGCTTGGCCGCAGCCGGATCGTAGGCCTGGGTCTGCTCGATCACCGCATCGCGGGGGATGATGATCCGCGCCAGCAGGATGCCCGCGGGCGCGGAGACGATGGAAGCGGTCAATACGTGGGCGGCAGCCCCCGGCAGCACATCCTTCAGGATGGTGGCGTAGGCGACCATGGTCGATCCCGAGACGCAGGCCATCCCCACGGCGATCAACATGAAAAGCTCGGAACGCGAGAGGCCCGGCAGGTAACTGCGGATGAAGATCGGGCCCTCGACCTGGCCCATGAACACGGTGGCGGCGGTGGCCAGCGCCGGCGGGCCGCGCAGGCCCATGGTGCGTTCGAACACCACGCCGAACAGCTGGGTGATCCAGACCAGGATCTTCCAGTGCCACAGCAGGGCCGCCAGCGCGCAGACCACGAGGATGACCGGCAGCACCCGGAAGGCAAAGACAAACAGCGCACCGCCATCAGTGAGCGGATAGGGCTGGTTCGGCGTACCCGCCAGGAAGCCGAACACGAAGCTGACGCCCGCCTGGGTGGATGAGGCCAGACCGTCGACCACGACACCCACGCCCTGCAGCGCCTCACGCAGCGGCGGCAGGCCGAACAGCGCCATCACCAGGATCGCCTGGGTCAGGATCGCGCCGATCGCCAGCTTCCAGGGGAACTGGCCCCGGTTTTCCGACACCGCCCAGCAGATCAGCAACACTGACCCGACGCCCACCAGGCTCTGCGCATTCTCCAGACCGAACATTCATCCCCCGATTGGCCGCCACGACTCCGGCCCGCCTGGAATGTAGGACGCAGAAGTGGGCGGGATGCAAGACCGGTGCGAAGGCGGACCGCGCCGGGCGCGCAGGCGCCCCCCTCACCGCGCCATGACGACGATGGTGGGCTGCCGCAAGCCGGAGCAGCCGGGCCAGACGGTATGCAGAAAGGTTTAACCGCAGAAAGGCGCTGAAAACGCAGAAGGGCGCCCGGGGAGCCTGCGCGGCGCCGGGTTGGGAATCGTTCTGCGTATTTCTGCGTTTTCTGCGGTGATGATCCTGCGTGGCGCCGGGACGCGTCACCCGGAACTGCGCCAGGCGGGCCCGGCGGACGCGCCGCCCGGCGCCGGTTGTCTCGCATAGGGCGATCCCGGCGGGGGCGGGTCGTAGCCCTTCTGGCGCGGACGCGGCGGTGGCTCGGGTTCGGGCGGGGGCTTGGGGTCCGGGTTGAATTCGCCAAGGCCGAATTCCTCGGAAAACCGGTCGATCAGGTCCTCGAACGGGGTCGCCAGAAAGGCGTCGGGGTCCTCGGTGGAGAGCTCGGACAGGCACTGGTCCAGATCGTTGAAGA
>NZ_JBIKNZ010000037.1:0-29883 GCF_044358365.1 Phenylobacterium sp. | reverse complement strand
GGCTCAGCGGCGACGACCACCTCTGGTTTCGAGACGAGGGAAGCCGATAGTGCCACCGGGCCTCCGGCAGTAGGCATATCGCTCGGTTGCAGTTCCACGACAGATTGCGACGTCGCCGGGAGACGGCAATCGCCCGCAGATCTGGCTATCTGAATCCAGTTGAAGGTCGCATTCTTTCTTGTCTCTTCGTTCTGGCTGAGAACTACCCTCGCCACCCCTTCCACCATCGCGCGTGCTGCGGCCGAATGGAAAAGGCGATTGACCACCGACTGGCGGGAGCGTGTCGGGCGTATACCCATGGCAATTCTCGCAGCCTCGCGGTGACCAGTAGTCCCAGAAGCTTGGCGATGTCGCCGCTAACTGAACGTAATGTCCGGCCCTGCCTTCCGTCTTCGGCAAGAGCGGCCCACCGCCGCCAGTACGGTATTCCTGATCGGGGCCGATGGACGCCGAGCTCCAAACAGCCCTGAGCTTTTCGGGAGCGGGCGCGGTTAGGCCTCGGGTGGCAATGTCAAAATCAAATGCAGCTCCGCTGCCGGGTTGCGAAAAGAAGTCGCTGTAAGCCGCCTCGGAGGCTGCCGCTCGCTCGGCCTCGATTTCATAGGGCGTCCGCAGGTACCATTGCCTAAGGGCCTCGCCTTTAAGGCGCGCAGGATCAACCTGACCAAAGGTCATTTACGCTCTCCTCATGTGGAAGTTTTCGGGCGCGCATGAGCGCGGTCGCAGCGGCAAGCCGCTGCGTTCAATAGTCTGGTGTTACGTGGTCTTGGTGCAGTGCCTTGTCCGCTATCAACGGGTGGCTCAGCGCAGTGATCGACGCCCCGGCATATTGCCAGAAAGCGCTCACTATCTCAAAAACAAAAACAGAACATTTCAATTATCGACGGTTCGGCGCAATCAAGAAGCTGCCGCTGGCCGCGTAGCTGCGCCGGCAAAGGATCGTCTTGCTCGCAGCGCAATTCCGGCTTAGCCGTCCAAAGGATCACAGGAACGCACTCTGCCAAAATGGCTATGTGACACGGATGTAGCGGGGCCGAGGTGAATCCGAGCCGTTCGCAGGTTTTCCACACCGCCATAGGGTTTCGCGATCTAAGGCCCGGCGTTAGCCGGGATGAGCGGTTGCGGGTCCTTCAGATTGGACGAACGGCCCGCTAGAGCCGCCCCTTCCGGAACCGCTCAGCCGCCTCGGCCCGCGCCTCGGCCTTGACCCGCTTCACGGCCCCGCGATCCGCCGTCTCGCCCTGCGGCGTCAGCATCTCATTGGCGAATTCCAGGTCCAGCATCTTCAGGCGCTTGATCTCGTCGCGCAGGCGGCCGGCGGTTTCGAACTCCAGATTGGCGGCGGCCTCGCGCATGCGGGCTTCCAGGTCCTTGAGCGTCGTCTTGAAGTTGTCGCCCATGAAGGGCTTGCCGTCCTCGGCGACGCCCACCGGCACGGTGACCCGGTCCTTCTCGTAGGGGCTGGCGAGAATGTCCTTGATGGACGACTTGATGCTGGCCGGCGTGATGCCGTGCTGCAGGTTATAGGCTTCCTGCTTCTCGCGGCGGCGCGCGGTCTCGGCCATGGCGCGTTCCATGGAGCCGGTCATGCGGTCGGCGTAGAGGATCACCCGGCCGTCGACGTTCCGGGCCGCGCGTCCGATTGTCTGGATCAATGAAGTCTCCGAACGCAGGAAGCCTTCCTTGTCGGCGTCGAGGATAGCCACCAGCCCGCACTCGGGGATATCCAGGCCTTCGCGCAGCAGGTTGATGCCGACCAGGCAATCGAAGGCGCCGAGCCTCAGGTCCCGGATGATCTCGATCCGCTCCAGGGTGTCGACGTCGGAGTGCATGTAGCGAACCCGCAGGCCCTGCTCGTGCATGTATTCGGTCAGATCCTCGGCCATTTTCTTGGTGAGGACGGTGACCAGGGCGCGGTAGCCCTGGGCGGCCACCTGACGAACCTGATCGATTACGTCGTCGACCTGGCTGAAGCCGTCCTTGTGGACCGGCTTGATCTCAACCGGCGGGTCGATCAGGCCGGTGGGACGGATCACCTGCTCGGCGAAGACCCCGCCGGTGCGCTCCATCTCCCACGGACCGGGGGTGGCGGACACGAACACGCTGTCCGGCCGCATGGCGTCGAATTCCTCGAACTTGAGCGGGCGGTTGTCGATGCAGGACGGCAGGCGAAAGCCGTATTCGGCGAGGGTGAACTTGCGCCGGTAGTCGCCCCGGTACATGCCGCCGATCTGCGGCACGGTCTGATGGCTTTCGTCGACGAACAGCAGGGCGTTGTCGGGGATGTACTCGAAAAACGTCGGCGGCGGCTCGCCCTCGCGGCGGCCGGTGAGGTAGCGGCTGTAGTTCTCGATGCCGGCGCAGGAGCCGGTGGCCTCGATCATCTCGATGTCGAAGGTGGTGCGCTGTTCCAGCCGCTGGGCCTCCAGCAGCTTGCCGTTGGCCACCATCCAGTCGAGCCGTTCCTTGAGCTCGGACTTGATCAGGTTGACCGCCTGCCGGAGTGTCGGACGCGGCGTCACATAGTGGCTGTTGGCGTAGATCTTCACACCTTCGAGATCGCCGGACTTCTTGCCGGTGAGCGGATCGAACTCGGTGATGGACTCGATCTCGTCGCCGAACAGGCTGATCCGCCAGGCGCGGTCCTCGTAGTGGGCCGGATAGATTTCCAGGGTGTCACCGCGACGGCGGAACGTGCCGCGCTCGAAGGCGGCGTCGTTGCGCTTGTACTGAAGCGCCACCAGGTCCCCCATCAGCTTCTTCTCGTCGATCCGGTCGCCCGGCTTCAGCGAGAAGGTCATGGCCGAATAGGTCTCCACCGAGCCGATACCGTAGATGCAGGAGACCGAGGCCACGACGATCACGTCGTCTCGCTCCAGGATCGCGCGGGTGGCCGAGTGACGCATCCGGTCGATCTGTTCGTTGATGGATGAGTCCTTCTCGATGTAGGTGTCGGTCCGCGGGACGTAGGCCTCGGGCTGGTAGTAGTCGTAGTAGGAGACGAAGAACTCGACGGCGTTCTCGGGGAAGAAGCTCTTGAATTCGCTGTAGAGCTGGGCCGCGAGCGTCTTGTTGGGCGCCAGGATCAGGGCCGGACGCTGGGTCTCCTCGATGATCTTGGCCATGGTGAAGGTCTTGCCGGAGCCCGTAACCCCAAGCAGCACCTGATCGCGCTCGCCGCCGTCGATGCCGCCTACCAGTTCCCGGATCGCGGTCGGCTGGTCGCCAGCGGGATCATAGGCAGACACCAGCTTGAATTTGCGCCCGCCCTCGCTCTTCTCCGGACGCACCGGGCGGTGCGGCTTCCAGAGCATGGGCATGGTGTTTTCGTCATAGTCGAACGTCGCGGACATATCCGAGACGCCCGCGGGTTCGGCGGAGCGGGGCATGAGGTTCAACTTAGGCGCTCCGGGCAATGATCGCCACATCTGCGCACAGGGCTACTGACAGCAGCCTGTCAGCATAGCCTCCTATCGTCCCGCTTCGAACGCCTTGAGCAGACGTTCATGTCGCCACTGTTCGCGGGCCTTGTCGCTGCCGGCCACGAGATCGGCGCAGGCGCCCCGGGGTTCGGCGCCTCCGATCTGGCCGGCGCAGGCGCGGGCGGGCTTGCGATAGACGTTGGGGTCCTGCCAGAGGCCCTCGCCGCTCAGGAAGCCGAAGGCGATGGCGTTGCGAGCCGAGGTCTTCAGGTCGGCGTAGGTGGCGCCCATCTTCAGCGCCAGCGCATAATCACCGGAGAGATCGCTGCGCAGGATGCCGGAGTCATCGGTGGACAGGCTGACCGGCACGCGGTTCTGCCGGAACCAGGTGAACGGGTGGTCCTCGGGTTCGACCTCAAGAATGACGCGGTTCGAGATCGGGTTCACCTCGATCAGTATGCCTTTCGCGGCCATCTCAGCGGCGACGGCCACCGCGTCGGTCTCGGCCGGAAGCCCCACGCCATGGCCGATCCGCCGGGCGCCCGCCACGCGCACGGCCTTGGTGACGTGGTCGCGCAGATCGTCGGGCGTCACGATGGCCAGAGTGACCTCGCCGGCGTGTAGCGCCACCGGCGTGTTGCGACCCTTGTCGGTGAGTTCGGCCACGATCTGCATGTGGGTGTCGTAGTACTTCACCGCGTCGGGGCTATCTTCCGGCGCGACCAGTTGCAGGCCGACCCAGCGCTTGTCGGCGGCGACGACGGCGACGCCGAGCTGGAGCTGCGCCATGGTCTGCTCGGGCGGACCCTGGCGGATGGCCTGGAAGAGATAGCGCACCGTGACCTGGCATCCCGGCTGGGCCCGCGGTGTGTCGCAGGCCATCACCTCGCGCGCCCGGGCCTCCATGGCGTTGGTGTCGGTGACGACAGCCGGAACCAGTTTCTCGAGCCCGGCTTCGGTGAGCGCCGCCTTCGTTGCAGCCGTATCACCCCGCCAGCCCACACGGGCGCCGAGCCCCCGGGACGCCGCGCCCTGGGGCGTCACCATCAGCTCGGAATAGAAGGTGTTCTGGTGGGCCAGTACGTTCAGAGTTTCGGCCAGAGCGTCGCCGGTGCGCCGGGGGGACTGGCCGCGTCGGCTGAAGGCGGTGAAGAACTGGTCGTGCCCGGACCGGTCCCGGAAGCGCGGGTGGCGAACCGTAAGGCTGTCGATCAGCGCCGAGCGCTGGGCCTCGTCGGCGACAAAGGCGGCGGCGGGCCGGTAGGTCTCGTTGGCGCAGGTCAGGCGGATCGCCAGCTCGGCCGGATCGACGCAGAGGCCATCCTCGACGGCCCAGGCGATCAGGTCCTCCGCCGGCGTGCCTCCGCCAAGGTGGTTGTGCAACTCGCCGCCCTTGGGGAAGGCGCGGAGGAAGACGGTGAGTTCGCCGGCCGTCATCCGGGAGAGGTCGGGCGCGGCGAGCGCGGCGCCGGCGGTGCTTAGGGCCGCCAGCAGACTGAGCAAGATTCGGGTGATCATGAGCCAAGCCCGCCTGATGAATGCGCTCGGGTCAAGCTTGAGGTAGCGCGCCGCTGCAGATTGCTTTCTGATCCGCGTCCATGACCCCCGCCCAGGACCTGATCCGCCGATTACGCCTCGAACCCCATCCGGAGGGTGGCTGGTACCGCCAGACCTGGCGTTCGGCGACCGCAATGCCCGATGGGCGGCCGGCGGGCACGTCCATCCTGTTCCTGCTGGAGCACGGCCAGCGGTCACACTGGCACCGGATCGACGCCGAGGAGCTGTGGATCTTCCAGGCCGGAACGCCGCTGAGGCTGTTGACTTCCGACGAGGGCGTCACGGTCGAGACGCGCCTGGGCCCCGGTCTTGGTGAGACGCTCCAGCACCTGGTGCAGACCGGGGAATGGCAATCCGCCGAGGCCGACGACGGCTGGACGCTGGTGGCCTGCGTCGTCACGCCGGGCTTTCGCTTCGAAGGTTTCGAACTGGCGCCCGAAGGCTGGGAACCCTAGAATTTTACCCCGACATAGGGGGCGACAAACGCCAGAAAGCTCAGCACCAGACCTGCCAGCAGGATGCGGTAGGCATAGGCCAGGAAGCGGTACTTCTTCTTCGCGAGAACCTGTCCGTTCTGGTAGATGTCGTGGGCGAAGGCCTCGTAGACTGTGCGGCTGTCCGAGACCACTTCCAGCAGCATGTCGACATACTCCGCCTCGGGAACCTGGGTGAAGGACCCGAAAAAAAGCACGTTGGCGGGACCGTCCGCGCGCGGCGGCGCCCGGGTGGACGGCAGCACAGCAATCACGGCCAGAAATGCCGAGACAAAGGCGGCCGCGCCCAGGATCAGCAACGGCGCCGGCTGGGCCACATTCTGGATCTGGCTGACGGTGATCGTGAAGATCACGAAGGTGGCGCCCAGCAGCATGCTGGCCTTCTGGTCGGCCATCTGGCTGAGCTGGTACTGGATCTGTTGCGCGGTGCGCAGCAGATAGACCCCCTCGGAGGCGTACTTCCTTGGTGTCTCCGGCCCGTTGTCCGTCATGCAGCCCCCCGAATCCTGAAGGCAATGTGACGGTCCCGGTGCGACAGGGCTAGAGCTTGAAGCGGCCCTCGAAAGCGATGCTCGACACGGGGTTACGCAGACTGGGAACCTCACGGGCCCGGAACGGCTCATCCAGGAGGCTCACGTCGCCGCGCCGACCGATGGCGATGGCGGCTTCCACCCGGAACTCGGCCTCATCGACGCCCAGCACCTCATAGGATCGCGGAATGTCAAAACCCACCATGCCGTGGGTGGCCCAGCCGCTGCGGCTGGCCTGCAGCGCCAGTCCGCCCCAGGCCGCGCCAGCGTCGAGGCTGTGGCTGTAAACCGGCGCCGGCGGCTGGCCCTCGACGCGGCGAAAACGGTCGGACACCAGGAACACCAGGACCGCGGCGTTCTTCGCCCACATCTGATTGAAGGGGATCAACAGGTCGAACAATCCGGCCCAGGCCCCGGTCTCGCGGTGAGCGTAGACAAATCGCCAGGGCTGGCCGTTGAACGCGGACGGCGCCCAGCGCGCGGCGTCGAACAGGGTCATCAGCTCCTCGCCGGGCATCGCCTCCCCGGTAAAGGCCCGTGGCGACCACCGCTCCAGGAACAGGGGATCGATGTCATACTCGGCGGTGCGGCCATTGGCGGATGTGGGCATGGGCAGGTGCGGGTCCGTGAGGGGTTGATCAGGCCAGCCCCATGGGGTCGGCCGGTGGCGCGTCATCCAGGGTCTCATGGGTCCGCAAACCATCAGCGGCGAGACAGGCCCAGACCTCTTCAGCCGTTTCCGCAAATTTGAACAGGTCTATGTCGCTCGCCGCGACCATGCCCGCAGCGATCAGCGCTTCGAAGTTGATCACGCTGCGCCAGTAGCCCTCGTCGAACAGGACGATCGGGATTGGCGGCGACTTGTCGGTCTGGCGCAGGGTCAGCACCTCGAACAGCTCGTCCAGGGTGCCAAAGCCGCCCGGGAACACGACCAGCGCATTGGCCCGCATGGCCAGGTGCATCTTGCGGATGGCGAAGTAGTGGAACCGGAAGGTGAGCTCCGGGGTCGACCAGGCGTTGGGTTCCTGTTCGTGAGGCAGGGTGATGTTGAGGCCGATCGAGGGTGCGCCCACGTCCACCGCGCCGCGGTTGGCCGCCTCCATGATGCCAGGCCCCCCGCCGGTGCAAATGACATTGTGGCGTTCCTTGCGGGCGGACAGATAGGCCCCGCCACGCTTTGAGGCGATCGCACCGAACTCACGGGCGGCGGCATACCAGCGCGGTTGCGGTTCCGGTCCGTCCTCGCGGATGCGCGCGCTGCCGAACACGACGATGGTCGAGCGGACACCCCAGTCGCGCAGGCCCTCATCGGCCTTGACGAACTCCATCATGAACCGCACCCCGCGCATGGAGGGGCTCATGATGAAATCCTGATCCATCGAGGCCAGCCGGTAGGTCGGCGAGGTGAACTGCGGGCTTTCGTGGGGGTCGGTCATGGCGTCATCCTGTCCGGGACACTCTGGGACAACGGGCGTTAACCCTTCGCGAGCGCCTCGGAGATCACCCGTGCAAAGGCTCCCGCGACCGGCGGGATCAGCGCCGCCGAAACGCAGCGCAGATCATCGTTGCGCGCATGGTGGAAACGGTGGCCACCAAAGATGCCGATGGCGGGCGTGTACCCGGCGCGCAGGATGTTGCCGAGCTCGCCTGCCGCGAGAGCCGGCTCGGCGGCGTAGGGCTGCTCCAGGCCCGGCAGACCTGCAAAGGCGGCGCGCGCCGACGACAGGATCGAGGGGCTCGCCAGCATGAAGCGTTGGGGGTCTGCGCTCGGCAGCGGCGAAAGGGCGGCGCCACGCTCATGCCAGTCGCGGGCGGCGACATTGGCGCCCAGATGGACCCAGAGCGCGGTCTTGTCAGGTTTGGGGGCGAGTTCCTGGATGAAGTGTTCGCCGCCGGCGTTCTCATACTCATGGCCGCTGGTGGAGATCAGGGCGATGTCGACGGGAAGTCGCGCCTGCGCCGCCCAACGGACCAGCAACAGCCAGGCGGCCATGCCGGAGCCGCGCTCTCCTGCACAGGCAAACCATCCGGACCGGGGCGTCGAGATCACCAGGGTCTTTGCGGAGCCGTTCTTCAGGGTGGCGGTGACGTTGAAGGCGGGCCGTCGGAACGAACGGCCTGACATTCGCAAGGTCGCTGTCTCCCCCTTCGCGGCGGCCAGCAGAAAAGGCCCGACATCTTTCGGCGCCATGACGGCTACGGGACCTTTGAACAGGGGCTTGTCCGGTGGCGCGTTCAGCGCGAGGGCCTCGCCGGTCGGTCCCGTGGTGACGATCACCACCGCCGTCGCGCCGGCGTCAAACGCGGCGGCCACACGCTGTGCGATGACGCCTACGGCGGTGGACCAGCGCGCGTGGGGCAGCACCACCAGCGCGAGGCCCGGACCACCCTTGCCAGACGCCGCCACGTAGAGTGGGCCGCTGACGCCTTCACCCGATGTCGGCATGACAATAGCCTGCGGGACAAGATCCGCCATCGCCGCGCCACAGGTCAGCACGGCCTCGCCTTGATAGGCCGGCACGTCGTAGGTCTGGCGCTGGCACGCGTAGCCCGTCGCCTTCAGCTCGCCCTCCAGCCAATTACCACTGGCCGTGTCGCCAGGGCCGCCCGACGCCTTGTCCCCGAAGCTCTGGTAACGCTCCAGGATCCGATGAGCCTCGGCTTCGTCGGGCAGGGCTTTGGCTCCGGCGGGGCTCGCGGCCAGCAAGGACGCGCTGGCGCCAAGAACGGCGCGACGGGATGCGGAGAATGGCGGGTCAGGTTCCATTTGCTCAGGCTAGCCCAAGCAAAGGGTGCACGCGAGACGGGTTGACGCACCCGCCGTCCACGGCGGAAGGTCTGGCGATGGAAACGATCCCGAGGCGCGGGCTGCTGGGGGCCGCCGCGCTGGCCCTGATCCCCACCCTGTCGCAAGCGGCGGAGCCAGCGATGTACGACTATCTATTCGTCGATCTCGACGACGCGGCCCCGGGGACTACGCCGACCCGCGCCTATGCCGATCACTTGCGCACCCGCACCGCCAGCCTGGCGGCGGCCGGCGGCGAGGTCGTGGGCTATTTCACGCCGCAACTGGGCTGGGTGGGACGCCAGGCGGCGTTGCTGGTCCGGTGGGCCGGTGACGTGAAGACCCGGGACCGGGAGCTCATCTCCCTGATGCGCGACAAGACCGTGCGCAGCGGCCAACGGGCAGAGCTGACGCCCACCGAGCGGCCTGGCCCGGCGGATCGACCGCAGCCGGGCGGCATCTATGTCCACCGCTGGTTTGTTGTGGAATCCCGGAGCGTGCCGGAGTTTGTGGCGCTATCGGTCGAAGGCTGGCGTGATTTCGAGGTGCGTTTCGACACGAAGATCTTCGGCCTGTTCACAGCCAAGCGGTCGGCCAATGATCGTCAGAGCGGCGTCACCCGTCTGCTGCTGATCACCCGATATGGCAGTCACGGCGTGTGGGAAGCCTCCCGCGACCCGTCCACAGCCGCCATGGCGGCTTTCGCGAGGCGCCAGGCGCTGACGAGGGATAGCTGGGCGGCCAGCACCCTGTTCGTTCCGATATAGGAAAGTCGCCCATGCTCGCTTTGGCTCCCAACCGATGGGTCTGGGCGCTTGCCGTCTGCGCCGCAGCGCTGTTTTTCCGAACGGCGGCTTATGCTGAATGTGGAGACCTCGCGGCGAGCGGGGCGCGGCAGATCGCGATCGGGGACCGCACCATGCTGATCCGCCTGCCGGCGGGCTTCGACTCGACAAGACGCCATCCGCTGCTTTTCGTCCTGCATGGCAGCAATGGAACGGGCGCAGGCTTTCTGGCCAGGTCGGGCCTTGAGACGACCTCGGACCGCCATGGCTTCATCATCGCAGCGCCCGACGGCGCCATTCCCGCCAATGGGGGTTATGCCTGGAACATCCCGGGCGTCCCGACCGTAACCGGCAAGGTTCCCACCGCAACGGACCCGGATGATGTGGCCTTCATTACCGCCGCTGTCGACAAGCTGATCACCCAGGCCTGCGTTGACCCATCCAGAATCTATGCCACCGGAATATCGGGTGGAGGCCGGATGTCGTCCTGGCTGGCTTGCGTCGCTGCAGACCGTTTCGCAGCGATTGCCCCGGTCGTCGGACTTAGGGCCGGGAATCCCATGCGTGGTCAGACCGGCAAGCCCGATCCCGCCACATGCCGCCCCTCGCGACCTGTGCCGGTGATCACGTTTGCTGGCGACAAGGACACCACCAATCCCGTTGAAGGCGGTGGGGCGTCGTATTGGCAATACTCAATGCATGAAGCCCTGGATCGGTGGGCCGTACTCAACCGTTGCTCCGCCGCGCCCCGGACCCGAAGGATCGCCTCGAACCTCACCGAGCAGCGCTACTCCGGATGCCGCGCCGGCGCCGATGTCGTTGCCCGCATGACCGAAGGCGGTGGCCATGTGTGGGTCGCGGACAACGAGGTGATGTGGGGGTTCCTGTCCCGCCATCACCGGCGCTGAAGGTACCCTCGATCATATGTTCAGAGAGGATGGCGGTCGGAAAACCGGTTCCCACTCTTCCTCAACCCGCTCTACGGCGCGAAGCTGGAGCGGCCCTGGATGCCCCATCGGCCGTCGAGGCGGGTGACGATGTAGATGGAGTCAAAGCCACCCAGCACGCTGCCGTCCTTGCGATAGCGGATGAAGCGGGTGTCGATGTGCACCTTGTCGGCTCCGGCGTGGATCACATCGCGGCGGTCCCACGCCGAGCGATGCCAATCGGCCAGCGACCCGCTCTCGAACATCCCGGGCTTGTGGTAACCCGGATTGATGATCGTCACCGTGTTGGATGCGAAGCGAACATGCGGGAAGTTGAACGTAGCTTCATAGGCGGCGAGATCGCGGGCGTTGAACGCCAGGAGAAAGGCGTCCAGGCGGTCCTGCGCTGCCGCTATCTCGGCGGCAAAGCGGGCATGCTGTGGCTTCACCGGCGGCGGTTTCACCGATTGCCCCAGCGCAGGCGTGGCGGCCGCCAGCATTGCGCCGGCGCCGATCAGGGTGTCACGACGGCGGATCATCAGGGATAGGCCTTCAGCGCCTGGCCTTCGTGCCGGAAGACGCCCTGCCGCATGCTGGTCCACTGGGGGGCGACATTCAGCTTATCCCAGGCTTCCAGCTTCGCCTGCAGACGCGCCACCACCTCGGGCCGCGCCGTCGCCAGATTGGTCTTTTCACCGAGATCGCTCTTGAGATCATAGAGCATGACATACTTGCCCAAAGGCGAGACCTTGGCCTCGATGCCATCCGCAACGGCGCCTGTTCCGCTGCGCGGAGGCTCGGACGGGTCAGCGCGGTTGACCACCCACATCTTCCAGTCACCATCGCGGATCGCGAAGTTGGGGCCAGAGCGCCAGTAGAGGGTGGGGTTTGGCGTCCCGGCCTTGCCGCCGGTGAGATAGGGCATCAGGTCGACCCCATCGGATCCGTTGGGCATCTTCGCGCCAGCCAGCGCCGCCGCAGTGGGCGCAATATCCAGGCTGGAGACCACGCGAGTTTCCACCTGTCCGGCCTTGATCCGTCCCGGCATGGCCATGATGAAGGGCACACGGATACCCCCCTCCAGGTGGCCGGCCTTGTAGCCGTTGAGCGGCGAGTTGGTGCAGGCGTCGCCGACATAGCCGGCGCAGCCGTTATCGGACAGGAAGACGATCAGGGTGTCCTTGTCGATTCCTTCGGCCTTCAGTTTGGCCCGCACGGCGCCGACGCTGTCGTCGAGCGACGCGACCATGGCCGCATAGACGCGCTGTCCCTTGTTCTCGATGTTCTTGTAGCGTCCGATGTACTTCGCCGTAGCCTGCAGCGGCGTATGCGGGGCAGTGTGTGCAAGGTAGAGGAAGAAGGGCTTGTCCTTGTTCTCGCCAATGAAGCGGACAGCCTCCTCGGTGAAGGCGTCGGTCAGGTAGTCCTTGACCTCAACCACCTCGCGACCGCGATAGACCGGCGCTCGCTGGCGGATCACGACCATTTCCTGCGCCTCCGACATGTCCGGAATTGCGCCGCCGCCTTCCGCCGTTCCGTAAGTCCCCCTGGAGCCCGGTGGGGTATGGAATTCATCGCCGTCCCTGGCGTTGGTGATGAACGCGCCAGCGCCGCTCAGGACTCCGAAGTACTGATCGAACCCCCGGCCAATCGGATGATAGTCACCAGACTCGCCCAGGTGCCATTTGCCGACCATTCCCGTGGAATAGCCTGCGGACTTCAGCACCTTGGGAATGAAGGTCTCGGTCAGGGCCACGCCACGGGTCCTGTCACGGCCAACCGGATTGAACTCGTAGCCGAACCGGGTCTGATAGCGGCCAGTCATGATCGCCGAGCGTGACGGCGCGCAGACGGGATGGCTGACATAGCCCTGAGTGAAACGCACGCCGTCCGCCGCCAGGGCGTCGATGTTGGGCGTCTTGATGATCTTGCTGCCATAGACCCCGGTGTCGCCGTAGCCGAGATCGTCAGCCAGGATGACGATGACGTTGGGTTGTCGTGGGGTCTTGGCCGCAACTGGCGAAGCAAATCCTGCAGCCGCCAGCGCAAGGGCGGCGGCGGCGCCCACCGTCATTGACGTCATCCAGTCTCTCCCCAACCCTGTAATTCTGCAGCTCTCTAGCCGCCTCGAAGCTTCACGCTAGGCGGATCGGGCGCGGGCGTCATCAGAAACCTGAAGTGGATCAGAAGATCAGTTCCGCAATTGCGATCCCGCCTTCACCCTTCACCGCGTAGAGCAGGTACACGCGTCCGTCTTCTTCATAGATCGCAGGGTCACGAAGCTGGTTGACCGGGGTGTTGATCGCGCTGCGATACGACGGCTCGACCGGCAGATCAGCGCCCTCCCAATCCCTCTCCGGGCGCAGCACCTCGATCGTCTCGCCGACGGTCCACGACATCCAGTCCGGCGTCAGATCGATGGTCGACATGTAGATCCGCTCGGGCGCATCGCCGACCCGGGTCCAGAACACATACAGCTGGTTTCCACGCTTGAGCAGGGCGCTGTGGCGTTGGTCCCCCGCAAAAAGTCGAGGGCCTGTTTCGAAACCCGTCAGGCCATCGAGAGAGCGGGAAAACACCCCGGGCATCGCCATGGCGTAGTGGCGCCCGGCGTGATGGAACACTCGCATATAGGACAATCCGATTGAGCCGCCGCTGGCGTGGAAGTTCAGCCCATCGGTCGATGTCGCCACCCGCGAACGCTGGACGCCGAAGGACTCCAGCCCGTGAAAATACATGATGATCCGCCGCCCGGCCTCATCCACATGGACATCCGGCGAGGCGATATGCGGCAAGGTCGCGTCGTCGAGGAGGGTGGGAATCCCGGGCGTGCCTGGCGGCGCCCGATTGGCGGCGCCCTGGGCGGCCAGCAGCGCCGCCGCATTCGGTGGCGGCGGCGGCGGCGCCGTTGGAAGACCTGACTGCGCCAGTTGCAATGACCCAGGGGCATGGACCTTCCACGGCCCTTCCAGCCGGTCGGCATAAGCCAGGCGGATGTAGTCGCCCTTATGGTCGGCGAAATAGAGGTAGTAGCGCCCGAGGCGGCCCGGCAGCCAGGCCGGCGTGCGGATCAGGGATGGCCCCTCGATGTTTGGGCCCATTCTGACGTCCATGCCCGGCGCGATGATCGGACGATGCACCAGCCGCCGGATGCCGACACGGCGGGTCGCCGCCTTCGCGCCCAAACCAAGGCCGCCGCTGGCGGCGGCAAGCGCAATTGCGGCGCGTCGGGTCATCCTGAACATCCTGTCCCTCCCGGGTCGCGCGACGAGATCAGCCCCGCCTGGTCAACCCCGCCTGTTCCATGCGCCACTTCATCTGGTCGAAGCGGTCCTGGCCAAAGAAGGCCTCCTGGCCAAACACCATCATGGGTACGCCCCAGTGGCCTGCGGCGCGCTGGGCGATCTGGTTTTCCTCGACCACGGCGCGGTGATGGTCCGGGTCGCCGTCCACGGCGGTGCTGAGTTCGGCATAGTCGAGACCGGCGCGTTCGGTGGCGCGGGCCAGATGGTCGCCCTCGTGCCAGTTATCGACCTCACCGCCCCAGATCGTGCGGCTGACCTCGGCCAGGAAAGCCAGGCCCCGGCCCCGCTCGGTCGCCGCGACGCCAAGGTGGGTCAGCCTGTGGATGTAGGGCTGCTCCATCCGGTAGCCGACGCCAGGCGCCTGCTGAACCGGGTCGGGCCGCGGCCAACGGAACGGCAACCCGAGGAAGGCGGCCTCACGGAACACATCCTGCATGAAATAGGAGAACCACAGCGGGTCGCGATTGTCGAAAAACTCGGGCGTGCGCACGGCCAGGGGATAGACCACCCGGACATTGCAATGCGCGTCGTATTCAGCGTCCAATGCCATCAGGCGCGGGGTCACCATGTAGGAATAGGGTGAGCGGAACGACCAGTAGAGATCGTAGCTGAGCGTCATTTTCGTTCCTCCAATTTGACCCTCGTCGTGGCCCTGAGAAAAGTAGTAGCATGCATCGTGTCACAATATCCGCGCGCTGTCGCGGCGACGAAAGGAAAAGGACATGTCCCCTATTCGATGGCTCGGCCGCGCGGCCCTGGCGCTTCTGACGCTGACACTCATGTCAGCCCCGGCGCAAGCCCAGGCGCCGGACACCCTGAAGGTCATTTTCTGCGGAACCTCGGGGCCGTTGCCGGTGGTCGGACGCGCCAAGCCCTGCACGGCCATTCAGGCTGGCGGCTCGATCTATCTGGTGGATATCGGGCCGGAGGCGACAGAAAACTTTCAGCTATGGCGTCTGCCGCTGGCCACCGCCAAGGCGGTGTTCATCACTCATCTGCACTCCGATCACATCGGCGACCTGGGCGAGTTCAACATGCAGAGCTGGGTCGCTGGTCGTCCGCAACCACTGGCGGTGGTGGGCCCGGACGGGGTCGACAAACTGGCGACCGGGATGAACCTCGCCTACGAGAACGACCACGAGTTTCGCAAGGCCCACCATGATCATGGAGCGTTCCGGTTCGACATCCCCGCCGGCACGCTGAAGGCAAAGGTGGTGACGATTCCCGCCGCCGCCCAGACGGCGGAGGCCTGGAAAGACGGTGACCTGACGGTTACCGCTATCCGGGTGGCGCACGAACCGATCTCGCCGGCCTATGGCTATCGTTTCGACTACAAGGGTCGCTCGGTGGTGATCAGCGGTGATACCCGACCCTGGCCGCCGCTGGCGACGGCGTCGAAGGGCGCGGACGTGATGATCCACGAGGCCCAGAACGCCGACATGACGCGACAGATGGCCGGCGGCCTGAAGATGTTGGGCAACCCGCGGATGAGCTCGCTGATGACCGACACGCTCACCTACCACACCACCCCGGTGGAGGCGGCGGACCTGGCCCGGGCCGCGGGCGTAAAGGCCCTGGTGCTCAGCCACCTAACCCAGGCGGGCCTGCCGTTCTATACGCCTGAGGCGTTCACCAAGGGCATGGACGAGGGCGGCAAGCTGGACTGGCGACTTGCCTTTGACGGCATGACCATCGACCTGCCGGTGGGGAGCGCCGAGGTCCGGTTCGGGAAATACTGAGCGCGGCGCGGCAATCCGCATCATGGTGCGCCGCTGGTCACGCTGGCGCCGTTTTCGGGCGTCAGGTTCCAGGAGCTGACCGCCAGGAGCAGACATGCGCGTGAAGACCGGAATCCTGATCGTGGCGATGGCGATGCTCTGCGTGGCTTGCGCCAGCGCAGGCGCACCGCCGCCCGGACTGGATGATGATGATCGCGACGACGGCCCGCCGGGGCCCGTCCAGCAGTTGTTCATCAGCCCGGCAGGCAAGCCGTTCCGCGCGGAACCGGGCCAGCCCTACCCGGTCTCGACCTGGTTTGCGGAAGCAGATCGCGATGGCGATGGTCGCCTCACGCGCGATGAGTTCAGAGCCGACGCCTCAGCCTGGTTCAAGGCGCTCGATGTCGATGGTGATGGCCGCATCGACATGCCGGAGGCCACCCGCTGGGAGGACGTGCTGGTTCCCGAGACCACCCGGTCAGGCGCAGGTCGCGCCTTGACCCAGCGCGGACGCCGGTTCCAGCCGCTGGGCCGAAACGAGCTGGACACCTACAGCCAGGGCACGGCGCCCTACAGCCTGATCAACGAGCCCCACCCGATCCGGGGGGCGGATGCCGATCTGTCCTACAGCGTGAGCGCAGACGAATTCCGCGCCGCAGCTGAACGGCGCTTCGCCGTGCTGGACGTGGATGGCGATGGCGTGATCCGTCTAATCGACCTGAAGCCGACCGCCGCGCAGGGCCGGAGCGCCCGGCCCCGCTGACCTCAGTAGACCACCACCGTGCGGATGCTCTCGCCGGAATGCATCAGGTCGAAGGCTTCATTGATCCGGTCGAGCGGCAGCTTGTGGGTGATCATCGGGTCGATCTCGATCTTGCCGTCCATGTACCAGTCGATGATCTTCGGCGTATCGGTGCGTCCGCGCGCTCCTCCAAAGGCCGTGCCCTTCCAGACCCGGCCGGTGACCAGCTGGAACGGCCGGGTGGCGATCTCCTTGCCGGCCTCGGCCACGCCGATGATGATGCTCTCGCCCCAGCCGCGGTGACAGGCCTCCAGCGCCTGGCGCATGACGGTGGTGTTGCCGGTGGCGTCGAAGGTGTAGTCCGCGCCGCCGTCGGTGAGGGCCACGAGATGGGCGACGAGATCACCGTCGATCGCCCCCGGATTGACAAAGTGGGTCATGCCGAAGCGACGGCCCCAGGCCTCGCGGTCGGGGTTGATGTCGACGCCGACGATCATCGCCGCGCCCACCATCCGCAGCCCCTGGATCACGTTCAGGCCGATGCCGCCCAGGCCGAAGACCACGGCATTGGCGCCGGGCTCGACCCCCGCCGTATTGACCACCGCGCCCACGCCGGTCGTGACACCGCAGCCGGCGTAACAGGCTGTTTCGAAGGGGGCGTCCTTGCGGATACTGGCCAGGGCGATCTCGGGCAGGACCGTGTAATTCGAGAAGGTCGAGCAGCCCATGTAGTGGTGGACCGTCTGTCCCTTCCAGGAAAAGCGGCTGGTGCCATCTGGCATCAGGCCCTTGCCTTGCGTGGCGCGGATGGCGGTGCAGAGGTTGGTCTTGCGGCTCAGGCAGCTTTTGCACTGGCGGCACTCGGGCGTGTAGAGCGGGATCACATGGTCGCCCACTGCCACCGAGGTCACCCCCGGCCCGACCTCGACCACCACGCCAGCGCCCTCATGACCCAGGATCGAGGGGAAGATGCCTTCGGAATCCAGCCCGTCGAGGGTGTAGGCGTCAGTATGACAGACGCCGGTAGCCTTGATTTCCACCAGTACTTCGCCGGCGCGCGGCCCCTCCAGGTCTAGTTCGATGATCTCCAGGGGCCGCTTGGCCTCGAAAGCCACCGCTGCGCGCGTCTTCATTTTTCTGTCCTTCGATTCCCCGGGGCCGCCGGATACCATTCCGTAAGCCATGCGCGCGCGCAACGGGAGGCCTCATGACCACCACCTATCCTGACCCTTCCGCGTCGCTGGATGACCGGGTCGCCGGGCTGATGGCGCAGTTGACGCTGGAAGAAAAGGTCCAGCTGATGGCGGGGGTCAGCTCCTTTGCTCTGCACGGGATCGAACGCCTGGGCATTCCCTCGCTCCGGATGTCGGACGGCCCCACCGGCGTGCGTTCGATCAAGGGCGAGGCAGCGACGGTCTTCCCGGTGGGCGTAGCGGTCGCGGCGACCTGGAACACCGAAACGGCAAGCGGTGTCGCCGCTGCGATCGGCCGCGAGGCCCATGCGCTGGGCGAGCACGTGGTGCTGGCGCCGACGGTCAACATGATGCGAATCCCCACCTGGGGTCGAAACTTCGAGACCTATGCGGAAGACCCCTATCTGGCGGGGGTGATGGGGGTGGCGTTTGTCCGGGGGCTGCAGGGGGAAGGGATTGGCGCGTCGCTGAAACACTACGCGGCCAACAATCAGGAGCTGGAGCGGTTCAACGTCGATGCGCGGGTCGATGCGCGGACCCTGCGCGAGATCTATCTGGCCGCATTCGAGCGGATCGTCGTAGAGGCCGATCCCTGGACTGTGATGGCCTCCTACAACAACCTGAACGGAACCCTTGCGTCGGAACACCGGCATTTGCTGACCACGATTCTCAAGGAAGAGTGGGGCTACGAGGGCGCGATCGTGTCCGACTGGACAGCCGTTCGCTCAACGGCGCCTGCCGCCAACGCCGGCATGGATCTGGAGATGCCCGGCCCGGCCAAATGGTTCGGCGACAAGCTGCTGGCGGCGGTTCGGGCCGGCGAGGTCAGCCCGGCCCAGATCGAGGACAATGCGCGCCGCGTGGTGCGGCTGATCGTCCGGTGCGGCCTGATGGACGATGCCCCGCGCCCGGTCGGTGAACTGCGCACGACCCGACACAAGGCCATCGCTTTCGAAGCGGCCTGCGAGGCCATGACCCTGCTGAAGAATGACGGCGAGCTTTTGCCGCTCCGCAGCGACGTCGAGTCCGTAGCCCTGATCGGGCCGAACGCCGCCCGGGTGCTATTGCAGGGGGGCGGTAGTTCGCAGGTCACCACCGACAGCCTGCGCACCATGGCCGAGGGCCTGCGGGATCGCCTCGGGCCGGGGGTGACCGTGCTGGAAGCCTTGGGCGTCGACAACGATCCCTTCCCGCCGCCCGCAGACCGGCGCCAGTTCAGCCCCGACCCCGAACGCTCCGGCGAGGGCCTCGCCTCAACCTTTTTCGAAACTGCGGACCTGTCCGGCGAGCCCAACCGCACCGGGCTCGAGCGACACCTGATGCGTTGGGTGAGTGCGGCTATCGCCTCGGCGAGACGGACGGCCTACGCGTCGTTCCGCTGGAGCGGCTGGTACTGGCCGGAGAAGACCGGCGTGTTCGAGTTTGGCCTGCGCGCCACAGGCCAGGCCACGCTCCGCCTTGACGGCAATGCCCTGATTTCACCGGATGATCCCGCGAAACCGGACCGCTTCGACGTGATGGGCAGCCTCGTACCCAGACGGCTGGGCAGCGCCGGTCTGGTGGCGGGCCACGGCTATCGCATCGAACTCGACTACACACCGGCCAGCGCCGAGAACGACTATCTGGCGCTGGGCGTCCGCACCCCGGCCGAGCCCATGACCCGCGCCATCGAGGCCGCCACCCAGGCCGACGCGGTGATCCTGGTGCTTGGGTCCGCCGCTGTAACAGAGGCTGAAGGCTATGACCGGGCCGATATGGACCTGCCCGGCGAGCAGAACGCCCTGGCCCGCGCCGTGCTGGCCGCAAACCCCAATACCGTCGTGGTCCTGAACACCGGCTCGCCCTTCGCCCTGCCCTGGATCGACCAGGCCGCGGCGGTGTTGCAGATGTGGTTGCCCGGGGAGACCGGTCCGGACGCGCTCGCCGCCGTGCTGTTCGGCGACCGGGCGCCCGGCGGCCGGCTGCCCGTCACCTTCCCGGAGACGTTCGGCGATCACCCGGCGCACAGACCCAATGCCGACCCTCTGATCTGCGACTACATGGAAGGCTTGGCGATCGGCTACCGCTTCTATGATGCCGCCCCGGTGCGCCCGCTGTTCCCGTTCGGCCACGGCCTGACATACACGAGCTTCGAGATCAGCGACCTGCGCATGGCCGACACGGTGCGGGCGGGCGAGCCTGTGTCTCTTGGAGTGACGGTGTCAAACACGGGCGCGCGTCCCGGAGCCGAGGTGGTTCAGGTCTATGTCGCGCAATTGGACCCGCGCCTGCCCCGCCCGCCGAAAGAGTTGAAGGCCTTCGCCAAGGTCCGGCTTGATCCCGGCGAAACCCGTCAGGTCAAGCTGATGCTCGAGCCTCGCGCGTTTGCGCCCTATGACCCGGAGACCGGGACCTGGCCCATCGACGCCGGCGACTATGAGGTGCTGGTAGGCCGTTCGGCGGGCAACATACAGGTGAAGGCCACGGTGCGCCTGGAAGCGTGTTGAGGCCCCATCAACGCCGGAAAATTCCCCTTGCGCAGGGAACCTAAGGCATCCGGGTGGCAGGCGTTGGGGCCGTGGTGGCCGGCGCCAACGTATCCACGCTGCTGATATAGCTGGCGACAGGCTGTATCTCGGCAGCGCTCAAGCCGTCCGCCATGAGCTTCATCAAGCCATCAGTCAGGGACTTCACGATCTCTGTCTGCGGACGCTGGGCCAGGTCAGCGCGGCTGGGCGCGCGATCCGCCGCCGGCTCATGGCAGTCCTTGCAGCGGGCCTCGAAAACGGCCTGACCGGGGGTCTGGGCTTCGGCGGCAGTCCCGAAAGACAGCGCCACGGCCAATGTGGCCACCAATCCCAGGCCTCTGCAATCTAGCCGAACCAACTACGCTCTCCCTTGTGTTGAAACGGCCTGAAAGCGGAACTGGTGGATCTCCTCCCCCATTGGGGGAGGATGACGAAACACGTGCGCCGAACCCGCTACTGCGCCGCCGCCGGCGTGCCGGTCGCCACCGGTGGCGGGGCCGCTGGGTTATTGTTCGGACGCTGGCGACGCGGCATCAGTTTCTGCGCCGCAGTGAACTCCTTGTTGTCGATGCCGCCATCCTTGTCGGTGTCGATCATGGCGAAATACTTCTTGAGCATGTCGCCCATCTGGCCGCGCAATTCCGGCGGGGTGAGCTTGCCGTCGATGTTGTCGTCCATGACGCCTAGGATCAGGTTGGCCTGCAGCATCTTGTCATACTCGGGACGCTGGTCGGCGACCGTCTCGTCCACCCAGCGGTAGTGGAAATAGGTGGCCAGCATCTCTTCCGAGGACTGCTCACCCCAGGTCACCAGCTTCTTCGGATCCGGATTGGCCGGATTGCGGGTGGAGTTGTCGTAGGTCCAGCGGGTGATCACCTTCGAGCCGGCCGGAGCCAGCAGCGGCTCCTTCAGGAAGTACTCGTACTGCCAGCTGAAGTCGTAGCGGGGCAGCGCAAGCAACATCTCCTCACGGCCGTCCGGATAGCGGATCGAGACGCTGGCCGAGCCGCCGCGATGGTGAGCGTGTGGCGTCAGACCATAGAGGATCGCGTCCCTGGGCAGTTCGACGGAGGCGACCTCCGGGTGGAACTGTTCGCCGGGCGGGATGGCGATGGTGAAGTCGAAGATGCCGAAGGTGCGCAGCACATACTTCGGCTCCTGGCCCTTAGGATAGAAATAGACACCCATCTGGGTCTTCTCGACCGTCTCGCGGCCATAGGGCGTATAGTGGTTCTGGAACGCGATGCCACCGCTGGGCGGGACCCACACGCCGGTGTTTTCAGGCTGCAGGTTTGAGCCGCGTCCAGGACCATAGCCGCCCAGTGAGGCGCCCCATTCGGCCTCCGACGCGGTCCGGCCCTCGGTGGCCTCGCCCTCGACCACGCCGGTCAGGATGTGGTGCACCACCTGGCGGTCGGTCACACGGAAGGTTGTGGCCTTCATCCAGCGGCCCTCGGTCATGACGTTCTTCACGACGGGGCGCTGATACTCCATCACGCCTGACGCGGGGATCTTCGCCGCCGGGATCTCAACGATCACGTCCGGCTTACCCAGAGGCCATTCCGGGGCCTGGAACTTGATCTTCGCCAGCGGATCCTCGCCTTCGCCGCGCGGCGCGCCGGCCTCGACCCAATGGACCAGGGTCTTGATCTGGTCGGGGCTCAGCCGGTCATCGTCCAGGAAATGGCCCACCGTCTGGTCAGCCATGTAGGGTGGCATCCGGTTGGTGCGCAGCACCTCGCGGATCATCGGCGAGAAGCCTTTGATCTGCTCATAGTTGTTCAGCGGCATAGGTCCGATGCCCCCGGGCTGGTGGCAACCGGTGCACTTGGCCTGAATGATGGGGGCAATGGTCCTGGCGTAGGAAATCTTCGCAAAGCTTGCAGCCTTCGCGCGCTCCGGGAACGCGATCACGGCGCCGCGCGGCGCATTGGCGCCCATGGAGACCTTGCGGCCCGCCACCAGTCCCTCGATCGCCTGCTTCGCCCAGGCCTCGCCGCCCTTGCCCGCGACCGCGCCGCGGTAGGCCACCGTCCAGGTGCGCGGATCGATCACGATCACCTCGGCGGCACGGGTCACGCCCAGGCTCTCGCCAATGATCTGCTGGTAGTCGAAAAGAATAGGCATATCGATGCCGACAGCCTTGGCGTCAGCGATCACCGTGGGGCGGGTCTCACCGATCTTCGAGGCCAGCATCATGAACTCGACCCCCGGGGCCGAATGGGCCGCTTTCAGGTCCATATAGGCCCTGGCCTCGGCACGGATCGCCTTGTCGCCGCTGGCGTAGGTGATGATCACCACGGCCCTGGCGTCGCCCAGCCGGTAGAGCTGACGGCCCAGGTAGTTCTGATCCGGCAGGCGGAAGTCATCAACCATCTGCGGCGCGGCGGACGGCGCAACGGCGAGCGCAGGGCTCTGTGTTGCTGTCGCCAGGGCCAGAGCCCCCAATACGGCCGAAAGCGCGCCAAAGATGACGCCGACCCGATTGATCGCAAACCCCATCCGTCCATCTCCCCCGGGCCGACGCGGATCACCGCCCGCGATTGCAGCGCACCGGCATCCTACCGCGCTTCCGCGACAACTGACAGCATACCGTATTTCGCAATTCTGAACCGGGACGGCACGCTATGCAACGGACTGGTCCGCGAACAGCTGCTGGTGGGCCCGGCAGGACTCGAACCTGCAACCAGACCGTTATGAGCGGCCGGCTCTAACCATTGAGCTACAGGCCCCTGCAGCGCGGGGACGGCGTTAGCATGGGCTGGACGCCGCTTAAAGCTTGCGTTCATGTGGGAATTGCGAGGGTCTGGCGTCCGACCCTGGACTGGAGATGTCGATGAAGACCCTGATGCAAGCCGCCGCCCTTGGCCTGGCTATGACCACGACTATTGCGATGTCGGCGGCGATAGCCCAGCCGGCGCCCCCGGCGACCGAGACGATGTTCAAGGCCACCACCTTCAACCTGACGGCCACGGGTGAAACCCGTCTCGCGCCCAACATGGCCAGTATCAGCCTGGGCGTCATGACGGAGGGCAAGACGGCCGCCGAGGCGCTAACCGCCAATGCGACACGAATGAGCGCTGTTATGGCGACTCTGAAAAGGGCCGGGTTCGCCGAGAAGGACATCCAGACCTCGAACCTGAGCGTCAATCCGCAGTACCGGTACGTGGAAAACCAGGCGCCGGTTCTGATCGGCTATCAGGTGTCGAACCAGGTGACGGTTGTCGTGCGCGACCTCAAGAAACTGGGCGCAGCCGTCGACGCCACCGTAAATGCCGGAGCCAATCAGGTAAACGGAATCAGCTTCGGCCTATCGGACCCTTCAACCGCCGAGAACGTTGCGCGGGAGGCTGCGGTGCGGGCGCTGACGGCAAAGGCCGACCTCTACGCCCGGGCCACCGGCTATCGGATTCTGCGTCTCGTCACGCTCAGCGAAGGCGGTGGCTATTCGCCCCAGCCGCCGATGCCAATGGTGGCCATGGCGATGCGCAGTGAAGCCAAGGATGCGTCGCCCGTGTCGGCGGGCGAACTCAGCGTCCGCGTCGACATCACGGCTGTCTACGAGTTGACGCGGTAAGCATCAGGTCACCGGCCACAGATCGGGCAGCCGCGCCGCCAGCCACCTGGCGAGCGCGGCGTTGACCTCGGCGGGCTTTTCCTGGGCCATCCAGTGGCCGGACGCCACGGTGGCTTCGGTGAGGTCCGCGCAGTGGGCGCGCATCGGATCGGCCAGGCGGCTGTCCAGCGTGGCGCATACATGGTCATAGGCCGCGTGAATGAAGAGGGCCGGCATGGGCAGGTGCGCGCGGGCGGCGGCCCCGGCGGCATAGGCCATGTTGGCCGGGCCGTTCATGTACCAGCTGTCTGGGCCGAAGAAGCCGTTGCGGGTCAGGCCCTCGACGTAGCGGTTCTCGTCCTCGAAGGTGAGCACACTGTCGTCGCGCGGCAGGTCCGGCGCCGGGGCGCCGGGCCCGAACCAGCCGCCTCTGGCGCGTGTGTAGGCCGTGGCCGCAGGCTGACCCTGACCGTCGGGCGATCCCGAGCGGAACAGCAACTTCACCGTGGCGCGGACATCGGCCTCGAAGCCCGCGCAGGCGGCAGCGAAGTTCTCCCGGTAGAACAGCATGTAGTCCCACTGCGCCGCCGGGAAAGCCGACTCCGGATAGATCGTGCGGTCAGCCAGTGGAAGGATGGTCTCCGGTGCGAAACCATCCGGGATATAGGGCACGCAAAGCGCCGCCACCCCGTGGCATCGCTCCGGATGCTGCTGGGCCAGCGACCAGACCACTGGCGCGCCCCAGTCGTGACCGACCCAGATCGCCTTGTCGGCGCCCAGGCTGTCGAGCAGTTCGATCATGTCGGCGACGATGTGTTCCTGGGCATAGTCTTCGTGGCGGTTATAAACGCTGGACCGGCCATAGCCGCGCATGTCCGGTGCGATGGCGCGAAAACCCAGACCCCCAAACACCGGCAACTGATGACGCCACGAAATCGAAAGCTCCGGCCAACCGTGGACGAAGATGATCGGCGTTCCCGCCTCGGGGCCGCTTGCGAGGTAGAAGGTCGCATGGCGCGCGCTCTTGGTCACGCGCTCTTCGACAGAGTGGCTCATGGGACCTCCCGGGTCGACGGCATCATGTTCAGGGCTGTGAGCTGACCTTCGCACGGCGGAAAGCCCCGGCCAGGCGGTCAGCCATCATCCGGCCGGGGAAGGCGCGCTCGCCCTCCATCATGGCCGCATAGACGAGATCCGTGCCGGCGATGGGGCCGGACGCCCAGCCCACCCCGCGCCCCGGCGCCACGGCGCTGTCGCAGCTCAGGGTGCGGGGCTGGCGGTCCCGGGCCGTGGCTTCCAGAAGCTTGCCGACCTTGGTGGCTCCCGGTCCATCGCAGTCAGGAAGTTCGCGGTCGCAGGCGGTGGCGGTGTTGTAGCGATAGAGCACCCGGCTCGACCCGACCCCTGCAATCAAAACGCAGGTTGTCGGATCGCCGATCGCCCTTGAAACGGCGGCGTCCAGGTCCTCGCGGTTCACCCCGGGTGGCGCGTCCGGCGCGCAGGCGGCAAGGGCCATGAGACTGGCGGTGAGCAGTACGGTGACCGACGCGCGCATGGGAGCAGACCTTCACGGGTTCACCTGTTGTCCTAGCGCATTTTGGCGAACTTGTCGTCGCCAGGCGTAAGTCGCCTCAGTCGGCATGTTCGCGAAGGAAGGCCGCCATTTCGTTCAGCACCGGCGCGCCACTTCGCAGCGGTCTCGATATAGCCAGGATGATCTCAACGTGATCGACGCCGGCGTAGTGGCGTTCCTCGACAACTGCACCGGCATCCCGATAGAGCTGGGCCAGGGCTTTTGTGTTCTTGGGCCACACCGTCTTGTCCCTGTCGCCGGTGGCCAGGAAGGCCGGCGGGCTGGTGCGGGTCACGTAGTTCAGCGGCTGTGTGCCGGTGAGATCGGCAGCCTGTCCAAAGGTGTTTCGAGTGGTCCTGTCGTTCAGCGGCAGGAAGTCATAAGGCCCTGCAAGCCCGGCCACGGCCTTCACCGACGTCGGGTCGACGCCGGCCGCCCTCAGGTATCGCGCATCCAGACCCAGCATCACGGCATTGTAGGCGCCCGCCGAATGACCCAGCAGGACGATACGCTTCGGGTCACCACCCAGCCTTGCGGCGTTGTCCACCGCCCACCGGACCGCTTGCGCGCCGTCGTTCAGGAAGTCGGGATATCTGACCTCCGGATAGACCCGATAATCGGCCACAACGGTCACAAACCCGCGCGAGGCCATGGCGCGCCCGACCCAGTTATAATCCTGGCGACGACCCGACTCCCACGATCCTCCGTAGAAGAATACGGCGATTGGCGCAGCGCCCCGCGCGGCGCGGGGGACGTAGACATCGACCGTTTGCCGGGGATTTGCGCCATAGGCCTCGCCACGCGATACGCGCGTCGCCGGATCCTTGGGTGACAGGGTGGCGAAGAGGCCAAGCGGCGTACAGGCCGTCGTCAGCGCGGCGGCGGCGGCGACAAGCGTCAGTCGCAAGGGGATACGCGGATCAGTCATGAAGCCTCGTTACGGTCAAGTCGACGACCGGACAATGACAATCGGACCCAATAACTACGAAGCGCGGGACGCCTGAGACGCAAGGCGCCCTTGCGGACACTTGACGCCGACCCGCCTGCCCGGCGCTATGGGCGTCATCAGACCCGAAGGAGAGGTTCAATGGACGCAGCTCAGCCGAAAGAATTCAACGCGGCGGCCCTGGCGCAGGTCGCGCCCGCGCTTCAGGGAATCATCGATCAGGGTGCGCTCTCCGGGGCCGTGACCCTGGTCTGGCGCAAGGGGGAGGTTGTCCAGACCCATGCGCTGGGTCATCGCGACATCGAAGGCGGTCAGCCCATGACCCGCGACACCCTGTTCCGCATTGCCTCCATGACCAAGCCGGTGACCTCCGTCGCCGTGATGATGCTGGTCGAGGAAGGCAAGCTGAAGCTGGACGACCCGGTCAGCCGTTGGCTGCCGGAATTGGCGAACATGCAGGTGCTGAAGGATCCGACGGGACCGGTGGACGCCACGGTCCCGGCTGCACGCGACATCACGGTCGAGGACTTGCTGACCCACCGCTCGGGCCTCGCCTATGGCTTCACCTCGATGGGCCCGATCGCCTATGCGCACGAAGAGAAGCTGGGCAACGCGCTGGCCAACCCGCACTCGCCTGACGCCTGGCTGAAGGCGCTGGGCGAACTGCCGCTCACCTACCAGCCCGGCGAGCGCTTCCACTACAGCCACGCCACCGATGTACTGGGCTTCCTGGTGGCGCGGATCGAGGGTAAATCCATTGGCGAGGTGCTGCAGGCGCGGATCTTCGGGCCGCTCGGCATGGCCGACACCTCGTTCTGGGTTCCGCCGGAAAAACGCGAGCGGATGGCCAAGCTTTATCAGGCGCCGCCGGAAGGCCCGTTGAAGGACGTCTCCTTTCCGCACACACCGACCCCGTCTGCCTTCGAAGGCGGCGGCGGCGGGCTGGTCTCGACCGCAGACGACTATCTGCAATTCGCCCGGATGATGCTGGGCCGGGGCGAGGTTGACGGCGTGCGGCTGGTGAAGCCCGAGACCCTCGAGCTGATGGCCGCCAACCGGCTGACCGACGAACAGCGCGGCCATGGTTTCATGGGCATGCCATTCTGGCTGAGTCAGGGGTTCGGCCTGGGCCTGTCGATGATCCTGGACGCGGAGAAGCACCAGTGGATGGGGGCCGGCGCCGAGGGCGCCTACGGCTGGCCAGGCGCCTTTGGCACCTGGTGGCAGGCCGACCCCGCCAACGAGATGATCCTGATCTTCCTGATCCAGGACTCCATGCCACTGGGACCCGAGGCCGTCACCGCCATGCAAGGCCAGCGCCCCACCGGGCGTATCGGCGGACCGATGTTCCAGAAGATCGTCTACACCGCCCTCGGGTAGCCGCCGCCAGCTGTTCACCATGTCTTTGCGCACCGCCTTAACCAGCTGGTGCGCAAGGTTCGGCCTATGGACCCGATCGCCACCGCTCGCTACGGCCTGATGGCTGCCTCAAACCGCTTTGAGACAGCGGCGACCCGCATCGTCAGTGCGCCGACTGACCCCGGGGTCGACCTCGCGAGTGAGTTCGTCGAGGTGATCCAGGCGAAGCATACCTTTTCCGCGAACCTCTCGGTGATCCGCTATGCTCAGGACATGTGGGACTCCCTGCTGGCCATCCAGTCGCGCTGAACGGGTCACAGGCTGAAACGAAAAAGGGGAGCCTCGCGGCTCCCCTTTCCGTAACGATTGTCTGGATCGGACTATTTCTTCTCGGTGGGATCTGCGCCATCTGTCGGCGCGCCGGTTCCTGACGACCCCATGAACAGCTTCTTGCCATCCGGGAAGGTTACGTCGCGACCATTGGCCTTGCAGGCCGGCCTGCAGAGCTTGTCCTTGGACTGATAGCCCCGGACGATGATTTCCGTTCCGGGCTTCAGCGAGTTGCGGTCAATTCCCGAGCGAAGAAGGGTATTGGGCGTGCCGCCCTCAACCATCCAGGCCGTGGTCGCGCCGCCGGGGCCGACGGCGGCAATGTGCACCCAGGCGTGCGGATTGATCCACTCCACGCGAGTTACCTTGCCGCGCAGCAACACCGGAGACTTGCCATCAAACTCGGCGGCAAATGCGTGGTGAGCCAGGGCCGCGCCACCGGCGGCAGCTACGGCGAGCGCGGCGCCAATGGCTCCAGCGACTATCAGGTTCTTTGTATTCATCTTACGCCTCCAACGCGGGATGCAGATCAGGTTCCTTGAATCCCCGGACGTCGGGGACGGGATTTAGGCTACTGCAGCGGCACCTTGCGCAGGTCACCGTACATCAGTTCTTCGACAAACTCGACGCACTTGAACTGGTTCAGACGCGCGTCCTCCCCCACCCGCTTGTAGAGATTGAAGCTCATCTTCCAGGGCCGGGTAAAGGTGTTGGGGTCAGTGATGGTCGCTTCATAACGCACCAGACCGGGGCCGGTCGGTGTCCAGCGCTCCACCACAGTCATCTGGTCCGAGTGGTGATTGCCGGCGCGATCAAACCAGGTGCGATCATTCATGCCGCTGACCGTGACAACGAGTGTGTCGCCGTCCCATTTGGCGACCGACTGGCCCATCCAGCTGTCGACCGGGGCCGGGCCGGGATCCGTGAACAGCACATTGCGCACGGCGCCGGCATATTCGTAGGCGATGATCATCGACTTCTCAGACTGGAAGATCTGGAAAGGCAGATGCATGTAGTTGGCGCGCGGCACGCCCGGCAGATAGCACTTCACTTCCGGGTCGAGGTTCAGATAGTCGGCGCGATTGGCGTCGCGGATAACCTTGGCCTCAGGCGTGTAGGGGATCTCGCCGCCTTCGACGATGCCGAGACCAGCCGGAACGGCGCCTACAGCGCCCAGCGCTACGACCGCCTTGGCCGGCACTGGCACAAACGGACCGGGGCGCAGTTGCAGGGCGGCGCGCGCAGCATGCGGCTCGATGTCCCAACCGGCGGTATTCATTGCCTGCCAGACGCCGTTCAGGTCGGGATGCTTGCCATCGGGGCCTCGGGGCGCCTTGTAAGCCGCCGCCGCCTTGGGCTTGGGCTGCGCCATCGCAGGGCCTGACGCAAGGAGGCCGACTACAGCCAGCGCCGCGACGATCCTGATCATAATCTCGTTCCCCCGTTGGTGTTGGTCTGGATTCGACCGCACCTGTTTGGACCCAACCTAAACAACGTTCCCGCATCGCGCCAGACGGCTCGTCATTTTGCGAAACGACCCGGCTGGTTTAAGCCGCCACCCATGACATTGCGACCGCTCTTCGCCACGCCGATCTATTCGGCCACCCTTAGTACAGACCGAAGCTTCGAAAATTTCAACGCCGAGATTTTGCAGGCCTGCGAGGGACTGGCCGATGAGGATACGGCCGGGCGACGTTGGTGCCGCGAACACGGATATGGTGGCTATACCTCATACGCCTCGCTGGATGACCTGCCCCGGCGAATGAGCGTGTTCGGTGATCTCAAGACCCGGCTGGATCGTCATGCGCGCGCGTTCTCCGACGCGCTGGACTTCGATCTGGGCGCCGGCAAGCTGCGACTCGACGGCCTTTGGGTGAACATCCTCAAACCCGGCGCCGCCCACTCGGGCCATGTCCACCCGCACAGCGTGATTTCCGGGACCTACTATGTGGCCACGCCGCCGGGCGCCAGCGCCCTGAAGCTGGAGGATCCGAGGCTGCCGCTGATGATGGCCGCCCCGCCCAGGCGGGCCGATGCGCCGGAGTCCGCGCGGAGTTTCGTCTACCTCCAGCCGGAGGCGGGCACCGTGTATCTTTGGGAAAGCTGGCTGCGCCACGAGGTGCCGGCCAATCGCGCAAAGACGCCCCGGGTCAGC